>CALFJF010000041.1 GCA_937877535.1 uncultured Treponema sp.
GGGTGCGAGTGGTAGATTCCCACGATGTCGAGCCGATTTCGCCGCGCGTACAACTCCGCGCTGAGCATCTGCTCCTCCGTAATCAAAAAGCGGTGGTACTGCTCGCCGTCCTCAAACTCGTTCTCGATGGGGCGCAATTCCGTCGCGGTCTTCACGCTCGCATTTCCGTCCGCGCCCGCCTCGTCAATCGTGCCGAGGATGATGCCGCAGCACTCGTTCGGGAACGTGCGCTCGCCGTGGGCGCGTATGTCCGCGAGCAATTTTGCAGGAACTCTAATCATGGAAGTCCTCCCACACAGGCTCGTCAAGGTAGCGGTAGCCCGCGTCGCAGAGAATCGTCACGATGACCGAGCCGTCAGGCGCGTCCTTCGCCACATCGAGCGCGGCGCACACGTTCGCGCCGCTTGAGATGCCCGCAAGGATTCCCATTTCACGCGCAAGGCGGTGCACCATGTCGTATGCCTTCTCCGTCGCCACGGGAACGATTTTTTCAACGAGCGAGTCGTCGAAAATCCCCGGACGCTCCGTCGTTTCCAAATGCTTGTTGCCCTCGATTCCGTGGAACGGGCCGTCGGGCTGCATCAAAATCGTGTGGATTTCGGGCTTTAGCTCGCGGAGGCGCTTGCTCGTGCCCGTGAACGTGCCCGTCGTGCCGCCGCCCGTCACAAAGTGCGTGATTTTGCCGTCGGTCTGCTTCCAGATTTCCTCGGCGGTGGTGGTGTAGTGCGCACGCCAGTTCGCGGGGTTGTTGTACTGGTCGGGGTAGAAATATTTGTCGGGCGACTCGGCGACGAGTTTCCGCGCAAGGAAGTACGCGCCGTCAGAGCCTTCGAGCGGGCTTGACTCGATGATGTGCGCGCCGTAGGCGGTCATCAAAGACCTCCGCCCCGCGTTCACGTTCTGCGGGATTACAAGCGTCACCTTGAATCCGAGTGCCGCGCCAAGCATTGCGTAGGCGATGCCCGTGTTGCCGCTCGTCGCGTCGATGAGCGTTTTCCCCTCGCCCAGTTTTCCCGTCGCAAGCCCGTCGAGTACCATCGCCCGAGCCGCGCGGTCTTTGACAGAGCCGCTGGGGTTCAAAAATTCTGCCTTTGCGTATAATGTTACGCGGTCGCGGTACGGATTTATACCAGAAAGTTCTACAAGAGGCGTGTTTCCAACAAAATCAACGATTTGCATAAAAATACCTTTTCCTATAGGTTTTATAGGATTTTACAATTTCGACGCAATCGTGTCAAGAAAAAGTCGCACAAAAGTAAAATTTCCTATTTTTCTTTCCTTGAACTAAAAAATCTGGAAGTATTATCACGTGTGTTACTGTCGGTGGTTGACGGACACTCAACCACCACTTTCAGTATACATTGGTAACACTTCCAAAAATTTTACAACTCACAAATGCGCGTGTCAATAAAAGCAATTTCGTCAGCGAAAAACTAGCGTTTTTGCTCATTTTTGAGCGGGAGCGGCTTTTTTTCCCACTCAACGTCAACTTTGCGTTTTTCAAAATTCGCCATTCGCTGAAAAGTCAAGCAGTCGGCGCAGTGAACCATAATGCCTTTTTTTTTGCTCACGTAACCGAGAATCGCGTCGGCGGGAGCGGGACGGCAGCAACCCGCGAGCGTAAATGCTACGTTCTTTGTTCCGTCCACGATGATTTTTCCAGTATACGCTGCCATTTCCGCTTTTCGCGCGTCTAGTCCTGTGCCTTTTGAGTGGCGTTTTTTCTCCTCTTGGATTTTTCGAGAACGCGAATTGTTCTGCGCAATGTCAGCCGCTCGCTGCGCTTCCGCCGCCTTGTCCACGAACGTCGGGTCGTTCGCCACGAGCCAGGAGTGGATTTTTTGCCGCGCCTTGCTTGTCCGCACGATTTTGAGCTGGTTTTCCGTGGGGTGCGCCTGCGGGTTCGTGAGGATTTCGATGATTTGCGTGTTTGAAAGCGGCTGCGTAATTGGAATAATTTTTCCGTCCGCCTTCGCTCCCACGATTTTCTCGCCCACCGCCGAATGCACGTGGTAGGCGAAGTCGATTGCGCACGAGCCTGCGGGGAGCTGCACCACGTCGCCGCGCGGCGTGAACACGAAGATTTCGTCGCCCAAAAGTTCGCCCTTGAGCCGCGCGAAAAATCCTTCGTCCGTCAGGTTTTCGTCTTTGAGGTTCTGGAGTTGGTTGAAAATTCCGAGCGAGTTCACGTCCACCTTGTCGTGGTTCATGCCTTTTTTGTAGAGCCAGTGCGAAGCCACGCCGTGCTCTGCCATGCTGTGCATTTCGGCGGTGCGGATTTGGATTTCGAGCGGCTTTCCCTCGCAGACCACCGTGGTGTGGAGCGACTGGTAGCCGTTCGCCTTTGGCATTGCGATGTAGTCCTTGAACCTGCCGTCCATCGGCTTCCACAGCCCGTGCACGATTCCGATGAGCGCGTAGCACTCGGCATTCGTGGTGCAGATGATTCTGAGCGCGAGCAGGTCGTAGAGTTCGTCCGCGCCCTTATTGCGCTTGCGCATTTTTTGGTAAATCGAGTAAAAATGCTTGGCGCGGCTTGAAATCTGCACGCTGATTCCCGCTTTTTGCGCCTGCTCCTGTATCGCATTCACCGCCTTTTCCAAGTACGCCGCGCGCTCGCCCTTTTTCTGCGCCACAATCGCCTTGATGTGCTGGAACACGTCGGGGTTTGCGTATTTGAGGCTCAAATCTTCAAGCTCGCTCTTGACGTTCTGCATTCCGAGTCGGTCGGCGAGCGGTGCCCAAATGTCAATCACTTCCGCCGCCACGAGCCGCTGCTTTTTTTCTTCGATTGACTTGAGGTTTCGCATTCGGTCGAGTCGGTCGGCGAGTTTTACGAGAATGACGCGCACGTCGTCAATCATCGCGAAGAGCATTTTGCGGATTGAATCCGCCTGCTGGATTGTCTTTGAATTGATTTTGAGCGACGTGATTTTTGACGTGTCGCCCACGATTTTGGTGATGACCGCGCCGAATTGAGATTCGACCTCGGTGCGCGCCACGCCGTCAATTTCAAAAATCGAGTGCAACAGCCCGCACACCGTGCAGTCCGCGTCCATGCCACTGTCCGCAAGGATTGCCGCCACGCGCATGGGATGCAAAAAGTACGGCTTCCCGCACGACCGCGTGATTCCGTCCGTCTTTGAAAGCAAAAACGCCCAGGCGCGCGAAAAAAGCGCGCGCTCCGCATCAGAAAACCTGGGGAACGCGCAAAAAAAAGCCGCAAGCAGCGTGTCCGCGTCCGTTTCCGTGTTGTTCGTCCGAATGTCAAAAGATTCCGCCATAATCCCACCTCATCTTTTTATCTCCAGAAAATCATATCAAAAAACTAAGAATTATATCAGCAGTTGGATTTTTTGATTTTTTTGATAAAAATGAGCGCGACAATTCCCGCCGTAATTCCAACGAGACTGTTTGAAATGAGCATCGAAAGCCCAACTGCGCCCGTTCCAAACGTGTTTTTTAGAATTGGGACTTTCAAAAAAATCAAAAGGGGCGGGATTCTGTAGCAAAAAAGGCGCACGATGTTCAAAATCATTGCGATTTTTGTGCGTCCAAAACCGTACAAAAGCCCCATCACGCTCGTATTCACGGAAATCAAAATGGTGTCGAGCCGTTCGTAAAAGTAGATTTTTTCGATTTCCGACGCAAAATTCGCGTTTCCTTTTGCAAAAAGGTCGATTATCGATTCTTTGAAAAATCCTGTGACGAAAAACAAAATAAGGACGAACGTCAAATTGAAAATGAGCGAGCGATAAAAAAATCCAATTGCGCGTTTTACGTTTGTATTTCCAAGATTGTTTGCAACAAGGCTTGATTCTGCTTCTTGAAAACCGTTTATTGGGTTTGTGGAAAGCCCGCAAATCCTGTCGCTTACGCCGAGTGCGCCCACAACCGTAGAGCCAAAACTTGCGCAAAGCGAGTTCACGATTGCTTTTCCTGCCGCAAAAACGAATTTTTCAAGAAAGACAGGAATCGAAAGCGATGAAAGCGGAAGTAAAAAATTCCTTTTGAATTCCACCGCACGAATCGAAAGACAAAGCGGATTTTTTTTTGAAAAAAGGCTTTTTATCGCAATCAACGTCAACAAAAAATGAGCAAAAATCGTTGCCACGGGAAGAAAATACATCGCGTTTTCATGTTCGATTTTGCCGTTTTTGACAAGGTGCAGCGTAAAAATATTCATGGACGTTTTTACAAAAAGCACCAAAAGGTTTCCCCACATAATCGACTTTGTGTTTCCTTGCGATTTTTGAATAGAAAAATAAATCGTGTTCACAAATTGAAAAATCACGCTTCCAATCGAAAGACTCGAATACAAAACGCCAGAACTCAAAAGGTCGTCTGGCATTCTAAAAAGGCGAAGGAGCGGATACATGAGCGGAATAATGACGAGCAAAACCGCAATTCCAATAAAAAACGATAGAAAAAAAAGCGTGGAGGCTTGCTTTTGAACGTTTTGTGTGTTGCCTTCTCCAAAACTCCGCGCAATAAGAATGCCGCCGCCCACAGAAAGCCCAGAGCCAATCGCGGTAATCATTTTTTCGATTTGAGAAACGAACGACACGGTTGAAACAACGTTCGCGCTCAACGAAGAGGCAATAAACGTGTCAGCGAGTTGAAAAATCTGTCCAAGCGAATTGTAAAAAACGAGCGGCAACGCAAGAAAAAACAACGCGCTCGTTTTGTTTCCAAAAAGCATTTGTTCTCGGCGTTTTTTTTCCTTTTCGCCCAATTCCGCGTTTTTCATTTTGATTTTCTCCGTTTTTGAATAAACTCAACTCAATTTCATTATAGAAGAGAAAATCGTTAAAATCTGTAGATTTTTTGAAAAACGGGGAGTTCAACGCGCGAGATTTCTTCCTTTTTATTTGCTTTCTTGTTCTGTTGAGTAGAATCGGGAAAATCCTTATAATAAACCAAAAGAGAAACCTGTTCTGAAAAAAATTCCGAACGGTTCTATTTTTTTTGCATTTTGTATTTTTGATTTTTGAAAAAAGAAGGGGAGGCGAATTCAATGGTAAACAGCTCGGACACAGAATCAATCTTAAAAGACAACGGCGATTTAATCGAAAAATGGTGCGCACTCGCAGAACACAACGACCCCATAGACCCCTCGCTTTATGCAAAATACGATGTGAAGCGCGGACTTCGGAATGCAAACGGAACGGGCGTTCTTGTGGGACTTACAAGCATTGGCGACGTTGTGGGCTACGAAATGAACGGCGGCGAAAAAGTCGCGATTCCAGGAAAACTCGTTTACCGCGGATACAACGTTGAAGATTTAGTAAAAGATGCGGAAAGTCGCAACGAATTTGCCTACGAGCAGTGCGTGTATCTTTTGATTTTTGGAGAACTTCCCTCGCAAAGCGAACTTGATTTTTTTAAGCACGTTCTTGGCTCAAAACGGACTCTCCCAGACAATTTTACAGAAGACATGATTATGAAAGCACCGTCGAGCGACATTATGAACAAAATTGCTCGCGGTGTGCTTGCGTCGTATTCTTACGACACAAATCCCGAAGGACGCGAAATCTCAAATATTTTGAGGCAGTGCATCGAACTCATTGCGCGATTTTCCACGCTTGCCGCGTATGCCTACCAAGCAAAGCGACGATTTTTTGACGGAAAATCGATGTATATTCACAATCCGCTTCCAAATCTTTCTACGGCGGAGAATTTTTTGCGCCTCATTCGCTCAAACAAAGAATATTCTGACGAGGAGGCAAAACTGCTTGACCTCGCGCTCATTTTGCACGCTGAACACGGAGGTGGCAACAATTCGTCGCTTACGGTTCACGTTGTTTCTTCGGCGGACACGGACACGTATTCTGCGGTGGCGGCGGCGGTCGGTTCGTTAAAAGGGCGACGGCACGGTGGCGCAAACATTCAAGTGGCGCAAATGATGGACGACGTAAAACAAAACGTCCGCGATTGGTCGAACGAATCTGAAATCCGCGCGTATCTTTCAAAAATCGTTGCAAAAGAAGCGTTTAATCGAACGGGGCTAATTTACGGACTGGGACACGCCGTTTACACCGTAAACGACCCGCGAGCATCGCTTCTTCGCGACAAAGCGGCTCATCTTGCAAAAACAAAGGGCATGGAAGAAGAGTTTAATTTGTATCGACTTATCGAAAAAATCGGTCCGGAAGTGCTGTACGAAAAAATTGGCGACAAAAAGAAAATCTGCGCAAACGTTGACCTTTATTCAGGATTCGTTTATTCGATGCTCAATATTCCGCGCGAATTGTACACGCCGCTTTTTGCCGTTTCAAGAATCGCAGGGTGGAGTGCGCACAGAATCGAAGAAATCGTGGCGGGCGGGCGCATTTACCGTCCCGCGTACAAAAGCATTTGTCAAGAAAGAGAGTACATTCCCATTAACGCTCGATGATTTTTTTGAAACGGATTCGATTTTCCCAAAAAGGCGAATGTGATGATTTTGAGTTTTTTGAAAAAAATGAGGCAAAGAAAAATGACGCAAGAAAATCTTGAAAACATATTACGAGAAACGCAAACAAGAACGGCTCGAAAGTCCTTGAAAATCAACGCTGTTCGGGCAAATGGACTTTCGATTTTTGACAGCAAATTTGGCGGGATTCCGTATTGGGATTTTTCAAAACCGTATCCTGTTTCGTCCGAAGGCGAAAAACTTGTTTTGCTTTCCCAGTTCAATTTTGAAAAAATCCCGAATCTAAAAGGTTTTCCGACGCACGGCATTTTGCAATTTTTTATTGCCGCAAATTCTCTTTTTGGCATGGATTTTGACGAGCGGATGACGGGAAAAGATTTTCGCGTTGTTTTCCATGAAAAAATCGACCTTGAAATAACTGAAAAATCCGTGCGCGCTCAAAAAATTCCAACGACTTTTGATGAAGATATTGCAAACGATTTTCCATTTTCTGGCGAGTTTTCGCTTTCGTTTTGTGAGGAAGACGTAAAAATCAGTCCCTGCGTTTTTTCTTTTGAAAATGAAATTCAAAAAACGGCAACGTCGCTTTCGGTTAATGCGGACGACGTTTTGAACGATTTGCTTTCTAACGAACAATTCGATTCTCTTTTAGAGGGAAGTGCGGGAAGTCGGTTGGGTGGCTATCCGTTTTTTACGCAAGACGACGTTCGCTCGTTTTCCGACACATTTTCTGAATATACGGAACTGCTTTTTCAAATGGACAGCGATTCTGAAATCTCTTGGGGTGACAGCGGCGTTGCGAATTTTTTTATAACGCCACAAGACCTTGAAAAACGGGACTTTTCGCGCGTGCTTTATAATTGGGATTGTTACTAAAAATGGCAAAACTAGAGAGAATCGACAAAATCCTCTCTCATCACGGATTTGGTTCAAGAAAAGACGTAAAAAAACTGCTTCGCGCAGAAAAAGTGAGCGTTGACGGAAAATTCGTTTACGATTCTGCGTTTTTGCTCGACGTTGAAAAAAGTCACGTTGAAGTTTCGGGTGTTGCGGTTCGGCTTGTGCGCGACGTGTATTTGATGATGAACAAATGCGCGGGCGTGGTGTGCGCTTCTCGCGATAGCGTTAATCGCACGGTGATAGACCTTGTAGGCGAGGAAATGCGTCATCCGTTTTTGGGCGGGGAATTGCACGCCGTCGGGCGGCTCGACATTGACACCGAAGGACTTTTGATTTTGACGACCGACGGTTCTTTGACGCACACGCTTCTTTCTCCAAAGACGCACGTTTCAAAAACGTATGCCGTTCGTCTTTTAGAAAATGTTGACGAAAAAAAACGCGAAGAATACGCGCGTCTTCTTTTGCGTGGAATCCACGTTCCGCGCGAGGGAAACGAAGCGGAATTCGACGCGCTTCCTGCAAAAATCTCGTTTGATGTTTTGAGCGCAGGCGAATGTGCCCGCGGTTACGACTGCTTACTCACCGTGTACGAAGGAAAATTTCATCAAGTAAAGCGAATGTTCAAAGCACTTCACAATTCCGTTGTAAAATTAAAGCGCGTAAAAATCGGCTCTCTTTTTTTGGACTCCAGTCTTCCGCTTGGCGCGTGGCGAGAATTATCAGACTCGGAACTTTCGCTTTTGCTCGATGAAAAATGAAACTTCACCCTAATTTTTTTTGAGTTGCGCCTTGATTGCTTCCAACAGTTCCGAATATTCGGTGAACGCGGGAAGAGTAGGGTAGTCGGCGCGGATTTTTTCTGTTGTACGAAACAAAAATCCTGCTCGACTTGCCTCAATCATTGCAAGGTCGTTGTAACTGTCGCCCGAAGCGATTGTGTCAAAACCGATTGATTGCAAGGCGCGAACCGTCGTCAATTTTGATTTTTCGCAGCGCATTTTATGTTTTGTGATAAATCCGTCGGAGTCGATTTCGAGCGTGTTGCAAAAAATCGTCGGTTGACCGAGTTTTTGCATAAGCGGCGCGGCAAATTGCTCAAACGTGTCAGAAATGATGACGGTTTGACATTCTTTCCGAAGCGAATCCAAAAATTCCTTTGCCCCAGGAAGCGGGTCAATTTTGGCGATTGTCTTTTGAATATCCGAAAGTCGAAGCCCTTTTTCCCGCAAAATTCCGATTCGCCATTCCATCAATTTGTCGTAATCTGGCTCATCGCGCGTTGTTCGAGAAAGTTCAGGAATCCCCGATTCTTTTGAAAACGCAATCCAAATCTCTGGCACAAGCACACCCTCAAGGTCTAGGCACGTTATATACATACTGTTCTCCAAAATGATTTTTTTCATTGTAGCAAAAAACGCAATAAAAATCTGCAAAAAATGTCGGCAAAAACGCGCGTCGAAATGGTCAAAAGAGCGCGTCGAAATGACCGCCGACGGATTTTCTTGTTGCTTGTGGTTTCGACAGGCTCAACCACCGAAGAATTGGTCATTGAGGTTCTCGAAATGACCGATGGCGGATTTTTTGTTGGCTGTGGTTTCGACAGGCTCAACCACCGAATTTTTGCTCAACCGCCGAAAAAACTTGGGCATATCGCACCTTGAAATCCGTGAGGAAACAAGGGGCTTAAGCCCCTTGTTAAAGAATCATCTGTCATTCTGAGCAAAGCGAAAAATCTCATTTACATTGAAAATATAGATTCTTCGGTCGCTTCACTCCCTCAAAATGACGCGGGCATCGAAAAACTTGGCAAAAGAGTTTATCGAAATGACCGACGACGGAAATCTTTGTTGGCTGTGGTTTCGACAGACTCAACCGCCGAAAAATTGACGTAATCGTCGAAGAATTGGTCAAAAGAGCGCGTCGAAATGGTCATTGAGGTTCTCGAAATGACCGACGGCGGAGATTTTTGATTATTTTATATCAAGCGCGTCAACTGATTTTTCAAGTTCTTCCGTCATCTTTGATTTTTCGACTGACTTCATCACTTCGACATTCTCGGCGGAATCTGAAATCAAAATGCAGTCAACGGCGATTTTTCGTTCTTTCATATTTTCCGAAAATGATTCAAAACCGAGCGTGTATTTTCCATCGTCTTTTGAATGGGGCGGAGCGTCGCCCACGAGAATGATTTTCTTTTTTGCCTCTTCGCTCCAGTCAAATTTTGTGGCACAAGCATAAAGCGCTTCGTAAACCGCCTCTTCCCTATCGCCGCCGCCTTTTACGCTCACATTTTTGACCGCTGAAGAAAACGCCTTCGCATTTTTGAGGAAGCCCAGATTTTTGACTGGAATACCGCCGTCCTTAAATTCATCGCCGTAATCTTTGTAAAAAAGCAAGCCGATTTTAATGTTTTTGAATTTCTTAACCTGCTTTTCAAAGTGGGGAAGCCAGTTCTTGCGGAACTCAACAAAATCATCTTTCATGCTGTCCGTCGCGTCAATCGCAAAGACAAGCTCGATTTTTTCAGACTTTTCAAGTTCGTCGATTTCTGAAATCAATGCTTCCGTAAGTTTGGAAAGACTTTCGATGTGCCGAAGATTTCCGCCCGTTTCAGAAGCAATTTCGGCAAATTTTTCTTCGGTTTCCCAGTCAGAAACATAAAGGGCGAGTTTGTTGTCATAAAATTTTCCGCCAGTGTCGCAGTATTTTTCGGCAAAAGCGCGTACATTCACCGTCAGCCCGTCCGTGAATTCACATTCGTTTTGAGTCTGAATCACATATCCGTAGTACATTTTTGGGGGAATGTAGATGTGAAAGCACTCGCCCAAAAAATTGCTCTCGACCGTCGAGGAAATGAGCGCGTTCGGAAGCCGCTCCATCCTGAAAGTCGATTTTGAGCCGTATGCGTACCGAAGTTCGTTTCCGTTCACAGAATTGAATTCTTTTGCGCGCATCAAAGACAAATCGGGGTCGTTGTAATTGTCAGAATCAACGAGAAGTGCCACACTCTGAATGTCGCCGCGTTTTTTCACGAAAAGATGAACGCCCGCGCCGTCTTTTACGAGGTGATTTTCGTCTTCGCCAAGCACGAGAATGTCATCTTCGGAAATCGCCAAATCATAGATTTTTTCCGTAGCCGCCGGCTTTTTTTCCTTTTTTTTGGCAAAAGCCGAGAACGCAAGAAGAAAAATCAGAATCAAAGAAATACATTGTTTCATATTAAAATTGTACATGGATAAAAACATTTTTTTTGTTGCCTGTGGTTTCGACAGGCTCAACCACCGAAAATTTGGCGCAACCACCAAAATAACTTGGCGCAACCACCGAAGAATTGGCATTATCGCACCTAAAAATCCGTGAGGA
>CALFJF010000042.1 GCA_937877535.1 uncultured Treponema sp.
CGTATCCAACCAAGTCTGTTGGAGCTGTGTAATTTTCTGGAATGAAGTGTGCGAACATAATTGTGTTGGTTGAAACAGTAACCTTGTGTGGATTTTCTTTTGAGCCATCTGACCAACATTCGAATTTCCAACCAGAGTTCGGTGTTGCCGTGAAAGTGATTTCTGAATTTTCTGCGACATTTGAGCCTTTTGCGTCGCTTGTCGCAGAGCCAGCAGTCGAATTTTCAGAAACTGTCGAAAGTGAAACAAATTTCGTTGTGTCCGTTCCGTAATCTATTCCTTTGCCGATAACGATGAGATAGTCAACATAGTTAAGGTATTTCTTTTGTCCATCGATTGTTATTGAAGTTCCGCCTGCTGCTGTGTAAGTTCCATCAGGTGCACCGGTAACGATGATTGAATTTGAACCTTTTTTGAGGGAAATGCCTGTTAGATACGCGGTATCTTTCCAATTTTCGGAAGTGCATTTGTCCTTTTTGACTTTAACATCGGTTGTCATTGCAAGAGGATTTTCAGCAACCGTTCCGTTCACAGAAACCAATGCCGCTCTCACACGAGTAACTTCTGTAGCCAAATAGTGAATCGCAATTTTTGCGTCGCTAATATCTTCTGCCGCAGACACTGTGTAAACGATGTTGCCACTTTCTGCTGTTCCACCGTCAAGATAGCCCGTTCCTGTGTAACCAGGAAAATCTGTTGATTTGGTGAAAGTTGAACTCACAAATCCATCGCCATATTCCTGAATCTTTAGAGTGGTTGTTCCGTCTGCATTTTCCGTTTTTTCGCTTGACGAATTTCCGCCGTCGTTGCTGCTTGAGCCACCGTCGCTGCTACACGCTGAAAGCAAAAAAATGGTAGCCACGGCAAACGCTTTTATTGCTTGAAGTTTTTTCATTTTTTCCTCCTTAAAAATCAAAAACTTATTTTTAGAGCGGTTTGTTCCGCCTAAAATGCGTCATTCGTGCATTTTGTAATCTTTGTCTGCGTCAATCAATTCGACCATTTTGTCGGCAAAAACGGGGTCAAATTGCGTTCCTCGCCCTTTTACGAATTCTGTGCGAACGAACTCTTGTGAAAGATATTTTCTGTAACTTCGGTTTGAGGTCATTGCGTCGTAACTGTCGGCAACGCAAATTATTCGCGCGAGTTCTGGGATTTTTTCTCCCGCAAGGTGGTCGGGATACCCCTTGCCGTCGTAGCGTTCGTGATGCCATCTTGCTCCCACGCTCACTTCGGGCATCATCGTAATTGATTTCAAAATATCCGAGCCAATAACAGGATGCGCTTTTATCATTGCGAACTCTTCGTCCGTGAGTTTTCCTGGTTTATTTATAATCGTGTCAGGGATTCCGATTTTTCCGATGTCGTGAAGGAGCGCGACGTAGTAAATCTTATTTTGATATTCTTCGTCTTTTCCGAGCGCACGCGCAAGCATTCGAGAATACTCGGCGACGCGCTGCGAATGTCCTCGCGTGTATTTGTCTTTTGCGTCAATCGTTCCAGAAAGTGCCGTTGTAACTTCAATCGAAATCAAACTCGCTTTTTCTTTTTCCCTTTTGAGTTCCGCCGTTCGCTGCTCAACTTGTCGTTCAAGGTCTTTTTTGAGATTTTCGAGTTTTTCCGTTCGTTCATTGACGAGCGTTTCAAGTTTCAGTTGCGCCCTTTGAATCCGTCTGACTCGCCCGCGCACAAAGAAAAACAAAAGCCAGGCGATGACCAAAATCAAAAAAATCCAAAACCAAGTGCGCTGATAAAACGCTGGACGAACTTCGATTACGAGCGGATTGCTCGGAAGGCTGACCGTTTCGTTTCCGTCCATTGCGATGACCGTAAAATGATACGTTTTTGGCGCAAGATTTGTATAGGAAACCGTGCGAGTTGCCGTCCACTGCGAATAGTCCGCGTCAAATCCGCGGAGTTTTGTTTTGTAGCGAACTTGCTCTGGAGAAGCGTAGTTCAAGCCTGAAAATTTTATGCTGATTCTGTTTTCGTCTGGATTTACGATGACGGGGCTGTTTCTCACTTGCACCTTTCGTTCGCCTACGGTAATTTCTTCTATATGAACGACGGGCGGTCTTTTTGTTACGCCTTTTTCACCCGCGTTCATCAACAAAAATCCGTCAATCAGCGTGAACCACAAATTTCCTTTTGAATCGCACATCGAAAGCGACGTTGACGTAACGCCACTTGTGATTATTCCGTCGCTTCTTCCGTACCATTTTGAATTTATTGAGCCGTGGGTTGGAAGCCTGTCAAAATCCGACTCTGGAACTGAAAAAATCCCGCGGTTTGACGTAAAAAAGATTTTGCCGTTTTTGTTGCTAAGTGCCTGAAACGTGCTGTCCGTTCCGAGTCCACTCGAAGCGTCGTAATTGACGATTGTGCGCCCGTCCTCTCTCATAATCGAAAGTCCCGTTCCCGTGTTTATCCAGATTTCGTCTGGACGCACTTCGTCAATTTTGAACACGATGTTTCCCGCAAGCCCTTCCGCCGTGGTAATTGAGCGAATGACATACCCGTCGCGCACGGCAAAAATGCCACCGCCGTCCGTTCCAACCCAAACCGTGCCGTCGCTCGCTTCAAAAAGAGCCATAATGTAATCGTTTGGAATTCCGTCGTCTTTGTCGATTGTTGTTTTTGAACCATCTGCGCTAAAAATCGAAAGCCCCGTTGTGGTTCCAATCAAAAAGTCGCCTTTTTTTGTTTGAAGCGCGACTCGAACCCGCATTCCAGAAAGTCCGTCGTCTTTTGTCCATTGTTTTACCGTTCCGTCAGCGCAAAAAAGCAGTTGCCCCAGTTGCTCATACGTTGAAACCAAAAGCCCGCCGTCTTTTGTCATTCCAACGTGCCGAACGCGGATTTTTCCAACGTGCCGACTTTCTTCGCAATCTACAAAAATCCCGTTTTTGTAACAATACAGCCCGTCGTCCGCTCCCAGCCAAATGCAATCGCGCGTTTTGTCTTCGCAAATCGCATTGATGGTGTTTGGCGTTTTGAACGGCTTAAAAATTGCGTGGCTAAAACGCTGCACTCCGCCTCTGTCAGTGGCAAGCCAAATATTTCCTTCGCGGTCTTGAATGAGTTTTGTTGTTTTGTCGTCTGAAAGGGCGTTTTTTTGGTCAAAACCAAAAACTTGACCGTCAGAAAGCGCGGAAACTCCGTTATCGAGCGCGAACCAAACGTTGTCCTCGTTGTCAAAAAGAATCGAGTTCACCGCTGAACCTTTTTGCTCGCCAAATCCAACGTCGTAAATTGTTTCTTCGCCGTTTTCTTTAAGTTGCGCGACGTAATGAGGTGCGATTCCAAACCACATTTCGCCATTTTTGCTTTCGTTCACCGCCGTAATATCTGAATTTTTGAACGATTTGAGACCGACGAATCTAAAAAACGCGCCACCCGTATAGAAAAAAACGCCTTCGTCGCTCGTCATTATCCAAACGCGCCCCGTTGAGTCGCAAAAAAGGTGCGTTACAATGTGCGAATTCCCGCGCGGAATTAAGTCGCTCCCCATTGGCTCAAAAACGATTCCTTGCGGAGAAATGCAAACAACGCCCGCCGACGTTCCAACCCACACGTTTCCAGATTTGTCTTCGCAAAAAGCGCGAACGGAATTGTTTGGAAGTCCATTTTGTGTTGTATAAGTGCGAACTTCGGAACTTTTTTTTGAAATAATCGTAATTCCTTGGTCGTTTGAACCAATAAAAAGATTTTGCCGAGAATCTTCAAAAATCGAACGAGCGGAAGCAAAATGGAGTTCGCTGTTTGTGTTTTGATTAAACAGTTTGAATTCAATTCCGTCAAATCGAACGAGTCCTTCGTAAGTTCCAAGAAAAATATAACCGTCAGAATCTTGCAAAATGTCAGTTATCGTGTTTCCAGGAAGTCCGTCTACGGCAGTCCAAGCGCGACTCGTGTATCGCGCCATAAAATGACTCTTTGTTTGCGCAAAAAAGTCCGCGCAAAGAAAAATAAAAATTAAGAATGTAAAAGCAAAACGTCTCATTCTCATAAACTCTCAAGAAATGCCGTGTGTTTTTTCACATTTTAGCAGATTTTGAGTAGATTGCAACAAAAACGCGCGTTAGAGCGTCATGCGAAAAGAAAAACCGACTTCGCTCGTGTTGAATCGATATTTTGTTTCGTCAAAAAATCCCAACAGATGCGCGTCAATAAAAACTCTCCGAAAATTCACAAAAAGCGTGAGCGAAACATATTTGAAACTCGTCAAAAATTCCGCTCCGTAATTTATGTAATGCAAAATATCTTCGAGCGTCATTCCGTGAATTACCATCATCGGAGAATACGAAACATAGAAAGTATGCGAATAATATCTGTTTATTTTCTGAGAATATTGTACTCCGCCCGAAAAACTGTTGTACGCAAATGCTTCGGAAGAATAATTTTCATCGCCAGAATAGTTTACAAATGAATATCCTGCGAACGGCGCGAGATTTGAAAAATACCAACCAGGTCGTGGAAGATACGCTTGAATGTCAAATTCTATGCAGCGGAGATTTTCGTTCAAAGTGCCGTCTTCGTGCGCAAAATCGGGCTTGTCAGTCCAAAGAAACATCGGAGATTTTGTGAACGCGAGGTTTAGTTGCGCCTTTGCCATAAGTCGCTCTTTCAAAAATGAATGAAACAGAAGTCCGTTTACGTCAAGAACTTGTTGCGTTTGCGAACTCGCGCCTCCTTGTTGCGAAATCACGCCGAATTGTTGCCAACCGCGGGTCGTTTCCAAAAACCACAAAAAATCACCGAATTTTGCGTTTGTTGCAAATGAGAAAGCCGAGAAAATGGGAAAAATCAATAGAAAAATCTGTGCGATACGGATTTTCACCTCGCGCCTCTCCAAATTCAGTATATCAAAAACGCGCCCCGTCCGCCACGCGAAAAAGAGAACGCTCGGAATCTTTGATGAGCGAGGAAAGTCGGTGGTTTTGACCTGTCTGCCGACAGGCAGGCGCGGTTCAACCACCGAAACCGACAGAAACACACGCCGCGGTTTATTTTTACTGTTTACAACTTTACAACGCGCCCATTACTTTGTGCGGAATGTATGGCTCTTCTAAATACGCAATGTCTTCTGCCGTCAAGTGTACGTCAAACGCGCCCGCCGCGTCGTCAAAGTACCGCGCCTTTGTTGCACCCACAATCGGGGAGGTTACGCCTTTGGCAAAATGCCAAGCAAGCGCGATTTGCGTCATTGAGCAATTCTTTTGCGCGGCAAGTTCAGAAACTCGCGCGACAATGCGTTTGTCGGTCGCTTCCGTGTCATCGTATTTTGCGCGAGCAACTTTGTCGGTACGACTCCGCTCGCTCTCGCTCTTCCATTCGGCGCGACTCACTCTTCCCGCCGCAAGCGGACTGTACGGAGTGAGCGACACGCCCGTTTCCTTACAAATCGGAATCAACTCGCGCTCGTCCTCGCGGTAGAGCAAATTGTAATGATTTTGCATTGAAACGAATTTCGTCCAGTGGTTGTGCGCCGCCGCCGCCTGCATTTTTGAAAACTGATAGCCGTACATCGCAGACGCGCCCAACGCCCGCACTTTTCCCGCGACCACGAGGCGGTGCAACGCTTCCATTGTTTCTTCCACAGGCGTTTCCTTGTCGAATCGGTGAATGATGTACAAATCAAGGTAGTCCGTGCCAAGCCGCTTTAACGTGCCTTCAATTTCCCGCTCAATCGCTTGGGCTGAAAGACGTCCATCGTTAAAATAAACTTTGCTTGCAAGCACCACGCGGTTTCTCGCCACGCCAAGACGCTTGAGGCTTCGCCCCAAAAACTCCTCGCTCGTTCCGTGCGCGTAACAATTCGCCGTGTCAAAAAACGTGATTCCCAAATCCAACGCCTTTTTGACGAGTTCTTCCGTCTGCGACTCATCCAGCGTCCACAGATGAAAATCCTCGCTTGCCACGCCAAAACTCATGCAGCCCACGCACAACTTTGACACCGTAATGTCCGATTTTCCCAATTTTGCGTATTCCATACATCCCCTTTTCCCTAAAAATCCAAAATCACTATCTGCGGATTTTTGGGAGATGTTTTTACTATAAATGGAAGCGCGGATTCTGTACAATACCATTTTTGCTCGTCGGGAGGTACTTTGCGCATACTTGCGACGCTGCCAAAAAAAACACATACTTACCTTTGATGTGAAAAATCGAATTTTTCAAAACTGGACACAAAATCGGGAAGTGAAAAAATGGACGCAACTATACAGCAGACGATTGCGAACGCTCGGAAAATCGTCATAAAAATCGGGTCGAACACGCTTGCAAAGGCGGACGGAACGCAGAACGTCGAGTTCATGCGGAATTTTGCGCGGCAATGCAAAAGCTTGATTGACTCGGGGAAAAACATTGTCGTCGTTTCTTCCGGGGCGCAGGTTTCGGGCGTTTCGACGCTCAAGGAATGGGCGCGGAAAAAGGACGTGCATTTCAGGCAGGCGCTCGCGTCGATTGGGCAGGTCGAGCTCATGGCGCAGTGGCGGAGCGCGTTCGGGGAGCACGGGCTGCACGTCGGGCAGCTTCTGTTCACCAAAGACGACTTCGAGGACAACCACCGCTCGCTCAACATCCGGAACACGATTTTCACCCTTGCGGACGAGGGCGTTGTTCCCATCATCAACGAGAACGACTCTGTTTCCACGGACGAATTCGCAATCGGCGACAACGACAACCTTTCCGCGCTCACGGCGATTTTGTGGAGCGCGGACTTGCTCATCCTCTTCAGCGACATCGACGGCATTTTCACCGACAACCCCAAGACGAACAAGGACGCGCGGCTGATTGAGGTCGTCGATTCGATTCCAAGCCTCCGAAAATCGATTGTGATAGGCGGCACCAACTCGTTCGGAACGGGCGGCATCGAGACGAAAATCCAAGCGGCGGAAAAAACGACCGTCTACGGAATCCCGATGCTGCTTGCGAACGGCGGCAGGGAGAATATCCTCGACGAGCTGCGCACGGGCGCGTCGGTCGGAACGCTCTTTTTGGCGGGGGAGTGAATCTGTGCGCTCGTAACAAAACACGAACGGTTTGCCGTTTCTAAAACGGTAACTTTTTGACTATACTCAATCGATTTTAGATTTTAGGATTTTAGACAGAACGAAAAAATCAGGAGAAAAAAATGAAAACACTCGGTTTTATTGGCATGGGAAATATGGCGCAGGCTTTGTGCGCGGGATTTCGGAAGGCGGGAATTGGCGAAAACGACATTTTTGCCTTTGCGCCAAATCAAGAAAAACTTGCAGCAAATGCAAAAAAAATCGGCTTTGTGCCGTGCGCGTCGGCAATGGAAGCGGTCAAAAACGCTGACACCGTGTTTATTGCGTGCAAACCGTATCAAATTGAAGGCGTTTTGAGCGAGATTCGGGAGGTGTTAAAAGGCAAGGCTCTTGTGTCAATCGCGCTTGGGTGGAATTTCAAGCGTTTTCACGATGTGTTAGGGAGCAACACGCGGATTCAATTTGTTATGCCGAACACGCCAGCAATGGTGGGGGAGGGCGTGATGCTTTTTGAAAAATCCAATTCGCTTGGGGAGCAAGAGCGGGTGGAACTTATGAATTTGTTTCGCTCGATTGGAATCGTGGAAGAATTGCCAGACAGTTTGATGGGAATCGGCGGCGCGGTTGCAGGCTGTGGACCTGCGTTCGTGGATTTGTTTCTTGAGTCTTATGCGGATGCCGCAGTAAAGTACGGTCTTCCGCGCGATGTAGCGTATCGCCTTGTGTCGCAAATGGTGCTCGGTTCTGCAAAATTGCAACTTGAAACGGGAACGCACCCAGGCGTTCTAAAAGATGCCGTTTGCTCGCCTTCGGGAACTACGATTTGCGGCGTTTCCTCGCTCGAAAAATCTGGCTTTCGGAGTGCGTGCATCGAATCCATCGACTCAATTATGAATAAAAAATAGCAAAAATTTTTGCGCTGATTGAGAAAGATTGAAAAAAAACGCGGTGGCTTCGTTTATCAAAACCACCGCGTTTTTTTAAGTTTATCAAAACCACCGCGTTTTTTTAATATGTAAATCCGTCGATTTTTTGCGCAATGTGGTCAACCGCATTTGAAGTTTCGTCGGAAACTTCCAAAAGCGAATCTTTGATGTCGATTACGCCTTGCGTTACGCCAAGAGCCTCGGAAAGCGACTTTTTTGTGCTTGCGGTCTGCTCGTTGAGCGATTTGATTTCGCTCAAAATGGCGCGGTTTCCGCCTTGCATTTCCTCGGAAGCCTTTTTGACTTCGGCGGTCGTTTCGGCGAGGGAGCGCAATGCTTCAATAATTTGTTTTGAGCCAGACGATTGCTCCGCCATTGCGTTCCGAATCGAAACAACGATTTGCGCCGTTTCGCTCATCATTCGTCCCGTTTCGGCGTACACGCTGTCGGCAACGGAGGACGACGTTACAATGGCTTCGATGAGATTTCGGATTGAAGCGATTTGCGATTTGATACTGTTTGACTGAATCGAAGAATCTTCCGCGAGTTTTCTGATTTCGTCGGCAACAACGGCAAATCCTTTTCCCGCATCTCCTGCGTGTGCCGCTTCGATTGCCGCGTTCATCGCCAACAGATTCGTTTGTCCCGCAATGTTTGAGATGATTTTGTTCGCTTCGCCCAAAACTTGCGATTGCTTTTCGACTTCCGTGATTTTTTTTGAAACGTCGTTTGACGTGGCAATTCCTTTTTGCGTGTTTTCGCGAAGCCCGTCGAACGCTTCCGTCATGTTTTCGCTTGACTTTGTGACAGAGCGGATATTTTCAATCATTTCTTCGACCGCGCTTGAAGCCTGCGAACTTGCCGCCGATTGCTCTTCAACAAGTCGCTCAAGATTTTCGATTGACGAAGAAACCTTTTCGATTGTGCGACTCGTTTCGTCAACGCGCCGTTCTTGCACCTGCATATTTTCGGTAACAGCGTCAATCGTGTGCGTCAAGTTAGAAACGGCGGTGTTTGTTTCGTCAACGCTTTTTCGTAAACTTTTTGACGTTCCAGTCATCGTGTCTTTTGAAGACGCAATGTCTTTTATGAGTTCCTGCAAATTTCCAATAAAACGATTAAAACTCGTTGTAATCTGCCCGATTTCGTCGTTTTTTGTTTCGGCAAGTCGAACGGTCAAATCGGCGTTGCCCGTGGAAATGCGCTCAAATTCTCGCTTTAGACTTTTGAGCGGACGGAAACTCAAAATGAGCAAAAGCACAACAACAACAAGAATCAAAATGAGCGAAATGAAGTTTGACGCAAGAAGTGAGCGCGCAAGCACGTTTGAAGCCACGTTTACGGTCGATTGCGGAATCAAAACCACAAGACTCCACGTGGTTCCCGTAATTTGCTTAAAAAACGCTTCGTAAGAAGAGCCGTTGAGAGTGAGCGTGCCGTTTCCTTCTTTTTCTGAACTCAACATTCGCTTGAGTTCTTCGCTCACGCGGATTCCCGCCGTGTCTTCAAGTCGCCGTGAAAGCACGAGCGACGTGTCGGGCGCACTCATGTAGGCGAGGTCTTGCTGGCGCAAAAGAATCGCAAATCCTTCGGGCGAATCGAGCGCACCGCCCTTGATTCCTTTGATTCCATCGTGAATGTAACTAATCGGCGTGAACCCCACAAAAAAACCGTAGCGATTTTTTCCGTCAGACTTTTTTGGCTCTCCCGCTTTGCAAATCGGAACGACTCCGTTTTCAAAATTTGAACCAGTCGGTTCTGGATAAATCTGAGAAAGATTTCCTTCTTTCATTTTTTTGAAATACGATTCGTTCGACACGTTTACAACTCGCCCGTCGTCAAAATAGCCAAGTCCCGAATCGTAATCAACGTAAGCGACGTTTTTGAAATTTTTTTGCCGATTTTTTGCTCTCTTTTGGAGCATTCCTTGAATTTCAAGCGGGTCTGTGGAGTTGAGTCCGATGTCGTCAAGCATCGTGTAACTCCGAAGTTGCTGCATTTGAATGTTGTTGCGGTATTGTGTTGCAACAACCAACTGTTTCAACAGTTCCTTTGTGTCGCTCACAAACGCCGTGTGAGACGCTTTTCGCGCGTTGTGTATGCTAAAAAACGCCGAAAGAGCAACAAGCACAATCACAACAAGCCCGATTTTCCAGCAAAGACTGAATATAAGACTCTTTTTTTTCATAAATTTCGTCCTGATTTTTTGTCTTCAATTCAAAAGATTGAGCAATTCGATTTTCGAAATCGTCAATCGAAACGATAACGGGAGTTATCGAACAGATTTATTTTAACATCGGATAGAAAATCAAACAAATCAATTCGGACGGATTATAAAAAAAATAACAATGCTACAAAAACGGAAGCGCAATTTTAATTTTTTGGCTCTGCGATTTCCGTTGATTCTATGGGGTGGTCTTCGTAATCTTGTTCTTGAACAACAATCGCGCTTTTGGGACGTTTTATCCATTGCAGAATCACGAGCGAAAGTCCCGAAAAAATCAAAATGATGCTAAAAACGTAAATTATCGTCATTCCAACGCGCTCTGGCGAAATGAGCGTCAAAATCGTAAGAAGCAAAAGTGCCAAAAAAAGCGACACCGCAATTTCAATCGCGGATTTTTTGACGGGAATTCCGTTTCTTCGGAGTTTGAGTGCGGTGAACGAAAGGAGCAAACTCGAAATCACCAAATATCCGCCGAGCGAATACGCGATGATTCGGAGGACTGTTTCTGCAAAAACGAGCGGAAGTGCAACGGCAACGCTTCCAACTAAAATGCTCAAAATCCCGCGGGCAATGACAACGTGATTGTATAATCGGTCAAAAATCAAATTCCGCGCCGTTAAAAGAATCAACACGCCGTTCAAAATCGATGCCCCGCCGAGCAAAATGACTGCGAATTTTGCAAACGCGCTTGGTGTCAAAAGCATTAAAAGTCCAATCGTCGCCGTTAAAAATCCAACGAGGAGTTTATCTCTATTCATGCTCATAACTATACAAAAAATCGACTTTTACGGCAAGCAACTCGCAGATTTTGCTCGTTCCAAAAATGTTTGAATAAAAGTAAAATAAAATTGTTTGAAAATTCGGTCAGTTTCAAACAGCAAATTGCTAAAAATGGAGAATTGATTATGAATATAATGCTCATATATGGCGGAAAATCGGGCGAGCACGAAATTTCGCTTGTGTCGGCATCGGCAATCGCGCGAAACGTTGATGCTCGCCACGCGATTTTTCTTGTTGGAATTACAAAATCGGGGCGATGGTTTTTGCAAGAAGACTCGGAACTTTTTCGGATTCGCGCAGACCAAACGGCGCATTTTGAGATTTCTGAAAAAGCGGAAAACGAGATGTTTGTGATTCCTGGAGGCGGAAAAACGGGCGCGTTTTGCACTCGCTCTGGAAAAAAAATTGCGACAGACGTTGTTTTTCCCGTTTTGCACGGAACGAACGGCGAAGACGGCACGGTTCAAGGTCTGTTTGAAATCGCACTTGTGCCGTATGTCGGTTGCTCCGTGGGCGCGAGTGCGTGGACAATGGACAAAGAAAAAACAAAATCGCTCCTCGCGCACGCAGGCATTCCCGTGGTTCCTGGTGTGTGCGTTCGTAAAAGCGATTTTTTGAGCAAAGAAAAACTTTATTCTATTATAAAAAGTGCAGAAGACGATTTTGGCTATCCGATGTTTGTAAAGCCGTGTTCGGCGGGAAGTTCAAACGGAGCGCAAAAGACTTTCAATCGCACGGAACTTGATTCGGCTCTTTTGGGAGCGTTTGAGTGGGATTGCAAAGTGCTTGTTGAAAAAGCAATTGACGCGCGGGAAATCGAATGCAGCGTAACGGGAAATCCTACCACGGCGGATGGAACATCGGCGGCGGAAACGCTTTGCGCTTACGTTCCTGGCGAAATCGCGCCGTCGCACGGTTTTTACGATTACGACGCAAAATACAATGACCCAAAAGGCGCGTCGCTTTTGATTCCTGCAAACCTTCCTGAAAAAAGACTTTCTGAAGTTCTCGCTCTTGCAAAAAAAGCGTATGCCGCGCTTGACCTTTCGGGGCTTTCGCGCGTTGATTTTTTCATTGACCGAAAAACGGAAACGCTTTTTCTAAACGAAATCAACACACTTCCAGGCTTTACGCAAATCAGCATGTTTCCAAAAATGTGCGAATCGGCGGGGCTTTCGTTTACAAATCTTATTGAGCGGCTTTTGGAAGAAGCGATTTTGAGAGCAGAATCCGCGCAAAAACTGCGCACTTCTCGCTAGATTTTGATTTTGTCATGTTGAGCAAAGCGAAACATCTCGTTTTTTTTAAGAGATTTCGCTTTGCTCCAAAATTATGCGCGGGCTTTTTCTGCTTTTTCAACGTCGCTTTCGATGAATTTGAGAATTTTTGCAAGGTCAAGGACTAAAATAAATTCGTCTCCGCGCCGCGCCACAGAACGCACAAATTGACTTTGCTCTGCTGGAATCCCGTAAGACGCGCTTCCTGCGGCAATCATCGAAAGTCCGCTTACAACGTCAACGCTGTCGGCGATTATTGAAAGTTCAAACGGTTTTTCGTTTTCGCGGGGAACTTCCAAATCTATTACGGACGTTTCCGATAAATCGTCCGACGGATTAAAGCCAAAAAGTTTGCGTAAATCGATTATTGAAACGACCGAGCCGCGAATATTCATAACTCCGCGAAGATACGGAAGCGAGTTTGGAACGGAAGTGAGCGACGTAAACTCAAAAACTTCCTTGACGTACTTTACAGGAACCGCAAACATTCCAGTTCCAAGCGTAAAAGAAAAAAAGTCGTCGTTTTTGCTTTCGTCCATTCTAAACTCCTTGATTTTCATAAAATTGACTTTCTATCCGTTTGACGGTTGCGCAAAATCGTCGTAAAATGGAATACGATTTTTTAACTCTCGCTCTAAAACGGCAGATTTATTATAGAGCATTTTTTTTCAAAAGAAAAGAAATAGAGAAGAAACAAAAGAGGAGTTTCAAGGAATGGCTGACGAATTTGAGACCGTCAAATGGCAGGGAACTGCGGGAATCGAGCAGGCGCACACGCTTCGCGATTCGCTCCTTGAGGCGTTCAAAAAAAATTCCGAAATTCGACTTGATATATCTGGAGTCGAAGACATTGACATCACGGGAATCCAAATAATCATTGCGGCAAAAAAAGAAGCTGACAAATCAAAAAAATCGTTTTACCTCACGGGCGACATTCCTTCGGTTATTGAAGAATTTACGAAGGCAAGTGCGATTACGCTCAAAGAATATCACATAGATTACAAAGAGGAAGACGGAGGGGAGACTGAAAATGCTTGAGCAGTTAAGTTCCGTTTTCTTTGAAGAGGCGAACGACCTTCTTGATAATCTTGAGGAGCAACTGCTTGCTCTTTCGGATAATCCTGGGGATGCAGAAACGATTGCCGCGGTGTTCCGCGCAATGCACACAATCAAAGGTTCTTCGGCGATGTTCGGTTTTAACGAAATTTCAACGTTTACGCACGAAGCCGAAAGCGCGATGGACCAAGTTCGTAACGGTTTAATTCCCGTAACGCCAGAATTGATTGACCTTCTTTTGAAGGCGCGCGACCATATTCGCTCGCTTTTAGACGCGGGAATGGAAGTTTCTCCAGAAGTGCATCAATCAAGCGAAAATCTCGTTCTTGAATTCAAAGTATACGTTCAAAAAAACGGCGGAAGCATTGCGGGTTCTGGTTCGCCTGTAAAAAAAATCGGAAAAAAGGAAGGCGACGAAAATTCCTCGTGGCGAATCAAATTCCGCCCGTCAAAAATGATAATGCAAAACGGCACGCGCCCAGAACTTCTTGTAAAAGAATTGACAGAATTGGGAACTGCCACGGTTGTGCCGTTTTATCAAGATTTGCCGTCGCTTTCAGAAATGGACAGCGAACTGTGCTATTTTTTCTGGGACATTATTCTCACAACCACAAAAAGCAAAAACGACATCGAGGACGTTTTTATTTTCCTTGATTCAGATTCAAAAGTTGAAATCGAAAAAATCGACCTTTTGCCCGGAGAAGACAACAAAATCGGCGAGATTCTTGTGGCGCGAAAAGACGTTACGCAAGACGAACTCGATTCGATTTTGAACGCTCGGCAGCGGCTCGGTTCGGTTTTGGTGAACAAAAAAATCGTTTCAGACGAGCAAGTGCGCTCGGCATTGGCGGAGCAGCAGCATCTTCGCTCGCTTGGAACGGACGGAAAACCCGCACAAAGCGCGGGCAGCGCGAGTGCTTCGCAAGCGACGCTTAGGATTTCTTCGGCGAAACTCGACCAACTCGTAGACCTTGTGGGCGAACTCGTTACGTTCAACGCGCAACTCGACCAAGAGGCAACAAAAACCGAGAACATGAAATTCAAAAATCTCTCGGAGCAATGCGACAGAATCGCCGTGATGATGCGCGATATTTCGATGGGACTTCGCATGGTTCCCGTGGGAACGCTTTTTCAAAAATTCAAAAGAACGGTTCACGACCTTTCTTCTCAACTCGGAAAAAAAGTCGAAATGCTCACGGTGGGTGCGGAAACGGAACTCGACAAAACGGTCATCGAAAAACTCAACGACCCGCTTTTGCATTTGATTCGGAATTCTGTAGACCACGGCGTAGAATTGCCAGAAGAGCGCGAGGCGGCGGGAAAAAACGCGCAAGGAACGGTAACGCTTAGCGCAAAGCACATGGGCGCGTTTATTCACATCATAATTTCCGACGACGGCAAAGGAATGGACGCGGAAGCAATTCGCGCAAAGGGAATTCAGAAAGGACTTATAAAAGAAACGGACAAACTTTCTAATTCGGAGTTGTTTTTGCTTGTTTTTCAGCCGGGATTTTCTACGGCAAAGCAGGTTACGTCTGTTTCGGGGCGTGGCGTTGGACTTGACGTTGTAAAAAAAGACATCGCTTCGCTTGGTGGCACGGTTTCAATCGAGTCGCAAAAAGGAAACGGCACGAGTTTTATTTTGAAAATCCCGCTCACGCTTGCGATTATTGATGGAATGCTTGTGACGATTGGCGCGGTAAAATATATCGTTCCGCTCAACACGATTTCAGAATGTATTTCATCGACGATTACTTTGGAGCAAGTTGAAACCGAGCGATTTATTGTTACAAAAAATCACGGAAAGGATTTGCGTTCGATAAATTTGCGCCGTTTTTTCAAAATCAAAGACGCAATTCCAGAACGAGTTGAAATTGTGTCGGTGTATGACGGAGACGATGTTTTTGGACTCGTTGTAGACAAAATCCTCGGAAGTCAGCAGACGGTTATAAAACCGCTCGGTCCGCTTTATACAAATTGTACGGGAATAAACAGCTCCACGATTTTGGGCGACGGTTCAGTCGCGTTGATTTTGGACGTGTTCCAACTCACAAATATGATTCGCTCGTCGATGCAGGAGGCGAAGTAAAAAATGGCAAACATAAAGATGCCGCAAGGTCCTGCGGAGCTTTCTGATGCGCAGTTCAAGCAAATTGCAGAATTTATAGAAAAAAACGTTGGAATCAAAATGCCTGCGCAAAAAAAAATCATGGTGCAGTCAAGGCTTCAAGCGCGACTAAAGGCGACGGGGTATACGGATTTTGATTCGTACATCGCGCACGCTTTTTCCGCAACATCTCAATCCGACGAAGAAATCGCGCTGATGATTGACGTTCTTACAACGAACCTCACGAGTTTTTTCCGCGAAAGTCCGCATTTTGATTATATGACAAAAACGGTTTTGCCTGCGCTCGTTCAAGAAGGAAAGTCGTCGGTGGAAATTTGGTCTGCGGCGTGTTCGTCTGGAGAAGAGCCGTACACGCTTTGCATGGTCATGGAAGAATTTGCCAGAAATCACAAAGGTGCGCTTCGCGATTATCGAATTCTTGGAACGGACATTTCTTCGCGCGTGTTGGACAAGGCTTTGAACGCCGTTTATCCAATGGACACCGTTGACGACCTTTCGTTTGATATGAAAAAACGGTATTTTTTGCGCTCCAAAGATGCTTCAAAAAATCTCGTTCGCATTAAGCCCGAACTCCGAAAGCACGTTACGCTTGAGCGGCTTAATTTTATGGATGCGTCTTATCCGATAAGAACTGTAAAAGATATTATTTTTTGCAGAAATGCGCTGATTTATTTTGATAAACCAACACAGGAGGCGGTAATTAGAAAACTCCTTGCGCATCTTGTTCCTGGCGGACATTTGTTTTTGGGACATTCGGAAACGATTTTTGGCATGAATCTTCCGCTAAAAACCGTTGGACCTACGATTTTTCAAAAAATCGAGTAAAAAAAATAAAAGAGGAGAAAAGGCGGTATGCCAATCAAGGTTTTGATAATCGACGATTCTGCGCTTGTGCGGCAGACTATCACGGAAATCCTCAACTCGACTGAGGAGGTCAAAGTTATAGCCACTGCGCCCGACCCGATTGTGGGCGTTCGCAAAATCCGCGACGAGCGACCCGACGTAATCATGCTGGACATTGAAATGGCGCGAATGGACGGGCTGACGTTCCTCAAAAAAATGAACGAAACCGTTGACCCAATTCCGTGCGTGATTTGCTCGACGCTCGTTGAAAAAGGGTCGGCAGAGTCAATGAAGGCTCTTGAGTACGGGGCTGCGGAAATCATTTTGAAGCCGAGCATTGGAACGAAAAAATTTTTAGAAGAATCAAAAATAAAACTCGTTGAGGCGATAAAGTCCGCAAATTCGTGTCAGGGAAAAATAAAGCAGTTGATTCCGTCGCAGGCGGCTCTTCATTCTTCTTCGATTTTTGAAACGGAGGAAGAAATCGAGGAATTTGAGGAGGCGGAAGAGCCAAAAAAGACGGTGGTTGCTCCGCCTCCGCGCCCCGCTCCAAAAGCGAGTGCTTTTGGGTTTGGCTCTCGTGACGGCGGCACAATTCAGCCAAAATTGAGCGCGGACGTGATTCTTGAAAAACCAAATCCCGCGCACGCTCCGATTGACACTACGGACACGGTAATCGTTGTGGGGGCTTCAACGGGCGGAACTGAGGCTCTAAAGGATTTTTTGACAATGCTTCCAGAAGATTCGCCGGGACTTGTAATCGTGCAGCACATGCCAGAGCATTTTACGGCATCTTTTGCGCAGCGACTCGACGGACTTTGCAAAATTGCGGTTCACGAAGCGGAAGACGGCGATATGGTTCAGCGCGGGCAAGCACTCATTGCGCCAGGAAATCACCACATGCTTTTGAAGCGTCAAGGAAAAGATTATTACGTTGAAATAAAAGATGGACCGCTCGTTTCTCGGCACAGACCGAGTGTTGACGTGCTTTTTAGAAGCGCGGCGCGTTACGCGGGAAAAAACGCGGTCGGCGTGATAATGACGGGCATGGGCGACGACGGCGCAAAGGGAATGAAAGAAATGCACGACGCGGGCGCGTTCAACATTGCGCAAGACGAAGCGACGTGTATCGTTTATGGAATGCCTGCGGAAGCGGTCAAGGCGGGGGCGGTTGACACAATCGTTCCATTGCAGAGCATTGCGCAAACGGTTCTTGTTCATTCAAGACCAAAAGGGTGGAAATAAATGCGCTGAAAAATCGACATGAACGCGATTTTTCTGTAAAATGAAAAAACTCAAAGAGAAAATCGAAAATCGAACAGTTCGGAGGAAAAACATGGCAAAGAAAATTCTTGCAGTAGATGACTCAAAATCAATTCGGGCGAGTATTACGTTCATTTTGGGACAAGAAGGCTACGAGGTTGTGGAAGCGGAAGACGGCGTGGACGCGCTCGCAAAGGCAAAAGCGGACAAGTTCAATCTTGTTATCACGGATATAAATATGCCAAACATGGACGGAATCGAGTTGACGAAAAATCTTCGACAGACCGAAGGATACAAGTTCACGCCGATTATCGCGCTCACCACGGAAAATCAGCAGTCAAAAATGGACGAAGGCAAGGCGGCTGGCGCGACGGGGTGGATTGTCAAACCGTTTACGAGCGAGAAACTTCTCGCTGTGGTAAAAAAAATAATCGGGTGAAAAAAAATCGTTTTGAGCGACGCGGATAATCTAAAAAGATTTTTCGTTCTGCTCAACATGACAAACACTTTTGAAACAAACTCAAATAAAAAATTTGAGAAAAATAGAAAAAACAGTGCGGAGAAAATCTGCCAATTTCAAGGAGCATTTTCATGAGGAGTATTCGGACGGCAATCACGGTGTTCGTTTCGGTTGTTATCATTGTAACGGGAATCGTGCTTACTTCAATCGCGCTTTACATTTCAAACGACATGGTGAACGACCAGACAATAGAGAACATGGAGATGCTCGTGGAGAACGTGGCGAACTACGCCGACCTCAAGTTGGAGTCAGACCTCATCGCGCTCCGCACGGTGGCGGAATTCCCTATACTCAAGAGCGACGCCACGGAAGAGGAGAAGGCGGTTGCCATCAAGGGTTACATCCGCAACATCGGCAAGGCGGCGCGCTACTTCATCGTCACCGACACTGCGGGTAACGCCTACACATCCATGGACGAGTCGCTCAACGTGTCCACTCGGGAATACTTCCAGGAGGCGATTAAGGGCAAGTCCGCAATCGTGGGGCCAATTATCAGCGCACGCGGAGAACTTTCAATCTACGCGGCGTGCCCGATTTACAACGCGGACGGCGAAATCCGCGGCGTACTCGCGGCGAACATCGCCATGACAATCCTGAGCGACTTTGCCGAGCAGCTCACCGTGGGCAAGAGCGGCAAGGAATTTTTCATCAATCGGCTCACGGGCGCAATCATCTACGCGCAAAACAGCGAGTACGTGGAAAAGTCGCGCACATGGGAAGACCTCTACAAGACGGAAGAGCCGGGGTTCGGCGACCTTGCGCGCGTTTCCAAGTTGATGATGAACGGCGAGCACGGAAGCGAAGTCATCAAGGTTGACAAGGAGCCGTTCTACATTGCCTACAAGCCAATTCGGGAAGCGAATTGGGCGCTTGCGATTCGTGCGCCTACGGCGGATTTTGAAGCCGGCATCCATCACATGACGCTGCTTTTGATTATATGTTCGATAATTATCATTGTAATCGCACTTGTTATTGGTTTTATGTATGCGTCTTCGCTTGCGAAACCTGTCAATTTCCTTTCTCGTGTTCTCAAATCGGTGAGCGAGGGAAATCTTGTTTTTCCAAAGTCGGATTACGACACAATCGAGGGCATCGAAAAGCGCAAAGACGAATTTGGTGCAATGGGAGTTGCGTTGCACGGCATGGTTTCTTCGCTCATCGGCACGATTGACCGAGTTCGAGAAAGCGCGATGCAAGTGCGCTCTGGCGGCGAGCAGTTGAGTCAGTCAAGTCAAGTCGTTTCCACGGGTGCAAGCGAGCAAGCGGCAAGTACCGAGCAGATGAGCGCGACGATGGAAGAAATGACGAGCAACATTCGTCAAACTGCCGACAACGCGGGAAAAACGAGCGAAATCGCGAACAGCGCAGCGGCAAAGGGCGAAGCGGGCGGAGAAGCGGTAAACGATGCCGTTTCTGCCGTGGAAATCATCGCGCAAAAAATCGGTGTAATCGAAGACATCGCAAGTCAGACGAATATGCTCGCGCTTAATGCGGCAATCGAAGCGGCGCGCGCGGGCGAGGCTGGAAAAGGATTCGCGGTCGTTGCGAGCGAGGTGCGAAAACTTGCGGAGCGAAGTCAGAGCGCGGCGGGCGAAATCAGCGAGATTTCTGAAAAAACGCTTCAAACGACAACACACGCGGGCGAACTTATCAAAGAGGTCGTTCCGAGCATCGAGCAAACGAGCCAACTTGTGCAGGAAATTGCAATCGCAAGTCGAGAGCAAAACGACGGTGCGCAGCAAGTCAGTCAAGCGATTATTCAGATGGACCAAGTGGTTCAGCAAAATGCGAGTGCGGCGGAAGAAATGGCTGCAATGGCGGAGGAACTTTCTGCGGAAGCGGAACGACTCGTAAAGGTTATTGCGTTCTTCAAAACGCCAGGGGACGAAAATCGTCAGTTCAAAGTGTTGGACGAAGCGGAAACGCATGCCGCTGTTTCTGCGCCAACAGAACAGAGCGCGGCAAAACCCAAAAAACCCGCAAAAGTAAAAATCGCAAAGATTCAAAGAAAATCGGAAACTCCAGAGCCACAAAAAACCGAAAGTGCTTCAAGCGGACAAGAAAATCCGCCGACAAAGCCAGTTCCTGAAACTGCGGAAAAGAAGCCTACGAGTGGCACGGTCGTAAGAAAAACGGCGGCAGATTTAATCAGCGATTCGGATTTTGAGGAATTCTAATTTTTGAAAACGTTGAGAATTAAAAATGGAAAATTATCTTACGTTTACGGTTGACAATCATCTTTACGCGATTAACGTAAAATCGGTTTTGGAAGTGCTTAATCTTTCCGTGCCGACGGCGGTTCCGTGTGCGCTTCCGTATATCGAGGGGTTGATTTATTCGCGAGGGCAAGGAATTACGGTTGTGAATTTGCGCAGGCGATTTTCGCTTCCAGACCAAGTTGCTGACAAGCGCACAAAAATCATCGTTGTTGAAATGCGTATTAAGGCAGATAATTCTGGAAATGAAACCGTTATTCTGTATGGGCTTGTGGCGGATTCTGTTCAAGACGTAATTCAAACTTACGAGGAAGAAAAAATCGAGGACGCGGAATGTTCGATTCCAAAGGAGTTTATTGCGTATGCGTTCCGCTGGAACGAAAATCCGCTTTTTATTCTTGATTTTAACAAACTCTTTGAAGAACACGCGAAACTCAATCTTTTGCAAACGGTGAGTTCATCAGAAACTCAAAATTTGACGTAAACGAGCGGAGCGTTTATTCTGTTATTCAAAATTGAAAAATAAATTTTTATTGGAGGATTTTTCGATGGAAAAATTTGACATGGAAAGCTTCAGCCTCAAGGAAAAAGTCGCTTGGGTCACGGGGGCATCCTACGGAATCGGCTTCGCAATCGCGTCGGCATACGCGGCGGCGGGCGCAAAAATCGTGTTCAACGACCGCGGGCAGGAGCAGCTCGACAAGGGGCTTGCGTCCTACAAGGAGGCGGGAATTGACGCGCACGGCTACATCTGCGACGTGACGGACGAGGCGCAGGTCGTGGAGACGGTGAAGAAAATCGAAAAGGACGTGGGCGTGGTTGACATCCTCGTGAACAACGCGGGCATCATCAAGCGAATCCCGATGACGGAAATGAGCGCGGCGGACTTCCGCGCCGTGATTGACGTTGACTTGAACGCGCCGTTCATCGTGTCAAAGGCGGTTCTCCCCGGCATGATTAAGAAGGGGCACGGAAAAATCATCAACATCTGCTCGATGATGAGCGAACTTGGGCGCGAGACGGTGAGCGCGTATGCGGCGGCAAAGGGCGGTCTCAAAATGCTCACGCGCAACATCTGCTCCGAATACGGCGCGCAGAACATCCAGTGCAACGGCATCGGACCTGGCTACATCGCAACTCCGCAGACCGCACCCTTGCGCGAAAAACAGGCTGACGGAAGCCGCCACCCGTTCGACCAGTTCATCTGCGGGCGCACCCCGGCAGGTCGCTGGCTCTTGCCAGAGGAACTGCGCGGACCTGCGGTGTTCCTTGCGAGCGACGCTTCAAACGCAGTGAACGGGCATATTCTCTACGTTGACGGCGGAATCTTGGCGTACATCGGAAAGCAACCGTCGTAAAAAATCGTTTTTGCGAAAAATCCTGCCTTTCAATCTGTCTTTTTTGCAAAAAGATTGAGGGCGGGATTTTTTAATGCGATTTTTTTTGTTTATTCTGTAAAATTTACTTGTCAATATGCGTGAAATTTGTCTTTTTTGTAGATATTTTTGAACCGTTGAGTGCTTTGCGATTTCCTGCTACAATGCGTGTATTCAAATTGATAAAATAGAAACTCAAAAAGGAGTAAACAAATGGAAAAGACAGAAGTACAGGCAAAGTTAAAGGATTTCTTTATGTCAAACTTGGGTGTGGACGGCGATGTGCTGAAGTATGACACGGCGTTGTTCGGCGACGAGGTTGGCTTGGATTCAGTGGACTCGCTGGAAATCATCTCTTTTGCTGATGACGAATACGGTGTTTCTATGACGGGACTTCCCAAAGAAACATTCTACAGCATCGACACGATTGCGGATTATATCGTAAAGAACGCATAAGCTGTCATTCCCGCGCTTGACGCGGGAATCTCATTGTCTAAGAGATTATCGGGTCAAGCCCGATAATGACAAACTGATAAGAATTAAGCATAAGGAATTCAGAATGACCGAAGAGAAGAATCGCTGTGTAGTGACTGGCTTGGGCATGATTTGTGCCATCGGAAACTCCGTGGAAGAGTCTTGGAAAAATGTGCTCTCGTCAGTGTCTGGCATTAAGCACACAACAACGGTTGATACGGAAAACTGCTACGCGACGCTGGCTGCAGAAGTAAACTGCGACACGCTGGACGACATTGACGCGCCGGAAGAAAAAGACCGCGCTTCAAAACTGTGTCTGAAGGCGGCAAAAGAAGCGTTGGCAGATTCTGGTTTAGCCAAAGGCAACGATGACCCGCGCGTAAGCGTAATTATCGGCAGTTGTGTGGGCGGTGCGGTAAGCATTGAGCATTATTACAAGCACGGAAAAAACAAGGCGGACATCCTCAAAATGCCGATTGCACCGATTGCTTCTCAGGTTGCGGAACTTGCGGGCGCGGGCGGCATTGTGACGAATGTGGGGAATGCGTGCGCGGCGGGTACGATTAGCGTTGCCTATGCGTGCGACTTGATTCGCGCGGGCAAGGCCGATGTAGTGCTTGCCGGCGGCGCGGATTCGTTTGCGTCCATCCCGTATGCGGGATTCCTTTCTTTGCACGCGCTGGACGAAAACGGCTGTTCGCCGTTTAACCGCTGCACGGGCATTACGCTGGGCGAAGGCGCGGGCGTGGTGATTGTGGAGTCCTATGCGCATGCAAAGGCACGCGGCGCAAAAGTGTACTGCGAAGTGCTGGGTGCGGGCGTAACCACGGACGCGCATCACATTACCGCGCCGCGTGAAGACGGTTTGTGCCAGATTGAGGCGATTACCCGCGCCATTGAAAATTCAGGCGTGGCAAAAAAAGACATCGGCTATGTGAACGGACACGGAACGGGCACGGCAAAGAACGACAACGCCGAATTCCTTTCGCTCCACGCGGTGTTTGATGGCGAAAACGACAATTTGAGCGCAAGTTCCACCAAGGCGATGACGGGTCACTGTCTGGGTGCGGCGGGCGCGATTGAAGCCGTGTTCTCTATCAAGGCACTCACGACCAACACGGTCATTCCTACACTGGGCTATTCCGACGAAGACAAAGAAAAGCTAAAGGAAAAAGCAGGCAAGATTGATTTTGTGCAGAATGTGCCGCACCAAAAAGAACTGAACGCGGTGATGAGCAATTCGTTTGCGTTTGGCGGCAACAATGCGAGCATCATTTTCAGCAAGACGGCGGGCGATGTAAAAGTCAGCAGTGCAAAGCCGAACATCGCCATTACGGGCTTGGGCTTGGTCAATCCGCTGGGACACACCAAAGACGCGTACATTGCCGCAGTCAAGGCGGACGCAAAACCCACGGAAACGAGCATTCACTCAACGATTGAGACGAGCGAATACGATGAGCTGGGCATTAAGATGGCATTCTACCGCAAACTGGACAACTTTAGCCAGCTACAAGTGGTAACGGGTATGCGCGCGCTTAAAGACGCAAACATCACCGTCACCGAAGAGAACGCAAAAGATATTGGAAACATTGTGGGCACGAGCGAAGGCGCGCTTGGTTCAACCTACGATTTTGAAGAACTGATTGGTGAAAAAGGAAACGCAAAGGGAAGCGCGTTCAAGTTCCCCAACACCGTGTACAATGCGGCGGGCGGCTACCTTTCCATCTGCTCTGGCTTAAAAGGCTACAGCGTTACCGTAACGAGTGGCCCTGTTTCCGGACTGACGAGCATTGCCTATTCCATGAATGTGATTAAGGAAGGGCAGGAAAAAATCATGCTCGCCACGGGTAATGACGAAAATATCCCGATTCTTGACAATCTGTTCAATGAACTGGGTTACAAGGCAAAATCCGTGGTCGCTCCCTACGCGCAGGCAGACGGATTTGTGCTGGGCGACGCAAGCACGACGATTGTGCTTGAAGACGACGCAAACGCACAGAGCCGCGGGGCAACCGTGTACGCGCATGTGCTTGGCTACGGGAACGGACGCAAAAATGTGCGCTTTGGCGCGCTTTCTGGTACGGACGAAGCACTGGAAAAAGCCATTTCCGACGCGCTTTCTGACAGCGGCGTACAGGCGGGCGACATTGACGCGGTGTTTGGTTTTGCAAACGGCATGAAAGCCGTGGACGACATTGAAAAGCGCGTGGTTGCAACATGCTTTGGCGAAACGCCCGTTATCGCAATCAAAGAGCGCGTGGGCGAAGGTCGCGCGGGAACGGCGGCACTGCAAGTGGCACACGCCGCGCTCATGCTCCACGGCGACATTGCAAGCGACAACGCCTTTGTGTTTGGCAAAGACGGCGCAGTTAGCCGCAAAAGCGTGGACGGCAAAGCCCTGAACAAAGTGCTGGTCATTTCGTTCGCGCTTGGCGGCTCGTACACGGCGGTCGTGCTGGGGAAATAAAAACAGAGCGGAGAATAAAGGTATGAAAGTTGCGATTGTGACCGGTTCATCAAAGGGAATTGGCAAGGCGTGTGCGATTCGGCTGGCAAAGGACGGCTACGCGGTGGTGGTAAACTACAGCCGTTCGGACGATGAGGCTGCCGCCGTAGTGGAAGCGATTAAGGCAGACGGCGGTGAGGCGACGGCGTACAAGGCGGATGTTTCCAAGCTAGACGAAGTGAAAAAAATGTTCCGCGACGTGCACAAACAGTACGGAAGCATTGACGTGCTGGTGAACAACGCGGGCATTGTGCGCGACGAATACTTGCTCATGCTGAACCCGGAGACGCTGGACAAATGCCTTGACCTGAACATTAAGGGCTACATATATTGTGCGCAGGCGGCAGTGCTTAAGATGTTCAAGCAGAAACACGGCGTTATCATCAACATGTCGTCCGTTTCAAGCAAGTTTGCCCTGCCGGGTCAGAGCGTGTACAGCGCGACAAAGGGCGCGGTCAATTCGCTTACGCAGACGCTCGCAAAGGAACTGGCTGGCTACGGAATCCGCGTGAACGCCGTGGCTCCCGGTTTTATTCAGACGGAAATGATTGATGCAATCCCGCAGGAAAAGCGCGACGAATACATCAAAAATGTGCCGCTCCAGCGGTTCGGCACGGCAGAAGATGTGGCAAATGTGGTAAGCGCGCTCGCGTCCGACGCATTCTCGTATGTGACGGGACAGACCATCGTGCTTGACGGAGGCTTGTCGCTGTAAGTGTTGGATAGCGGCGCGTTTTTACAGGAGGTGAGCGATGATTGCAGTTCCCTACGCTGATTTTTTTGCGAATCCCGCGCAGTATCAGGAAAAAGCGGAGCATTTTGGCATAAAAATTTTGCCCAAAAAGCGCGAAAAGAAGATTTCGCGCAGATTGCAGAAGAAACTGGATGCGTTACACGCTGTCATCGGGATTTTGCCATCTGACATTGACGAAAACGCCTTAAAAGAAGAGAGGCTTGCGCGACAATGAGAATCCTGCTCGATACCAATATTGCCGTTGATATTTTATCTGAGCGAAAACCCTTTTGCGATGCTTCCATTGCGTGTTATGAAAATGCTGTACTACAAGGGCATAAGATATACATATCAACGGTTTCTGTTGCCGATGTAATGTATCTGACGCGAAAATACTTTGCGGATAAAAAAGAACAATTACAAAAAGTGTCAGCCTTTATGAACAGCATTTGCATCGCAAAAGTGACGAAAAAAGATTTACAATTTGCATTTTCGGGCGTGATGTCCGATTTTGAAGATGCCGTACAGTCATTTTGTGCAAAGCGGCATCGCGTCAGATATATCATCACGCGCAATGTAAAAGATTACGCCCTTTCTCCCGTACCCGCCGTAGAGCCGTCCGATTTTCTTGCCTTGTGCGCAAGATAAGCCGTTTCTAGTTGAAAATTCCCACTATTCATTGTATCATAGACTGATGAACATTTACGAAATTAGTCAGAAGATTGCGCAGCGGCCACCGTTTCAGATGATTGAGCGGGTGCTGGAGTTGAAGAGCGGCGAAAGCGCGACGGGCATTAAGAATGTGAGCGTGAACGAGCCGTATTTTACGGGGCATTTTCCGGGTACGCCGATTATGCCGGGCGTGCTGATTGTGGAAGCATGTGCGCAGCTCTGTTCGCTCGTGATTGAAAAAGATGAAAAGGCACTGGAAGACAATCTGTATGTGCTTTTAAAAATTGACGGATTTAAGTTTGTCAAGCCCGTGATTCCCGGCGACCAGCTGGTGATTACGGTGAACAAGACGAAGGGCGGTGGCGTTCTGGTCGGCTTTGACGCAGTGGTAAAAGTGGGCGACGCGGTGTTTGCAAAGGGCAGTCTTACCTTTACTACCATTCCCAAAGCGTCAGTGGAAGAGCGGTAGTCGGGCTATCGGGTCGGATTAAAAAGCGAAAGGCGCATGGCGCAAGCCTGATGGAGAATACTTGTTGCATGAAATTGATAAAAAAAGCAATCAATAATTTTCTCTTCGCATTCGGAAAATGCTCCATTGTGCTGGTGCGGTTTTACATGCATCTGGTCTACCGCCCCAAAGCGCATTTTGTGGATAAATCCGTGCAGACAAACCGATTAAAAGAGCCGTGCATTGTGATTGCGAACCACACCACGATTGTAGACCCGCCGTTTATTCTTTCAGTTTTGCGCGGAAAAACGGCGATTGTCATTGCAAAGGACTGGTTTGAAAAACCGAGCATCAACTGGATTTGTCGCGCGGCAAACGGCGTTCCCTGCGACCGCTTTAATCTGGACACGGAATGGGCGTTGCTTGCCAAAAAAGAACTGAAAAAAGGGCGTTCGGTCGTCATTTTTCCCGAAGGAAAGTGCCGCGAGGACGGCGATTTGAACGAATTTAAGTCGGGATTTGCGTTTTTGGCGCGGAGTACGGGGTATCCAGTGGTCTGCGTCGGGCTGGACGGAAAATATACGTTTGGGCATCGTATTCACTATGTGGTGGACGTGCCGCGTACCATTGAGCGGACAAAAGGTGTTCCCTCTGGTGTGGATTTGGAAAATCAGGCGGCGCAGTGCAGGGAGCGGGTAAAGTTGCTCAAAGCGAGTGCGATTAGCCACAGTACGGCATCGCTCCCCGCGCCTGGCACAGTGTACCCCGTTGTGCCGCCGACTCCCGAAGCAAACGCAGAACAAGCAGGAGACGCAGAATGAAATACGGTCTTGTTTTGGAAGGCGGCTCGCGCAAGGGGCTGTACACGGCGGGCATTATCGATGCTTTTTTGGATAATAACATACAATTTGATTATGTTATAGGCGTTTCTGCTGGTGCTCACGCATTGATGAATTATATTACAGAGCAGCATGGGCGAACAAAGCGCGTACTCACTCCGCATACGATTCGGCGCGACGGCGGTGGCAATTTTATTCTCCTCAGAGACGGAATCCGAAAAGCACTTCACGAAATGGTCTACGAATATCCGTTTTGCAAAAGCGACCCTTTTAATTTTGAAAAATTTTTTTCCTCTTCGATTGAATACGAATTTGCTATGACGTGCGTTGAAACGGGGCGACCTGCGTATTTTTCGGAGCGGAGCGACAAAAAGCGGCTTTTAGATTATGTGTGCGCCAGTTGCTCGCTCCCGTTGCTTTTTTCAATCGTTGACATCGACGGAATTCATTACGCAGACGGGTGCATTTCTGATAGTGTGCCTTTTGAGCGCGCGTTTGAGAAAGGGTGCGACAAAGTTGTGGTGATTTCAACGCAAGAGCCATGGGACGGACCTGTTGATTTCAAAAAAATGCGTGGCGTTCTCTATCCGCTCTACAAATCGTCGCATCCAAATCTGTATCGTGCGCTTATGCGTCGATTTGACGATTACAACAAAATGCTCAAACGGCTTGAAAACGCTGAAGCAAAAGGACGTGCGTTCGTGTATCGTCCAACGGAAGTGCTTTGCGACCTTTTTGAAACCGACGCAAAAAAAATCGACGCTTCTTATAGTTACGGGTATCGCTCTGCAAAAGAAAACATGAAAGCAATGAAAGCCTTTTTAGGTCAATAATTTCGATTTTGCTCTTTGAACGAAAAATCTCGCTCTTTTGAAAGAAAAAGTGCGTGTTGAGCAAAAAATTTTTGTAGTTTAGCAAAGAAACTTTGTGGTTGAGCGACGAAACTCGGTGGTTGAGCGATGTCGAAACCACAACTTTCAAAATCAAATCAAAACTTTTTTCCCGCGTGTCAAAAAATCATGGTAAAATAAAAAGCAGATTGAAAAATTTTATCGCGCTTTTGCGCGACGGGGGTTCAAATGAAAGGAAACGTAATTGTAGGACAGTCGGGCGGACCGACTTCGGTAATCAACTCAAGCCTTGCGGGAGTTTTTCGCACGGCAAAAGACCGCGGAGCCGAGAAAGTCTACGGAATGCTCCACGGAATCAAGGGGCTTTTGGACGGGCAGTATGTGGAACTTTCGGAAAAACTCGATTCCACAATGGCAATCGACCTTTTGAAAAGAACTCCATCGTCTTTTTTGGGTTCGTGCCGTTACAAATTGCCAGAAATCAAAGACGACCGCGAAACGTTTGACAAAATCTTCAAAATCCTTAACGAATTAGACATAAAATTCTTCTTTTACATCGGTGGCAACGACTCAATGGACACAATCAAAAAACTTTCCGATTACGCAATCGTAACGGGAAGCGACATCAAGTTCATGGGCGTTCCAAAGACAATCGACAACGACCTTGCCGTTACTGACCATACGCCTGGCTACGGTTCGGCGGCAAAATTTATCGCGTCCACGATGAAAGAAATCATCCGCGACGGTCTCGTCTACGATTATCCGACGATTACGGTCGTGGAAATCATGGGACGCAACGCGGGCTGGCTTACGGCGGCGGCGGCTTTGGCAAAAAGCGACGATTGCGAAGGCGTTGACCTCATCTATCTTCCTGAAAAAGCGTTCGACATCGACCATTTTATGAAAAAAGTGCGAGAACTCGCTGACAAAAAACGCTCGGCGGTGATTGCCGTGAGCGAAGGAATCAAAGTTGCCGATGGCCGATACGTTTTTGAACTTGCTGACCACGTTGAGTTTGTGGATTCGTTTGGGCATAAGCAAATGTCGGGAACGGCGAAATTCCTTTCAAACAAAATCGGTGCGGAACTTGGCGTAAAAAGCCGCGCAATCGAACTTTCAACGCTCCAGCGATGCGCGGCGCACATGACGAGCCGCACGGACATCACCGAAGCGTATAACGTTGGAGGAGCGGCGGTCAAAGCGGCATTTGAAGGCGAAACGGGAAAAGTCGTTGTGATTAAGCGCGTTTCAGACGACCCGTACATGAGCGTTACCGAAACAGCCGACGTTCATCAAATTGCAAACGTTGAGAAAAAAGTCCCGCTCGATTGGATTACAAGCGACGATTATGTAACGCAAGATTTGTTGCACTACATTCACCCGCTTATTCAGGCGGAACTTTCGCCAATTATGGTTGACGGACTTCCGCGCCATCTTCGGATAAACGACTAACATTCGTTCAAAATCAATTTTTGAAAAAATGGCGGTTAAAAGAATCTGTTGATGATAGGTCAAAACCGCCATTTTTTTTGCCAATTTTGTTCAAATCATCTTTGCCAAAAGCACTTGAAAAAACAAAAGAAATTGTATAAAAATAAAACCATGAAACTTTTGGGAATCAAAAAACAAAATATAACTATACAAATACGGGGGGGGGGGACTCTAAAAAGCCCTATACGTTTTTTCCATTATTCTTTTTTTTGCCACCGTGCGTGGAGGTAAAAAAATGAATAATTTTCCTGTAAATTATCTAGCCTGCTTTATAAATCTATTTATTGTACCGATTTTTTCGCTCATTTTTGCTGCGTATTTTTACAAAAAGCCTTACGGTTGCAATTTTTCAACATTCATTCGATATTTTGTTTACGTTGTTTCAAATCTCGTAATAGCGCATGTTTTTGTCGTTTTTGTTCGAGTTATTTTTGGTGTTCGCGTTGCAAATGACGGCGTAACGTACACGATTTTTGTTCTCATTTCTTGCGCCATTTCCGTTTGGGCGGAAGTTTTTGTCAAAAAATTCATCGAAGAGTCAAAAAATCAACAAACTCAAGAGGGCGAAAAATGAGCGAGATTTTGTATGCGATTATCATTAGCCCGATTGAAACTGTTTTTGATTGGATTTTCAATTTTGTTCACAGTTCTTTTCCCGCTGGAGGCGTAATCGCGTCGATTTTTGGCGTGAGTCTTGCGCTAAACATTCTTGCTTTGCCGCTCTACAACATCGCCGATTCGATTCAGCAAAAAGAGCGTTCCGTTGTCAAAAAAATGGAAAAATGGGTTCTCCACATAAAGCGCACGTTCAAAGGCGACGAGCGGTTTATGATGCTTTCCGAGTGGTACAGGCAGAACGGCTATCACCCGATTTTCGCGCTCAGGAGCACGCTCTCGATTTTGATTCAGATTCCGTTCTTCATTGCGGCGTACCACTATTTGCGGAATTGCGACCTTCTTTCCGACGCTTCATTTTTGATTTTCAAGAATTTGGGAATGCCCGATTCCGCGCTTTCGTTCAAAGTCGCTTCCCATGCTGTTTCCGTGAACGTGCTGCCGTTTGTGATGACGGCGATAAATTGCTTTTCTGGAGCCTTGTACGCAAAAGGCGTGCCGCGCCGTGAAAAAATGCAGATTTACGCGCTCGCGCTGATTTTCTTGATTCTTTTGTACAATTCGCCGAGCGGACTTGTGATTTACTGGACGCTGAACAACGTGTTCTCGCTCGCAAAAAACTGGATAAAAAAGAATTTCAAAAATAAACGAAAAATGCTTCTTTCGTTTAGCGTTCTTTTGATTTTTCTTGTTCATGTTGCGGCTCTTCGTTCGTTTGGCTCAAAAGAATTCTGTTTGATTCTTTTTGCATACGCGATTTTCTTTTTTTGCATTCTCTATCAAAAATTTTTCAGATTTAGACTTTTTGGACTTTTTGTTTCAGAAATAAAGGTTGCATTTTTTGAATGCAAGACGATTTTTTTGCGCGTCGTAAAAAAAGCCGCACAATACGTGCCATCGTCGCTCAAAAAACTTCCAAAGCCAAGTTTCGCGCTTTTGTTGTTCTCTGGAATCGCGCTTTCACTTTTGTGTGGATTGGTGCTTCCTTCGAGTGTGATTGCCTCAAGCCCCATCGAGTTTTCGTTTTTGGGAGAAACGTCTTCGCCGCTTTTATACATAACATCGACTTTTTTTGTTTTTGCGGGATTTTTTGTTTTTTGGCCAATTATGATTTTTCTGCTGTCGGGAAATCGACTTCGATTTTTTATTCCGATTTTGCTTTTTGCGCTTGCCGTATGCGCCATTTTCAACGTATACGTTTTTAAGTGCGACTGGGGAACGGTGGACGTTTCGTTCAATCTTTCAAGTGCTGACATTTTGAACGTGGAAAATCCGCTGTATCGCCTTGTGCCGCTTGAGATTTTGTGTTCGATTGTTCTTGCGTCATTTGTTGCATTTCGGCGAATGCGGGCGGGAATTATGACCGCGCTGATTTTTGCCGCAAGCCTTGGAATGGCGGCGTTTTCGCTCACAAAAATCAAGGCAATCCAAACCGACTTTGCCAAATACGAGGAAAACCTTGAGAAATACGGCAGCAAGGGATTTTTGGAGGGCGATGAAGTGGAAAAAGTCTACCATTTTTCAAAAACACAGAAAAATGTGCTTGTCCTTTTCCTTGACCGCGGGATGGGACCGTTCGTAAAGGGAATTTTTGAGGAATTTCCAGAAATCAAGGAAAAATTCGACGGCTTCACGTTCTATCCGAACACGATTTCATTCTCATGTTCCACAGTGACGGGTTCGCTTCCGCTGTACGGCGGCTACGAATACACGCAAGATGAAATCAACAAGCGCGACACGGAACTTTTGCGCGACAAAAACAACGAGGCGCAGCTCCTCATGCCAAAACTGTTTCTTGACGCGGGCTTTTCGGCGACCGTTACCGACCCGTGCTGGCCGAATTTTAAGTGGTCGGGAGATTTGAGCGCGTATGAAAAATTCCCTGAAATTGTCGCAAAAGAACTCGAAGGAAAACTGTACGAAAATTTCATCAAAGAAAAAGGCTTGACCGACTATAACGACGCGGATTCGATTTGCAAAAAGCAAATTGTGAACTTTTCGTTTTTGCAAGTTCTGTATCCGAATCTGCGAAAGCCTTTTTACGAAAAAGCGCGCATTCTTCCCGTGCGAAAAGGACTTGACGGGGGCGCGAAAGGCTGGCTTTGGCGGTTTTCGCATCTGTACTATCTTCCGCTGTACACTGATTTTGACGCGGAGCAGGGGGCGTTCATCAATATGCACTCATTGGCGGCGCACGATGTTTTTACGCCTTCTGACGATTTGGAAACGCCCGCCGCAGAAAATCTCAAAGACTGGAACGGACGCTCTCATTTTTTGGCGGATGCCGCTTGCTTCACTCAATTTGGAAAATTCTTTGACCTCTTGAAGGAAAACGGCTGTTACGACAACACACGAATCATCATTGTTTCCGACCACGGCTGGGACGGTGGAGAACTAAAAGGTCGATTCGATGAATTTGAAAATCCCAAACCGCATCAGGCGATGTGGATGACCGCGTTGCTTATGGTGAAAGATTTTGATTCTCACGGAGAGGCAACATCTGATGACACATTTATGACAAACGCCGACACTTTGTATCTTGCAAAGGAAGGTTTGGGGCTTTCAGACACAAACCCGTTCACGGGCAAAAAATTTGATTTGCAAAAGGAAAACGGTGTAGATGTGCATTGGTGCTACGACTGGAATGCCGCGAATTTTCAAGAGGCAACGCAGTTCGAGTTCACGGAGAATCTGAACTGGCATGTAAGCGGCGACATCTACAACGAAAACAACTGGATTCCGCTCACGGAGTGGAAAAAGGCGCACGGAGGCGCGGAATGATTGCTTTTGCGCAGGGGCTACTTTTGGTGCTCGTCCAGCAGTTTTTTCAGGTATTCGCGGTCGAGCGTCGCCTTCTGAACGTCGTCCGCGCGTCCCGCCGCGTACAGCTTGGCGAACAGCGACAGCAATTTGCCCTCCCCGCGCTGCTCGCCAAGCGCAAAGCCCTCGCTTCGTCCAAGCGCAAAGCCCTCGTTTCGTCCAAGCGCAAAGCCCTCGTTTTTGATTGCTTGGATTACATCGCACATTTTCATACCTCCTGCGCTTTGCTTCGCGCTGTTCAGAATGCCCGGTTCTATGCTCTTGAACGAATCCTCGCCGGAAAGGACGTGAAATATGTCCAAAATCTCTTCGATATGCCGAAGCTGCCGCTCGGAGCCTTCGTACCGCTGGCGCAGCCGCTTTGCCCTCAGATACTCCAGCACTTCCCGAAAGTCGCTCTTGAAAAGCGCAATCTGCTCCTCAGAAAGCCACGCGAGCTCGAACAGGTTGAGCTTGTAGTCGCTGACGAACGGCATGAGCTCGTCGCCCACGGAAAGCCTCTCCTTGAGCGAAACCGGAGAAGTCCATCGCCTTTCGGTTCCAAAATACAGCACCAGCGTAACGACGGGATAGCGTTCCCTCTGCCCCTTTTCGGAAAGCTGCCCCCTGTACGCCGCGCCGTCGTAGCCTATCACCCGAAGCGGCATGTCGGAATCGACCGCGCTCTGGTTATCGATTCCGCACAGTCCGAGGCGAATGCGCTTGTTCCGCCAATACTTCGCCACGTCCCGCTCCTGGCTGCGCACGCCTCCGCCCATTTTGTAGACGGAAAGCGGCTGCGCGTCGGTCAGGTCGTCCTCTTGGACCACTTCCCTGCCGCCAAAAAGCAGGGCGTTCAAAATGTCGGCGAATACGTCGTCGCACGATTCGAGCGTCTTTTCCGCCACATCCTTTTCGCTCATGCTGAAAATTGTACACAGTTTTTTTTCAAATCTCAAGGAGGCCAAGCGTGATTCTCTACATAGACCCCGGCACGGGGAGCATGATTTTCAGCCTGTTCATCGGGCTTGCCGCAGTCCTTACATTTGCCGTGCGCTCCGCAATCTTAAAAATCACCTTTTTCCTTTCTGGCGGAAAGGCGGGCAAAAACATCGACAAAAAGAACATTCCGTTCGTCATCTTCTCCGACCACAAGCGGTACTGGAACGTGTTCCACGGCCTGTGCGACGAGTTCGAGGCGCACGGCGTTGATTTGACATACTACACCGCCTCTCCAGACGACCCCGTCCTCTCGATGCCGTACAAGCATATCCACGCGGAGTATCTAGGCGAAAAGAACAAGCCCTACGCAAAAATGAATATGCTTCACGCCGACATCGTGGTCGCCACAACCCCTGGGCTTGACGTGTACCAGTGGAAGCGGAGCCGCTTCGTCAAGTGGTATGTGCATATCCCGCACGGATTGCGTCCGCTTTATGCCTACAGGATGTTCGGACTTGACCACTACGATGCGGTTTTAGTAACGGGCAGCAATCAAACCAAAAGCGGGCATGAAATCGAGGCTTTTAGACCATCTTCAACCCGAAAGGAATATGTTACGGTCGGCTCGCCTACAATGGACAACCTGCTTTCACAAATCAAGAACGCGCCAAAGCGGGCGGAAAATCCCAAGAAAGTCGTCCTCGTCGCACCAAGCTGGGGCAAAAGCGGAATCCTCTCAAAATACGGCTCGGAATTTCTTTCTGCGTTACTAAAAACCAATTATGAAGTAATCGTAAGGCCGCACCCGCAGACCGTAACTAGCGAGCAGGGCGTATTGACACCGCTGATGAAGGAATTCCCAAAAATCGAGTGGAATTTCGACAACGACAACTTTGCCGTTCTGAACCGTGCGGACATTTTGATTTCCGACTTTTCAGGAACGATGTTTGATTTTGCGCTAGGTTTTGGAAAACCAATCATCTACACCGATGTTGAGCTAGACACCGCTCCATACGACATGGCGTGGCATAACGGAGAAATCTGGGAATTTGAGGTACTTCCAAAAATCGGCACGAAGCTCGAAACAAAAGATTTTGGCAAAATCGGAGAAATTATCCAAGCCTCGCTGGAAAACGCAAATTTCAGAAAATCGCTCGAAGAGGTTAGGTCTGAGTGTTGGGAAAATATAGGCGAAAGCGCAAAGGCTGAATTTGAGTATCTGATGAAAAAACACAAAGAAATAGAGGAAAAATATGATGCATAACACAGAATACAATCGCGATACAGCATACTGGAACGAGTTTTATAGGCAAAATCCGCCATCGTCCATGCAGGAAAGCCGCTTTGCTCGGTTCGTCACAAAATATATCGAAAAGAACAAGACGCTTGTTGACATCGGCTGCGGAAACGGGCGCGATAGTTTTTTCTTCAATCGGCTTGGGTTGAATGTTGTAGGAATTGACGCTTCGGACGCGGCGGTTTCTGCGCTGAACAACATTTCTTCGGGTAATCTTTCGTTTGTTTGCGGAAATTTCATAAACGAAAAAATCATTTTTGAAAATCATCCCGATTATTTTTACAGCCGCTTTACGCTCCACGCGATAAATCAAAACGGTCAGACGGAGCTTCTCAAAAATGTGTACGATTCTCTTAAAAGTGGCGGCAAATTTTTCATCGAGGTGAGGTGCACTGCCGACTCGAAATTTGAGAAAGGCGAAAAAGTCGAGACAAACGCATTTATCCTTGACGGGCATTATCGCCGCTTTCTTGTTATGGAAGAATTGCTTTCCGAGTTGATTGAAATGGGCTTCCATGTAAAATATGCCGAGCAGGAAAAAGGCTTCGCCCCGTTCAACGGCGACGATTCCGAGATAATTCGGATTGTGGCAGTCAAAGAATCTCAAAATTTCGCGGGGTGGGGGGGGTACAAAAGTATAGTAAAATTTCTTCATTTCCCCGCAAGCACAAAAATCGCCGCGTAGCGTAGGGGGAAGGGAAGATGAAGACTGTTTACTGTGGCATGAGTGCCGACCTGATTCACCACGGACACCTGAACATCATCCACGAGGCGATGAAGCTCGGCGAGGTTACGGTCGGGGTTCTCACCGACGAGGCGATTGCGAGCTACAAGCGGCTTCCGTACCTTGCCTACGGGCAACGGGCAGAAATCGTGTCGAACATCAAGGGAGTTTCCCGCGTAGTTCCTCAGACCACGCTCGACTATGTGCCGAACCTTGTGAAGCTGCGCCCCGACTTCGTGGTCCACGGTGACGACTGGCTCTCGGGCGTGCAAAAGGAAACTCGGCAGCGCGTCATCGACTGCATCTCAAAGTGGGGCGGGAAGGTCGTGGACATTCCCTATACGCCCGGCATTTCCTCCACAATGCTCAACGCGGAGGTGAAGGAAATCGGGACGACCCCTGAAATCCGCCAGAAAATGCTCCGCCGCCTCATCGCCGCAAAGCCGATTGTCCGCATCATGGAAAGCCACTCGGGGCTGACGGGGCTTATCATCGAAAAGACCAAGGTAAAGGCGAACGGCAGGACCGAGGAGTTCGACGGGATGTGGGCAAGCTCGCTCACGGACTCAACGAGCAAGGGGAAGCCCGACATCGAGGCGGTTGACCTTACAACGAGGCTCCACGGTCTGAACGACGCGCTCGAATGCACCACAAAGCCCGTGATTTTTGACGGTGACACGGGCGGGAAAATCGAGCATTTCTGCTTCACCGTGCGCACGCTAGAGCGGCTCGGAATCTCCGCCGTCATCATCGAGGACAAAATAGGGCTAAAGAAAAATTCGCTTTTCGGAACGGAGGCGATACAGACGCAGGACACGGTCGAGGGCTTCTGTGAGAAGATACGGGCGGGAAAGCGCGCACAAATCGCGCAGGACTTTATGATTGTCGCGCGCTGCGAGAGCCTGATTGCGGGGAAAACCGTGGACGACGCGCTCGGGCGGTGCTTCGCCTATGTGGATGCGGGCGCGGACGGAATAATGATTCATTCAAAGAGCGAATCGGGCGAGGACATAAAGGAGTTCTGCCAGAGGTTTCGCGAGAAACACGCCGCCGTGCCTCTCGTTGCCGTGCCGACAACCTACAACCACGTTACAGAGGAGGAGCTTTCGTCATGGGGCGTGAATGTGGTCATCTACGCGAACCACCTGCTCCGCGCCTCGTACCCCGCCATGGTGAGCGTGGCGAGGTCAATCCTCACGCACCACCGCTCGCTTGAGGCGAACGGGCTTTGCATGGGCATAAAGGAAATTTTGGAACTCATTCCAGGGACAAAATGAATGGAACAGACCGTACTTTTTGCCCGCCGGAACTATTCCGCACTGGACGACTTTTTTTCGCGGAACAAAATCAGGAGGATTTTTCTTGTGAAGTCCTCCTCCTTTGAGCAGTTCCCCATACGCGCGTATTTTTCGGAGCTGAGGAATCGGCTGGGAATCGAGGTCGTCTCTTTCAGCGGCTTCCACCCGAATCCTGATTATGAGTCGGTCGTGAGGGGGGAGATGCTTTTTCAGCAGGCGGAGTGCGACTGCATTTTTGCCGTCGGCGGAGGCAGCGCAATAGACGTGGCGAAGTGCATAAAGTTGTATGCGGGGCTTTCGCCCGACAAGAACTTTTTGCTTCAAAAACCGATTCCGAACGACATAAAGCTGCTCGTCGCGCCCACAACGGCGGGAACGGGAAGCGAGGCGACCCGATACGCCGTCATCTACCACAACGGGGAAAAGCAGTCCGTCACGAACGATGGCTGCATTCCCCAGGGGGTGATTTTTGACCCCTCCTTTTTGACGACGCTTCCCGAGTACCAGAGAAAATCCACGATGCTTGACGCGCTCTGCCATGCGCTGGAGTCGCTCTGGTCGGTGAACTCGACGGAGGAGAGCAAGGAATTCTCCAAGAAGGCGATACGGCTGATTCTTGGCGGCATGGATTCCTACCTTCAAAACGAGGAGGGCGGAAACTGCGCCATGCTCATGGCGGCGAACACCGCGGGCAAGGCGATAAACATCGCGCAGACCACGGCGGGGCACGCCATGTGCTACAAACTGACATCGCTTTACAATATTGCGCACGGTCATGCGGCGGCGTTGTGCGTTTCCGTACTATTTCCGTTTATGGTCAATCACACGGATTTGTGCATTGATTCTCGCGGAAAAGCGTACCTTGAGGCGACATTCGCGGAGCTTTCGGACGCGATGGGCTGCGCCGACGTCTTTTCGGCAACCGAAAAGTTCAACTCGATTCTGAAAAAACTGTCGATAGCCTCCCCGCAGGTCAAAGGCGAGGCCGACTTTGAAATCCTCAAGTCATCGGTGAATCCCGTTCGGCTTAAAAACACCCCGATAAGACTTGACGGGACGGCCATCAACAAACTGTATCATCATATTTTGGAGAGTCAGGAATGAAAGCGGAAACATTTTTGGAGACGCTCGGCGCGAACTTCTACACGGGCATACCCGACAGCCAGCTGAAGGCGTTGTGCGATTGTTTGATGGCCACATTCGGCATCGACCCAAAGCACCATGTCATAGCGGCGAACGAGGGGAACTGCGCGGCCCTTGCGGCGGGCTACCACCTTGCCACGGGCAAAGTTCCGCTCGTCTACATGCAGAACTCGGGCGAGGGAAACATCATAAACCCCGTCGCGTCGCTTCTAAACGAGAAGGTGTACGCAATCCCGATGATTTTCGTAATCGGATGGCGGGGCGAGCCTGGCGTTCATGACGAGCCTCAGCACATCTATCAGGGCGAGGTGACGGTGAGGCTCCTTGATGACATGGGAATCCAATCGTTCGTAATCGGCAGGGACACGACCGAGGACGAGCTTGCGGGCAAGATGCGGGAGTTCAGGAAGCCGCTTTCAGAGGGAAAGCAGGTCGCGTTCGTTGTGAAAAAGGGCGCGCTTTCCTTTGATGGCAAAGTCGAGTACAGGAACAAAAACACGATGTTGCGCGAGGAGATAATTAGACATATCGTTGCGGTTTCAGGCGAAGACCCGATTGTCTCCACCACGGGCAAGGCGAGCCGCGAGTTGTTCGAGATTCGGGAGGCGGGCGGGCAGAGCCACAGATACGACTTCCTCACGGTCGGCTCGATGGGTCATTCCTCCTCAATCGCGCTCGGAATCGCGCTCCAGAAGCCCGAAAAGAAAATCTGGTGCATTGACGGAGACGGCGCGGTCTTGATGCACATGGGCGCGATGGCGGTAATCGGCGCGAACGCGCCTGAGAATTTCGTTCACATTGTGATTAACAACGCCGCGCACGAGACCGTTGGCGGAATGCCGACCGTCGCGGGAAAGACAGACATCGTTTCCGTTGCAAAGGCCTGCGGCTACAAGTCGGCGGTTTCGGTTTCCGATTTTGACGGCTTGGACAAGGCGTTGGCGTTCGCAAAAAGCAACGCTGTATTGAGCATGATTGAGGTGAAATCCGCGATTGGCGCAAGGGAAGACTTGGGCAGGCCGACCACGACGGCGATTGAGAACAAATTTGCGTTCATGAGTTTTTTGAAATCCATGTGAAAGCCTTTTTTGCAAGAAGTGGCTCGGCTTGTTGAAAATACAAAAAGCGAGATGACAGTGGCTTTTGCTACGTTTTTTGTTTTACTCAAATCGTTTCAATTTTAAGTTCCATTATTTGAAAACCGATATTGAGGATATGCGTTTTTTGTCGATTTTTTCAGCCGTTATGATGCTTGTTTCATGCCTTGCGCCGTCTCCGTCTGGGGCGGCTTCCGTTTTGCAAGAAGAATCTGCTCCAATTTCTCATTCTGTTGCGCGGCTAAAAAAAGAAGATTCAAAGCCTGTTCAAAAATCTTTTATGATTGCGGGAACTCGGCTTGGTTTGCAAAAAATCTACGATGACGGTTCGGTGGAATCCCTTTGGAGCGGTGGGAGCGTGTCAAAAATCATTCGCACGCAAAGCGACGGCGTGGAACGCTGGTTTTTTTTGACAACCGAAGGGATTTTTTCTTCGACCGACTTAAAAACATTTGAAAGTCGGAGCGAGGGCTTGCCGTTTCTTACAATAAAACTCTACGACGGAAAAAACACGTCGTTCAAAAAGCAGTGTGCACAATTAAAAGACCTCGCCGTTCATCCAGAAAATCCCAAAATTCTTGTGACGGCAACAAAAGAGGCTGTTTTTATAACGCGCGATGGCGGAGTGTCTTGGAAATCAATCGGCTCGATGAGCGATTCCACTTCGGGAATAAAGGCGGTTGCGGTTGCCACGATGAATCGTCCAAAGACGGGGTCTGCCGAAAAAAAAGACGCAAACGGCACGGTGATTCAAGCCGCCGTTCCTGCCACCACAGATTTGACCGTTTTTATGGCTCATTCGATTTTTGGTTTTTCGTATTGTTTTCCCGATGCGCAAAAAATCGTTTGGCACGACGTTTCTGCGGGATTTGACAACATGAAAACGCAAACGTACCCCGACGAGATTTCCGACATTCTTCCCGTTGTGTTCAAAAACGCGGACGGTTTTCCCGTTACCGAGGTTTTTGTTTCGCAGACTTTTTTGCCAAACATTTATCGATTTGATTGGAACGAAAAGCGGGCACGAAAACTGTTTGAGGGAACTGAACCGCTCGACACGATTGACGCGCTTTTTTGGGACGGCGAGAAAGTCCTTTACACACGCCCAGGCGAAATTGCTTCGTATAATCCAAGCACAAAAGGAGCGGACGGAAATCCTTCTGAGTTTTTGAATTGGAAAAAACTGTTTTCGCGGATTTCTGACGAGGACACGCTTTATTCGGCGTGGCTTCCGACTTCTAACGGTTCGGGGCTTTCTTTGGGCGAACTTTGGCTTTTGTATCCCGACACAAACAGCAACAAATACATTTCAAAGGCAAACGACAGAAAGGCAATTTACGTTCAAGCGCACAAACTTATGACAAAAAAAGGAATCGACGAATATCGCTCGATTATAAAAAAGAACAAACTCGACGCGATGGTCATTGACATGAAAGATGATTACGGCGGAATCCGATTTGACCCGCTCGACCCGCTTATCAAAGAAAAAGGCTATGTGAGTCGCTACAAAATCGACATCGATACGTTTGTTCCGCAAATGAAAGCCGACGGCGTGTATCTCATTGCGCGAATTGTAACGTTCAAAGACAAAAATCTCGCGCAGTATGACAAAAAACAATACGCCGTGTGGGACAAAGCATTGAATCGTCCGTGGAAAGGCATTTCTGGATACACCGAAGACGGCTCTCCGCGATATTACGACGAAGATTGGGTTGACCCGTATTCGCCTGAAGTGTGGGAATATTTTGTTCACATCGCGCAAGAACTCGTTTCGCGCGGCTTTGACGAAATTCAATTTGACTACATTCGATTTCCGACCGACGGAAAAAACATGAGAAATGCCGCGTTCCGCTGGAAAAGCCCTGGCATGGACAAAGAAAGCGCACTTCTTTCGTTTTTGAGTTACGCGAGAAAAAATATCGACGCTCCAATCGGAATCGACATTTACGGCGCGAACGGTTGGTATCGCTCTGGAACGCGCACGGGGCAAGACGTGGAGCAACTTGCCGAGTACGTGGACGTGGTTTGCCCGATGTTTTATCCGAGCCATTTTGAGCAGTCGTTTTTGAATTATGCTCCCGCGAGCGAGCGACCGTACCGCGTTTATTATTACGGAACGTACCGAAATACGGTCATTGGACGCAATAAACTCATCATTCGTCCGTGGATTCAAGCGTTTTACTTAAACGTCAGTTACGACCGCGCTTGGTACAACGAAAATTACGTCATTCAGCAGATTTACGGAGTGCGCGACAGCGTGGGGCGCGGATATATGTATTGGAACGGAATGTGTCGCTATGACGATATTTCGCCAGACGTGGGAGAAAAACCGTATTCTGGTCCTTCTTTTGAAGCCTCGGCAAAATATCGAAAGCCCGCGCTCTCTGGCGGAAAGCGCGAGTACAACGGTTTTGACAAAGCCCCTCCGATTGCGCCCTCGCTTGAGGAATTAGAAAAAGCGCGGTCAGAAGGAATTGTGCGATGGGACAGCGTTCGCGCGTCTTCGATTGGAAATCCTGAAATGGAAAATGGCGAAAGCGACATTTCGCGCCTTGGCGATATTCGTCGTTTGATTTTGCCTCCAAAATCGTAAAATCGTAAAATCGAGAGAACAAAGTGAACAATTCAAAGTACATTCCAGACGAGCCGATTGCGGCGATTGCCACGGCTCTTTCTCCTGCCGCCCTTGCGATTGTGCGAACGAGTGGAAGCGATTGCATTTCTCTTGTTTCGCGTGTTTTTTCTCGCCCAAAAGCCTTGCTTGATTCAAAAGGAAACACAATCGTGTACGGTTGGATTTTGGACAGAGGCGAAAAAATCGACGAAGTGTTGATTTCCGTTTTTAGAGAGCCAAAAAGTTTTACTGGCGAGGAAATGGCTGAAATTAGTTGTCATGGTGGCGGAACTTCGGCGAAGCGAATTCTTGAAACGCTTTTGAAAAACGGATTTCGACTTTCGCAAAAGGGCGAGTTTACGTTTCGCGCGTTTTTGCACGGAAAAACCGATTTAACGCGGGCGGAGGCAATTCGCGAAATAATTGATTCAAAAACGGAAGTTTCGCGAAGCCGAGCGGCGTTTCGGCTTTCTGGCTCGCTTTTTGACACGATTCACGCCGTTCGCGCTCTGTTAATCGAAACGCTCGCTGACATTGAAGCCGAAATCGAGTATCCAGAGGACGAAAACGCGATTGCCGATTCGTTTGAGCCAGAAAAAATCGACCGAGCGATAAAAACTCTTGAATGTCTTGAATCTTCGTGGAAAACCGAAAAAATCTATCAAGACGGAGTTCGCGTGGTTTTGTGCGGGCGGGCAAACGCGGGAAAGTCGAGTTTGTTCAACGCGCTTTTGAAAGAAGAGCGTGCGATTGTGAGCGAAAAAGCGGGAACGACTCGCGATTTTTTGGAAAGCGAAGTGGATTTTGGCGGAATTCCTGCGCGGCTTTTTGACACGGCGGGACTTCGCGACGAAATCGACGGAAGCGAAACAATCGACGAAATCGAGCAGCGCGGCATTGCGCTTTCTCATTCGCTTATGAACAAAGCCGACGTTATTTTATACCTCGTTGATTCCACATCTGGAGCAACGGACGAAGATGTTGCTTTTTTGCGCTCGTTTTTTGAAAAAAACAAAACGCCACAGTCCGTGCGCGATGAAATTTTTGTTGCGCTTGAAAAAAATACGGACGAACTCTCGTTCATCGAACATCAAGAAAATCAAAGCGAAATTCCACTTTTTTTGGTTTTGACAAAAAGCGACATTTCAAAAAAAGAAGCGAGTCGAAGCGAAAAAAGCAAAAACGTGTTTTTTGTTTCTTCCAAAACGCTCGACGGCATTTTTGAACTTGAAGAGGGCGTTGGCGCGACTTTGATTTCGTTGAAAGGCGGCGAAGGGCGTGTTTCTCTTGGAAGCGAGCGGCAGCGGCTTTGCGTAAAAGATGCGCTGGAGCGGCTGTATCACGCAAAATCTTCGCCAAAAGAATTTGGTTTAGACGCAACGGTTCAAGACTTAGAAGACGCGCTCGATTCTCTTTCCGATGTAATCGGAGAAACAACCGCCGAAGACGTTTTAGAAAGCGTTTTCTCGCGCTTTTGCGTGGGAAAATGATTGGTTTTTGGACGCTTCCGCTACAGCCGCCACAGCCAGTAAAAGAATATGAAGGCGACGATGATTGGCACGATTCGCAGCGGCATGGGTAAGGCATCGTTGTACGCGAGCAAAAGGAATTTGCAGATGAGGAAGCCGGGTAACGCGACAATGCAGCATATCGCCCAGATGAGGTAAAGGATTCCCTTCCCGATGAGTCCGACCTGACCGCTTGCCGCAATGGCGAACATGCCGTTTCCGAGCTTACCTGCTATAATACAGACCCATATAAGTCCGAATGCCCACAAGCAATACTTTCCCATTTTTGCCCTCCTTTTGTCGTTACCTTTGGCATTTGAGTTTTTCAGAACCACCGCGTGTGTATATAATATAGGCGGCTGACAGCATTTTTTTTTACATTTTTTTGTGATTTTTGCAAAAAGAATACCGTTTTTTTGCAAAAAGAATACCGTTTTTTTGCAAAAATTGCACCTTGCGCCGAGAGCGCGCCCGCGATTTGTCGTTCCGAACTTGATTTGGAATCCCATCGGCAGAGCGAAACGCGATTCAGTTTCGATCATTGAGCGTGTCGAAATGACCAATGACGGTATATATGGTGGTTTCGACACGCTCAACCACCGTGTGGCGAAACGATGAAACGCCATTCATTGCGTCACGACTTCGTTTCGTCATTTTTCACCTTTTCTCCCCACCGCTCGGAAAGCTCCTCGCGATTCTGGCAGCCGGTCTTGTCGTACATGCGGCTGATGTAGTTCTCCACGGCGCGTTTTTGGATTCCGAGGGATTGGGCGATTTGTGCGTTGGGCTTTCCCTGCAAAATGAGGCGGAGAATGTCCGTCTCGCGGCGGGTGAAGACTGAGAGCGAGCGTTCGTAGGCGACCAGCTCTGCGGCAATCTGCGGCTCGATGTAGGTCTTTCCCGAAAGCACGGCGGACAACGCCGCCAGAAGCTCCGCGTCGTCGCTGATTTTTGAAACGTAGCCATCCGCGCCCGCGCTCATCGCCGCGCTCACCATGCTTGAAGCGGCGTGCATCGAATACACCACGATTTTGACGTTGGGAAACCGCGCCTTGCACGTGCGGATAAGGGAAAGCCCTGCGTCCAAGCCGCCTGCAAGGTTCAGGTCGGTTACAAGCACGTCGCACAGCCGCTCCGAATCCTCCGTTTCCATTGCGCTCAAAAATTCCTCCGCTCCAGACGCGCACCCCGCGCACACAAAGTCCGAGTGCGCCGCGAGGTAGGTCGTGATTCCCTGCCGCATCAGGCTGTGGTCCTCGACCAAAAAGAACGATTTTTTCATGCTGCCTCTTACGGTGATTACACTTGTCTACTGATTTTCCCGTCATGTTGAGCGAAGGGACATTTCGACAGGCTCAATGTCCGTTTTCCGTCATTCCGAACTTGATTCGGAATCTGGCAGAAAGACCCTGAAACAAGTTCAGGGTGACAGCGGTGGTTTCGACAGGCTCAACCACCACAGCGCACCAAGCATTTCGTTCAGTATCGCCGTTCGTTGAGCGTGTCGAAACGAACGGTAGTGCCAGCGGACATTTCGGTACTTCGATTCCGCTCAGTATCCGCAAGTTCAACGTCCGCCACCGAACACCCCAACGGGGATGAAGAGCGTTACCTCCGTGCCGCTTCCGTGCGCGGAGGTGACGGAGAGCATTCCGCCGAGGCTTTTCGCCCGCTGCCTCATGCCGCGAAGCCCGAAATGCTTTTTTCCGCCGCGCCCTGCGCCTGTCCATGATTCGGCGTTGAATCCTGTACCGTCGTCGGCGACGCACAGGTACAGTCCATCAGGTTCTCCCTTGCCCCCGCGCCGCGCGATGACGGACACTTCCTCCGCGCGGGCGTGCCGGTGCACGTTTGAAAGCGACTCCTGCACGATTCGGTAGATGTTGAGCTTTTGCGCGTCGGTGAGCGCAGCCGAGTTGATGAGGGGAAGCGCGTCTGCCCTGAGCGCGAGCGACACGTCGAGCGCAGTTTCTTCGCGGAAGCGGACGCAGAGCGACTGGATTGCGTTTGAGAGCGGCTCTGCGCCGCAGTCGGGCGGGGCGAGGTTGTAGCACAGCGAGCGGATTGAGCCGATGCAGGTGCGCAGAATCGCCCGCATCTCATCGCCTTCCGCCTTGGAAAGTGCCGCCCGCAAATCCTGCGCCAGCGTGTCGTGCAGCTCGGCGGAAATCCGCGCGCGCTCGGCTTCCTGCGCCGCAATCACGTGCGAGGCGAATTCCGCCGATTCCTTTTCGCGCTGCTTCGCCTTTGAAATGCGGATGAGAACCACGACCACGGCGATGAGTGAAACCATGCTGAACGCGGTGAGGAAGATGAAAAAGACGATGAACGAATGGATGGTCTGGTAAAGTTCCTCTGGACTACCTACATACACGGGGGGGGGTATTAGCCACAATGCGGTCCTCCTTTTTGTGCCGCGAGCCGATACACGCCGAATCCTGAGAACGTGCAGACAAGGCGGTCCAAGACGGACACGGGAATCCGCGCGATGACGCAGGCAACGGGAAGCCCCAGCTGTTCCCCAAGGAATGCGCGGACGAAATGCTCCGTGGGCGACGTGTATACCATGCCCGAAAAGAGCCGTCGGTTCATCGCCTCAACCGCGCCTCCGACAATGCTTGACGCGAACGCCGACACCAGCGCGATGAGCACAAGGTAGAGAACCGTGACCGTGCCGTTCATGCAGAAATTTTCCCGTTTGCGCGAAAAAGCCCAGGTGCACAGCACAATCGCCGCGCCTGAGAGCGCGTAGAGCATATCCCACGGGTAAAGCGCTCCGCCGCCCGCCACCGAAAGCTCCAAGGCGCGAAGCACGTTGAACAAAATCGCAACGACCAAGCCCGGCACAAGCCCTGCGCAGAACGTTGCCGCCACCGTGCCGACCGTGTCGGCAAAGAGCGGCACGCACAGCGCGTCGCGGAAGAGGAGAACGCAGGCGAAATTCAGCGCTTCGGCGGCAAGGCAGAGAAGGACGGTTCGCATAAGACTACAGGGCGTGGCGGACATGGCTACACCCGCTGAAACATGAAAATGCAGCCCTCGTCGTACTTGGGCTTCACATGAACCTGCACGAACTGCTCCTGCTCTGGCGGAAGGCGCGAAAATCCCATGAGCGCGTAGTGGTCGATGAGGCGGTCGCTCGGCAGGGCGTAGATGTAGAGCGCGTACACGCCCACATACCGCGCCATGCACCGCACGATGGGCAGGACGAACATCTCGAACGAGTACCGTCCGATTGAGCGCGCTTCTGGGTGGTTCTTGCGGTAGGCATCGTTCACGGCGAAGTTTGAAAGCTCTATGGCGGGGATTGAGTCGAACGCCTCGCCTGCCACTGGCAGGGTGATAAGTCCTGTGCGCAACGAAAAGTAGCAGGCGAGTTCCTTTGTCTGCTTGTCTTTTACGAGATAGGTGCGGGCGTAATTTGTGCGCTCGTCATTGGCGGAAGCGTTCTTCAGGTACGCCTCTAGTCCTGCGGCGTTGTTCGGGGCGATGAAGTGCGAGACGATCGTTTCGTTTTCGGGCGAATCAAACAGATGCTCCACAGAATATGACGGCGTGTCGAACACGGAGAATTCAGCGAGCATTCTGCAGAGCCTCCATCATTATCTTGCGGTCTTTTTCTTGCTCGGCAGCAATCCACTTTTCAAATTCCATGTTCAGACGGTGCAGCTCGGTAAGGTCGGGCTTGGGTGTGTTCATGATGGTGGCGGCAGCGGGGTTTTCCCGCATGAGTTTTTCCGTGAATTCAGGTGTTATGCAGCGCATGGCGTTCCTCCTTGTGTGGTATGTTTACAGTATATCACGTTTTTTGAGAAAAGTCAGCGGGGGCGGAGCATTTTGATTGTCAATAGATACGATTACCTCTCAGAGCGGTAATCCACGCCCCTCGATGACGATACGTGTTAGCCCGCGCTACAGCGTCTGGTACATGAAGATGCAGCCCTCGTCGTACTGCGGTTTGACGTGGTTCTGCACGAAGCGTTCCTGTTCCGGCGGCAAGCGGGAGAAGCCCATCTTGGCGTAGTGGGCAATCAGCCGCTCCTCCGGCAGGGCGTAGATGTAGAGTGTGCTTACGCCGATGTACTCTGACACGAACTGCACGAGCGGCAGGATGAACCGTTTGAAAAAATATGCGCCGCCTTTTTTCACATTGGGATGGTTCTGCTTGTACGCTTGGTTCATCGCAAAGTTTGAAAGTTCCACTGCGGAAAGCGAGTCGAATGCGTCCCCTTCCGTCTGAATCGTAACAAGCCCCGTGCGCATGGAAAAGTAGCAGGCAAGTTCCCCGCTGAATTTGTCCTTGATGAGGTATGTGCGCGTCTGCTTTTCCTCCTCCTCACGGGCGGCGGCTTCTTTAAGGAACAGTTCCAGTCCCGCCGCGTCGTTCCCCACGGAAAATGCGTCTATCAGCGCGGCATTCTCAGGCGAGGCGAACAGATGCTCCACGACAAAATCTTCGTCCGCAAACAGGTTCTTAAAGCCGTCCATTCGCCCGCAACGCCTCCGTCATAATCTCGCGGTCTTTCTTGTGTTCTTCGGTAATCCACGCCTTGAATTCGGCAGACTCCTTGTCCAGCTCGGTGAAGTCCGGCTTGGGTGTGCGCAGGATGTAATTGTATGTGCTGTCGGCATTTTCCCGCGCGTCGAGCATTTCTTTGGTTATGCAGCGCATGGCGTTCCTCCTTGTGTGGTATGTTTACAGTATATCACGTTTTTTGAGAAAAGTCAGCGGGGTATTTTACGGCATAGGCGCAAAGTTTGTGAATTGCTCGTAGCAGAATTTGCCGTATGCTAGCATAAGGTGTGGTGCGTTGCAAAGTGCCTGTGACGCAATGGTATGGGCTATAAGTGCTTTCTGTGTCTTTCCGTTCCAGCAGAGCGTAACGGGGCGGCAATTGCCCGAGATTTTCATTCCTGGGCCGAGCGCACCGGAATTGACTTTTTCTGCGCTCAGGTCTATGCAGAAACCTTTTGCTCTGTTGTATGCCTTGAATACGTTCTCGAACAAGCGGGAACCGAATATGACTGCCGTACGTTTCTTTTTAAAAATCTCATCGAGCAGAATTTCTACGAACGGGAAAAGGTTTTTGATTTCGGCTCTGTTCAGTTTGAAGGTGCTTGAGCAGTAGGGAATCAGCTCCAGTTGAAGTTTTTGCGTTAGCACGGCTTCCTTTGCGGCGCGGAAACTTTCCTTGTCCTGCGGAAAATTCGTTGGCAGCTTGATGCCGCTGTTTTTCCACGGCTTAAGGAATGCCGCCTGTTTTACGTCAAACGGGTCTGGGTGGCTGCAGTCGTCTTTGCCAAATTCAGTCATGGCACGAAGATAGCTTTCTATGAAAGTCTTGGCGTTGGTACGGCAGTAGCCCGTTGTGAGGTCGGAAAAGTCCGTGTCTGATTTTGAGGCATCTTTGCCAGGGTTCAGCATTACAAATACGGTCTTTGCATTGCGGTCGCCCACAAAGTGCTGAGGAAGCCCCTTGCATGAAACTGTTATGAGCGGCGAAAGCTCTTTTGCAGAAGAGATTTCGCCGCTGGCGTACAGCTCCGACAAATCTTTAGAAATCTGTTCGTCTAATGTCATAGTGCTACATCCTCATTTTATCCCGACGAGGTACCGCTCCGGCGGGCAAGGAGGTGAAGCCTGCCGGGGCAAAAGTAAGTTGTTGGTGTGCGCGGAGCCGCAGGCATGGCAACGCCCGACTGCGGCCCGCAGGTGTGCTAGTGCGCGTTGCGGGCAACGCGGAAGCCCGTATCGGCGTAAGTTCTATTAGGGTATGTATAACCTACTGATTTACCAAGCGTTTTGGACGGCTCGGAGTGCCAGTTGCCACCGATTCTTCCGACTATAAGATACAGCAACTGCGTAGGTTTATACACTCTGTCGCCATCAATATAGTTAAATTCATTACTGTCGTAAAAAAAGCTGTAGTCATTCAAAAACTCGGACACGTTGCCACTCATGTCGTAAATGCCCAGCGCGTTCGCCTTCTTCTGTGCCACGGGCTTGGTGCCGTACTCAGAAAGGTACTCGTTAAAGTCCTTTATGTTCTGCTGCCAGCCGCACTCGTCCCTGTAGTAGCCCACCTCGCTCGCGGCGTCGCTCCCCGAGTACGAGAAGTCCCAGTCAAAGCTCCCCGGCTTTCCGCCCCGGAAGGCAAGCTCCCATTCAGGCAGCGTGGGAAGGCGGAAGCCGTTCTTTGTCATATCCGCCTTGAGCTGGTTGAAGAGCGGCACATTGTTCTCCTCCGCAAGCTTCCGTAGCGCGTTGAAATTCCACTCGTCATGCTCGCCGATAGTATTCCCATCCTTATCTTTGGGCCATTCGCTTCTAGAAGATAAAACAATCCCCTCTTTCGCCACAGTGTGGTATTCATCGAACCATTCGAGCGTAGCCACTTGCTCCGAGAAGTCCCCTATCGTTTTTATACCGGCGAGCTTCTTCTCGTCGCGGCAGACGGCTCCGTCAAGGTAGTACACCGGCTCAAGCCCCGCCTTTTCGGAAAGGGCGTTGCACCAGACCACGGCGGTTTCCCATGCGATGCGGGTTACAGGCTCGTTCTTGTCCGCAGTGGGGGGCGGCTCCGTCCACCTTGTCGGTCTTTCCGCCGCGCCCGCTTCCCTCGCGCCCCTGCGCGGCAAAGCGGTAGCGCTTGTCTCCGCGGGCCTCGTCCTCCGCCCACTTTTTCACCTCGTACCACTGCTCGTAGGTGGTCTCGGTCTTTGCAATCAGGAATGGACTGACCGAGACGGGCTGCGGCTTGCTTTCAGGCATGTCTTCGGGCAAACTTCTCCCCCCCCCAAAAATCGAACCCCAACCAATCCCAAGCGGGAACATGTTTTTTACTGGAGTGAATTCCGCCGCGGGCACCGCCACCAGCTCAAGCCCCGCCGCCACCTTGACCTTGCTGCTCTTGCCAGCCTTTGCGCTTGACGCGCTTCCGCCGTCCTTCTTTCCGTTGCACGCGGCGAACGTTACGGACGCCACAAGCGCCACCGCCAGAACGCAGGCGGCGTAGTTTGCATAGCCCGCCGCCTTTGAAAGCGCGGGCACCTTCTGTGCCATGCCAGCAAAAGGCAGTTTGTTCACCGCCGCCTTTGCCTTTTCAACGAATGATTGCAATTTTTCTTGCATAAAAAACTCCTTATAAAAAAATGTATTCCGTCTGCCGTCCTAGTATCCGCCGAGCGAGTTCGTCAGCTTCATGACCGCTTCGTTGTAGCGGTTGGTCAGCTTGAGGTACTTCTCAGAATCCTTGCCGTTCCAGTCGCTCGTGTCCTTGAGGTTGTCCGCCTTTTCAAGCAGCTTGAGAGATTCCGTCTGCAACGACATGAGCGAGGACAAATCGCCCTTGTCGGCAGCCTTTTCCGTCTTGACCACGAAGTTTTCGTAGTCCTTGAGGAATGTGTCGATTTGCTTGCGGCTTCCCGCCGCAAACAAAAGTCCGGCGGCCAGCACGAGCAATGCCGCCACCGCCGAAATCTTCTTGAATACGTTCTTCATACAGAACTCCTTAGTTTGATTTTTCCCCGCTTCCGCAAGGATTTCACACAGTACCACTCCCAAAAAATCCGTTCTAGTGAAAGCGCACACCAAAAATAAGTGAGTTCGCTCACCAATTTTAGTGAGCCGGCGGTTTGCAAAAATGCCGAAAAGCCAATATCGGAGCGGGTTTTGCGCTGGTGCGTTGGCGCGGGGGTTTTGCTGAAAAAAATCCCGCTTTTTGTGCGGAACGTGTGGTTGCGTCGCACGGCGGTAGAAGAATATACTGAACGTGCTTATTTTAAGCGCATTTGGAAATTGGCAAGGAGAAAATCATGTCTGAAGAAAGCGAACTTCGTGAAAAAATCGACCCGCGCGTGGACTCGGAGCATTGGTCGGACGTGCTGGTGCAGGCGCTTCCGTACTTCCGGCACTGGGTCGGGAAGACGGTCGTCGTCAAGTACGGCGGGAACGCGATGCTCAACGAGGAGCTAAAGTCGGCGGTCATGGAGGACATCGTGCTGTTGAACACGGTGGGAATCCACGTCGTTTTGGTTCATGGTGGCGGGCCTGAAATCAACCACATGCTCGACCGCGTGGGCAAGGAGAGCAAGTTCGTGAACGGGCTCCGCTACACGGACGCGGAGACGATGGAAATCGTGCAGATGGTGCTGACGGGAAAGCTCAACAAGGACATCGTGGGAATCCTCCTGCAGGAGGGCGGAAAGGCGGTGGGGCTTTCGGGCGTGGACTCGGGGCTTCTGCGGGCGAAGAAGATTCAGAAGGACGGCGCGGACCTGGGCTTTGTGGGCGAGGTTACGGAAGTCCACCCCGAAATCGTGGAGTCGCTCATCTCGCAGGGCTTCATCCCCGTCATCTCCACGGTCGCGCTCGGCGAGCAGGGCGACATGGCGCGGTACAACATCAACGCGGACACTGCGGCGGCGAAAATCGCAATCGCGCTCAAGGCGGAGAAATTCGTGCAGCTCACCAACGTTCCCGGCGTTCTCCGCGACGTGAGCGACCCCTCGTCGCTCATCCAGCGGATTCACCTCGCCGACGTGCAGAAATACATCGACGACGGCATCATCGCGGGCGGCATGATTCCCAAAATCGAGTGCTGCACGATGGCGCGCGAGGGCGGCGTTCCCCGAACGCACATCATCGACGGCCGCGTCCCGCACTCGCTCCTCATCGAAATGTTCTCCGACCGCGGCATCGGCACGATGATTTACTGATTTTTCGTGCCATGTGGAGCGAAGCGAAGTGTCTATAGATTCTTCATATTCATTCAGAATGACGGCTAAAAAAGACTTCTTCGCTCTGTTTAAGTTTTCGGGTGGTGTTACAGAAAATATGCTGGGAGCGGTAGTTTAGTAGACCGAAGGTCGTATCGAAACCACCGTAGCGTAAGAAGATGGTGGTTTCGACAAGTTCAACCACCGCATATTGCTTACAGGTCAGCATACATTTTGTAACATCTCCAGTTTTCGGTTTTGCGCAAAAAAAAACGCCGCCGGAACAAATCCCGGCGGCGGTTTTCTTCTATATAATTCAGCGATTTCTACAGCGTTTCGAGCGTTGCCTTCAGAATCCGAAGCCCCTCGTCGATTTCGCCTTGCGAGATGTTGAGCGGGGGGACGAGGCGGAGCGTGTTCGCGCCCGCAGTCGAGGTGAGAAGCCCGTTCGCAAGCAACTTTTTCTCAAGCTCAAGCGCGCTCTTGCCGTCCGCGATGTCGATTCCAATCATCAGCCCCTTTCCGCGGATGTCGAGCGTGCTGGGGCTGTTCCATGAGGCGACCGACTTCCTGATGTACTCGCCCTTCTCCACGACGCCCTCAAGGAAGCCGGGCTTCTGGAGTTCATGGAGAACGACGAGAGCTGCCGCGCACGCAAGCGGGTTTCCCGCGAACGTGGACTGGTGGTCGCCCGCCTTGAACACGCCCGCCGCCTTTCCCCGAAAGAGGATTCCGCCCATCGGTACTCCGCCCGCAACGCCCTTCGCAAACGACACGACCTCAGGCATGAATCCGAGCGCGTCGCTTGCAAGGAGCGTTCCCGTGCGCCCGAAGCCCGTCTGCACCTCGTCCGCCATGACGATGGCGCCCGCCTTCCGCGCCGCGTCCGCCGCAGCGCGCGCCCACTCGGCATCGACCATGTTCACGCCGCCCTCGCCCTGCACGCACTCAATCATGAGCGCGGCGGTGGTGTCGTCGAACGCGGTCTTAATCGCCTCCCAGTCGTTCGCCTTTATCGTCCTGAACCCCTCGACATACGGCGCGAAGTACGGCGGGTGGAACTTCTCCTGCCCCGTCGCCGTGAGCGTCGCGAGCGTCCGCCCGTGGAACGAGCCTTCGAGCGTGTAGATGACGCGCCGCTTCTCGCCCCCGTTCAGGTAGCCGTACTTCCGCGCGAGCTTGAACGCCGCCTCGTTTCCCTCGCCGCCCGAGTTCCCGAAGTACGCGCCCTCGAATCCCGTCGCCGCCAGAAGCTCCGTCGCGAACTGAACGCCCACGTCGCTCACGAAGTAGTTGCAGACGTGGATTTCCCGCTCCGCCTGCCGCCTGATTGCCTCGACGAGCGGCGGGAAGTTGTGCCCGAGCGAGTTGACGGCGATTCCCGCAAGGAAGTCGATGTATCTCTTTCCGTCCGCGTCCCACACCGTGGCCCCCTGCCCGTGCGTCATCACCACGTCGAACGCGCCATAATTGTTCACTACGATTTTTGAACCCATGCTTTCACCTCGATTTTCCGAACAAATGTCCTGTCCGTACAGATTACACGGATTTTCGGAAATAGTAAATCGAATCGGAACTGAACGGTCTTTAGCGCACGGCGAACGATTTTTTGCTATACTTGAGCGCATGACACTTTCCCAAAAGCAAATCGCCGGCTTTCGCGCAAGCAAGCGCAATTTTTACGGGCGATGAATCGGGAGCGTTGAGCAACGACGGAACAATGAATGCTGCACCTGCACTGATGACAACAAGCGAAAGAATCAGAATGATGAACTCCCTTTTTTCACGGCGGATTCGGTAGACCAGCCTTTGGTGCGTGTCGGTGTTGCGCCAAGCCCAGCCCTCGGCGTAGCGCATAAATGCCTCGCGGTTCACCATGAACGGGTCAATGCCCACCGTTTCCGTGCCGAACGAAACAGTCACCGCGCCCGCATTGTCCATGCGGCAGGAAATGATGTGGTTTCCCTAAAAAAAACTGCGTTCCCCGAAACAGGCGGCGCACCTCAATCTGGCTTCCTTCCACGCGGATTCTGAATGTGCCGTCAAGTGCAAGCGCGACAAATCCGAACAGGCAGAACGCGAGAAAAATCCACATTCCGATGATGATTCCGTTCCGATACGAAAAGACCGCAAAGCCGCCGAAAAACAGCTCGTACACGATGATGAGCGGAACAAGCCACTTGGGGCTGTACACGGTAAAACAGCTCTCGCTCTCATAGGGAAGTCGCTCCGCTTCTCCTTCCTTGCGCGAAAACCACCCGAGAATCTTCATTGCTATTTTTGCGGTTGCGTTGCTAATCATTTTATCCCCCAGTAGCAGTCCCAGTAGTAGAGGATTTTTGAGAAATCCCGCGCAGGAACACATCGCTTCCCTTTAAGATAGTATATAATCAAAAAGTGCGTACATGAAATAAATGTGATACAAAATAATGCAAATGCCAGAATGAAAGTGATAAAACTCGCTTTTTGTCGGCTACACTTCGCGTGATGAATGTTCGGCAACCGCTCATCAGTGATAGTCTGTAATTCTAACATTGTCCGCTACTCTATTGAGAACATTGTTATATGTTATTCCTTTATTACATAATCAATTTCATCTTCTATCTTTTTCAAAACATTTTTCGGAAGTTTGACGAGTTTTTCTTCAAGTCGCATTTTATCTACGACAATAATTTGATGAACTAACGCGACAGAATCTCTTGAAAGACCTGACTCTTTTTTGGGAATGAATACATTTCCTCGCAAATCGGCGTTTACTGTGTTTGATGTGAGGGGAACGACAACTTTTGTGTTGAGTACGTTCAAATTTTCTTTGGACGCTTGAATTATTACGACTGGACGACGCATTCCCGGCTCGCTGCCAAACAGAATGCCAAAATCGAGCATACAGACATCACCACGAGTCATTTTTCACGCTCTCCCACACGGTTGCAAGGCTTGCGTCTCTCATTTTCTGCAAGGATTGTTCTTCGGTGTATTCATTGCTCAAAATCGCAGTTTTTTTGTTTATGTTGTTCGCAACAAAATTAAGCAGATGAATCTGTTCTGCCAAAGAGAATGTTTCGACCTGTTCTTCTACATATGCGAGGGCGTCAGACATACAAACCTCCGAAAGTTATTATAGCATATTTTATTGAATTTTCATCAGTTTTATTAAAAAGTGCAAAAAATCTCAGCATTACAAAGGTCTTTAAGCAGATATTTTGGGGCGTTGCGGGGACTCACACAGAGGGGGTAGCGGACGGTTGGAGCGTGGGGGATAGGGAGCGTGCCGTAAGGCAAAAATCGCTTAAGAAGCGATTTTAGCGATTCTCGGCGAAGGCTATGCCAGAACCGCTTCCCCCTCCCGTTATTTCCGCGCAAGCGTGCGACCCATCCACTTGTAATACACAAAGCACAGCGCAATGCCGAACACGGTCGCCGTGGGCGCGGCAAGTCCGATTCCCGTCAGGCTTGCGTTGGGGCGAATGCTCATCAGGTAGGACATGGGAAGGCGAATCAAAAAGGTCTGGAGCAAGCCCTGCACCATCACAAAGAGCGATTTTGATGATGTGCTGCAATTGGTGTGAATGGAGTTGAGTTTGCGCATGACGGACTAATCGCACCACGGCAAAATACGACGATATTCTCCAATCAGCCGATTCACCTGCTCAAACCGCTTTGCCCCAATGTACTGCCCCATCAGCACCGTCACGCCCATCGTAATCGCGTTCAGGAGCATGGTGAACAGATTCATCACATTGCCGCCCACCGCCACGCCGCTGATTCCCGCCGTCGTCCCGAACCGCCCCACAATCAGCATGTCCACCGCCCCGTACAACGACTGCAGCACCAGCGAAAGCAGAATCGGCAGCATAAACGCAATCAGTTTGGAAAAAACCGGTCCGCGCGTGAAGTCTTGGTTGTCGTGTGTCATGCAAATAGTGTAGCAGAATTTCGCGGGAAAGGCTATTGTGCGGAGATGGGCGTTCAAATAACGCCGAAAAGTACGGGCGTTACCCCGCTAACGCGGGGTCGGGCTACTCCAGGTTCCGCGCTAACCGCGCTCCATTCCTTCGCTTCGCTTCGGAACGGCTTCGCCGCCTTGCGTATCCCTAACGCAGTGAGATAATGTCATTCAATTAAGAAGAAATCTTGAACTGTTCTAAAAGTGCATTATTTTCAATATCCCATTTTTCCAATAAAGCAGGATTAGAACAAACAGCTTTACAAAGGTATTCTTCAAAAATATAATTTACCAATGCTTTATTTCTTTTCTGTATTGATTCTTTTTCAGCTTTTCGAGGAAGCACATTTCCAGCAGAATCTTTTACGCAAAAAACAAAATGACATGGATTTTCAAAATCACCTTCAGCAACTGGATCATATTTGTATGAAAAAACAAAGTTTTCTTCTGTACCATTTCTTTTAAATTTTATAGGCAATTCGTATAATTTATTGCAAAAGAAGAAAAAATCATAATCAAATTTTCTTTTTTTAGGAGTAAAACCGTATAAATAAACAGATAAAGTAAATAATTCAGTTCTTGGGTTTGTCTTCGGAATAATGTTGCTTATAACATCAGCGATATCCACGCCTTGAACTATAAGAGAAAAAATATTAACTTCTGTTTCACGGACAAAACCACAATTTTCAATAATCTCAGAAATAGAATTTGTCATTAACGAAAATCCGCTAAACTTTCAAAAGAATCAAAAGAAAATTCTTCAATTTTTAAGGTCTTGTCGCTATCAAAACAAGAAACGAATAATATTTCAGGACAGTCATAATCATATTTTAATGAAATTTCCCTATTATCATAATTCATCGTTGCTTTCAATGCATCATCGCGAAAATTAATTTTCATTTCAGAAAATGGATTTATTTTGTACAAGATTTTAATAAACTGATTTGTTTGCTCATTAAAACTAAACTCATGTTTATTAATAAGTTTATATCGCTGAGCCGCATTCTCAATTGCAGATTGTAGAGTGTTAGATAGGAAAAACTTATAATCATCAAAATTGGTTTCAAGGATTATAGAGTTTTTATTACTTTTAGAATCGCCAAAAGCATTTGATATTTCATCAATACTTATCTTATTTACATTTTCATAAGAAGAAGTATATACAGATGAGGCACAAAACACAGCAGCGGTAAATGCGATTGATAATTTTTCAGCTTGATTTATCATACTATCACTCCACAAACTAATTACCAAATTTTTTTATTCTATAATAATCATTGTCTACCAACCTAAAGAAAACATCATGAGTATTATCATGTAACTTTCCAAAAATATCATAAATCTTTTTGTCTTTGAAAGTACTCATCTCTTTTTCTCCAGTACAAATAGCAGAAACACTTATGATAGACACATTGTCAAATTTTTCAACTTTTCCATTAGCATTTATCGTAACATTTGCACTACGATTGTTCAAATTGAGAATAATTTTTGTGTTAGCATCAATATTGCTTTCAATATTTACATTTATCTTATCGTCATTCTTTACCAATCCCGAGGCACATTGCAATTTAAAATCAGTCGCCTCAGCAAGAGAATCATCAATTTTATTTACATAACGAAGATTAATTTGATTTATTTCTCTTAATATGCTGTCATCTATTAAATCTAGTCCTGATTTAATAAATTCTTCAAAGCTCCTAAAAGAAATATAGGGTTGCCGATAAAAAAATTGAAGAATGTGAGCACCTATACCTATTGAAAAATTATTCTTAGACAAAACATAATATGGCTGAAATTTCAAGTTCGGATCTACTTTTCGTATCTCAGCAGGCATTTGCATAACAGGTTGTGGAATCTGAGCGTAATCTTTAAATTCATCCGATGTTGAAAGAGATTTAAAAATTAGTGCAACCACTATATCATCGGGAAAATTCGCATCAAATCTAATTTCTGCCACGCTTTCCAAAATGGGATTAGTTTTTAGTTTAGGATATTCCATCGCAACACTTCTCCTAATGATATTAACAAAATCAACTTGACAAAAGTTACAATATTATATTAGAAGCAATAATTTTTTTCAATTACTATTCTATAATTCCTTTTCCTACAACCGTCTTTCCACAAACTCCTCTATCTGCGGGATAAGCTCGGTGCGGAGGATGTTTTTTGTGTTGGTGACTGTGGTGGAGGCGTTGCGTAGGAACAGGTCGGCGGGGTGGATGTTCAAGGCGGCGGCGATTTTGGCAATCATCTCAAATGACGGCAGGGCTTTTCCGCACTCTATGCAACCAATCGTGCCAGTCGCACAATCGCAACTTTCTGCAAGTTTTTCTTGCGAAACGGAACGCTTGTTCCTGTAAAATTTCAGATTCATTATAAATTCTTCTTGAAAATCAACCACAATTCCTATTTTAAGCAAGAATTCCCCTATGGTTTATTGAATGAAATCTGTAATTCTTCTAATATTACTGATATAATAAGGAAAAATGCTATTTTTATAGTTTAAAGAAGGAAGTTCCCATGTCCACAAACCTTTCTAAACTGCGCCGTGATGAGTTGCTCGGTAAGATTGAGCAGATTCGCGCGTTTCTGAACAAATCGCTCTATGACGAGAATGTCCAAAAACTCTCTGGCTATTTGAACGAGCTTGCGGCGGAGGTGAAGGGCAAGAAGTACGGGCTTGTGTTCGAGGAACACCGCGAGAAGATTGACGACACGCTTGAGGCAAGCGTTCCCGTGCTGACGGAGGACGCGGGCTTGTTCGTAGACGGCGGAGGCGAGGTGAATTTTCTGCTTGAGGGCGACAACCTTGCGAGCCTGTACCTTTTGGAAAAGACGCACAAGGGCAAAATCGATGTGATTTACATTGACCCGCCGTACAACACGGGGAACAAGGATTTTATCTACGACGACGACTTTGTAAATACAGAAGATGCATTCAGACATTCAAAATGGTGTAGTTTTATTACGAAAAGATTGCAGATTGCAAAAATATTATTGAAAGAAAATGGTTTTATTTTTATTTCCATTGATGATAATGAACAATCCGATTTGCGGCTGATTTGTAATGAAATATTTGGTGAAGAAAATTTTGTTGCTAATATTCCGACAATTATGAACTTGAAAGGGAATCAAGATGAATATGGATTTGCAGGAACTCACGAGTACACAATCGTTTATGCTAAAAATAAATCTGTTGGAAATTTAGGATTGTTCAAAATTGATGAAAACGATGAGGAATTTTCTAAATGGGAAGAAGATGAAATTGGGTATTTTAAGAAAGGCGCGAATCTGAAATCTACTGGAATTAATGCTCCAAGAGAAAAACGACCAAATCTGTTCTTTCCAATTTATGTCTGTAAAGATGGAAGTTTCAGCGTTGATGAAAAACTAGAAGATTCAACGGAGATTTTCCCAATTACAGATGAAAAAGAAATGTCTTGGCGTTGGAGCAAAGATAAATTCAGAAGTGAGAAACATAATGTTATTATTTCCCAAGAAGATGGTAAATTTGCAATATATAAAAAACAACGCCCTGAATTAGGGGATTTGCCCACTAAAAAAGCAAAATCAATTTTTTATCGACCGGAATACAGTAGCGGAAACGGCACTGTACAACTAAAAGAAATCTTTGGAGCAAAAGTTTTTAACACCCCGAAACCAATTGATTTGATAAAAGATTTTTTGCAACTTTCCACTTTCAATTCTCAATTTTCAACTGTTCTCGACTTTTTCGCGGGGAGCGGCACGACGGGGCATGCGGTGCTCAAACTGAACGCGGAGGACGGCGGACATCGGCACTTCATTCTCTGCACGAACAACGAGAACGGCATTTGCCGCGACATCACCTACGAG
>CALFJF010000043.1 GCA_937877535.1 uncultured Treponema sp.
AAAATCCATAGATTCCTTGAAAAAACTAAAACACCGAAAATCATTCTTCGTCGATATAAAACTGCGTTCAAAATTTTCCGAAAATGTGAGAAGTTTCATTTTGGAATCGCACAGTCATAGGGGAAACCTGAAAGGAACTGGCGGTTGCTCTTCAAACTCTACCGTTGCAAATGCAGCGGAATTCAACTTTGGAGGGCGCGTGATGACGGCAAAAATCGTTTTGATTTTAGCGATTGTCTGCTTTCTTTTGGCAGGCTATCTGGCTTGGTAATTACGCACTCTTTGCTGATTTTGTAAAGAGTAAAAAGAAAACCGCCTAAGTCTTCTACAACTTGGCGGTTTTTCGCAAAACAAATCGAAGACCAACCGTAGTTCTTGGGAACGTTAGCGCGTTCCCGTGATTGTGCTTCTTTTGTAAGAGTATCGGATTATTCCGAAAAAGTCCATAGATTTTTATGGTTTTCTGGGTATTCATCGCGTCATTCTGAGCGTCGCGAAGAATCTCGCTTTTCAAAGATTCTTCGGTCGCTTTGCTTCCTCAAAATGACACCATTTTTGAGCAAGGAACTAAAGTTCCTTGTTTTTTCTGGGCATTGAGCGCGTCGAAATGCAAAGTCCACGATAGCGTGGTGGTTTCGACACGCTCAACCTCCGAGCAGATTTGTTCAACCTTCAAAAAAATCTCAACCTCCGAGGAAACTGGTTCAACTTCAAAAAAATCTCAACCACTGAGAAAAAAATCCAAGAAGATGTCGGAATTGCACAAAATAAAAAATTTGACTTTTTGCGTGGGGGGGGGTAAGATAACAACTAGAGTGGGTGTAGTGTAACAAGTCGTCGGCTTGTCATCTACTGAAAAATAGGAGGATTTTTTTATGAAAAAAATCGTATCAGCGCTAACATTGTCGGCGTTGACCCTTGGCGTAGCGAGTGCTGCGGACATCTCCATAGAGTACAATACGAATGCAAGTTTGTACAAAGAGACGCATACTCGTAAAGAAGGGAATACGTCGTATGGTAGCGGAACAAAGGAAGTCTTAGACCTTAAAGGCTACGGAGATGCGGAGTCTGATTTTATAATCAAGGCTTCAAACGACTTTGCGGGGTTTGTACTTGATATTGACCCAAACGCTTCCGAAAAGAAAAACACGCTTGACGAGTACTACGGCTGGCTGAGATACGGGAATTTGCAAGTAACAACGGGCAAATGGACTGGCAGGTACGTAAACCGCGTAAAAGAAGACGCTGGAAGTTGGGCCGATGACGACTTTGAGCGATACAAGCCAGGTATGGCAGGAATCGGAATGTACGGAATGGACATCGACAACCTTACGCGAAATACCGGTGACAAAAATGGCGACCAAGTGCTTGGAACGTCGGTTGCGTACACGCTTGACGCGGGCGACATTAGCGTTCTTGCAAAAGGCTTAGTCATTGAAAGCGGTCGATGGGGCGGCTTTATTAAAGGCGAGTCTGGTGCGTATCAAAACGATATTGAAGGCGGACTTGGCGGAGAACTTGCTGTAAGAATGGACAAATTGTTTGACATAAATCTTGCAGTGCGTTCGCTTCATCGCAACGAATTGGCGTTTGGTCTTTTTGTGCGTCCGCTCGTTCTTGAAGAATTGAACGCGCTCATTGGATTTACGTTTGGACGCGACTTCAAAGATTACGGCGACGGCATGGATTCAAACTACTACGAATGGGCAGTTGACCTTCGCGCTCGATACGCGATTACAGACAGTCTTTTTGTAACCACAATGAACAATATTTCTGTTCAAAATGCTGCCAAAGCAAAAGGTGGCGAAGACAACAATTTGTGGCACATTTGGAACATGGTAAGCGTTGCTTACGACGCAAGCGAGCAACTTAGATTGCAACTGACAGCGCAAAACGAAGGCTACTTAAAAGCAACTCAGAACGGTACTGATTATGCCAGTGGCGACTTGGGCGGCTTTACAATCAGCGTGATTCCTGGCGTTGTTTGGTCATTTAACGAAAACGCTTCGATTACCGCAGGACTCAAATTGGAGTGGGAAAATGTCGGCGCAACGAATGCTTGGAAGGATGAAAATTCTTCTACTCGCACCGTTCAAATTCCAATCGTGTTTGATGTTGCGCTGTAATACGGAGGAGAACAGAATATGAAAAAGATACTTTCAACACTGGCAGCCTCCGCGATTCTCGCGGGAACGGCAGCGGCAGCGGACGTTAGCCTTGAATTTACGCAAGGCGCACTCTTGGCTGGAAAAAACAGCAAAACTGACGGCACACCAATGGATAACGAATACCGCAAACTTGACTTGAACGGTTATATGTTTAGAACCAGCGGAGACGTTACGTTTAGCGTTTCAACAGACGACGTGGGTGTAACCCTTACAATCGACCCGTACTACGAAGAAAAAGGAAAAGTAGCAGACGGGACAGGCGACAAAACTTTCTTTAGCGAGTACTACGGTTGGGTCAATTTCTTTGAGGGGCAAATGCAACTCAAAAGCGGTGTGTACGAAACTCGCTCATTAAACCTTATGGACGACGGCGGTTGGAACTGGCTTGATGACCAGTACGCTCGCTATAAACCTGGCGTAGTAAACGGAAGTGCGGCAGAAGATATTGCAAACCTCACAAACGGAAAACTTGCAATGCAACTTTCTTACGAAACTGACAGCATTTATGTAGCGGGAGCAGTTGTGGACGCAGACGGCACAGACGGAAAGTACGGCGCGTTTGATAGCAAAGCGGGTTTTGCGTTTGAGTTTGGAGTTGCGGCAACCGAGGACATTACACTGAGCGCGTATTTGCGAACGCTTGAAAACGATAAATTTGGATTTGGACTTTTTATGGAACACAGTGCGTTCACGCTAAAAGACAAAGAATTTGACGTTCTTGCAGGTCTTACATTGGGACAGACGAGTTCTTCTGGTTCAAGCAACTTTGAATGGGCACTTGACCTTCGCGCACAGCATGAACTTTCTGACACGGTTACGCTCACCACGATGCACAACCTTTCGAGTTCTCCAAGTCAAAACTCAGCAAAGGATAATTCAACATACTCAATCTGGGATATGGCAAGCGTTGCAGTTCAAACAAGCGAAGAAATTACCGTTTCTTTTACTGTTGAGTGGGAATATACAGACCTTACAAAAGGCGGAAACGGAAAACTTGACTTTTTTCCAAGCGTAACGTATTCGCCATGCGAGGGCGTTGACCTTTCTGGCGGACTTATTATCAAGACCAGTGGATGGTCACACGCTAATAACGTTGACTATGCGGTTCCGGTCGTCCTCCACGTTGCGTTGTAATGGCGGCGTGAAGAGAAACATGGAGGAAAAGAGAATATGAAAAAAATAATCAGCGCGGTGGCTCTCACCGCATTGGTAGCGGGTGTGGCTACAGCAGACGTAAAGTTTAGTTTGAACTACCGCACCCAGATGCTCGGCTATTCGCGTCTTATCAACGCACCTAATAAAAATACGTATGAGAATCATAACTACTGGTTCAAAAATGCTCAGGGATATGCTGCGGCAAGCGACAACGTGAATGTAAGTGCGTCAAATGAGTACGCAGGCGTTACGGTACGAATTGACCCAGCATTCAACTCATTGACGCTTAATCAGTACTCGGCGTATATTCGTCTTGGCAGTTTTGAATTGGGCGCGGGCGTTTTTAAGGACGGTCGATACAATGGAGACTTCCAGTTGAAAAACGACAGCGATAATGGAAACTACGGAGGAGAAACGTTTGCAGCGTATAAATTGGGAACAATTTATAAAGCGTCGCTCACAACCGAAGTTGACAACCTTGCAGGTTTTGCAGGAACGGACAATCTTGCCACGGGCTACATTCAATGGAAAGGCGAAGTGGCAGAAATTCCAATTACCGCAGATTTTGCTTTGATTGGACTTGGTTCAGACACTACTTATGACAAAGACAACCAAGTTGGGTCAGGTTTTGGACTTAGACTTGACGCAAAATTTGATTTGGCAGAAGTACAGTTCGTTTACAAAACGGCAAGTATCAAAAATCAACAATCTGGCGTTGATGTTGAGCCAAACGAAGCACGTGCGGCAGCTCTTCACTTTCTTTTGGGAGACCTTGTTCCAAACACAAAGATTACGGTTGGTGGAGCGGCAGGTTGGCTTAAAGGCGACCTTACAGAAGCAAACCTTGACCTGCGCGCTCGCTATGCTGACGGACCGCTTTCTGTAACGTTCTTTACCAATATTAGCCACATTACAAACGAGTATTATGTTGCTCCAAAATATGGAAAACATATTGGTGCGTATTACTATGGTGATAAAGAGAAAATTACAAGCCCTGAAAACACTATAGGTTCGCATGGTTCTCAAAAGTATGACACGGCAATGTGGAATCTTTTGGGAGTTCGCTTCAAAATCGACGACACGTTTACGGCGCTCTTTAGCGCAGGCGACCTCATCAGCCTTTCAAACATCACTGATGACGAATGGACTGGTGTAGAAGCGTTTGTAGCCCCTGGAATCCAACTTTTTGCGGGCGGAAAAACGAGCATTGTAACCTATGCTCGCTTTGGCTGGAGTCATCTTGGCGTAAAAGATTACGACAAAGACGGCGAAGGACCAGAATTTGCAGTCATCGTGCCAATCATCATGCGCGTAAGGTTGTAGAAAACAAGAGTGCAGAAACAAGAGTGCAGAAACAAGGGTGCAGAAACAAGGGTGCAGAAACAAGGGGCTTAAGCCCCTTGTTAAGCCCCTTGTCAGTAGTTCTGTGGCAGTTGAGCGAGTCTGCTCGGCAGTTGAGCGAGTCTGCTCGGTGGTTGAGCGAAGTCGAAACCACCGCGACATTGCGGGCTGGCATTTCGACAGGCTCAATGCCCAGAAAAAATCGGTCTGGCGGAAACGCCTAGCAACACGTTTCAAACAAACACAAAGGAGAAAAACATGAAAAAAATGAACAAAGCGTTCGCCATTCTTGCAGGTGCTGCCCTCGCATTCGGCGGACTTTTTATCGGTTGTTCCGAAGACAACGGGGCATTGGGCGACCCAGAGAAAATTATAGAAACTGCAAACAGCGATGCAACGAAGGCTGCAGAGAACGACGGAACAAAAGAAGATTCGGATGACGCTACCGATAAGGGAGGTTCTGGGGCTGCGCTTCCATGGACGGCAAACCTTACGACAGTTTCAACAGCGTTGGCGGATTACAAATCTACTGACGACCCGCCAAAGTTGAATATAGGAACTGACCCCGCTACGGTTGATACCGCGCTTGTGGTTTACAGTAAATCAGGACAAATTCGTGTGCGATCCGATGGCACGCTCAACTACAACGGCGGAACTGCTGCTGCGTTTACAAAGACGACGGTCGGAGAAACGCTTACAGAAACGCTCGACCGCTACGTGGGTGTGGACACCTCAAAATTCACAAACACAGGAAACGCGAAAGTTACGATTTCAGTAAAAGTCGTAAAGTCAGGAAATGCAACTGGAGACACTGGCATCGTCGTGCTTGTTGACAGTTCAAACAAAATCCTCGCTGTGCGTAATAACGTAGCAGTCAAGAATGGCGAGGACAATTTTGACATCGATGCAACTGTCGCAATCGGCACAAAAGTATACTGCGGCTTCTCCCGTGGCGGAGCTGGTGGTGGCGGAATCGATGTGGTAGGAGCAAAGGCAGAAGTTGCCGCTGGCGGCAGCACACCCGCCACTGGCGACTCGGGCAGTGGTTCTGGAAGTGGCTCAGGTACAGGAAGCGGAACGAGTGGAACTGGTACTAGTACGGGAACAGGAGGAACAACAACTGACGATAACGGCGGTTCTGACGACCAAGAGACGACGGAGACCGTCACCGTGAACGCCGCATGGGATTTCACTAGCAACGCTCGCGATGGAACAGCAGTAGACGGAGTTTCTGCGACAAAAGGCGGTTCTCAGCCTAGCTCAGCAATCGAGCTGACCACGAACAAGACTGGCTCGGGCGCGACGATGACAGTCCTGACGAACACGAAGTGCGAGTGGAACGGCAAGCTCCAGTTCTCGACGGGCGAAAGCGACAAGGACTTGTTCACCATAACCGCGGACGCGGACTGCACGGCGGTCATCAAGGTCGGCTCGTCGAGCGGTTCAAAGACATCGGGAAAAGTCAACGCACTCAAGCTCGGGAGCACCGTCATTTACGACTTTGACTCGAAAGACACAAAAGATGCCGTTGAAAAAACGGTATCTCTCGCAAAAGGCGCAAATACTTTCAGCGGGTCAGGCATTTGTATTTCGACTGTAAAGTTGAGCAACTAATTAAAGTCTAGCGATAAACGCAAAAAACGGGCTTCGATTTTGAAACGAAGCCCGTTTTTTTTTTGTTTACCTCATCTGTTTTTCAAGATTTGCGCAGTACTATGTCGCCGAAGCAGAACATTCTCGTTCGTATTCATCCGCAATATAATCAGGTCCGTTGCACCAAAAAGCGGTTCTGTCATCAAAAAGCATTTTCGCGGTTTTTGACTTTATGAAACTATCAAAGGCTGCAATCGGCGATGATTTTTTCCAATCGGCGATAGTCTTGCAAACCATTGCGGCAAGAAGCTCCATGCTGTATTCGTACTTGCTTAATGTCATGTCAGTCCTCCAATGCCACGGTTTTGAAATCCTTAAAACGCAATGTTGCCAACGATTTTTCCGACCTGAAACAGATTTGATTCGAAAGATTGTTCGGAAGCAAGAATTTGATTGCCGTCTCGTCAGCCTCGTAAGAGCCGACTTCGCCATAAAACCCGTTTATGTATGCGGTTAGAACCTGATTCGTTGAGTCATTCGCGATTTTTCCAGCGATTATGTCAAAATCCCGCCATCTTGAAAGCTCCTCAGACAACATTCCTGACTTTCGGTGCGCGACGACACAATGAAGCCAATCCTCATCGCTCGTTTTGAATTCGTGATAGGTGATGCCAGAATCGGGTTTTGATTCATACTCAAAAACGGACACATACCCAATATTTTCTTTCACATTCGGAACTTTATTTTTGAGGGCTTTTCCTATTGCCGTCCGCAAAAAACGGCACGCCTGATGATAGTCGGTCGTAACATAAAATCCCTTGCCAAAATCCTTTCCCGAAGCGCAGAGCGACAAGTCTATTTTCTTCACGGGAACATAGCTTGCGTGATACAATGCAATTCCGTTTTCCAAAATCATAGTTCTGCCCCGTTGTTTTTCAGATAATTCTCAATGTCAGAAAGATTCGCCTCGTCGCCCTGTACATGAAAGAACTCGTAACAAGTTTCTATATAGTCGTAAATTTTGTATTTGTTAAAAATAGTGCTGCACCTTTCTTCGTCAAGATTCCATTTGCTTTGGGCAAGCCGAAACAATCGTATCTGAATTAAAAACAAGTCGTCAGCCTGTGTTTGTCCTGCGATTTCGCCCATGCGTTTAAGTATAGCACGAAATTGCCTATAAATCCACTGTTAATAAAACTAAAATTTCCCCATGAAAACAAAAATCCCCCGCTCTGGTATCTCAGGGCGAGGGATAAAAACACAAGTTTATGCGAGAAGAAGCCTACTCAACTTTTATCTCTTTGATATTACTTGCAAGTAAATGAGGTAAAGAGCATACCTGAAACAGCAATTGTGTTTTCTCCCTTCTTGAGGTTTACAGTCCAAGTCTGCTCGCTAGTTTCATTGTCAGCCTTTCTTGCATATACGCTTGTTCCGTTAACAGAGAAAGAATTAGGTTTTCCGGCTTTAGACCAATAAGAATTTTTTGAAGTGTCTCCGCTACTAGCCCCTTTTCCTGCAACAGAAACTGTGCAATCTGCATCAGCTGTAATTGTCATAACATCGGTTTCTTTTGAGCCTGTTCCCCACTGCAAACCTTTGTTGTATTTCACTGCACAATTGTTCTGAATTATAAGAACCAGTTTTGCACCAGAACCACTGTCAGAAGTAATTGTTATTGCTTCCGTTGGTTTTGTAGCAGTTGAACCATATCCAAGAATTGTCGAGTTTTTAGAAGCGCTTGTACCTTCTTTAAAATCCCATGCGGCATTTACGGTCACTGTGTCGACAGAAGGCCCTTTATAGAAACTAGAATTTTTCTGCTTATTCCGATAAGATTCTCTATAGTTTTTGCATTCTTTTTTTTCTATAGGAAAAATATGAAGAAAATTCTGTCATCTATGGTTATTTTTATCGCAGTTTTCTCGATTTTTGCGCAAAGTGTTCCGAATCAGAAGAAAACGGGAGCGGTTGAAGAAGAAATCGAGCTTCCCGATGTCACTACGGTCGTAAATGGGAAAACTTTTACGGCAGGAAAAGATTCCGTTCCTGATTACACGAAGATTTTGCCCGAAAATTCCGCACCCAGCGTGCAACTTCCTGCCATGGAAGGCGTAAAGGCTTCCCAAAATCACGCGGGCTTGCGTGAGCGAGCAAATCAAAACGAAAAGGACATGTATGCGGAAGGCGAGCTTGGCGCGGGCTACCCCTTCTATTTTAAAGGCGATTTTTCGATTTACCGAGCTTCGGGAAACGCCCCGTTCGAGATTGATTTTTCGCATGAAAGCGCGGAAAGCTTCGCACGGAAAAAGGCGAATGAAGGATTTTTCGCACGGAATACGGCGGTGCGCGGGAAAAAATCTTTTTTTGGTGACTACGGAAAGCACAGAATCAGCGCGGAATACAAAATGGGCGACGACGGCTTACAGCTCAATTCCGATTCGTATTCAAACATGGTGAAGCACACAATTTCCGGGGATGCGGGTTCTGATTGGGAAGCTTCAAACGGCATTCTCGTCTCGTATGGGGCAAACGGCGCATGGTTCAACCGCTATGGCGAAGTGATGCGCGACAGCACAACGGCAGAAAATTACATCGACGGCACGAAAATCGTTGATGCAAATCCCTATTTTGGCTTCGGCTGGCAAGGTCACGGCTTTAAAACGATGCTCACGGGCTTTTACGGCTTGCAGGCGAATCTTGAAAAAAAAGAAAATCTTGAAAAAATCGAATCTTCTTCAAGCGCGGAAGCTTCCCACCGCGGGCAGTTCAAACTTGCCCTTTCGTGGGAAAATGATTTTCTTACGGTCGGCGCGGACGGATCGCTGATTATCGGAACGGCGACAGGCGAAAAAGAAGTCGTTCCCTCGTTTACGGGCATTTTTGATTTCAAAACGGAAAGTTTCACTGAAGGGCGGTTTATCACGCTTTCGGCTCGTGGCGGAATTGACTCATACCAAGAGAAAATCCGAAACCTCGAAAACAAATTCCGATTCTCCGTAGTTCCTGCAATTCCAACTGAAACAACGGACTGGTTTGCAAAAATCGATTTGTCAGTTCCGATTCTTGCTTCTTTTGAGGCGAAAACAGGCTTTGAATTCAGAAAAACGGCTTTTGAAAACGGCGTGTGGCAGGCGCGGTACAAAAATTCCGCCATGCTCCCGATTGTTGGCGCGGACGGAACGGTGCATAATTCGGGCTTGTACGCAATCGCTCCCGACGAGCGCACGGAATTCAACACGCACGCAGGATTCTACGCGGATTTTTCTCCCGTAAAGGCGAGCGCGGAATGGAATTCCTATTGGAAAGATGTGCCGAGCCTTGAAGACGAGCAGAAAATCAAACTTTCGCTTGAATACCAGCATGCAAAATGGAACGCGGGAACTTCAACGGCACTCGCCTTTGGAAAAGACGCCGATTCCTGCCCCGACATTTCTGCATGGGCGGGAATTCGCTTTGCGAGCAATTTAAGCCTTGCGCTTGAAGTCAATGATGTAATAAAATTATTCCGTGGAACGAGCCGAGATTACGCGCATTCAGAGTACATAACGACTTCGGGAAATGCCGTTTTGCTCGCGAAATTCCAGTTTTAAGGTGGGAATATGTTTGACTTATTAAAAAGTGGCGGAGTCTTGATGATTCCGATTTTGCTGTGCGGTCTTTTTGCGACTTACATCATCATCGAGCGGTGCGTGTATTTTTCTTCGGTTCAAAAGCGCGACAAAGAATTGCGCAAGAATCTCGAAGAAGCTCTCGCGAACAACGAATTTTCCGCCGCTGAGGCATTCTGCGTGCAAACGGGAACGCCGCTCGCCCATGTGGCAAAAAAAGCAATCGACTGCCGAAAGCTCACCGAAGACGACATGCGCGAAATCGTTCAGTGCGAGCTTGATTCCGTCGCGCCGCAATTCGACCACTGGCTCACCTTGCTCAGCACTATCGCGAACATCTCCACGCTGCTCGGTCTTTTCGGCACGGTCACGGGAAACATCAAAGCGTTCGGCGTGCTCGGCGCGGGTGGCACAATGGGAAATCCCGCCGTGCTTGCAAGTTCCATTTCCGAAGCATTGCTCACCACGGCGGCAGGCCTCTTTGTGGCGATTCCCTCGCTCATTTTCAGCAACGCGCTTTCCCGCAAGGCAGACAAACTCGTCTCCGAAATGGAAGGCACGATCACAAAGCTGATTTTACGGCTCACAGGTCGGGTTCTGTAGGGGGATTCCGAACTAAATTCGGAATGACAAAATATGAAAGTTTCCAATCGAAAAAAGCGCGGCGTGGCAGTTGACCTCACGCCGATGATAGATGTCGTGTTTCAGCTCATTTTATTCTTCCTCGTTTCTACCACATTTGCGGTTTTGCCTGCAATCAATGTGAATCTGCCCGAAAGCTCCACCGCACAAGGCGCGGAAATCGCTGGAATCACAATCACCATGCAGGCAGACGGAAAAATGCACTTCAACGACGAGCAAGTTTCGCTCTCCACGCTCGGGCAAAAACTCGCCGCCTTTGACACGGAAGGCAAAGCAAAAGAAGAATACCCCGTCACGCTCGAAGCCGACGAAAGCGTCACGAACGGGCAGGTCGTCAAAGTGTTCGATGTGCTCCGCGCGGAAGGATTCGTGAGCGTCAATCTGAGGACGAGCGATAAATGACGGAAGTTCAGCAGAAACCCGCGCTCGCCGGATTTTTTGGAACGATTCTCGTATGGCTTTTGATTTTTCTCTTTTTTTATTTTTCCGCCGTTCTCTTCGCGCCCAAGCAGTACAAAACGGTAAAAATCCGCCTCGATGCACCGCAGAAAACAGAAAGCCCGAAAACTGAAAACAGAAATCAGAAGATAGAAAATTCAAAGGGGGAGGCGAGTTTTGCTAACCTCGATAAAAATCGGGAGCAAAACTCGTTAGCGGAGCGACACTCCCCCTCGCTCCAGCCGCCTACCGCGTCTTCCGCTACCCCCTCTGCGGGGACACCCCGCAACTCCCCAGAATCTGCTCCTGCGCCCGCAGAGCAAACGCTTCAAAAAAGCATGGACGAACTTTTGGCGGAGCAACAAGCGAGAAAGCCAGTCCAAAAGAAAAAATCTGCTGAGGAAATGTGGGCGGAACTTGAAGCGCAGGAAGGCACTTCGTCTTCAAATACAAGCGCGATTGCAAAAAATACCGCTTCTTCCGCTGCAAATCAGAACGCATTTTCGGGGAGTGCGGCTTCTTCTTCAGATTCAGCTTCCACCGCCGCAAGCACGCAGTCAAAATCTTCCCGCTCGGCAGAAAATCAAACGGCAAGTTCCGCGACCACTCAGGCATTGCAAGGCGCACTTTCGGCAAAGGCATATTCTTCATCTTCCAACGGCGTTTCTTCTTCGGTCACGGCAAACACAGGCTCTTCTTCAGATGGAAAAGTGTCGCTCCAAATGGCAGACGGCTCGCCGCGCGTTCTCTTAGAGCCTGCCGAGCCAAAAATCGTTCTTTCGCGTGAAGCCGCCACCCTCATCGACAGCACAAAACGGCTCACGGTTTCATTCACGGTCTTAGCGAGCGGAACCGTTCCCGTTACGAGCGTAAAAATTTCCCCCGACATTTTGCCTTCGCTCGTCTCTATGGAAATCCGCGAGCAAATTTCCCGCTGGCGGTTCCAATCCGCTTCTTACGACGGCATTGCCCGCTTCGAGTACACGATTCAAAAAAATTAAAATTACAATTCGCCCGCGATTTTTTCCGCCTCTTTGGTAAAGGCATTTTCGGGGTAGAGTTTTTTCAGTTCGGTGAAGGTCGCTTTTTCGTCGGCATACAGCCCCGCCGCGTCAAAGGCTTCAACCGCGCCGTAAAATGCCCGCGCCGCGCTTTCGTCATTTCCTGCTTGGCGAGCGTATTTTGCCGCGTCGAGGTACATAAGCGCAGATTCGCGGTTTTTGCCCTTATTTCGGTATGCGCCCGCAAGGAAAAGCGCATTTTTTGTCGCTTCATTGCTCTTGCGTGCGTCATTTTTTTGCACAGCAAGATTTTTTTCTGCCGTTTTGATTCGGTCTTCCTCAGAATTCGCGTTCCAAACCGTTGCATTCTGCAATTCTTTGATTTTTTGGCGCATTCCATCTTTTACCGCCTGCTCGCCGTATTCTTCAATCATTCTGTTCGCCACGGCAATTGCTTCGCCAATGTCGCCCGTCTTTTGGTACAATTCCACGAGATTTTTTTCCGAGCCATAGCGGTAGGAAGTTTCTGATTTTGAATCGACAATCTGCAAATACCGGAGAATTGCCTTCGTTTCGTCGCCGCTTTTTGCCAGTGCGTCCGTCGAAAAATAGATTGCCGCAAAATGAAATCGCCCGTTCGAGAATTTTTTGCCGTAATTCTCGAACAAGTCAGCCGCTTTTCCAAAATCACCGTTCGCATAGGCAATTTCCGCACGCCGATACGCAGATTCTTCGGCGAGAAGCCGCGCGTTTTTGTCGTTTGAAGAAGCAAGCTCGGCAAAGAGAGCATCTGCTTCTTCGGTTTTTCCTTGCTGAGCGAGAATTTCCGCACTCCGATACTTGCATTCATAGCCGAATTCCGTGCGTTTTGCGCGGTGCGGAAAAAGAAGCGCGAGCGCGTCATCATATTTTTTTGAATCCGAAAGAATTCCCGCGCTCAGAATAATCGCTTCGTTCTTTTCGCTTTCGTTTCGTGCCGTTTTTACCGCCTGTTCCGCCGCAGAAATCGCACGACTTTCGTTTTTGGCAAATGCCGCCGCGCGAGCAAGCGTCATCTGCGCCGACCATGCAAACTGATGGTAGGGAAAATCCGAAGAAAATTGGCTCAGCGCAACAATCGCCTTTTCGTAGTCGCCGAGCTGATATTCCGCGTAGCCCGCGTAAAAGTGAGCGAACGCGATGTAATCCGAAGCAAGCGTTTTTGAGGAAAGCACTTTTGAAAATCCGCTTTCCGCCTCGCGCCAATTGTGCTGATTGAACGAAGCCAGTGCCGCAAGATACACCGCCTCATCGCCCGTTGCCTTTGCCGCCTGTTCCTTCGTGGAAGCATAGTGCCCCGCAATCAAGAGCGTGCGCGAATAATCGAGCCGTCCGTCATTATCGAGTTGATTTTTTTCGCCCAAAGAATAGAAAATTTCGTCAGCCTCGTGGTATTTTCCCTGCTTTGCGAGCGATTTTGCGTACAAAGTGAGGAGCGGCGCGTCTTCAATCGTGTTCGTTTTTTTGAAATTTTCGATTGCCGCCACCGCGTCGGAGATTTTCCCCGATTCATATTTTGAAAGCGCGTACCAATAGAGCGCGTTCTTTTTGATTTCGGCATTCTCGGACTTCACGCATTTTTCGGCGTTTTTTTCACATTCTTTCCAGTTTTTGAGAAATCCATTGTAGCGGGCAAGCGAAAGCGTGAGAGATTCATCGAGCGAAGTGTTTTTTATGTTGAGCGATTTTTCTTTTTTTTGCGCCGATTGTATGATTTCAAGCGCGGCTTTGCTTCCTTCCGTTTTGTCAGAACTTTTTTGATAGGCTTCTTCTGCCTCGGAAACGGCAAGCCACACCGAAAGCGTTTCGGCTTTTTCTTCCGCCCCTGCCGCACGGTAAGAATTTTGCGCTTCTCTGTAATCGCCGAGCATTTCCTGTGCTTCGCCTTTGAGAACTAAAAGCGCGTCCTTTGTGTTTGAATTGAAAGCGGCATTTTCAAGGGAAGAAACGAATTGCACGCACTTTTGCGCATTTTTTTCGCCGCCAAGTGAATTGTAGCACTGTGCGAGCGCGAGCGCGGAATCTTCGTAGTCTTCAAGAGAATATTGCTCGCCATGAGAAATGACATATTCAAACAGGGGAACGGCATTTTTAAAATCACTCGCGGCAAAATAACAGTTTCCGCCATACAAAAGAGAAAATGCGTAATACTCCGCCAAATTTTCCGCCGTTTTTGCGGCAAATTCTGTGCAAAGGGAAGCGCACGAAAAAAAACTGTTTTGCGCACGCGGAAGCTCGCCCTGTGAAAAATAACTGCGCCCAAGCCAATAAAAGCGTGCGACAGAGAGCTGAATACTTTCGGGATTGAGCGCGTCGGCGGTGAATTGGTGCGCTTCCAAAACCGAAATTGCGTCTTGAACGCGCCCCATACGGAACAAACTTTCGCCTTCATACACGCTTGCCCGAAAAGCGGCGAGCGAATCTTTTTCAGTGCGAAGAATTTCTTCGGCAATGCGCACAACACCAGGGTAAAATCCCGCCGAATAGTGCGCGCTCAACTGAGACGAAAGATTTTTATTTTCAGAAAACGCAAATGAAGCGAGAAAAAGCAAAAAAAACGCGAACGATTTTTTCATACTACGCGCTATTATAGCGGATTAAACCGTTCCGAAGAAAGTACGCGCGTTAAATGAATGAAACAATTCGGATATTTTTTTGTGAACTGCGTGAGTGTCATTTCTTTTCCGTTCTCAAAAACCGTGCACCCAAACTGACCGTCTTTGTCGAAATACGGGAAAATCGCCGCCGAAGAATCAAACACTTTGAATTCGGGGCTTCCGTCGGCAGGATGAACGGTTCTGCGCACTGCCGCAAGGTAGTAATAAGTCGGCTCGGTTGCGGCAAGCACATACAAAAGCGGCTTCATGTATTTCACTTCATAGCCAGAATTTTTAATGTAGCCTGCCACCGAAGTGATTCCTTTTTCCGTCACTTCCGCGCTGAACGGCTCAATTTTTACATCAACGCCCGAATCTTCATACAGATAATTTTTTCGTGCTTGAATAGAAAGTTTCGCCGCCGCAAGATTTCGCGTCCAGTCCAAAGAATAAAACAAATTTTCGCTCATGCCTTTGATTCCGCTCACACCAAGCGGGCTTACTTGCGTTGTGGGGCGCAAAAGCGGATTTATATAAGTCGCACTTCCAGAAAGCACTTTAATCTGCCCGTCAACAATCCACTTTAAGAACCCCGTATGGCTCAGCGTGAGAACATCATTTTTCTTGTCTTCTGAATCGACCGTTCTCTCTTTTCCCGCATTTTTTCCTGCAACGAACACAGGCTTTTCTGTTTCATCATAGCCGCCGTTTTCAACTTGCTTGATTCGTTCAAGATTCTTTTTAATGACATTTATCATCACGAGCTTTGCATGATACTGCTCTGGGTGAATGTCCGCGTATTGCCAGGGAAGCGTTTTTTCAGTGAGCGAAAGCACCGACGCAAACGAAGCCGTGTAAAAATAATCAAAAGGAACGCCAATCTGAACGCCCCGCGCCACAAAGCACCCGTCAATCACATAATCTGCGAGCGTTTTGTTTCCGCTTGGAGAAAATTGCACATACACATCGCTGTCACCCGCAAAATAGAACCGAATGCGAATAGGCTTTCCCGTCACAGAATCGCGCATTAACACCCAGCTTCCGCTCGCATCGGCGGGATATTCTTCTACCGTTTTATGCTGAATGCCGTCCTGCGTGTACACATCAACAGCAAGTTCCGTTTCGGGCGCGACAATAATCGAAAAAATATCGCGCGTTTCTTCAAGCCGAACCTGAAACACCTGCCCTACTCCGTTCGTGCGAAGTTCCGTGCGATTTTCGCGGATAGCAGAAAGCGGCTCTTCAAACCACCGTTCCGCAATGCTCTTTCGGATTACCGAAGAATCGGGCACGCGGAGTTTATTATTTTGCGCCGAAAGCGGCAGAATCAAACATGCAAAGAATAAAATCGAACAAAAGCGAAGAACTTTCATTAAAATCTCCCGAGCAAAGAATCTCTCTTACATTTTCGGAAAGAAGAGAATGATTTTTAAGACCAAAAGTCGAAGAAATTGTACCACTGATACGGATGCATTTTGCACAGAGTTTCAAGATTTTCCGCGTAGTTTTTTGCCGTTTCTTCAATTCGTTGCTCGCGCTCTTTTCGGCCACAATCGAATTGAATCGGATTTTTCTTCACGAACATGTCATACTTCGGGTGAAGCGAAAAATCGTTTTGCCGCAAGCCGTTCACAAAATATGTGGGGGAATTCAAAAGCGCAATCAGAAGAAACACGCCGTACGGAAAGCGGGCACTCTCGCCCAAAAATGGGATTTCGATGTTTCGGTTTGTGTGCGCACTCACTCGGTCGCCTGCAATCACCACAACGCCACCTTCTTCAAGCCGTTCCTGCAACAAGAGAATCGTTTCCGGGCCGATGTTGTCAGAACTCACAAGATTAAATGAAGAATTTGGATTGATTTGATTTAAAAGTGCGTTAAATCCTTTTGAGATTTTTGCGTCGGAAACGGTGGTGATGTTCATCTTCCGTTCCGTGCCGCTTTCCCCGAGGCTCGCAAGCCCTTTCATCATCTGGGCGTTCCCCAAGTGCGAAATCACGATGACAGTTCCCTTTCCAGCATTGATATGTTTGACCAAATCATGCACATCATCATTTTGCCAAACTACATCTTTAAATGAGAATTTCCCTGCCCAACTCTGTACATTCTCAACTAAATTGAGTGCAAAAGCACAAATGTGTTTTAAAGTAGAATTATATTTTCTTTTTGAATCTGATAAGACGACATTCACCCGGCAAAGATAGTCTTTTGAGATTCGCCGCGCCTCTTTTCCGAACAGCCAATAAAAAAATCCAATCGGAAGCGCAAGAAAACGCATAAAAACAGACGGAAACACTTTGAGAACGAAAAACATCATTTTGTAGCCAAAATTATGATTCTGCCTAACTTCGTACCACTGGGAATTTTCGCTCATTTTTCACCGTCAGTTCGGGCATGCCGAAAAATCTTTCTCCACAAAAGAACGGGCGAAAGCACAATCATTTTGCAGCACAGGCGCGTGAACACCCAGGAAATGCGCACATTGTCTCTGAATGCGTGGAAATTTGAAATTCCATCGCTCGGATAAGTGACATGCACGGGGTAAAATTCCAAATCAAGCCCCGCCCACATCAGCTGAATCAAAATTTCGACATCAAAGCCCATCCGCTTGTCGTACATTTTTTTTGTGACAAATTTGAAAGTCGGCTCGGTCGGATAAATTCTAAATCCGCAGAGTGCGTCAACGATTTTATTGCTCCATGTGCAAACCATACACCAAGTGTTCGCAAAGGCATGAGCATTTTTTCTGTGTCCGGGGGCCGTTTCGTCATATTCGGGATAGCCGCAAATCATTTTTGAAGGAGAATTTTTCGCCTTTTCGACAAAAAACGGAATCTGCGTGCTGTCGTGCTGACCGTCCGCGTCGAGTTGCAGAATGTGAGAATAGCCTTTTTCGTGCGCAAAAATCACGCCGCTCGCAAAAGCCGCCCCCTTTCCGCCGTTTTTCGGTCGAACGACAATTTCAACATCGCCGTGCTTTTCCTTGATTTGAGAAAGATAATTTTTCGTCTCCGCGTCATTTCCGTCATCAACAAGAATAATCGGAATCCCATACTGAACGATAGAATCCACGACCTCAGCGCAAGCACGCCCGTGACGATAAACTGGAATCAAAATACAAGGTGAAAAATCTGTCATAAATGAATTGTTATTTTATCGCAAATGATGATTTTATTCTATAATTTGCAGTTTTTCTGTTTTCAGGGATATGGCAAAAGCCTCTTGCAAAAATGCTTTTTTTTTGTATAGTCTGATTAAGATTGTTTTCATTTGGAGGTTAAAATGAAAAAATTAAAGTTAATTCTTTTGTCGGTTCTTGCTTCACTTTCATTCGCGGCATGCACATCTGTTGAAGATTTAGGACGATTCACCGTCATTTCTTCAAAAAATGTCGATTTGTCTCGGCTCGGCGAAATGCAAAAATTCGCGGGAAAATCAGAAACAAAAAAATACAACGCAAGATTTTTGTTCATCCGCTACAGCAAAATTTCTGACAATTACATTCTTGAAAACGCTTTGGATTCAGCACTTGAAACAATTCCAGGCGCGGTTGCACTTGTAGACGCGAAAGTTCAATATTACAAAAAGACGGGCTTTCTCGGAATTACAGGAAAATGGGGCTACAAGTTTGAGGGAACGGCTCTCATCGACACCGACACAATCGGTGAGGCAAATCTTCCGAGCGAGAACGAAACACTTTTCATCATAAAAGATGAGGCGAGCAACGAAATTGCCTTTGTCACGGAAAGCGAATTCAACGAAAAACTTTCCGAAATGTCAGAATTAGCGGAACTTTAAAAATGAAAAAATTTATCGCATTCATTCTAATTTCGCTCGTTTCGATTTCACTTTTCGCAAAAAATATCACGCTTAAAGTCACGGGCGAAGATTACAACAAAATCAAGATTCACAATTATTCTTCGTTTGAGCAAGTTTCTGGCATCATCAAAAAAATGGAGAAAAAAAGCGACGGCTACACTCCCGCTTCGATTTTAGACCGATTCAAAGTCGAAGGCGTTGACGGCGAAACCGACATCAAAGGAAAAATAAAAGAAGACGGATTTTTGGTCATAGTTTTGGATAAAGAATACGACGGCAAAATAAAAGCAAGCCTCGCGTATAAAAATTATGTCGGCTATGACATCGTAATCATTCAACTTGAAGACAAATAGATTTTCAGCGGGAACTTCACTCACTCAAAATGTGTAGCTCCCGCTCGAATAAACCCGCCCGTCCGCCTCGTCACTCACTTCAAAACTCACGCGATTTTTCTCCTTTTCAAAGCTGATTTTAAAAATCACCGTCGTGTCGGGCAAAAGCTTGTCGGAAAATTTGAAGCGTTTGATGTTCGGGGTCGAAAGTGGAAGGGCAAAATATTTCTGAGCATAATGAACGAGCAAATCAATCTGCGCCACCGCGGGCAAAAGCTTGAACTGTGGGAAATGCCCGTCAAAATAATCGCTCTCGGCGGCAATTTTCACTTTGAGAGAAATTTCGTTTTCACTTTGCGCCAAGATTTCTTCGGGAGGAATTGAGTGAATCATTTGTTTTCCGTCTGCAATTTTTCAATATCGCTTGTAGAAAGCCCCGTCGCTTGTGCAATTTGCTCGATTGTAAGTATATTCATAGCGAGCAGACTTTTAGCAGTCTCTTTTTTAGCTTTTTCTCGTCCTTCTGCTCGTCCTGCTTTTATACCTTCTGCTCGTCCTGCTTCAAGTCCTTCCCGACGCATTGCGGCAAGAGAAGAAATCCTATCGCGCTCAAAAATTTCTTGTCTGTATTGGGCAATCCATAAGTCTTGGTTTGCGCTGATTGATGAAAGTGATTTTTGTGCTTTCATAAGCCCTGCCTCCTTGTCCGCAAGTTTGTTGATTATTTCGCTTTTTTGAGGATTATCCGCATTTTTTAGGAATATTGCCCAATTTTCAAGCAAAGAATTTGTCTCTAAAGTCTTTTCAAGACAGGCAACTTTTGAAAGTTCGATGAAAATCACATTGAGCGAATTAGAAAGTTCCCGTCCGTCTTTCGTTCTCATCGCGTATCGGCTCACGACATCCTTACTGTTCGCATCAAACGGAAAATCCAAAACCGTAATTTGATAGACTATCGGTGCTTTATCCCAGCTTTCGCCTTTTTTGAGATATGTCGTTTCAAGCCGAGCGACCTGATATTCCGCCCTTTTTGCGTAGTCATATTTCTGGTCGAATGCCTGCATTTCGATGTCGGCAAAACGCCCGTCAGCAAACTCGCAAAGGATGTCATAACTAACGCCTCGCTGTCCGAAAAATTCTGCGGGAATTCCGTGAATCACTTTTCATCTCCAGCAAACAAAGCCTGAATCTCCGGCTTGTGCTTTTTCCCCTGAACATCGGTCGGGAGTTTTTCGAGGTAACGCCATTTTTTCGGCAAAACCACATTCTCAAAAAATTGCAGAAGATAGTCGTGGAAGTGGCGGTTAATCAAATATTTTTCGGTGTCGGCGAATTTCTTTTTGCCCTCTTCGTTCAAGACAATCGCCGCAGCAAGATATTGCCGCCTATCGCTCATAGGCACGACCGAGCAATCGAGAACCAGCCCGCTCTGCAGCAAGCGATTTTCAACTTCGGTGACGGAAATGCGTTTTTCTTCGATTTTGACGATGGAATCCG
>CALFJF010000044.1 GCA_937877535.1 uncultured Treponema sp.
CTTCGGGCGGAAGTTCGTCCAAAACAGGCTCTGGAATTTCGCTTGAAACTCGCTCTTCTTCACCCTCTCCTTCCGTGTTTTCGTCGCGCTCTTCCAAAATCGGCGGTTTTTCTTCCGCAGGAACGCTTAAAGTCTCTTCTCCGACCTCTTTTGGCTCTTCGGGCGGAAGTTCGTCCAAAACAGGCTCTGGAATTTCGCTTGAAACTCGCTCCTCTTCACCCTCCCCTTCCGATTTTTCGTCGCGCTCTTCCAAAAGCGGCGTTTTTTCTTCTTCGGGAACGCTCAAAGGCTCTTCTTCGACCTCTTTTGGCTCTTCGGGCGGAAGTTCGTCTTCGATTTTTTCGGAAATGAGCGGTTCGCTATCTTCTATCAAAACGCTTTCAACGGGTTCAACACTTTCAACCGATTTTTCGTCAACAGACGACGCGTCGTCCTTTTCTTCGATTTTTGGCTCTTCGTCGTCTTCTTCGCTCGGCTCGTCGTCGTTCACGCCTTCTTGAGAAAGGAGCGGGTCGTCTTTTGGCGGCTCGGAAACAGCATCTTCAAAAGAATCCTCGATTTCTGGATTTTCTCCATTACTCTCGTTTTCTGTATCGTTATTTTTTGGAGCAGGCGGCTCTTCGGCGGGAGATTCCACGGAAATAACCGCGCTTCCTTCCGCGCTATTTTCTGGCGAGCCGATTCTTCGCGTGAGTTTTACAAGAACACCAGAATTTTTTTGGATTCCAAGCGACTGCGCCGCTTCTTGAGAAAGAAGAACGGCAACGCCTTCGCTTGGGTCGATTGACCCCAAAACGAGTACGTCAACCGATTTTCCGTTCGCGGGATTTGAAACCACAAGACTATCGCCTGGAAGATATCCCACCGTTCGCGCAAAAAATCCCTCTGGAAACTCGCCACGCTCTGCAACAGACGCACGCCCGTCAAGCGACGGACGCGCCGCCGCGAACAAAATCGCAACGGTAAAAACCGTAAAAACGGAACAAACTATTCTTTTCATAAAAGACCCTTCCACCCTTATAGTCCTTTGGACTTTTTGACCGTTTTTTCCAAAACTTTTTAACGTTCTCCAATCGCGCTTGACGCAACTTTTGACGCAAACGCGATGATTCCTGCTTCATTGTCGTTGCTTTTTGTAATTGGTCCAGGCTCTGCCGACCCGTCCGAAAGTTCGGCTCCAGAAAAAACATCGTACACTTTCCAAGCCACTCGCTCGATATTTCCCAATTTTGGACTATCGGGCTTTGACGAGTTTGTGGTGCGAAAAAAAACTTCCACGCGAACCAAATAATCCATTCCGCCGATTTTATTTTCGATTAACGCCGCTCGAAGCGACTTTGACCGCTCCCTCGAATCTCCGTTATCAACAAAAATCGGGGAGTTCGACACGATTCTTCCTTTGTTAAAAAAATAATCGATGAGCGATTGCTCAAAAAACTCGCTTGTAGCCCAAATTTTTTCTTGCCCAGGATTATTTTGAATAACTTGAATCGAAAGCATTGAGTTTTTTGCAAACGCGGCAGAACAAAAAAGCAAGGCAAAAAAGCCAAAAAAAGCCTTTTTTGTGATATTCATGCGCCTCCCCCAAAAACGATAAAAAATCATAAGTCGTCCCGTAGAATATCGGAATTTTTGCCGAGCGATTTTAGTGAGTAAACAGAGTTTAAGATTTGAAAACGAAACAGTTTTGGTATTTTGTAGAATTGCTCAAAAAAAATGCCTTTGACACTAAAAAAACAAGGGGCTAAAAGCCCCTTGCTCCCAAAAAGTATTTGTCCTTTTAAGCGAACACAGATTTTTTATCCACAGATTCTGGATTGTGAATCCACGTCGCGCCCGTCACTTAAAAATCACGCGCGAGAACTTTTTCTTCCCTGCCCGTAAGACCAATTCGCCGTCTTTGTCGAGATTCGCCGTCGTTACTTTGAGCGTTGGGTCGGAGATACCCTCGCCGTTCAAACTCGCGCCGTTTCCTTGAATGAGCCGCCGCGCCTCGCCGTTTGACGAAGCGAGTTTTGCACTCACAAAGAGCGAGAGAATCCCGATTCCTGCATCAAGTTCAGACTTTGAAAGTTCCACCGTGGGCATCTGCGTTTTGTCGCCCTCGCCGCTGAAAGCCGCCTTTGCGCCCGCGAGCGCGGAATCTGCCTTTTCTTTTCCGTGGATTTCTTTGGTCACTTCGTAGGCAAGCCGCTCTTTCGCCGCGTTTATGTTACCCGCGCAAATCTCTTTGATTTCAGGAATTTCAAGGAAGGTGAAGAGTTTGAAGAATTTTTCGACATCGGGGTCGGCGACATTTCGCCAGTATTGGAAAAAATCGTACACGCTCGTAAGGCTTTCGTCCAAGAAAATTGCGCCTTTTTCGGTCTTGCCCATCTTCTTGCCGTCGCTCCGCGTGATGAGCGGGAATGTGAGACCGTAGGCTGTGTGTTCCTCGTTGAGTTCTTCCGTGCCGCCGAGCTTGCGCCGAATCAAATCGACTCCCGCCGTGATGTTTCCCCACTGGTCATCGCCGCCAATCTGAAGCTTAACGCCGTGCTTCTGGTGCAGGCAGAGATAGTCGTAACTCTGCAAAAGCTGATAGTTGAATTCGATGAACGAAAGCCCGCGCTCCAATCGCTGCTTGTACGCCTCGAACGAGAGCATTTTGTTCACGCTGAAGCACGAGCCGATGTCGCGCAGAAAATCGATGTAGTTCAAATCGGCGAGCCAGTCCTTGTTGTTTGCGGAGAATGCCGTCTTTCCGTCGAAGCCGATGAAGCGGTCGAGCTGCGCCTTGATTGTCTCCACATTCTGGTCAATCTGCTCGTAGGAAATCATCTTTCGCATTTCGGTTTTGCCGCTCGGGTCGCCAATGCGGGCTGTTCCGCCGCCAATCAGCGCGATTCCGATATGCCCCTGCTCGCGCAAATGACGGAGCGCGAAAAATGGAACCATGTGCCCGATGTGAAGGCTCGGCCCCGTGGGGTCGCAGCCGACATAAAACGCGACTGGTCCTTTGTCCATCAAATCCGACAAGCCCTTTTCGTCCGTACACTGCGCGAAAAATCCGCGTTCTTTCAATATTTCAAGTGCTTTGTTCATTTTATTTTCCTTTTATACTTTTTCGTTTTCTAACAATTTCTGCGACTCGATTTTCTTTTGCTTTTCGTCGTTCACGCTCACCAAAAGATGCGCAGAATCGGCTTTTACGCTCACAAAAACGCTTTTTCCGTCCTCTATTTTTTTTGTGAGAATCAAAGAAGCGAGCGCGTCTTCGATTTCGTCTTGAATGAGCCTTCTAAGCGGACGCGCACCAAGCATGGGGTCGTAACCGCGGTCTAAAATCCACGCACGCGCGTTTTCGTCCACAAAAATCGAAAGTTTCCGATTCGACAACCGCGCCCCCAATTCCGCAAGTTGAATATCAAGGATTTTTGAAATTTCTTCTCGCGAAAGCGGGTCAAAAACCACAATGTCGTCGATTCTGTTCAAAAGTTCAGGGCGCATGATTTTTTTGAGTTCTTCGAGCGCGTTTTGCCTAATTTCTTCGTGAGGAAGCGTTCCAGACGAAAATGTCGAAAATCCGAGTTTTCGCTCCGCGCTAATTTCCCGTGCGCCCGCGTTGCTCGTCATCAAAATCACGGTATTCCGAAAACTCACCGAATGTCCCAAATTGTCCGAAAGTTCGCCCTCTTCAAGAATTTGCAAAAGAAGATTAAAAACGTCGGAGTGCGCCTTTTCGATTTCGTCAAAAAGCACGACCGAGTATGGCTTTTGCCGCACGCGATTTGTAAGAACGCCGCCTTCCTCGTAGCCGATGTAGCCTGGAGCCGCGCCAACAAGTCGGCTCGACGTGTATTTTTCCATAAAATCCGACATATCGATTCGGATTAACGAATCTTCCGAACCGAACAAAAACTTCGCAAGCGATTTTGCAAGTTGCGTTTTTCCCACTCCGCTCGGTCCTAAAAAAATAAACGAGCCGACGGGTCTATTTGGATTTGAAACGCCAGAGCGACTTCGCCGAATCGCCCCAGAAATAAGGCGCACCGCTTCTTCTTGCCCCACAACCGTTTCATGGATTTCGTTTTCCATGGAAACGAGCCGCGCCGATTCGTTTTCGTCCAGTTTTTCCACAGGAATTCCCGTCATGTCGGAAACGATTTTTTCAACGTCCGCCTTTGTTACAAGTCGCTTTTCAGAAAGAACGCTGTTTTTCCAATATGCATTAAATTTGTTGAGTTCCCGTCGGAGTTCTTCAACTTTGTCGCGAGCGACCGCCGCGCCCTCGTAATCTTGCTCCGCGACGAGTCGATTTTTTTCCGAAACCAAAAGGTCAATGCTCCGCTCGATTTCTGAAAGTTCCGGCGGTTTTTCGCTTCCCGTGATTTTTTTCGCGCTCCCCGCTTCGTCCAAAATATCAATCGCTTTGTCTGGTAAATATCTGTCGGAAATGTAACGCTTTGAAAGCCGCACAATTTCGGCAATTACCCCGTCCTCGTATACAACGTTATGAAACGACTCGTATTGCCCTTTTAATCCTTCGAGGATTTCGATAGCGTCTTCTTCTTTTGGCTCGTCAACGCTCACCGTTTGAAATCTGCGCTCAAGTGCGCTGTCTTTTTCGATATATTTTCTATACTCTTTTCGCGTGGTCGCCCCAATAATCTGAATCTCGCCACGAGAAAGCGCGGGTTTTAGAATATTGCTCGCGTCCATCGCTCCAGAAGAATCGCCCGCGCCAATGAGCATGTGGAGTTCATCAATAAAAAGAATCACGTCCTTTGATTCTTGCACTTCCGCGATGAGTTTTTTCATTCGCTCTTCAAAATCGCCACGATAGCGAGTTCCCGCCACAAGAGCCGTCAAATCCAAAGAAAGCACCCGCTTTGAAAGAAGCGCGTACGGAACGCTTCCCGATGCGATTTTTTGCGCAAGTCCCTCGGCGACGGCAGTTTTTCCAACGCCGGGCTCTCCCAAAAGAACGGGATTATTTTTTGTTCGGCGACTCAAAATTTGAATCACGCGAACAATTTCCCGCGCCCGCCCAATGACGGGGTCTAGTTTTCCTTCGCGCGAAAGGCTCGTCAAATCTCGACTGTATTTTTGAAGAAACGAACCTTTTTGTTTTTTTGCGTTTCCTTTTCCGCCCGCAAAAGCCGCCTCAAGCGAGCCGTTTTCTTCGGTTTCTTCGCCTTCGGGAAGCGATTTATTTCTCCGCTGAACTTCGCGAGCAGTTGCGCGGAGTTTTTCAACGTCAACGCCGTGCAACGAAAAAAAACGCGCAGAAACGCTTCCCGCTTCAAGACTTGCGGCAATCAAAAGGTGCTCCGTGCCAACGTAATCGTTTCGCATTGTTTTTGACTCGATTACCGCAGAATCCAAAAGCGAGCGAAGCCGACGCGACGGCGGCAGATTTTCCACGATAAACCGCACGTCCTCGCGCTTTTCGCCCGAAACGCTTTGCTCAAGCGCAAGTTGAAACGTAAGCACGTTCAAATTGAGCGATTGAATCATCTCGTAACCGTAGCCCGCGGCGTTTTTCAAAAGCGGAAGAATAACGTGTTCCACCTGCAATTCTTCCGCGCCGCTTTGCCGCCCTTCATCTTGCGCCATATTCAAAAGTTTTCGCACAATTATTGATAAATCATTCATTTTTTTTGCCCATTCATTGACTAAATCTGTTCAAAATCGTTTTTATCGAAACGCAATTTTTCCGAACGCTTCTTGAATCAAAAGCGCGCGAATGTGTTTTTCCGAAAGCGCACGACTTTTTGCGATGTCTTCAGGAAATGAAAAATCGCGATTTCTCATCACAAATTGAATGTGTCCCGGTTGAATCCGATAAATGAGAGCGTAAATCTCCCCGTCGGAAAGTCCGCTCAAAATTCCAAGATTTTTTCCCCATTTTATCGCGCTGATTGCTTCGATGGCACTTCGTAAATCGCACAAAAACGAAAACTTTGAAAGCGCGTACGATTTGTACACTCTATCGCGGATTTCCGTCATTCTTGAAGAAAACACTTTTTCAGAAAGTCTGCGCTCTTTTTCCACAAGCGACCTCAACGCGCCAGAAATCAATGCGAGTTGGTCGATTTCGCTGCCATTTCCTGCACAGCGAGTGCAAAATTCGTAAAAAGAGCCGAGTGCGCCCGATTTTTCCGCCGAAAGCCCAAAGCAATCGCGAACGCCAAGCCCGCGTTTTTCATATTCTTCAACGATATTTTGCAGATTCGACGAAAACGAAATCGCGGGAAGATGAACTCGAAACGAAATTTTCATTCCGCTCCCGCAATCTGAAAATCGACTCGTCAAAAATCCCCGCTCCCGATTTGCAGAAAATTGCATAAAATCTTGAAGTTCGTCGTCAATCGTCTTGCACACTTGAAACGCGCCCACGCCGTTCATTCCCGCGCAAAATGCGGAAAGTCTAAAATGGTCTACATCGTTCACCGTGCACGAAAACGCGCCGTCATCGCGAATCACGATTCCGCTTCCGCGCGAAAGATTCGTGTTTTGTTTTATAACGCCGCGCTCGCAAAGGATTCTTTTTCCAACAAGGTCTAAATTTGACGAAAGCACCGCTTGATATTTTTCGCCTTCTTGCAAATGCGAAAAAGCGTCAAACGCCATTGTCCGAACGCGCTCGGCATCGTCTTCGCGAAAACGCGACGGAAACGGAAAATTCGCCAAATCCCGCGCAAGGCGCACCCGCGTTGAAAGAACAACATCGCTTTCTTGCCCGTCAAGCGAATACCATGCGTCAAAAGCAGAAATGTTCGATTTTGAAGATTCGTTTTCACCGTCATTCGCCATCGCTTCCCTCCGAAACGGGCGTTTTTTCAAGCGCGCGCAAATAATCGCGATAGACCGCCGCTCGCTCGTAATCTTCGTTTTTCAAGGATTCATCGAGTTTATCTTGAATCGACATTCGTTGCGTGAGAACGGAACTAAAGCCCCGAAGTCGCTTTGGCATTGACCCCGTGTATTTTGAAGTTACGCCGATTTTTTTGAATTGCTCGTCAAGGTAGTTTTTGAAAATCGAATAACATTCTGGGCAACCCGCGCTTTCTTTGCGTTTTACTTCAGAAAGAGAGATTCCGCAAACGGGACAGAGTTTTTTTTCTTCCTCTTTTTCTTTTCGCAAAAACGACTGAAAGAGGGACGCTATTGCTCTTCCGATTGTCTGCGAATCGGAAGAAACGTTGTATTTTTTGGCGCAATCAACGCATAAATTGAGTTTTCTTTTTGACGGCGAAACCTGTTCAAGGAACAAAACCGCCTCGTTTTCATGGCAAATACTGCAAATCATAAAAAATCCGCCCTCTTCCGTTATTTTTGAAAATCGCGCAACACGTTTTTGAGTTTGCTATTTTAGCGGAAAATCGCTATTTTTACAAACCACCGCGCGTCTTTTGCAAATTCCGTTACATTTTTCTAAGCGTTTCTATCGGTTTTTCCGCGCCAGCCTTTAGAGCGGGAAGCACGCTGACCAAAAGCGACAACGCAATCGTTCCCGCCGAAATGACGCACAAATGCGGAAGCGGAATTGAAACGGGAATATGCTGCAAATAAAACGCGGGGTCAAGCAGATTTATATGAGAAAAATCCGCCCCAGAACCGTGCAAAATGGCAGCAAAAAATTCGGCAAAAATGTTCACCGCCTGCTCGATTTTGTCCATAATCGGCTTAAAGTTTACGGCGCACAAAAGTCCCGTAGGAATTCCTGCCAAAACGCCCGTCGCTCCGCACGTCATTCCAGATAAAAGAAACGAAAACGCAATTCCAGCGTTTGACGCACCAAGGCTTTTTAGAATCGCAATTTCTTTCCGCCGCTCCATAACAAGCATTACAAGCGCACTCGAAATATTCACGGACGCAACAAGAACGATTAAAAGCATTATAAACAAAAGCAAAATCCTCGTTGACGAAAAATTCTCGTATTCCGCGCTGTTTAATTGACTCCATCTTTGCACGCGCGAATTTGGCGGAATCACGCGCTCGATTTCTCGAAATGCCTTTTCGAGTTCGATTGAAAACGGGTCGGCACATTCTGAACCGATTAAAAATCGAGAAGACGAAGACGGAAGAATCTCAAAACCCGCTTCAAGCGGAATAAAAACCCAAAGCGCGTCCAATTCTTGATACCCGCTCGACACAATTCCAGAAACCTTAAACGGCGTTATTTTTGGACGAAGCGCACGACTTTCCCCGTTTGACGCACGAATCGTAACAAGCCGAATTGTGTCGCCCACGGAAAGAGAAAGCGTTTCGGCAAGTTTTTTTCCGATTACGGCAGAACGCTCGCTCGAAAACGCTTTTTCTCCGTCGCAAACTTCAAGAAGCGTGCGGAACGATTCGTTTTTTTCAAAAATGCTTTCGCTTACCGCCCGCACCGTCGCGCCCGTTCTTTTGGACGAGGAGGACGCAAGCGCGATTCCTTCGATTTCCGCAAAAGAATACGTTACCGAAGGAAGCGCGGAGATTTTTTCTGATAAAGCCAAAAGAGAAGCCGCGCTTTTTGTTTCTTCAGAGCCATTTGAAACGGTGCATCGAACGTGCGCCGACGAAAGACCTATCATTCTGTCGGTAATTCCTTTTATCATTCCGTCGGAAACGGCAAGAACCATCACAAGCGGAACGAGCGAAATTCCTATGCAAACCGTAGCTCCCACAAGGCTTCGTCTGGCATTTGATTTTTTACCCGTTCGCGGAAAAAGAAGCCGAAACGCAAACAAAAGAGAAGCAGAAGCCGTCATTTTTCGCTCTCCTTGAGGCAGCCGCCTTTTATTGTGTACGATTTATCGGCAAGCGAAGAAAGCGAAACATCATGCGTAACAAGAACGAGCGTCTTTTTGTATTTTCGTGCCATAGAAAACAACAACTCGCCGATAAGACGCGCGTTCGCAGGGTCCAAGTTTCCCGTAGGCTCGTCAGCCAAAATCAACTCTGGAGAGTTTATCAGCGACCGCGCAACCGCAACGCGTTGCCGCTCTCCGCCCGAAAGTTCTCCAGGAAGATGATTTTCTCGCTCGGAAAGTCCCACGTCAAAAAGCAGTTTTTTTGCCTTTTCTATCGCCTCTTTTTTGGAAACGCCCGCCATATACGCGGGCAAAAAAACGTTTTCAAGCGCGGTAAAATCTTTTAATAAATAATGAAATTGAAAAATCAGCCCCAAAAATCGCGAGCGATAATCGGAAAGAGCCTTTTCAGAAAGAGCCGTAACTTCAAACTCGCCCGCACGAACGCTTCCCGCCGACGCAGAATCAAGTCCGCCGAGAATATTCAAAAACGTGCTTTTTCCGCTCCCGCTCGCGCCCACGATTGAAATCGCGCTTCCCTCAAAAATGTCAAGGTCAAGTCCTTTGAGAATCGTGAGCGATTCGCTTTCCGTTCGGTACGTTTTTTCAAGATTTTTAATCGAAACGATTTTTTTTCTATTGTCGCTACTATTTTTTTCGTTCATAAAAACTCCTTTATTCGTCGCGCATAACTTCTGCAACGCGCATATTGAGGATTCCGCGACTTGCGGCGTAACTTGCGATTAACGAAGAAAAAATCCCAAATATCGCAACGAGCAAAACTTCTTGCGGAAAAACGCGCGGCGGAATGCTTGCGTAAACAGAAAACATCGGATTTTCGCTCACCAAAATTGCAGCAGAAGGATTTACGAGAGAAACGGAAAAAAGTTGCGCTCCGTAAGCCACTTTTTGAATTATCCGAAAAACGTCTTGCATACGAACGCACAAAAGAAGGCCCAGCGCAACGCCAGGAATCGCGCCGATTGAACCGACAAGAAATCCTTGCGCAACAAAAATAGTCTGAATCCGAGAGCGAGTTCCGCCAAACGCCGAAAGAACGCTGATTTCTTCGCGTTTTTCAAAAACCATGCGCCGCATTCCAGAAAAAATGTTCACGGCAACAACAACAAAAATCAAAAAAACTAAAATCATGAGCATATTTTTTTCAACGCGCAACGCTCCAAAAAAAGAACGATTAAAATGTTTCCAAGATTCCGCCTTGCAATGAGGAAATGCCGCCAAGATTTGACTAACGACTTTTTTATCATCTTCCGTGTTTGGAAGTTTTATTCCCCAAATTCGCTCGGAAGAAGAGCCAAAATAGTTTTCGCCAGTTTCAATGCTTACAAAAGAATACGCGGCATTTATGTCAGCATATCCTGTTCTAAAAATCCCCGAAACCGTAAGGAGTCGTTCAGAGGAAATCAAATCCACGTCCGCGCCGCCTGAAAGCGCAAAAAGATTCACGGTTGAACCGACTCGAACGCCAAGCCTCCGCGCAAGATTTTCTCCAAGAATCACAGAATTTGGAGCAGAAATGTCGAGTTTTCCGCTCCAAAGGCGCATTTCGCGGGCAAAACCAGCGTCGTTTTCAAAAACGTCTTTCGGAAGAGCGCGAACGATTGCCGCCGATTGCTTTTCAAGCCTGCCTACAACAAGGCTTTGCGCTTCAAAAAACGGAGTCGCAGACGCAATTTCAGGATTTTTTTTGCAAAAATCCAAAAATCGCGTTTCGTCGCTCTCTAAAAGTCCCGAAACGCGAACGTGATAAGAACTCACTTCCATAATCGAGTCGATAAAACTCATCTGAAAACCGTTCATAACGCTCAAAACCGTGATTAACGTCATAACGCCAAAGCAAATGCCAAGCGAAGCCAAAAACGTTGTAACCGCACTGCGCCCGTGCCTGTCAACGCGAGAAAAACGCCTTGAAACAAATAAAATCCAGCCGTTGCCTTTCATAGTTCTCCTTGCACTTTTGAGCCAAAACGCTCTTTTTTCGTCAAAATGGCTTTGGAAACGGAGGCGCTTTCACGGAGTCGTCGTCTGTGAAAAGTTCATTCATTCCGCCGTCTTCCGTCATCTTTTTTGACGAACTCGATTCTTCAGAAAAAATCCTGTGCCGCACTTCCATTTCCCCAAACAACACGGATTCTTCGATTTTGATTCCGTCTTCGTAAAGCGCGACAACGGAAAAGCCGTTGTCAAAAAACGTTGTTTCCGTCCAATTTTTTTCAGCCGTGTACGCGCGGTTTTGCCTTAAAACGTCGTTTTCAAAAAACCGAAAATCAGGCTCTTCGCTCGTTTGCGTAAACGTATATTCGTAGCGGATTTTTTCGCTTTCCCCGTCCAAAAAAGTCGTCCGCTCGTCAAAAATCGTGCGCCCGTCTTCGTCGTATTTTCGCTCGCGTTTTTTTACCGCCGTTTTTTCGCCCTCGTCGCCAAGCACAAATTCTTCGATTAAAATCGGAAGTGCCGAAGGCGAAAAGCACGTTTCGATTCTTGTTTTTCCTTTTTCTTCGATGCTTTTTATAGGTCCTGCCGTTTCGCCGTTTTCATTATAAAAATATGTTCTACTCGAAGAAAGCAAAAGCGAGCGCGAATCCGAAGCGAGGGAAAAAATTTCTGTTGATAAAAGACGCTTTTTTGAATCAAACGAGCGTCTTTTTACGCGCTCTTTGTAAACGGAAACCAAAATCACGTTTTCGCCGTCAGCAGAAACGCTAAAAGACGATTGCTCTTCTCCGTAAGAAAAACGCCGAATTTCTCCGCGCGAATCTAAAAAAGAAATCATTTTTTCACCGTATTCGTCCTCTTCTCCGCCCAAAATGCCCGATTCGTCTTTGTCATCAAGCGCAGAAATAAACGCGATTGCTTCCAAAAAATCGCCGTCGTCTTCGATTTTTCCGATTTCCTCGTTTGAATCAATTTGAGGAAACGACATTTTTGGAATTTTGAACGAAAAATCGAATCGCTCTAAAACGTTTTGCTTCAAAAACTCATCGTCGCGCACCGTAAAAAAGGCAAATTTTTTTGATTTTTGCGATTCGACGATTCCGCTCCGAATCGAGTGAAAAAAATCGGCATTTTTTGAAACAAAAAAGGCGCGAGCCTCAAAAAACGAAATCGAAAAAAGAAATCCTTTTGCAAAAACAAAAATCAAAACCGCAAAAAAAGCGCGAAAAAAAGTTCCGCCCATTTTTTGATTCAAAGCCCCACAAACGAACGCGAAAAAGAAACGGGGTCAAACGGAGCGATGTTTTCGTAGCCTTCGCCTGTGCAAATGTATGCCACGGGAATTCCCAATTCGCGTCCGATTGCAAAAGCCACGCCGCCTTTCGCGCTCGAATCGCATTTTGTAAGAATAATCGCGTCAACTCCAACGCTTTCCAAAAAAACCTCCGCCTGACGAAGCGCGTTTTGCCCCGTCGTGGAGTCGATTACGAGGAGTTTTTTATAATGATTCGCGTCCGCTTTGCTTTGCGCGATTTTGTCGATTTTTTGAAGTTCACGAACGAGATTTTCCTTATTGTGCAATCGCCCTGCCGTGTCCGCAATGACGAGCGGGATTTTTGCCGCCCGCGCTGAATCTGCCGCATCAAAAACAACCGCGCCTGGGTCGCTTCCGTGCTGGTGCGAAATCACGCGGATTCCCAGATTTTTGCCGTGTTTTTCAAGTTGCTCTTCGGCGGCGGCGCGAAACGTGTCGCTTGCGGCAAGAACTACAGGAAATCCCGATTTTTTGTACAGATTTGCAAGTTTTGCCGCCGTTGTCGTTTTTCCAACGCCGTTCACGCCAAGAAGCAAAAATACGCTCAATGAATTTTGCTCTAAAGTCAAATCCGCTTTTTTCAAAAAAGAGCAAAGCATTTCTGAAAGAAGCGCGCGAACGTCGTATTCCGAGTTGATTTTTTTCTCTTTGCACGATTTTTTGAGCGAATCGGAAATCGTCATCGCGTTTTTTGCTCCAACGTCGCCTTCAATCAAAGCGTCCGTCAATTCGTCAAAAAACTCATCGGAGATTTCAGACGAGCGCGAAAAAGAACTAAAAAGTCCTTTGATTTTTTGAGCAAATGAAAATTTTGCCATTTTTTCTCCATACATAATTTCAAAAATAAAAAATCGCTTTTTGGAAAATTTTGGAGCAAAACGATTGGAGCGTCAATCTGTTTGCTCTAAACTCGATTTTCCGTCCACGATTTCGTTCATTGGAAGCAAAAATGCTTCGTCAAGTGGCGTTTTTGCCTTTGGTGGAGTCGAATCAAGGCTCGCCTCCGCAGGAAGCACGCGATTTGCCGCCCAAAGATAGCGCACCAGTTCAAACGCAAACCAGCCCGCAAAAACGAGCGTTATCGTTTGGGTGAGATTTGCGCGGTCTTGCCATTTTTTTGCGTATTCGTAAGATGCGCGATTTTGCGAATACGCCTTGTTTGCCGCCGTAAACTCTCCCAAACTGTAAAACGTAAACGGAAGCGAACAAATAAGCACACTGTAAGAAAGATACAGCGCGCGCCGTCGTTTGTCGATATTTGCCGCGCGGTCAAACGGCTTTGCGCCCACTTTCCATTGCTCGCCGTCGATTGCGTTTTGTGCCGCAAGCCGAACGAATGCCCGCTCCCCGCTTTTGGAATCTTCAAAAATCGCAAGAATCGGCTTTCCGTTCACGCTCAAGTGCGCCCAGCCGTCATCAACGTTATTGGGACTTGAGTCGATTCCGTTCGCGCTAAAAATGCCTGGCAAAAAAGATTTTTGCCGAATCTTCACTTTTCCCGAAACGCTCGGAAAAAGTCGCGCTTTTACCAAAAATCGATTTTCGCCCGTAAACGAATACGTTGTGGAAACGCTTTCAAATCCTGCCGCTTCAACGCTCACCGTATGGATTCCCGCGTCAAGAAGCACTCGCTCGCTTGCGTCTGGACTAACAATGCCGTCAATCATCACGCGCGGATTTTGAATTTTCTCGTCGGAAGACGAGCGAATGTCAAACTCAATAGAAACGGGAAGACTGTTCGCAATTTTTGGCACAAGATTCCGAACGACTCTCCGCGCAAGCGACACAAGGTCGCCCACGTTTCCAACGTCTGAAACAACGCCAAAACTCTTTGCCCCAGGATAAACCGTCAACTCCGCAGAAACGCCAACGTAATCACCGTAAAACGAAAGCGAGCCAGAAATAATCCCGTTGATTTTTGCCGAAGAAACTTCTTTTTGAAAAAAACGCGAAGTCCGCCCTTCTGCCACCGCCTCTTTTGACGGAGAAAAGAGAGAAGCGGCATCGTCTTTGTAAAGACGCACGTTTTCTTGAACGATTTTTTGCGTTTCCTCGTCTTTGTGAAAAAACGGAAACGGCAAAAACGCGCCAAGCCGCTCAAGCGTACCGCGTTTTGCGCCCTGTTCTTTTTTTTCGCCTTCAAGAGCGTATTTTTTCTTTTCTTCCTCCTCTTTTTTTAGATTTTCTTCGATTTGAATTTGAATTTCTGCGATTTTTTTGTCCGCACTCACAATCGCTTTTTCAAGTTCACGCGGCTTTTTTTTCTCAATAACGAGCGAATCGCGCACTTTCACTTCCTTTGAAAGTTGCAAAAAAAGCGAAAGTCGCTCCGTTTGAAGCGAAAACAGCGCGCGGTCGAGCAATTCGCTTTTTGGAATGACGCGCTCCCGCTCCAAAGAAAGTTGCTCCAAAATCAACTGCGGCAACAGTTCCGCGCTTTTCTTTGCACTTTCGCTGCTTCCTCGCTGCGCAAGCGAAAACGCCTCCGCCGAAAGAATCCAGTCGTCGCTTTGAGCAAAAGTTAAAATCAGTGCAAAAAAAAGCAAAAAAACGCTTCCCTTTTTACAAATCGTCATTCTCATCGTCGCCGAGCGGGATTCCCTTCCACTGCGCTTGCAAAAACGAGTCGATGAACTGGTCGATGTCGCCGTCCATGACCGACTGGATGTCGCCCACGGAGAATTTGGTGCGGTTATCCTTGACCATCGTGTACGGCTGGAACACATACGAGCGGATTTGGTTGCCCCAGGAGATGTCCTTCTTCTCCGCGCCGAACTTCGCCGTCTCCTTCTGCCGCTCCTCCTCGTAGTGCGCGTAGAGCTTTGCGCGGAGGAGGTTCATGCACGTCTGGCGGTTCATGATTTGGCTCCGCTCGCTGTCGCACTGCACGACGATTCCCGTGGGAAGGTGCGTGAAGCGAACGGCCGAGTCCGTCTTGTTCACGTGCTGGCCGCCCTTTCCGCCCGAGCGGTACGTGTCAACGCGCAAGTCCTCGGGGCGGATGTTCACCTCAATCGTGTCGTCCAAAATGGGGAACACGAACACGGACGAGAACGACGTGTGCCGCCGCGCGTTCGCGTCGAACGGGCTGATTCTCACCAAGCGGTGCACGCCCGCCTCGCCTTTCAAATGCCCGTAGACGTAATCGCCCTCAATCTGAATCGTGGTGGACTTGATTCCGCCCTCGTCCTCCTGCAAATCGACGGTCTGCAGTTTGTAGCCGTGCCGCTCCGCCCAGCGGATGTACATACGCGAGAGCATATACGCCCAGTCGCACGCCTCCGTGCCGCCCGCGCCCGAGTGAATCGTGAGGAAGCAGCCGTTCTTGTCCGCCTCGCCCGAAAGCAGGTTCAAGATGCTCTGCTCCTCGAACTTCTTCTGCGCCTCGGAAAGCTGCGCCCGCAGTTCGTCCTCAACGGAATCGTCTCCGCCGTCGATTCCAAGCTCGTAGAGCGTCTCAAGGTCGTCCGCCTCGCGCAAGAGTTCTTTCCACGGCTCGATTCTGCCTTTCAAGAGCTTCAGGTCGTTCATCACCTTCTGCGCTTTCTGCGCGTCGTCCCAAAAATTCGGCGCGAGCGTGAGCGATTCGGTTTCTTTTATCTTTTTTTCGATTGCGTCCGGGTCAAAGACGCCCCCAAACGTTCATGATGTCTTCTTTGAGCGTGGAAATCGGTTCTTTCAATTCTTCAAGCATTTTTTTTCCTCCATTGATTTTTGATTTTTCAAAAGCGTTATGTCGCGCTTTTTTGTTCGCTCGTTCCGAGAACGCATCGCCGCCATTTTTTGTGGTGCAACTCGGTGATTGCAAACGCATTGTTGACTGGAAATTGATACATTCTGATTTTATCATAATAATCAGTTACATTATCTATTTCTCGCTTTAATGTAGCAAGTTGCTGTTCATTCAAACTCATGCACTCCCAGCAGGCGCGTTGAATTTTCTTAAAACAGTACCTCGCAAGAATTGTTGCAAGTGCTTTTGCGGATTCAACTCCGCTTGGGTCTAAAACTACCGATACAAACATTTGTATAGAATATTCAATTTTTCGCGCCTTGTCAAACGGTCATTTTTGGTGCATTATTTTTGTCATGCGTCAAAAACTATTCGCGCTTTTCGCGTTTTTCTCGATTTTTCTCTGCGCTCACGCATTTTCTCAAAGTTCGCGCACCGTTTGCGCAAAAATTCACGCGGAGCAGATTTCGCTCAATACAATTCGGTTGACCTGGAACATCGAAAGGACGCAAGGAGTTCGCTCGCTGCTCATTTTTCGCGACGAGCGACCGATTGAATCACGTTCGCTCAAAAATCTCGAACCAATCGCAGAGATTTCTCCGTCGGCGACGGCGTACACGGACACCGTTCAATTTTACGGATTTTATTGCTATTGTGTTGCCGCACGATTTTCGGACGGTGAAATAGAACGGATAATTCTTCCTGCCATAAACGCAAGCGCAAGCGGAGTGAGAATCGCACGGGAAGAAAAAATCGAACGCGAAAATGAAGAGCCGCGATTGTATCCTGAAGGAACGCTTCGAGAGCAACCGCTTCCAAGAATCGCGATGTTTGAAAGAGAGCCAGAACGACGAAAATCAATCGGAGAAGACGCACGGACTTCGGCAAAAGAACTTTCCGCTCCGCCTCCAGCAAGAAAAAAACTCGCACCGTACATTTTTGAAGAAGATTTAATTGAGTCAAAAAGCGGAGATGATTATGTGCTTTTTCAGATTCTCAAAACGAGTTTTATAAGAAAGCGTTATCAAGAATCGGCAGAAAAACTCCGCGATTTTTTGCGAGTAAATCGAGGCGAAAACGCCACAAACCGAGCAACGTTTTATCTTGCAGAATCTTATCATTTTTTGGGAAATCAAAAGCAAGCGATTTCGTGTTTTGTAAAAACAGCAGACGCTTATCCTGCCTTGTCTCGAAAATGGATTGACGAAAGTCTTGACGAATATTCGATTCCAGAAGAATAAACGGCGGAATAAAAAAGTCGCTTTTTCACTCCGCCGCAATTTTTTTGTTGTTGAAAAAATTTATTTTGACTCGCCTTTTCCCACCAAACACATCCATTCTGCCTGAGCGCAGAGCGTGTCGCCTACATACGCCTTGCCTTCTTGCACGACCATGTTTTTGGTGCAGCGTTTGTTGGTCACTTCCATGCGCACATTGTCGCCGGGGCGCACTTGGTGCTTAAACTTTACGTTGTTCACGGTAGCAAGGAAGAACAGGCTTCCTTCGTCAAACTTTTTCTGCAAGGAAAGTGCCGCGCCACCGCCCTGCGCCATCGTTTCGATCAAGATAACGCCGGGTACAACCGGGTATTCGGGAAAATGCCCCGTAAAGAAAAAGTCTTCGTCCGTAAATTTCCGATGGCACACGCACCCGTTGTCGTCATACGAATCAATCGAATCCACAAACAAAAACGGCTTCCGATGCGGGAGTAACGATTCAATATCAGTAAATTTTTCCATAATCATGCTCCTCGTTTTTATCCACAGATTACACAGATGAACACAGATTATACTCTTGCAAAATCGCGCTTCTTTAGTATCATCAAATTCTCTGTAAAAATGAACCCAATCTATAGTTTTCGTTCCTACTCAAACTTGATGATAATCTTATGAATCTGTTTTTACAAAACGCTCATCTGTGCAATCTGTGTAATCTGTGGTTTATTTCACTTTCTTGAACACCAGGCAGCCGTTGTGACCGCCAAAGCCGAAATTCGCGCTCATCGCCACATCTACGGGCAAGTCCAGGCCTTTGTTGGGCGTGTAGTCCAAATCACAGCAGCCTTCCACATCAACTTCGTCAAGGTTAATCGTGGCAGGAATGTAAGAATCCTGAATCGCCTTAATGCAAATCATCGCTTCAAGGCTGCCCGCGTTACCCAAGCAGTGTCCCGTCATGGACTTGGTAGAAGAGATGTGCAATTTTTTTGCCGCATCGCCAAAGGCAATGTGCAGCATTTTGGTTTCGCCTGAGTCATTCAGTTTGGTTGAAGTGCCGTGCGCGTTGTAGTAGGTCACTTCTTCGGGTTTTACGCCCGCGTCCTTTAGCGCAATCGTCATACATTTAGAACCAGTCACGCCGTCGGGATTGGGTGCGGTCAGATGGTAGCCGTCGCTTGACGCGCCATAGCCTGCCACTTCCGCGTAGATTTTTGCACCACGCGCCTTTGCGTGCTCGTATTCTTCCAGCACCAAAATCGTGCTTCCTTCGCCCATGATAAAGCCGTCGCGCTGCTTGTCAAACGGGCGGCTCGCCTTTGCGGGGTCGTCCACCCACTTACTAGAAAGCGCGTGCAGCATCTGGAATCCCAGGTTTGCGTAGCCACACTGCGTGCTTTCCGCGCCACCGGCAAGAATCACATCGTAGCGACCATTGCGGATTTGGTCGAGCGCATTTCCGATTGCGTCCGTTCCGCTTGCACACGCCGTCGCAATCGTATGCGTTGCGCCATGCAAGCCAAACGCGATAGAAATATTTCCCGCGCCCTCGTTCGGAATCAGTTCCGGAATGGTGAGCGGCGGCATGCGCGTCTGATTTGAATCAAAATACGCCTTCATCGTGTTTTCGGTCACTTCCAAGCCGCCAATGCCCACGCCCAAATACACCGCCGTGTCTTCAAGCACGTCTTTTTTGTCAATCAAGCCGGAATCGTCCAACGCCTGCTTTGCCGCAGCAACCGCATACTGCGAGTACAACGCCATCTTGCGCGCCGCAGAAGAATCCATATAATCCGCCGCGTTAAAGTTCTTCACTTCCGCCGCATACTTCACCTTAAAGTTCGCATTGTCGTAATGCGTAATCGTCGTAACGCCACTTTTTCCAGCCTTTACCGCCGCCCAAGTTTCATCCACCGAATTTCCCACCGGTGAAACACAGCCAAGTCCTGTAACAACAACTCTTCTCGTTTCCGAAGCCATTTTTGTCGCCTCCTTTTATTTTGACAAAAATCAAAAAAATGTCATTTTGAGCAATTCTATCGGAGCGTCTTTTTTTAATCAATAGAGAAAAGCGCGCGTTTTTCGTTCGCTCAAAATATGCAAAGAAAAATCGGAATTTTCCGCTCCTTTTTTCTTTGCCTTGTCGATTTTTTCTGCAATTTGCTCTAAAATAAGAAAAATCAAAAAAAGTCAAGGGGGAGAAAATGCCACGTTTAGTGCATTTTCAAAGAGGTTCAGTCATTTATTTTGACCAATCGAGAGAAGATTTGATTTTCATTGTGCAACGCGGAGTTGTTGTGCTTTCTCGGCGAGACGAAGAGCCTGGACGACACGAAATCGAGGAAGTGCATCCTGGCGAATTCTTTGGAATTATGGGCGCAATGGCTGGCTGTGAACGCGGAGAAACGGCAACGTGCCGAACCGACTCCGATGTGCTTTGCATGACCGAAGACGAATTTGAAAAGATTTTTGGAAATAATCACGAACTTTTAATGAAAACGCTCAGAAAATTTTCGCGAGAACTTCGGAATATTCATCAAAAAGTCGAGCGCATTCTTTTAATCGGAAAGCATCCTGCAAAATATGACGAACTCGTTACGGTCGCAGAAAGTTTTTTCAAAGAGCAAAAATGGCTCACCTGCCTTGAAATCTGTATGCGATACGAAGCGATGGACATCAAAAACGCTTCTCGAAGAAGGCTTCGCGACCTTCGGGAAAAATCGCAAGAAAAAATGATTCAAGAAGGAATGTCCGACGAAAAAGCGGGCAAAAAAGCAGACGACGCATTTTTGGCAGGTTTTCCGCCAAGCGTAAAAAAACGATTTTCGATTCCAGGCTTTGAGCGTTTTTCACGAAAATTCTCCCGCGGACAAGTAATCATCGCAGAATTTGAACCAGGAATGACGTTTTATTTTGTGCAATCTGGCGTTGTTCAACTTACAAAATGTATAAACGACTCGGACGTGAACTTAAATTATCTTGTTCCTGGCTATATGTTTGGGGAAATGGCGATTCTCGATTCAACGCCAAGAAGTGCAACGTGCGTTGCAAGAACGGACGTTGAGGTTTTGGAGTTCAAAAAGGAAAATTTTTCGCAAATCGTTGAAAAAAATCCTGCAATGATTCTGTCGCTTATCAAAATATTTTGCCACCGCCTCTACGAACAGCGTCGTCGCCTTCGAGTGCTTGCAAATCCTGAGCCGCAAGCAAGAATCGCGGAGTTGTTTTTGATGTACGACGAAATGCGTCCTAGTTCCACAAAGGAAGCGTGGCGCACGTTTTCGCTTACCACGGCGGACGTTTCTCGCTGGACGGGGATTTCGCTTTGGAATACACATTGGCAACTTGAGTTAATGGCGGACTCGTTCGATATGCACGTAACAAAAACGAGCATAACTGTAAACGTTCGCGAAATGAGAGAAGCCATCAAAACGGCAGAACTTCGCTACAGACAAAAGCCTCGAAGCCAACGAAACGGCTTTAAGCGGACTTAAAATCAAAAGGAGCACGACATGAAAAACGAAAAAGCGGAAGGCGAATTGGTTTTTGACATTGGAACGGGAACATTTTGGATAACAAAAGACGACGTGGCTTTGGAGCAAATCCAATTTGGAGACGAATTTGACGTTTTGGCGGACGACGGTTGGGTCAAAAGCGGAATTGAAATCACGGACGACGGAAGTGGAAATCTTCTTTTCAAACTCAAAAACACCAATTATTCTGGAATTCTTGACGGAATAAAGGCGCGAAAATAAAAGCCGTTTGAAAAAGCGATGCCAAAAACTCACTTTTGAAAGGAGCGGTTATGAAATCAAAATGCAATTCGATTTTTTTTGTGATTTTCCTTGTTTTTTCATTTTTGATTTTTGGCTGCGACTTAAAGACGGACGCGCTAGAATACGTGAACGAGGAAGTAAGTTACGCCGACGGAGAATCGTGCGTGGAGCGGTATCTTTTTTACGAAGAAGACGAAACATACGAGCGGTACATCGCAGGAAAATATTTTGGGCAAGACGTTCCTGGCACTTATTTTGGAACGCTTTTTGAGTCTGGAGTTTACAAAGCAAGTGCCACAAGTTCTCGCGTTTCTTTTTCGCCCAAAAAACAGTATGATTTTGAAACGCAACGCCTTGAGTTTCTTGGTTTACAAGGGCAAGTGCCGTATTCTGGCACGCTCACAGACAAAACGCTCACAATTCCGTGGCGCGTTCGCGGGGGTACGGTTTCAATAATATACAAACGCAAATAAAAATTGAATCGTTGACCAAAATAAAAAAATCATTTAGCATTTTAAAAACATTTGGAGCGATGGCAGAGTGGTCGAATGCACCGGTTTCGAAAACCGGCATACGGGTAACCGTATCGGGGGTTCAAATCCCTTTCGCTCCGAATTTTTGACCTTTTTGAGATTGTAGCTCAGTTGGATTAGAGCGCCACCCTGCGGAGGTGGAGGTCGCACGTTCGAATCGTGTCAGTCTCACTTGAGTCTGGGAACTTCACAAGGCATCCTTCAAAACCCCGCGAGAGCCGGAAGGCAGCAACGGTATGAAGACCTTGCTTGTGCTGGAGTATTCCCAGGCTCTTTTTTTGTGGGTTGCAAATTCCATTTATTGTGATAAAATCAAAGGTATCTTTTGTATCAAAGAGGGAACATTATGAAAAAAATCATTTCGATTATGTTAATTGCAATGATGGGCGCAATGCTTTTTGCCGCTTCGTTCAAAAAAGGTCAGACGGTTTACGTCTCAAAAGACGGAAATCTAACTGACGGCGAAAAATCTTCCACGGTTGTGGGAAGCGTTGTATACGGAGACCGTGGCACTGTTCTTGAATCAAAATCAAAAAAGGTGAAGATTCAACTCGCTGATTCGTCGGTTACTGGGTGGTTTGAAACAAAAAGCCTTACCAAAAAGAAAATCGTAAAGAAAAGCACCGTAAACACGATTGCAGACAATATCGCACTTGCGGGAAAAGGCTCTGTTTCCGCAGGCACACTTAGTGCGGCTCCTGTAGAAGCCGCCCCCGCAGAAGCAACGCCAGCGGCAGACGCTGGAGCGACCGAGGGTGAATTGTCGATTGAACCTGCGCAACAGTAAAAACAAAAAGAGAAAGTACAAAAAAAACGGTGGTTTTGCCACCGTTTTTTAATTTTTGAGCAAAAAAATTACGAGGAAATCAAATGAAAAACGCAAAAGCAATCTATCTTTCATGCGCGGTATCTTTAGCAGCCTTGGTTATCATGCTTTTCTTGCACTCTGGCGACTCGCTTCGCTGGCTTGAAAACAAATCCTATGATAGCCGCATGAAATCAACGACAGGCTTTTTTGACCCTTCGGAAGACATTGCGGTCGTACTTCTTGACCAGCACAGCCTTGACTGGGCGGAAGAAACGCTCGGTTGGAGTTACCCGTGGCCACGCGAAAGTTACGCCAAGATGATTCAATTTTTTAACCGAGGAAACGCGGCGAGTATGGCGTTCGATATGGTTTACACCGAAAAATCGCTCTACGGAGATGAAGATGACGAAAAACTCGGAAAAGCAAGCGCAGAATTCGGACGCACGGTGCAAACTGTTTTCTACCAGTCGAATTCTGACGAAGAAGGCGTACTTCCCGTAAAAGCGATTCGCGAAGGGGCAGCAAAAATTGCAACGGTGCAAAGCCTTTTAGATTCCGACGGCGTTGCTCGCAGGGCAAGATTTCACTCATCGTCGGCAAAAAAAGAGCCGTCCCTTACTGTGGCAAGCCTTGAACTTTCTGATGAAATGCCTGACGAAAAGTCGATTCCAAAGGCGCGGCACGGAAAAGAAGGCGAAAGCGAGCGTGGAATGTACGTTCGCTTTATGTCGAGTTTGAATGATTATATTCCGTATAGTGCGGAACTCATTTTACGAAGCGAACTTGCAATCGAAGAAGCGGAAAAAAACGGCACAAAATACGAAGCGGGCGACGACCTTTTAGAGCCTTCTATGTTCGAGGGAATGCACGTGTTTTTTGGACTTTTTGCGCCGGGGCTTTTTGATATTTGCGCAACTCCCATTTCCGCAAATTACCCAGGAGTTGGCGTTCACATCGCGCAAATGGATACGATTTTGCAAAATGAATATTTGAGCGATGTTTCTCCATTTGCGAGTATCGCGCTTATCGTGCTTGCAGTCGCGCTTGGAACCACGCTTGCGATGTTGCATTCTCAAAAACCTCGGTTTTTTGTGGTAAAAATCGCGCTTTTTTTGATTGCGCTTTTGCTTTATTTCCTTTTATCCTACGCATTTTTCATAAAAGGCATAATTCTCCCCGTTTCTGAGCCAATGCTCGGCTTTGTTCTTGCGTTTGCAAGCGAAATCTCAAAAAGTTATCTCACGGAAGGAAAGCAAAAACGGTACCTCAAGTCGGCGTTTAAGCAATATTTGAGTCCTGCCGTAATCGAAAATCTCATCGAAAATCCAGACGCGCTCAAACTTGGTGGCGAGGAGCGAGAAATTACGGCGTATTTTTCTGACGTGCAAGGATTTACTTCGATTTCAGAAAAACTCAATCCAACGGAACTCACGAATCTGTTGAACAAATATCTGAACGCGATGACGGAAATTATTTTTAAGCACGGCGGAACGATTGATAAATACGAGGGCGACGCAATAATTGCGTTTTGGAACGCGCCGACCACGCAGCAAGACCACGCAAAACGAGCGGTCGAAGCGGCATTGGAATGTCAACAAAAACTCGAAAAAATGCAAGACGAACTCGTTGCCGTAACAGGAAAACCGTTCAAACAGCGAATCGGGCTAAACTCAGGGCGAGCGGTCGTTGGAAACATGGGAAGCGATTATCGCTTCGACTACACAATGCTCGGCGACACCGTGAACCTAGCCTCGCGCCTTGAGGGAATCAACAAGCAGTTCGGCACATACACGATGTGCTCCAAGGCCACGATGGACAGCGCGATAGAGCACGGCTGCAATTTGAGTTTCCGCAAAGTGTCAAATATTGCCGTTGTTGGAAAAAAAGAAGGCGTAATCGTTTTTGAGCCGATGAAAAACGAGGAATTTGACAAGCGAAAAGACGATTTTGTGAATTACGGCGTGGGCTACGACCTTTTTGTAAAAGGCGATTTTTCTGGAGCAATCGAAGTTTTTGAAAAAACAAAAAGCCGAGACCCTGCCGCAGAAAAATACATAGAAAAATGTCGCGCTCTCATAAAAAATCCCCCAGAAAAATGGGACGGAATCCTTCGCGCAACAGAAAAATAAACAAAAAAGCCGCTCTTTTTGAGCGGCTTTTTTGTTTATTTCTTCTAGTGTTTTTCTTCATCATACAAAGCGATTGTTTCACATTTCGACAAAATTCTTTTTTGAACATCCGTCAAATCTTCGTTAAGAATATACAAATTGCCATCAGTCATATAAACCCTCTGACATGGATGCCATTCAAGCCATTTCTTCAAATTTGAAGCGGAAACAAGTCTTGATTTTCTGTCATCTTCTTTGAAGAAGATAAGATCTTCTTTTGGAACAATTCTCAACGGCGTCCTATACCAAAAATCGTCAATAACACCGATTTCAAAATGAAGCTCTTGTGTTGGATCGAACAAATTTCCAAGGTTGCAGTTATTTTCCATTATTTTAATTCTTGTTATAAACTGTTCGATAGGCTCGTCATCATCTGAATCGAGTATAAGCTCGTATAAACAGTCGATAAAGTTTTCCCTGTCATGAAACTCAGCAAAAATAATTTTAAGAGCGTTCGGAAGCTCTTCCCAACGGTTCTGAGTCCAATGCATCATGTAAGTTCTAAATCTTTTATCAGGCCCAGAAATTATATACACTGGTTCTGTTGAACTCTCAAGAAAATCTCTCACATCACCGACTGTCATGTTTTCCTCTGAATAAAATTATAGCACTAAAAAGAAAAAAGAAGATATGGCAGATGTGCCGCTTGGGCAGGTTCGGCAGATGGCGGCATCGCGTGCATCCGAATCCGTCCGCTAAATCGAAATTTCATTGACGAATATAGAGAACACCATGAACAAGAGGGCTGGCCCCCCCCTTTTTTTGCCGTTCCAGTCATTTCCCCTCCAATAAAACAACCCCGCCCGCCCCGCTTCGCGGGCTGCAATGGCATACCATTGCAGTTGACAAGGGCGACTGCAATGGTATGCCATTGCAGTTGACAAGGGCGACTGCAATTCGATTTTTCAACGCTTCGCTCGAAAAATCGAATTGCAGAAAACAACAGCCTGAGCGGGTTTTTAGAGTGAGGTGGATGATGGCGGAATGGCAGCTTCCTGAAAATTTCAAATTCGTGGATTTGTTTTCGGGAATCGGCGGCTTTCATCAGACCTTGAAAAAAATCGGGGGAAGAAAGGGCGTGTGCGTGTTCGCCTCTGAAATCGACCCCGACGCAATCGCAACGTACAAGAAGAACTACGGAATCGACTCGGGAATCAACATCCGCGACGTGAAGGAATGCGACATCCCCGCCCACGACGTGTTGTGCGCGGGCTTTCCGTGCCAGTCGTTCAGCAACGCGGGAAGGAAGTTCGGATTCAAGGACAAGACGCGCGGAACGCTCTTCTTCGAGATTGTGCGGATTCTAAGCCACCACCGCACGCCCTTCATCATCCTTGAGAACGTGAAGAACATCGTCTCGCACGAACACGGAAACACATGGCGAGTCATCACGGAGTCGCTCATGGAGCTCGGCTATCGGCTCACGGAACGCCCGCTCTTTTTGAGTCCGCACCAGTTCGGCATTCCGCAGACGCGCGAGCGCGTCATAATCCTCGGAAAGTTCGACCCCGAGCACGTGGACGTGCCGCTCAACATCCGATTCGACAACCTAAAGAAGAAAGACGACTGCTCGATTTACTCAATTCTCGACCCCGCCGAATGCGACCCCCGGTACGCGCTCACCGACTATCAGAAGATGGTTCTGACGGCGTGGGACGAGTTCCACGGGCAACTGGGGAACAAAATCATCGGCTTTCCCGTGTGGGTGGACTTTTTCCACAGCGAAATCGACGAGAGTTGGCTCGACTGGAAGAAGGTGTACGTCAGAAAAAACGTGAGGCTCTACAGCGAGAACAGCGACTTCATCGAAAAATGGCTCAAGAAGCATGACAACCTCAAGGCGTTCACTCCGACGCACCGCAAGTTCGAGTGGCAGGCGGGGCCGAACGTTCCGAGCGTGTGGGATGCGGTCGTGCAGTTCAGGGAGTCCGGAATCCGAGTGAAGAGACCGACGTGCTTTCAGGCGCTCGTCGCGATGGTGCAGACACCCGTCATCGGGCGGTACAGGCGGCGGCTCTCCGTTCGCGAGGCGGCGCGCCTCCAGTCGTTCCCCGAGGACTTCAAGCCGTGCGGAAACGTCCATCAGGCGTACAAGCAGTTCGGAAACTGCGTGAACGTGGAGGTGATTCGCCATGCCGCCATCAAGTTGTTCTCAGAAAAGCCCGCCATGGGGCAGAGCGAATTCAATTTCAACGGGCATGGCTGATTTTCCGATTCTACTAATCACCCCGACGGAGGCGGTTTATATAAGTTGGGGCGGTCTGAGCTGACCCCAAAAATCTACAGCCGCGCGGGCTTTAAGCGCAAGGAGTTTTCATGGCCGCAAGATACGGATTTTTCAGGATTCGCTTCGTGAAGAAGGACAACACGCCCGACGCGGAGACGGCGAAGAGGGCGTTTGCCTGGGCAAACGAAAACATCGAATGGGTCGAGGAATTGAAGCCGTTCGCACTTAATGGAAACGAGTGGACGGTCGACGAGGACGAGTGGATTGAAGGCGTGGACATAAAGAACACGGGCGTTCCCGAAACCTTCGACTGGCTCATGGACGTGGCGAAGGCGACGGGCGCGGAGAAAATCGTCGGCTGGGAGAACCGGGATTTCTCCGAATCGGCACATTCCGATAACTGGATTGTGACTGGCGTGTGCGAGGACGGCAAGATGACCTACCTACCCCGCACACAGTACAACACTTACCCCGACCCGATGGTGAACGAGGATGACGAACTCATCTCAGACGAAACTTACCGCGCGCTACAACCTGCCTTCAAGAACAAGAAGACGGGCGAAGTCGTCCTTTCGGGCGTCCTGCAGACGGGAGAGAACTACTTCGACGACAATGACGACTTGTACCTGGACCTGGAAAACGAGTTGCGCTACAGATGCACTTTGGAGGGCGAGATTTTGGGAATCTACGACCCCGATGGAGATGACGATGAGAGTCCGAGCGGGACGTTCGACATCGTTTCGCTGTTCATCGAGAGAGCCAAGGAAAGGGGCAAGGACTGGAGCGCGGACGACTGGGAATTTGTAGGCATCGAGACTCAGCCTAGCACGCTGGATGTTGCGCTCGGCGCAAAGGGATACGAGGACGTGTAAGGCGGGAGGAACGGATGGCAAAACGGCTCACGCTCAGGCAACACTACATCGCGCAACTGCTTTCGGGAACGGATGCGGGCTTACCCGATGGGAACAACGCGGACGTTGACATCAGCGTATGCGACCCTGAGTGGTGGGGCGAGCAGACCGCACGGCGCATCTTTCATACGGTGGACTCGCTCCTCGACATGACGGGCGACGACGGCGGCACGGTCATAGAAACTGATTGACGGAGGCGCACGATGGCGGAAGAACACAGACGGCAAGACGCTCCGCCTCGTCGTCGCGCCCACCTTCGCGCGGCATGGCGCACCGCTTGCAAACTACGCCACACAGCTTTTTACGGCGGAAGAAAAACAGGCGATAAAAAATATGCTGTCAAAAAATAGCAAGTCGGTTTAAAAATCTGTTTCCAAATAGGCTTTGCCATTCCGAAGTTTCGGAATGACAAAGCACCGTGCCGTTGCGGATTTTCTATTTCTCTCTTTCCGTCACCGCGATGTGAAGCTCGTCGAGCTGCGACTGCTCGACTTCGCTCGGCGAGTCGTCGAGCGAAGAAGCCGCGAGATTGTTCTTCGGGAACGCGATAACTTCGTGAATGCTCTCCTCGTGCCTCATGAGCATCACAAGGCGGTCAAGACCCGGGGCGATTCCACCGTGCGGGGGCGCGCCGAATTTGAATGCCTGAACCAAAAAGCCGAACGCCTTTTCTGCCCGCTCGCGGCTGTAGCCCACGATTTCAAAAATGCGCTCCTGCAATGCCGGGTCGTTGATACGCATACTTCCCGAAGCAAGCTCGTAACCGTTCAAAACGAGGTCGTAGAGGTCGCCTTTAACGGCCCCGGGGTCGCTTTCGAGCGTATCCCAGTATTTTTTCTGCGGGAGCGTGAACATGTGATGCTCGGTCTCCCAGTGATTTTCGTCCTCATTCCATGCGAAATACGGAAAGTCGATAATCCATGCGAAGTGGAATTCGTCTTTCGGGTCGTAGAGATTCAAATCCTTTCCGAGCTGCTTTCGCACCGCGCCAAGAGCCACACACGCCGTCTGCCATTTCTCATCGCTCACAAAAAGAAGCAAGTCGTTTTTTTCCGCACCGAGTTTCGTGCAGATTTCGCTTTCTTTTCCCGCGAAGAATTTTGAGATTCCACCTTCAAAGGCGATGCCTGTGGTGGTTTCGACAGGCTCAACCACCGCGGAAACCACCTTCATCCACGCCAAGCCTTTCGCGTGATTGATTTTCGCCACGCTTTCGAGAGCTTCAATCATTTTTCGCGAATATTTGTCGGCGACATTTTTGACAACGAGGGCCTTGAGTCCGCTCCGCTTGTGCCGTTCGATTTCTTTGCCCGAAGCCGCCGCGCCCGCCTTGAATGCGTTGAAGTCGCTCAAATTCGCCATGAACGCCGCGTCCTGCATCTTCAAGTCAAAGCGCAAATCGGGCTTGTCGCTTCCGTACAGGTCGAACGCATCTTCCCAGGCGATTCGGTCGAATTTCGCGGGCAAATCGTAGTTCAGCGTTTTTTTGAAAATGTGTTGCATCAAGCCCTCGGTCGTTTCCAAGACTTCCTCACGGTTCGTGAAGCTCATCTCCATGTCAATCTGCGTGAATTCGGGCTGTCGGTCTCCCCGCGCGTCCTCGTCTCGGTAGCACCGCGCAATCTGAAAATACTTGTCGAACCCGGAGACCATCAAAAGCTGCTTGTAAAGCTGGGGCGACTGCGGAAGGGAATAGAATTTTCCCGGGTGAACTCTGGAAGGAACAAGGTAGTCTCGCGCGCCCTCCGGGGTTGACTTGATGAAGGTCGGGGTTTCGATTTCCAAAAATCCCTTTGAAGTGAGATATTCTCGCGTCGCAAAAGTGACTTGGCTTCTCAAAATGATGTTTTTCTGCATTGGCTCGCGGCGCAAGTCCAAATAGCGGTACTTTAGGCGCAAATCTTCGTTCGGAAGCACAATCGTGCCGTCTTTCTGCCGCACTTCTTCAATAGAAAACGGCAATTCTTGGCTCGTCGTGAAAATCTCGATTTCCTTTGCCTCGACTTCAATTTCGCCCGTCGCCATGCTGGGGTTGATGTCTTTTTCGCTTCGTGCGGCAACCGTGCCAGCAACGGCGATACAATATTCGCTCTTCAACGACGACGCAATTTTCTTGACTTCATCGCTCGCGCCGTCGCCCACCATAACCTGCGTGATTCCGTAGCGGTCGCGGAGCTGAATAAAAACCAGCCCGCCCAAATCTCGGCTACGGCTGACCCATCCGTTCAATATAACTGACTTGCCGACGTCTGCCTTTCGCAACTCGCCGCAAGTGACTGTTCTTTTTGTGTTTTCCATGATTGAACATTTTAGCGAGAAAACGGGCGCGAATAAAGCGCAAAAAAAATCCCCGAAAAAATCGGGGAACAAAACGTTACTGTTTTTTTGCCGTTGAGTTTACGACGAAACTTTGCGAAAAATCCGACGTTTTTAACGCGCTCACTTTTGAGCGAATTGCCTCGGCTTCGGATTTTGTGGCATACGAGCCAACGCGAACGCGGTACATCATTCGTCCGCCGTCTTCGTAAGTGAACACTTCCGCAGGAAAACCGTTGTTTGAAAGCACCGAACGTGCGGCATTCGCTTTATTTATGTCTTCAAACGAGCCAACTTGAACCCAAAACTTGTCGCCCGCACTTCGAGAACTTTGAGAAGAGCGCGAAGTGGAAGTACTTTTTGAAGAAGTCGTCGATTTTGGTTTTTCCGAAGTCGCTTGCTTCGTTTTTGCAGAAGCCGAACTTGCCCGCGCACTTTCCATTTGAGCGGCGGTAAAATCGTTTTTTGCCGTTACGCTCGACGCTACGGAAAGCGAACTCAAATCAATCGTGGTTGTTTCGTCTTCCGCCTTTGGAGTTTTTGCGTCTTCTCGATTTTCTCCGCCTTTCAAATCATCGAGCGAAAGTTCGCCCTTCCCTTCTGGAACTCCGTCCAATCCGTAAATTCCGTCAAAAGGATTTTCTGGAGCATCAAAATCCGCAGGAGGAGCTGCCCAATCCAACGCCGTTTCGTTTTCTTTTACCCAGCCATCGCTTGCATTTTTGGAAGTGTCTTTTTTATTTCCAGAAGAAAGAAGCATTGCCGCACCCACAACAACGAGCAAAAAAAGTCCCGCTGCCGCCATAATCCACAAGGCTCTTCGGGGGCTTCCCGCCTCCGCTTCGTCTTGGTTCGTGTCAAGTCCGTCGTACTGACTCATTTTTCCCCTCATTCATCTTTTTTTAAGAAATTTTGAAGAATCCCATCTATTTTTTTTTCAAGAAGGTCTAAACTCCTTGAGTTATCCACTTTGTAAATATCGGCATTTGAAAGCCTATATTTAGAAAAGAGATTTTTTTGCGCCCAAAAACGCCGCACTATCTGAATCAAAGGAAGCGAATCGCGTTTTTTGACCCGAAAAAATCGAATCCCAAAAAAAGTGTCCACAAAAATGACCGCTTGGCATTTTTCCAAAATCTCTGGCAATTTCCAAAGAAGCGTCGCGTTTATAACGGCATTTTTGTGCGTTTGCAAAAAATCAAAAAGTCGGCGCGAAAGCGCGGGATACACGATTTCTTCTTGCCGCAAAAGCAATTTTTTGTTTTGAAACAAAATCGTTCCAAGCGCGCGCCTGTCAAGACTTCCGTTTTCTTTCAAAAGCGAGATTTTTTGTTTTTCCGCCTCCGCGCCAAACTCGTCCAAAATGCAGCGAACAATGCGCTCTTCACAAAGGATTTCATGCACAACCAAATCGCAATCAATCGAGAAAAAACCGCGTTTTTCCAAAATCGAACTTACGGCATTTTTTCCGCAAGCCATTTTTCCCGTAACGCACAAAATCAATGAAACGCTCCCCAATTTTTGCCATATTCAATCGACACTTTGAGCGGAACGTTTAAAATCCAAGCGTGTTCCATTTTGTCGCGAATGAGCGCAATCGTGTCGCTAATCGCGTCTTTGTCATCTACGCATTCAAAAATCAACTCGTCGTGGACTTGCAAAAGAAGCGACGCGCCCGTGGGATTTTGTTTGAGTGCCTCGTCAACGTCTTTCATCGCTTTTTTTACAATGTCGGCGGCACTTCCTTGAATTGGCGAGTTTTTTGCGATTCGCACCGCCGCTTCCCGCGCGTGCACGTTCGCGCTCGCAATTTCTCGGATTTCTCGCTTTCTTCCGCTAATCGTTTTTGTAAAAAGCGTATTTTCGGCTTCTTTTACCGTGCGCTCAAAAAAATCTGCCACGCCCGAATACACGGAAAAATACGATTTTATAAAATCGTCCGCTTCTCGATACCCGATTCCGAGGTCTTTTGCAAGGCTGAACGCGCCCATTCCATACATAATGCCAAAATTGAACGTTTTTGCCCGCCTTCGCATATCCGCCGTAACGTCCGAAATGTCGCAGCCGTAAATCAAAGCAGCCGTTGATTTATGAACGTCGATTCCTTCCCAAAACGCGCGACAAAGATTTTTGTCGCCAGACAAATGCGCAAGAACAACAAGTTCAATTTGAGCATAATCCGCGCTGATTAAAACTTTGCCGTTTTCCGCCGTAAATGCGCGTCGAATTTGCCGCCCTTCCTCGGTTCGCACAGGAATATTTTGCAGATTTGGGTCGCGCGAAGAAAGTCGCCCCGTTGCCGTTCCCGTTTGAACAAAACTCGTGTGAACGCGCGAAGACTCGTCGCACAAAAGCGGAAGCGCGTCAACGTAAGTAGAAAGGAGTTTTGACGCTCCACGCCAATCAAGCACATCGGAAACAATGGGAACGTCTTTCAATTCACGAAGCGCGGCTTCGTCGGTGGAAAAAGAGCCCGCCTTTGTTTTTTTCTTGCCTTTTAGCCCCATTTCTTCAAACAAAACTTCGCCGAATTGTTTTGTGGAGGCAATGTTGAATTCGTGACCAGAAGCGGCGTAGATTTTTTCTGAAAGCAAAGCGAGTTTGTCATTGAGCGTCGCCGAATATTCAGAAAGAACAGACGAAGAAAGGTGAATTCCGCGGAGTTCCATTTTTGAAATAATCGGAATCAGCGCGATTTCGTCTTCGTAGACAGTTTTTAACGAAGCGTTTTCGAGCAAATCCACCAGTTTTTTGTATAATTGCAACGTAAAATCTGAATCTTCTGCGCAATAAGAAGCGGCTTTTTCGAGCGGAACGTCGGAAAAATTTTGTTTTTTTTCAACGATTTCTTCAAATTCGATTCCGCGCAAATGCAAAAATCGTTTTGAAAGCGCAGAAAGCGAAAACGACGATTTTTCGCCTTCAAATCCGTCTGGAGAAAGAACCCAAGCGGCAATCATCGTGTCTTGAATTTTCGATTTGTCTTGAAAAAAAATGTCAAAATCTTCGATTTGTTCGATATTTTTTTTGAGTTCTTGTTCTCGCTCGTAAAAATCTGAAAAAAGTTCAAGTTGATTTGAATCCGTTTTTGGCTCGTTTTTTTGATTTTTCAAAAACGACAAAAATCCATTTGAAAACAAAATCTCCAAATCGAACTTTGCGTTATGAAAAACAATTTTCGCGCCCGAAGAAAAAAGACGCGAAAGCGCAAAAAATGCTGCGTTTTTTTCCATCGCCTTGCCCTCCGGCGAACAAAGCGGCACGTAAATGCCACCGCCTTCTTTCCAAGAAAGGCTAAATCCAACGAGGTTCGCCGTTCGCGTGTTTAGCGACGTTGTTTCCGTGTCAAGAGCCACGATTCCGCTTTGAATCGCCTCGTCAATCAAAGAAAAAAGTTCCGATTTTTCAACGACCGCTTTGTAATTTCCTTCGTTTTTTTTCACGATTTCTTGAACGTCAAACGAAAGTTGAGGCGAAAATCCAGAAAGTTCATCAAAAAGCGTTGCCACGCGATTGAGCGACAACGCACGAGCCTTTTCGCTCAATTTTGAAAACAAAAACGAAGAAACGGCAAACGATTCAATCGAATCAATCGGCGCAAAATCCAACGGCACATCGCTTTTGAGCGAAATGAGTTTTTTTGAAAAATACGCGCTTTCTTTTCCGTCGCGCACTTTTTTGCCAAGCGCGCCTTTGATTTTTTCGACATTTTCAAAAATCCCGTCAAGAGAACCGTATTCCAAAAGAAGATTCTCGGCGAATTTTTTTCCAACGCCATGAACGCCAGGAACGTTGTCCGCGCTGTCGCCTGTGAGAGAAAGAAAATCAAGGATTTGCGAGGGCGCAACGCCCCACTCTTTTTTGACAATTTCCGCGTTCACGATTTCCCAAATTGCGTTTTTGAGTTTTGAAGGACGCATGACTTTTACGTTTTCGCAAACGAGTTGAAGCAAATCTTTGTCCGAAGAAAGAATAAAAACGGTGCGCCCGTTGTTTTTCTCGCGCTCCGCGATTGACGCAATCACATCGTCGGCTTCAAAACCGTCCACGCGGATTCCCTCCGCTCCCAATTCCAAAAGAAGCGACTCGATTATGGGAAACTGCTTCGTTAAATCTTCAGGCGCGGGGTCTCTGTTTGCTTTGTACGCAGAAAACAGTTCGTGGCGAAACGTCTTTGTTTTTGAATCAAGCGCAACAACAAGAAAATCAGGCTTAAACGAGCGAATTGTGAGCGCAAGATTATTGAAAAAACCGTGAACCGCCGAAATATTTTCCCCCAAAGGATTTGTGAGCGGTCGTTTTGAAAACGCCCAATATTCGCGAAAAATGAGTCCGTATCCGTCAACTATAAAAACACTTTGCGCCTTTGTTTCGTCCATGTTATGAGTATATGTTTTTTTTTTGGTTTCGAGAATACGATTTTTTTCGGTTACGGTGTTTTTTCTTTCCAAAAAAATGTCAACTCGTGTTTGTTTTTATTCAAATGCAAAACGTGCGCTCCCGAAATCGAAGCGAATTCCAAAACCAAAAGCCAATCAATCGCGCCTTGCATTTTTATCGTGCAAATTATATGTTTTGCCCTTCCGCTTTCAATCCATTTTTGAACCCACTCCAAAAGCCTCGAAGGATAGCAAATCACGTCGCTCAAAAGCCAATCGACTTTTTGCGTGTTGAGTTTTTCGCACACGTCGTCAACAGAAAGCGTAAAAGCGTCGTGGGGCAAAAAAAGCACGTTCGCGTCTTTCATCAATTCTTCAGAAAGCGGCGAGCGGTCAACAGAAAACACAAAAACGCCGCAATTTTTCATTGCCCAAGTCCAGCCGCCAGGACACGCGCCCGCGTCAAAGCATTTTTCGCCAGAAACGGGAAATGGAAAATCAAAGCACGTGTGAGCCACGGTCAACGCTTCCCAGATTTTCAAATACGCGCGACTCGGCGGATGCTCGTGGTCTTCCAAAAAAGAAATCGCACCGAGCGGAAACGGACTGCTCGTTTTTGGCGAAAAAATCAATTCGTTTTGAGACAAAAGAGAAAAAAATCCCATTGGCGTGTTTGGAATTTCGCACGGAAAAGAGCGCGATTTTACGTGTATGTACGGCAATTTTTCTTGAATGAGCGCGCTTCGGCGAAAAAAAGAAAAACAATACGCAGCCCAATTTCTTTGGATTTTTTTTAGAATTCCCGCCGCTTCGGAAATCGAAGAAAACGACTTTTTTTGAAGAGAAAAACTAGAGCACCTTGAAAAATACGGGCTTCCTTTTTCCTTTGGAAAATCGGGAATCAAAACGAGTTCTCCAAGTCGAGTGGCGTTTTTTGCGCCAACGTTAAATCGCTCAAAAAGTTCCGATTCAAGCAGATGCGCCATTTTTGGAAATGGAAGAAAAGCCGAAAAACGCTCTAAATCATCTGACATGAAAGCCTCGGCTCAAAAACGCGATTGCCACAAAGCGCGTCAACTACGTCGGAAACGGTTTTTCTCGCCCAGTCTTCGTCTCCGATTCCAAGAAGGTCAAAATCGTCCGCGCTTTCTTCAAAACCGTCAACGTATTTTGAATAAAGCGGAAAATCGAGTGCGGGCAAAAGAGAAAATCCGATGTGCGTCCGCGAAGTCCGCCTTTCGTCATATTTCCAAACGGGAATCGCAAGCAAGCGCAACGAAATCGATTCGCGCGGAAGATGCAACAAAAGTTCGTATTCGTCGGTCACAGATTCGTTTTCAAAAGATTCGTCAAAATGCAAAGAAACGTCAGCGTCAAAAATCGTTTTAAGCCCGCTGTGGCTTACGTCGCAAAGGATTCCTGGAAAAGCGCACAAACGCTTACATTCAACTCGTCCAAAGTCAGAAAACCGTTCGTATTTGCGTAATTCATCCATGATTTTTTGATTATGGCAGATTTTTCATTTTGCTGGAATTCCCCTATTTTATAACGAGGACTTTTCGAGTTTCGTCGATTCCGCTGCCTGAAACGCGAACAAAGTACAGCCCGCGCGCGACTTCTTTTCCCGCGCCATTTGTGCCGTCCCAGTAAAAATAATGCGTTCCTGCGCTCTTTTTTCCGCGAGAAAGCCGCGCAACAACGCCTCCGTCAAGCGTTAGAACGAACACGTTTAATTGTCCGTCAGACGGAAGGTCAACTTTTATAACGGTTTTTTCGCGCACCGTCGCGTCGATGACGTTGTTCAAAATCGAAACTCCGCCACGCTGATTTTTTGTTCCCGCGATTTTGAACGACCACAAATCCACAAACGAAAAATCTCCCGCAGCGATTTTTGATTCTGGCATCCAAAGCGCGTAAAGCGGAACGCGTGGCGTATTTGTGTCTCCGTCGTGGTTCAACGTTATTTCCGAGTCGCCTTTTTTTATCTTAAAAATAAATTGCCACTCGTTTCCCGCATTAAAATGAAACTCGTCATTTTTGAGAATTGCGTCATAAAAAAGTGGCGACTCTTCCGACGGCACAGGAGGAACGGAAACGGTTTCGCCCGTGTCGTTCCAAAGCGTTGCGTACGAATCGAGTTCCGTGGTAAGCCACACGCGCCACGATTTTCCTGTAAGCCGCGTCAATTTGTCGCCAAGCCAAGAAGAAAGAACGCGCGAAGACGGAAAAAGCACCATTTCACATTCTTCGCCAGAAGAAGGCGCAACGGCTTCGCCGCTTGCAGAAACGCCGCCCGTAAATTGCAAACGGAACGTGATGTCTTTTCCACTTTTGAGCGTGCCATAATTTCCAGAGTTTTCCGAAAAATCGTGAACGGCGTAATCTTTGCTCAAAGAATCCGTAACGTTTGTGCCGTAAAGCCCTTGCTCTATCCACTCGTCGCCGTCAACGCTGTCGTCTTCGGCGTACGCATAAAGCGTGTTCACCGCATTGAGCGCGAAATCCGAAAGCGCGTGGCACGTGTTATCAAGGACGCAGTTTCCTGCGCTGTCGCGAAGATACGGCATTTTTACCATTTCTCCAAAAATATTCGTTGTGTCTTCGCCGCCAGACACTTTTATCCACAGGTCTTCCACGTCAGAAAGCGTTACGTTTCGACTCAAAGTCAAAAGAAGCGCGGTAGAATCGTCCGTTTCAAGCGCGATTTCAACGCCCGTTACGAAAATCTCCTCGGAGGGAAAATCGAGCGTGTTCACATCGTCGCTTTCGCTTTTTACAAAAATCAAATTGTCCTGAATGTTTTGAGCAAGGTCGCTCCAATCCTGCGCCGAAAGCGAGCCGAGGCGCACTCCATTCCAAGCGAGCGTTTTTGTAAAAACGGCGTAGATTTTATTGTGCGAAATGGGCGCAAGCGTGAGCGCAAACGTTGGCGGCGTAATGTCGAGTGAGCGGACGGTTTTCTTTTGAGAGCCTTCATCGCTTTCCAAAAGACGATTTCCTGCCAAATCCGTGATAAAGCCCGTTTCCGTGTTGTAGCGAATCGAAAAAGTCGTTCTTGACGGAAGCCCCAGCGAAAGGTCGTCGGAAGAAAGCGGAACTGAAAAATAAAGCCCGTCGTCGCTCGTTTGCGTCGTTTGATAATATTCGTCGTTTCTAAAAATCGGACTTGAAACAGATTGCAAAATGCCCGTTTCTCCAACGCTTCTCCAGTCGCTCGTTTTGCCGTCGAGTTTGTACATATATTCAAAAGCCGCTTCCGCTCCGTACAAACTCGATTTTCTGATTCCGCCGTCCGTGAACGAAGAAAAAGAGCCGAGTTTATCGCGCGAGCCGCCGATTGCCTCTGGAGCGGCTCCCGTTTGTCCTTTGAGAGGCGTTTTTGTGTCTGCCGAATTGACCCAGCCCGTCCGAACGAGCCACATTCGGCTTGCGTCAGAATAATCAGGCTCGCCGTCAAAAAGGTGCAATTCGATTTTTTCGATGTACGGGTTTGTTGCCGAGCGAACAGTTCCCACGAGTTCGTGCGTACTTTCGCCCGCTGCGTTTTTCTTTCCGCCACTCGTCCAAGCGTCCGTTGAATCCACGTAGGGCGCAAAAACGGGCGCGGACGTGTCCCAAGCGCAATAAAAATCGGGAGCAAGCGTGCGAGAAACCGAAGGAAGCGCGTTCAAAAAGAGTTCTTTTTGAACGTGATTTTGCGTCGCGCTCGACTCTGAATGTGAAAGAATCGCGTTTTTTTCGCCGTCCGCGCGTTGCGCTTTGTCTACGATATATTCGTTTTCAAGCGAGCGAATTTTTGTTTGAAGCAAAGGCGAGTACGGGCAAATCGCATTTTCAATGTAGCCCGCCCAGTTTTTTTCGCCCGCGCTTTCAGAAAGAACGTAGCCTGCAACAGAAAGCCGAATCCTGTGGCTTTGCACTTCTTCTGCGCTAGACGCATTTTTTTTGAATTGACGATAAAAAGCGTGCGGTTTTTCCGAATCGATTTCCCCGCTCCACGCTTCTCCAGTGCGAATTTTGTGTCCCGCACGAATGTTTCCGCGAGAAAATTCTGCAAACCCGTCCGAGAAAAACGGAAAATCGCCCGATTGCGATTTTAATGCCCCGCGCCGATTTTCTTCTCCCGCGCGAAAATTAGAGCCTCCGAGTGCGCTCGTCATGTCGGCAATGTCAACCGCCTCTGAATACTGAAACTCAAGAAAATTATGCGCGTCATAATCTTTTTGAGAAGAAAGCGTCGCGTCATGTACTTCTTGTCCCGTGTAAGACGCAATCAAAACGGGCCGGCAATGGTCTTCGGTGTCAGAAAACGAAGGCTCGCCTGCGCTTCCAAACGGAAGCGAATGCGTGTGTCCGTGCCGCGCAGCAAAAAGCCCTGAAAGCGCACTGATGTCAACTTTCACGTTTTGATGCACTCCCAAAGAATCCGAACTTTCGCTTTCGCCCGCGCTTTTTCCCGTAGCGTCGGTGTTCCATCGATTCGCGCTTTTGAAATAGACCGTCTTTGCGCTATCGCTCAAAAAAGGAGTCGTGCAATCCGCGTCCAAAAACGCGCCCGACGAAACGGAAGCAGAGCCGTCTGAAATCCAAAGTCCGCCAGAAGAAAGCGACGACGAAAGAAGAGCCGCCGAATAAACCTCTTTATTTGAGTTTTCAACGGGAATATTAAAAATGACGCACAGAACGTCGTCGTAAACGGTGTACGCTTTTTCGATTTTTGGCGAATCAAACTGAAACGCGCCCGTTGCGCCACTTACGTCCGCGCCGTCGCACACGATTTTTAGAGAATCGCCATTTTCATAAGACACGGAGTAATTTCCGCCCGCGTCCCTCACTCCTTGCGAGGAAGACGCAGAAACAAACGCATTTCCGACTTGCCCTTCAACGTGAACGTTTTTCACCGAACAATTAAAAACCGCCGCCCAGTTTTCTCCCCACTGATTTTCTCCAAAAGAAGCAGACGAATTAAAAGAAACTTTTGAGCCGTCGTTTTTTGGAAGAGAAAGCGTAAAAAATCCTGTGCCGCCGTCTAAATCCACGCCATTTGCATAAAAAACGCCTTTAACCGAAAGAGTCGCGTCCGACAAATCCAAAAAAACCGCATTTTTTTCACTCGGAGAACGCTCAGGAAAAGAAAATCGAGAATTCGAGTCGGAAAAATTGGAATCGGTCGGAGAATACTTTTCTCCAAAAACGATAACATTTTTTTGCGAATCGATTTTTTGCCCAGAAAAACCGAATTGCCCCGAATCAAATAAAAAATCGCCCAAAACAGAAAGCGGACTTTTTAAGGTCATTTTCTTTTCAGAAAACAAAAACGAAAGATTTTGCAAAACCGAGATTTCGCTTCCGCTCCACGTGCCGTCCTCAAAAGAAAAAACGCTCACGTTTCCAGAAAATTCTTGTTTTCCGCCGGAAACGTAGGAAGCCGATTTTAATTCGATTTTTTCTGCCAAAACAAAAACGTCGCCAGAAACGCCCGCGTTTTCGCCCTCTCCGATTCCAGAAAAAAGAACCGAATCCGCATCATGAACCACAAGCGAAGAAAGTGGCGTGGCAGAGCCGATTTTTTCAAAAAAGTGAATGGAATCGGAAGCGTTTACAAAAAGATGTGCCGTGCCGTCAACGCTTTTGGTAAACGCAACCGAAGAAGCAAAAACGTTTTGAGGATTTTCCGCGCTTGTGCCACCTTTTTCAAAAATCGTTTCGCCCTCGATTTTTAGGCTGTGCCTCGCGTCGCTTTTTCCAACGTCGCCCAAAAATGTGATTTTTGCGTCGTTTTCCACGTGCAAAGTAGAATCCGCCAAAAACGAAACGTCGCCTTTGTATGTTTGCGCACCCGTCGTTTTTACGCCGTTTTCTATTTGCGCGGCACTGTTTACCGTAATCGATGAGCATTGTGCGTCCGCGTTGATTTTTAGGTCGCTCCCAGAAATCGTAACGTCGCCGCCTTTCTCGTCGCCAAAGCCGATTTTTACTCCGCTTTGAAAAGCGTTGGCAGAAGACAAGAGTTTGAGCGTGTTTCCCTCGCCGTTTGCGATGAGCGTCGTTTCAGCCACAGAAATCGCCTCTGAAACCGTGCCAGCCGCCCCATCAGAAAATTCCAGCTTATGATAATCGTTGCCCCAAATCAAAGCCGCGCCGAACGAACCGTGATAGTCGATTATCCCGTCCGCCGTAACATCGGACTTCTTCGTAATCGCGCTTAAATCTTCCGTTCCAAGCACGCGGATTTTTCCAGAATTTAAAAGCGTGTTCACGGTGAGTTTTTTCCCCGCAAAATCAAAAACCGCGTTTTCTTCTATTTTAATAGAACTTACGACTTGCTCATTTTCGCCGTCACCGTCAACATCAAAATCAAAAGTTTTCGTATCATTCGATAAATCCACGCCGTCAGTCAAATCAGACAAAATCGGGTAATTTTCGTTGCCCACGCGCGGTATCGTCACGACGGAATATTTTTGCGGAACAGAAGAAGGCGACCAGTTTGAGGGCTCATCCCAATCCGTGTCCGTCGCGCCCGTCCATTCGTATTCCTGCCCTGCGAAAATCCAGTTCGTGTTCCCGCCGCCGTCCTCATTGTAGCCGTTTTTTGCGTACACGATGATTGGGTCCGTGCGCATGTTTTTTGAATTTGCAATTTTTGCGTATTTTAGAGAAATCTTTTCAACATAATCAGGCGAAAATTTCCATTCAGAATCGCCCGTAATCGTGACGAGATTTTCCGAGTCGCCTTTGAGCGTGAAATTTCCGCTGACTTTCTGAGTCGTTCCGCCAGCAAAAGTGAGCGTCGTTCCCGCTTTTTCGCAAGTAAAATCGGTGAATGTGTTGCTTCCTGAAATCGCTGTGTCGTTCATAAAAATGGCGGCATAAAATTTGTTTTCTCCGCTGATTTGCGCCTCCGAGCCAGCAAAAATGACCTTGCTTTCATTCGCGACAAAACCGCTCGCCCCCGACTCGTTCGACCAATCGACTTCGACTGTAATTTCGTGGCTGTCCGTGCTTGCACTGCCCGCTTGCAAAACCGCCCCCGCCGAAATCGAGACCGAAGAGAGCGTTGTGCCGCCCGAAAGCGTTGTTGTGCCGCCTTCGATTGAAAGTCCGCCGATTTTATCAGAATTTTCCGTAGGAGAAAGTGAAACCTTGCCTTTCGTTGTAACAGAAGATGACTCATAAATCGTGTCGGCCAGCGTGATTCCGTAGGATTTTCCGTCAAATTCAAATGAAGTTTCGCTCGCCGAATGTAAAGTTAGCTTTGAAATTTCAGAATCTGTGGCTTCGGCTTTTACCCCCGCCGAAAAAGTGTTTTCGCCTGAAAGCAAAACTGATTTTCCGCGTTCAATCGTGACCACGCCGCCAAAAACATTCGCTTCTGAAAGTGTGATTTCTGCATTAGAAGCGATTTTTATGTCCGTCGTTCCAGAAACTTCAATTCCCGAACTTTGCGAAACAACCCCCGTAATTTCAAGATTCGCATAATCTGCCCCGGTCGTATTAAAATCGGTTAGATTCAATGGAGAGGCATCCGTTCCGCCAGAATAACGCACCGTGCCGTCGTTTGAAGCGTCGTTGATTTGCTTCGTGCCGTCAGTGATTCGAGAATCGCCTTTGTATTCGATTGTGCCGTAATTCGTGAGCGTTTCAACAGAATCATCGGTGTTGGTAAGGGGAAGTCCCGCCGCATTGTCGATTGTCAGGAGAGCGGTATGAGAAGAGGCGGTCTCCGTTCCAATGACAAGATTTTTCAAACTTACATCATCGCTTTGGAGAATCGGATAATATGCACAGCCGTCGGGAATCACGACTTTCACGCCCGCCGTGTTTTCTGAAGCAAGCCCCGGAACTATCCCCAAATCCCAGTTCGCAGCGATAGCCCAGGAATCATGAGAAGCAGAGTCTTCGCCCCTCCAAGTGAAGACAAAATCGTAGCCAAGATTCCAGCCGTGCTTGTACAGCGTGATGTAATCCGTTGGCTCCGCTCCCTCGCTCGGCTTGCTCGAATTTTCCGTTGTGTAAGCCGTGTGCGAGCCTTTTTTGACATCACTTCCTTCTTTTATGAACACATTTTCTCCGATTGAAAGATAATCCGCGCTGGTATTTGCCGCAGGAACAACAATCGTTGATTCAGAATCGCTTTTAAGCGTGAGCAGATTGTCCGCGTTTCCTTTGAGCGAGAGCATTCCGCTGAGAGTTTGCGTTGTGCCGCCTGCAAAAGTGAGCGAAATCCCGCCCTTTTCGCAAACAAAATCCGTGAAATCATTGCTCCCCCCGAGAGTCGCGCTTTCCATAAAAATTGCTTTTGCGAAAGTGGAATCACCCGAAATCGTAGCGTTTTCGCCTGTGAAAGTGACCGTTTTGCCGCTCGCAGAAAGTCCGTTGTCTGAAGTGTTGTTGTTCGTCCAGTCGCCAGAAACGGTGATGTCATTTTGGAGCAAAAGAGTTGCCGAAGACGCTATTTCGATATTATTCAGAACAGAATCAGAATCAGAATACGAAATGGAACTTGCCGCAGAATTGAATCGTATCGTTTCAGAAGAAGCGATTTTTTCGGCAGAAAGCGTATCAAGCACGAGTGTTCCAGACAAATCGGAAGTTCCTTTCAATTCAAGAACTTTGAATTCAACATCTTCATTTGATGAAAACGAGTGAGATTCGCCCACCGTTCCCGCAGTGATTTTATTGTCCGAAGAAGAGAAAGTGATGCCCGTACAATCAGAAAAATCAGCATTTCCGGTGATTGAAAGCGAGTTGTCAGTTTCAATCGCGCCGATTACTGTAAAATTGTAGAAATCCTGCTTTTCGCTTCCTAAGATTTTTGTCGATGAAGAAGAATCCAAGCCAAAAATGACCGCCGATTTGTTGTGCGAAAATGTTCCACCCGCCGAATTATCCCAAGTGTCGGTAATAGTGAGCGTTGAGTCATCGGCAGGGGAAAATTTTGAATTCTCCCCCAAAATTAGTTTTCCGAGCGCACAACTGGGCACGGTCATATTCAAATGATTTTCAAGCGTTTGCGAACCTGTGCCCGTAATTTCCGAAATCGTGACATTCACTTCGCCCGTTCCGACATCATCTATGTAATCAAAATCCGCCGTATCAGAAATTTCGAGTTTTTTTATCGCAATATCAAGTCCATGCGCAATGTCAAGTTCACAAGAAATGAATTTTAAAGTGCCGTCACCCGAATATTGTGAATAGAGAGAAAATTTACCAGTATTTAAAGTAAGACTTGCCCCCGATTTTACTTCAAGGTTTTTCACGGAAATATCTTCCGTTACAACCGGCTGATTCGGAGGCTCACTCGGAATCGTCACAACCGCATCTTGAGCATTTGGATAATTCGAAACAGGAAGGAAAGTCGCGCCGTCCGCCCAATTCGTGTTTTTTTCCCACTTCGTTGGCTCTGAATCATACTCGCCCGTCCACACATACGAGCCAGAAAAAGGAAAATTCCAGCCATTTTCGTAAACAGCACGATAATTGTCCTTCGTTTCTCCCTCGTCAGGTTTGCTGTTTTTCACCGAAAATGCACCAGACACAACAGAATCCGCCGTTTCCGTGATTTTTATGCTACTTCCAATCAAAAGATTCGTGCCAGTGAAAGCAGATTTTTTAGCCACAATTTGCCCGCTTCCGTCAATCTTAACATCAGAATCGCCGCCAAGAGAGAATGACGAAACGTTTGACGCTTCCAGCGTTCCGTTTACGGTTAAATTGCCGCCGTTTTCAATTTCCCCCGTAATTTCTAAAGTGTGCTCCGCGACAATCGTAATATCAGCCCCACTGTTTTTTAGGGATTTTATTGTAACATCAGAATCAATCGTAATGGAAACACTTTGATTTATAATAACGTCATCGCCATTTGATGGAACGCCAGTACCGCCGCTTTGCGTATTCCAATTTGAGTAGATGTTCCACTTATCATCTTCACCGACCCAATAATACGTTTCAGAATGCAAAAAAAACGCGCCAAAAATCGCAAGGAGAATCGAGAAAAATGACGTTTTTAGCCGCTGTTTTTCCATATTTCTAAACCTCCTTTATTTTCGGCACTTTTTTGAAAAAGAGATTGTTACACCAAGCGCACTAATGCTTTCGCTCGTATTATATTCGCATTCTTTGACTTGTTGTGCATTTACAAAACGAAAAATAGTTCGATAACGGCATTATCGCTTCGATTGACGAGTTCTCAAATTCCATGCTCTAAAACGTAAAGTTTTTCACCAAAGAATTTTTATTAAATGAAAACAAAACCGCCGTTACAACGCGATTTGAGAGCCTTCGCCGTCTGTGCGAATGACAGCGCATTTTCCGTCTTCGTCAAAAAATCCTGTCAATTCTTCGATTTTCAAAAAGCCCAAAAATGAATCGTCGCGGATTATGTCAATGTCGGCAGAAGAAATTTCCGTATCCCATTTTGCGTCATGAAACGCTTGCTGAAATTCCTCGTCGCCAAACAAAAAGTCTTTCCCTACGCGCACTCGAACGTAAGCCATGGGAGAATCGATTTTTTTGGATTCACTACTCGAAAAGTCGCAAATCCTTTTGCAAATTTCTTTTAATTCCATAGATTCATTTTACCACAAATAGTAAAATGCACAAAATGGTAGGTTCATTAAAATTGTTTTTGAAAGGAATCGTGCTTGGCGTTTCAAACGTGATTCCTGGCGTTTCTGGCGGCACAATGGCTGTGGTTTTGAACGTTTACGACAAAATTCTTTCGCTCATCACCATAAACGTAAAAAAGATTTTTTCACAATGGCGATTTTGGATTCCGCTTGCGCTCGGAATGATTTTTGGAATTCTCGCGTTCAGCCGCTTGATTACATTTTTGCTTGCACAATTTCCGATTCCAACGAAATTCTTTTTCATTGGTTTGATTTTGGGAAGCGTGCCTCTTTTAATCAAAAAAATACGAAAATCGATTTTTGACGAACATTCACAAAGCAACGAAAAAACGCATTCGCCACTTTTTTTTGTTTCACTTGCATTTTTCTTTTTGCTTGGACTTTTTCTTGTTCTTTCGATGCTTTTTTTTGGCGCAGATGAAAATGCAAAAGAAGCGGCAAAATCGGTCGCCACACCGTCGTCGCTTTCGCTCCAAAATGCCACGCCACTTTTTTTGGCAGGCATGGCGGCGGCAATCGCAATGATTATTCCTGGCGTTTCGGGTTCTTTTTTGCTTCTCGCGCTCGGACTCTACGGAAACATTATGAATGCAATCAGTCGCCTCGACGCGCTCTATCTTTCGCCGTTCGCGCTTGGAGTTCTTTTGGGAATCATTTTGGGGTCTGCGCTCGTGCGCCTTCTTTTGAAAAAAGCATCGTCGCAAACGTATGCCGCAATTTTGGGACTTGTAACAGGTTCGGTCGCGCTCATTTTTCCGAGTTCGGCATCGTTTTTTGAGATACTCGTTTCAATTCCGTTCCTTTTGATGGGAGGATGCACGGCGTATTTTTCATCACGAAACGAATAAACGTGTCAGTTTTTGACGTGATTACAATTATTTTGTAATGATTTTCATTGCTCTATTGACATTTTCTTTTTAATAATCATAATATAATTACAAAAACACAAGGAGCAAAAAATGCAACAAACAAACGAAAATACAGAAAACCTTTCTTCAAAAAGTCGTAAGCAAATTACCATTCGGCTCGACGAATCGGTAATCAAGTATTTTAAGGATATGGCAATAGAAAGCGGAATGCCGTATCAAAATATCATAAATTATTATCTTCTTGATTGCGTTCGAGAAAAAAAACGCTTGAATTTGGCGTTCAACTAAAAAGCGAAAAACGCACCGCTTAGAGCATATTTTGAACACAAAAAAAAGGGGCTTTTTGCCCCTTTTGCTTTTAGTATGTGTATTTCCAAGAAACTGGAAGAGAAAGATACCAGTAACTGCTCTTCTTTTTTAAGCGGTCGTCTTCAAATTTCTTTTGATACGCAACACCCACGCGAAACTCGTGCTTTGCTTCGTCTGCGCTTTGCGCACTTCCCGTTTTGTAAACGAGTTGCGGTTTTACGCCAAACGTTGTTCCAAGTTTATCGTCGCTTCCAGCGTCGCCAAGGTCGTAGAGAACAAAGCCCGTTACGTCAAGCCCAAGTCCTTTTACAACGCTGTCAAGATTGAAGATAAACTCCGCAGCAGAGTAGAGGTCATAGTCAGAATCGTCGGAGTTAAGATTCATTGCAAAATCTGCCGCAAAATCAAATGGGTCAAACGAGTACGTTATACTCGCAGACAAGACGTTCTTTCCACCAATGCCACAATATGTGTTAAAGTCTCTCCATTTTGTTCCGTCGAAAAATCCGTAGGAACTTGGCGCATACGTTACGTCCTCAAGACCTTCAATAACTTTGCTTGCAGAATGTGTAAATCCAACGTGGAGTCCCAATCCTTCAACTGCGCGGATTGCCGCGTACACGCCGATTACACGAGCGTCGCCGTTTGTAAGGTGATGAATCGCGCCACCGATTGAAAACTGCTCTGCATTGTAATCCACACCAATTGCAAGAGCGGGGTCCACGTCGTGGTCGTCGCCGTCATCGTCCAGCCAATCGTCGAAGTTTGCAGGAAAATCAACCCCCGCTCCAATTGTAAGCCCCTCAACTTCTGGGCGAAGAAGAACGGCAAAACCGTCGGTGCTATAATTTCCGCCTTTGATGTCATCGTCAAGCACAAAAAGGTGCGAACCTTCCGTGTACAACTCGTCAGAAAATCCGAGCGAAACGATTTTCCACGGACTAAACTCGATGTACCAATCAACGTCGTCCCAATCAACGCTGTAGTAGGTAACATCTTCTCCACTACTATTTTTGGTACGAGCATACGGAGTGAGCGTAAAAACAGCGTCCGCTCCCACTTTCAAAATATCGCCTTCGTAATCCGCCGTAACTTCGTCAGAAAAACCCGCGAATTTTGTTTTTCCATAATCAGTATCCCCCACTTCCCAGTGCCAAGAATCGAACGTGCGGCTCGAAACCTCGTTCGTAAAGGAAATATCCGCAGAAAACGCGGAAGCGGCTGCTGCAACACCAAGCGCAAGCGCGACCAATTTTTTCATAAAAATTCTCCTTGGAGCAAAAATCTCATAATCTCGCTCCCTAAAAAAAAATTGTAAAATAAAAAACGAAACCTGTTCAATTTTTCTTTTTAATCCCAGTATATCGAAAAAGCAAAATCAATGAAAAGTCGGAAACGCTCGTAATGAGAAAAACGCAGCAAAAAAAGAACGCTCCGTTTTGAAGCGTTCTTTTGCACTTAAAAAACAAGGGGTTTCCCCCTTGTTTTGTATTCTACAGAGAGGCGTGGCAGGTGCGGGCGATAACGTCGTCCTGCTGCTCCTTCGTCAAGTTAATGAAGCGCACGGCGTAGCCAGACACGCGCACGGTGAAGTTCGCGTATTCGGGCTTCTCGGGGTGCGCCTGGCAGTCCTTGAGTTTCTCCACGCCAAACACGTTCACGTTCAGGTGGTGGGAGCCGGCGTGCCCGCTTTCCGCGCCCACGTCAAAGTAGCCGTCAAGCACGTTCACCAGGTTCTCGATTCTCTCCTCCTCGTTGTGTCCGAGCGCGGAGGGGTTGATTGTCTGCGTGTTCGAGATTCCGTCGAGCGCGTAGTGGTACGGCAGCTTCGCCACGGAGTTGAGCGACTTGATGAGCCCCTTCGTCTCCGCGCCGTAGCTCGGGTTCGCGCCGGGGCTGAACGGCTCGTGCGCCTTGCGCCCGTCGGGGAGCGCGCCCGTCGCCTTTCCGTACACCACGTTCGACGTAATCGTGAGGATTGAGGTCGTCGGCTCGGCGTTGCGGTACGTCGGGTGCTTCTTAATCATGCCCATGAACGTCTTGAGGAGCCACACCGCAATCTCGTCGGCGCGGTCGTCGTCCTGACCGTAGCGCGGGAAGTCGCCCTCAACCACAAAGTCGCGCGCAAGGTTCTTGACCACCTCCACGACCTTGCCCGTCTTCTTGTCCTTCACCTCAACGTCGCCGCGGATGACCTTGACCTTGGCGTACTTGATTGCGCAGAGCGAATCGACCACGTGGCTGAATCCCGCGATTCCCGTGGCGAACGTCCGCTTCACATCCGTGTCCTCGAGCGCGAGTTCCGCCGCCTCGTAATAATACTTGTCGTGCATATAGTGAATGGCATTGAGCGAGTTCACATAGATGTCAGCGAGCCATTCGAGCATCGCAAGGTACTTCTTGACAACCTCGTCATAGTTTGAGGCATCAAGCACGTCCGCCGTAATCGGCGCGAACTCAGGTCCGACCTGAACGCCGGGCGTAAGCCCGTCCGCCTCGTCGCGCCCGCCGTTGATGGCGTAGAGAAGCGCCTTCGCGAGGTTTGCGCGCGCACCGAAGAACTGCATTTCCTTGCCCGTCTGCGTCGCGGAAACGCAACAGCAGATTGAGTAGTCGTCACCCCAAATCGGGCGCATCACGTCGTCGTTCTCGTACTGCACGGAAGACGTTTCGATTGAGATGTGCGCACAGTACTTGCGGAACGCCTCCGGAAGCCGCTTTGAGTAGAGAATCGTCATGTTCGGCTCTGGGCTTGGCCCCATGTTCTCCAGCGTGTGGAGGAAGCGGAAGCAGTTCTTCGTGACCTGCGAGCGCCCGTCCTGACCGAGTCCGCCCACTTCGAGCGTCGCCCAGATGGGGTCGCCTGAGAAGAGCTGGTTGTAGCTCTCGATGCGGGCAAAGCGCACCATACGGCACTTCATCACAAAGTGGTCAACAAGCTCCTGCGCCTGTGCCTCCGTGATTTTGCCTGCCTTGAGGTCGCGCTCAATGTAGATGTCGAGGAACGTGGACACGCGCCCAACGCTCATTGCCGCGCCGTTCTGCGTCTTGATTGCGGCAAGGTAGCCGAAGTAGAGCCACTGGAACGCCTCATGCGCGTCCTTTGCAGGCTTTGAGATGTCGTAGCCGTACTTTGCCGCCATCTCCTTCATGCCCTTGAGGGCCTTGATTTGCTCGGCGACTTCCTCGCGCAAACGGATGACTTCCTCGGTCATCGTGCCGTCGCCGATTCCCGCAAAGTCCTGCTGCTTGTACTTGATGAGCTGGTCGATTCCGTAGAGCGCGACGCGGCGGTAGTCGCCCACGATGCGCCCGCGCCCGTAGGTGTCCGGCAAGCCTGTGAGGATGTGCGAGGAACGCGCCTTGCGGATTTCGGGCGTGTACACGTCGAACACCGCGTCCGAGTGCGTCTTGTGGTAAACCGTGAAAATCTTGTGCAGCTCCGGGTTGGGCGTGTAGCCGTACTGCTCAAGGCTCTGCTCCGCCATGCGGATTCCGCCGAACGGCATGAACGCCCTCTTGAGCGGCTTGTCGGTCTGCAAGCCGACGACCTTTTCCAAGTCCTTGAGCCCCTCGTCGATGTAGCCCGCCTCGTGCGCGGTCAGCCCCGTCACGATGTCCGTGTCGAGGTCGAGAACGCCTGAACGCTCCTTCCCGTCCTTGCCGACAGCCTTCTTGTTGTGCTCTGCCTTCTGCAATTCCTGGAGCTTGTCGAAAAGTTTCTTGGTCGCCTCCGTGGGCCCGGCGAGGAATTTCTCGTCGCCATCATAAGGCGTATAGTTGTTCTGAATGAAGTCGCGGACGTTGACTTCCTCCTTCCAAAGGCGGCCCTTAAAGCCATTCCATGCCTCTGACATAGTGTTCTCCTTCCTGCATTTTTGAGCGGAATGAAGTCCGAGACACCGTCCACGCCAAAAGAGAAGGAACTATACGCAAAAAACGCGCAATCCTTCGTTTTGAAGATATGAATTCTGTTCTAAAACAAAAAATTTCAGAACAGAATTTTTATGTGTAAGGAGTCCGAAACATCAAAAGGCTCGTAGTTATGCAAGCAATTTTGTTTTTCGCCATAAGGCGAATGTTTCTTTTTCTTAATAATACATCATTAAAAAAAAATCGGCAATGAAAAATTTGTAATCATTACAAAAAAAAATCAAGATTCGTTTTTGTCCAAAAAGACACGTTTTTTTTGAATTGAAATTACCTAAAAAATATTATAAATATTGAATATATTTCTTTTTAGGAGAAAAAAATATGAAAAAAGTTTTTATGATTCTTTCCTTTCTCTCTTTTATGATTTTGAGTTCTTGTTTGGAGAAAAAGGACGTAAATGCAAAAAATGACGAGCCGATAACGCTTGTCATGGCGGAAGTAAATCCAGAAAACACGGTTGTTGGTCGCACCGACAAAGCATTCAAAGAAAAAGTCGAAGAACTTTCTGGCGGAAAAATCAAAATCGACCTTCAATTTTCGGGCATTCTTGGAAATGAAGCGCAAGTGCTCGACCTCATAAAATCCCCGAACGGTTCAATCCAACTTATGCGAGGTCCTTCAAATTTAACGCAAATCGGAAAGGACAGCCCCGCTTTCAAAGACAAACCGATGAAATCACCGCTCATTTCGATTCCGTTTACGTTCAATAACGACGAGCATTTTTGGAAATTCGCGGCTTCTGACCTGGCGCAAGAAATCCTCGACGAGCCTTATGAAAACGGGCTTGGCGTAAAAGGTCTTTTTTATCTTGAAGAGGGATTTCGGCATCTTTTTTCGATTCACCCGATAAAAACAGTGGAAGATATGAAAGGAAAAAAATTCCGCGTTTCTGGAAACGTTCTCACCGCGCTCTCTCAATCGCTTTCGGCGGAGGGCGTAAAAGTCGATTTTCCTGAACTCTACGCCGCGCTTCAAACGGGCAAAGTCGAAGTTGCCGAAAATCCGCTCACCAATTATCTCGTGAATCATTTTAACGAAGTCGCGCCAAATCTGACGCTTGACGGACACATGCTCGGCGTGGGGCAAGTGATGATTAGCGCGAGTACGTGGAATTCGCTTTCGGAAAATCAAAAAAACACGCTTTTAGAGGCAGGAAAATACGCGCAAAACGTGTGCAAAAAGATTCTTGACGAGATGAACGCCGAAGCAATCGCAACAGTCAAGGCGAACGGCGGAACTGTTATTGAAATTGCTGACAAAACGCCGTGGCAAGAAGCGTGCGCGGACATGATTTCTGAAAGCAGCAAAGCGTATCCTGAACTGTATAAAAAAATCGTCAATTTGGGAAAATAATGGTAAAATAAGATTCCGATTTTTGGTTCTGTTACAAAATGTTTGCTGATTTTGTGGAGAGGGCAATAAACTCAATCGTCGCAAAATCAGCATACTTTCCGTAACACTATCCGATTTTGTAAAACGTAATTTGGGCTAACGGATGATTGGAATAATGGCAAAAGAGTCGGCAAAAGGCATCAATATCAATTTTCTCAATACATTTTTCATTGTTATTACAATGATTGTATTTTGTTTTATTCTACTTATATCGCAAAATGTATCGAATAGATTTCATGCAGTTCAAAAAGCGATTGATAAATTCATAACGTGCGAGCAAAGCAGCGGAATTATAAAAGATGCGTCAAACTCGATGACAGAACTCGCGCGGCTTTTTGTTGTAAATCGCGACACAAAATACGCGCTTGCATACTTAAAAGAAATCGAGGAAGACAAGCGGCAAATGCGCGCGCTCGAAGCATTGCAAAACGTGTGCTCCGAAGATGACCTCGCACTCCAGCGGCTCAAAATCGCGATTTCGCAGGCGGAAAGTCTTACGATGATGGAACTTTACGCGATAAAACTCGGCTACGAAGCGCAAGGAATCGAAAATATGCCTGAGCGAATCCGTGAAATCGAAATTCGTGAAAGCGACAAAGGAAAAAGCAGCGAGGAATTGCAAGAAATCGCGATGAAAAATCTTTTTGGCGACGGATATTTGATTTACAAAACGCGGATAAATCGAAATTGCGACTTAACCGTAACCGCTCTCGAAAATCAAATCAAAGACGAGTTGAACCTAAACTCCCACGAACTTGGCGAAAATATCCAAAGGCTTCGCGCACTTTTCTTTGTTCTTTTGGTTATGAACGTGTTGATTTTTATTGCACTCGCGCTTTTAGTGTTGCTTCCGCTCAGGCAATTCCAAAGTTCAATCGCACGAGACCAAAAACTCGTCATAATCGGCGCAAAAGAATTCAAAAATCTCGCGCAATCGTACAACGAAATCTACGAAATAAAGGAAAAAAACACGCAAAGCCTTTTGGAAAAAGCGGAGTACGACGCGCTTACGGGGATTTTGAACAGACGCGCGTTTGACCAGATTTGCAAAACGAGCGCGGAAAAACGCACGAGCATCGCGCTTCTTTTAATTGACATGGACAATTTTAAGCACATAAACGACACCTACGGACACTCTGGCGGCGACACGGCTCTTAAAGAACTTGCCCGAATTTTGACCGAAACGTTCAGAAAAGACGACTACATCGCCAGAATCGGTGGCGACGAATTTGCAGCCATTCTAAAAGATTTTAAGCCCGATAGCATCGACAAAATCGTCGAAAAAATCGGCGAGGTAAACGAAAATCTCGGCACGCTCGATTCAAGATTCGGCATAAAACCCGTGAGCGTGTCGGTGGGAGCGGCGTACAGTTCAAACGGATTTTCGGAGCAACTATACAAAAATGCCGACAAAGCACTTTACGCTGTAAAAGAAGCGGGACGGCGTGGTTGCCGCGTCTACGAAGAAGGAATCGGCTGATTTTTAGCGGTCGATTTTCTTTGATTCGTTCCACAATTCTTTCATTCGTGCGCGATTGCTCTCGCTCATCGTTTTGCCTTCTAAAAAAAGCGCATTCTCAACAAATTCAAATCTTTTTTTGAATTTTGAAATCGCGCACAAAAGAGCCGCCGACGGGTCTTGCTGTATGTAATATCCGTAAGCGCAAACGGCAAACAGTAGGTCGCCATATTCTTCTTCGATTTTTAATTTTTTGGAATTCGATTCCGATTCCGCCTTCAAAAGCGCGTCGTCTAATTCTGAAAACTCTTCAAGGATTTTTGCGCGAGATTCTTCCGCGCTTTTCCAAGAAAAGCCTTTTTTTGCCGCTTTTGAAACGATTTTTGAAGCCTTCAAAATGGGCGGAAATCCATCTGGAATCGAAGAAAAAGCGCACGTTTCCGCCCTCCCCTCCTTTGCTTTTATGTTCTCCCATTGAGCATCAAGGTCGTCTACGATTTTTTTGCGTTTTTCTCCAAAAACGTGCGGATGCCTCCGTTCTAATTTTTCTGCAATTTCGTGCAAACACTCGTCCACAGAAAAATCGCCTTGTTCCTCGTAAATAAAAGCGTCCAAAAGCACGTTAAAAAACACGTCCCCCAGTTCTTCTTTTGCGTGCAAGGCGTCGCCCTCGCTAATCGCGTCAACGGCTTCAAACGTTTCCTCGATAAGATATTTCCGAAGCGAAAGCGGCGTTTGCGCTCGGTCCCACGGACAGCCGTCTTTGGAGCGAAGCGTTTTTACCACAAAAAGCAGATGCTCAAATCCTGTCATTTTTTCAAGCCTCCACGATTTTTTTCTTTGACCAGACAGAAAGAAGCCGCTGTGCGCCTTCGGAAGACGAAACGAGTACTTTTGCAAAAAGACGCGCGGATTCTCCAAAAATGAGCGGGAGATTTGATTCTTCGTCGGCGCGAAAACGCGAAAGTACGTAGGAAGACACGTCAATTCCAACAGGTTTTGAAAGACCGAATCGAAGTCGCCAAAAATCTGCCGTTCCAAGCGCGTTTTTTGTGGAGCGAAGCCCGTTGTGTCCGCCAAGTCCGCCGCCATATTTCAAACTCACCGTGCCAAACGGAAGTTCAAGTTCGTCGTGAACAACAAGAATTTCCTCTGGAGCGATTTTGTAAAAATGCGCAAGTTCAAAAATCGCCTCGCCCGAAAGATTCATATATGTGAGCGGTTTTTGAAAAAAAATATGATTTGGCGCGTTTTCCAAAAGCGTAATCGCGCTTCCATCTTTTTTTGTGTAAAGTCCCGTTTGCAAAAACCAATCGGGAAGCAATCTCGTTTCCACCTGCGAAAAATCGCCTTTGAATTTTTCTTGCCAAAACAAGCGGTCGTAAAAAGGCAAACTTTTTGCAAATTGCCATGCCACATTGTGCCGAGTGCGCTCGTACTGCGCACCATAATTTCCCAAAAAAGAAACAAGTCGAATCATTCTTCGATTTTATCAAAAAACGCCACACGGATTCAATTTTTTTGCGCGCCCGAAAAACAAAAACACGCCCTAGAAAATCTCGCAGCAAAATGGTACAATCGCAACAGATTTTTGAAGAAAGGCACACGGAGGATTTTATGCCGTATTCAGAACCGACAGACCTTGGAGTCATTGCCTGTCCAGGCGGGGCAGTTTTTGCAGATGAAGTGATTGCGCACCTTCGCCACATGTACAAACATCGCTTTACGCTCAAAACTGACGTGGTTTCAAAACGATATTCGCTTGAAAAAGACAAAATCGTCCACAACATGAATTTTTATTCAGACTTAATGACGAGCGACCTTGTGGTTCGTGGAGCAATCGACAAATATCGTCCGCCCGTATTCAAAATCGACACGCTGTTCACCTGGTTTGCAAACGGCGAAGTCAAAGCGGAAATCATGGAATGTATCCGCGGAAAAGACATTTACATTTTTCAAGACGTAGAAAATCACGAGCCGATTTTGATGAACGGCGGAAAAAACGAAGTTGTCTTTTCCGTAAACGACCACGTAATGACGCTGCTCGTAACGATTGACGCGGTTCAGCAGGCGGGCGCAAAAAGCATAACGCTCGTTGTTCCCGCGTTTCCCTATTCAAGGCAACACAAAAAAAAGAGCCGCGAAGGATTGACCGCCTCGCTTTTGAGCCACATTTACGAAATGAAACACGTAACCCGCGTTGTTACGCTCGACATTCATTCTCGCGAAATCGTAAACGCATTCAACACCACATATCTCGATAATCTGCACGCTTCGTATCAGATTATCCGCGAACTTTCAAAAGTCGTAAATCTTACGGGCGAAAACAAAGAGGATTTAGTCGTGGTTTCTCCAGATACGGGCGCGATTGACCGCAACAAATTCTACGCCGCAGGACTCAAAGTTCCGCTCGCCATGATTTACAAAGAGCGCGACTATTCGGTCGTAACGCAAGACGCAAAAAACACGAACATAAAAAGCATAAAACTCCTCGGCGACGTAAAAGGCAAAGTCGCTTTTCTTGCCGACGATATGCTCGGAACGGGAGGAACGCTTTTGAAGGCAATGGGATTTTTGAAAGAACTCGGAGCCACAAAAGTCATCGCGGCAATTTCTTTGCCGTTTTTCACAGGAAACGCAATCGAACTTTTTGACCAAGCGTACAAAGACGGGCTTTTTTATCGCGTAATCGGCACAAATGCGGTGTATCACTCAGATTTGAAAGACAAAGAATGGTTCATTTCGACCGACGTGTCTGGACTTTTTGCAAACGTCATCACGCGCATTCACCACAATCAAGGACTTTCAGACCTTCTTGACAATCGCTCGATAATCGACAAGTTGATTAGAAAAGATTTTAGCGCGGAAGCGGGAAAAGAGTAGGTTCAAACATGAATGCCGAATCTGCCATTCTGTCGATTGACATCGGTTCAACTGCGCTAAAGGCAGCCTTGCTTTCGCCTTTGTGCCGAGTAATCGCCTACACGCGCATTGAGTACGGAAGCGGGCGACTTTCAGACGAATGGATTTTGGCACTCGCAAAAGCAACAAAAGAACTCTTGTCGTGCGCAAAAACGTGCGGAATTGAAGCCGTTTCAATCAGCGGAAACGGTCCTACCATCGTTTCTGAAAACGGCGAAACGCTTATGTGGAACGAGCCTTCGCCGTTTTTAGAATCAAAAACAACATCGCTTTTTATCCCGCGACTCATTTTTTTCAAAAAAAAATATCCGCTTGCATGGGAAACATCGAGTCGCATTTTTTCTTGTCCAGAATACGCGATTTTTTGGCTCACGAGCGAGGCGATTACCATTCTTCCAGAATCGAGATTTCAAAGCGCGTATTGGACAGAAAACGACCTTTTTGAAAACGGTTTTTCAAAGGAAGACGCAAAAAAATTGCCGCCTTTTGTTCGCGCGGGAAGTTTTGCAGGAAAAATCACCGCCAAAGCCGCAAAAATCACGGGACTTCTTGAAGGAACGCTCGTTTTTGCAGCGGCGGTTGATTTTGTGAGCGCGCTCGTTGGAACGGGAACGGTTTTTCCAGGAACGCTTTGCGACAGAGCAGGTTCAAGCGAAGGAATCAATTTGTGCACAAAAAAACCGTTTTTTGCAAAAGGAATCCGCACCACGCCAAGCGTCATTCCAGGTCTTTGGAACGAAAGCGTCTTGATTCCAGAAAGCGGAAAATTAAAAAAAGAAAACGAAGACGAACTTCTTTTTTCGTTTGCAAAAGCGATTGAAAAACTCAAAAGCGAAGCAGTAAAAGCGGGCGAGATGTTTCCGTCACAAATGAGTGCGTCGGGCGGGCAATGCGCAGACGAAAAATGGACTCAAAAAAAAGCGGAAGCGGCAAAAATGACGATACAAATTCCGTGGACGCACGACGCGGAACTGCTCGGAAACATGATTTTTGCACACGTTTCCCTCGGAGATTACGACGATATTCAAGAAGCGGCGGCAGTTCTTTGTAAAACCGACAAAATCTTTGTGCCACAAACAAAACGGTGAATCAAAATGCAATTATTCAATATTCCAAAAAATCCGCGCGTTCTCATTTTTGACATAGACGCAACGCTCTACACGTGTCCAGAGTACGCGCATGAGCAAATCGACGCGCAAATTCGGCATTTTGCAAAAATAAACGGGTTGAGTGCGGACGGCGCGAGAAATATGGTCGCGGATTTTCGGCGAAAATGGGCAGCGGAACACGGCGGAAAGAAAATCAGCCTGGGAAATTTGCTCGTTTTCTTTGGAATTCCAATCGAAGAGAGCATTGAATGGAGAAAAATGCTTTTTGACCCCGCAGATTACCTTTCGCACGACGAAAAACTCGTGTGCGCAGTAAAAAAACTCAAAGAATCGTTTTATTTACTATGCGTTACAAACAATCCCGTTGAGCCTGCGCGAAAAACGCTTGAAGTGTTGGGCGTTTCTGAGTTTTTTCCAAAAATCGTGGGGCTTGACACGTGCCTTGCGTCAAAGCCTTCAAAAAAAATCTTGGAAAAGGCGATTGAATGGGCAAAAATTGACACGGGCGAAAAAATCGACTTTTGCGACTGCGTGAGCATTGGAGACAGATTTGACATAGACTTAGACCTTGCCCTTTCGCTTGGAATGGGCGGCGTTCTTGTAAAAGGAGCCGAAGACGTGTACGACCTTCCCGCCGTGTTGCAGTCTTGAGCAAAATCTCAAATTATTCTAAGATTGAATTTGTCAAAACGCTTGACTCTATAGCTCAGCTGGATAGAGCGGCTGCCTCCTAAGCAGCAGGTCGCACGTTCGACTCGTGTTAGAGTCAAAAATCCCAGAAAAATCTGGGATTTTTTTGTTTAGTCGCGCGTAATCAAAAGTGCGCCAAGAACGATTAAATGCCCCGAAAGCGCGTAGAGCCAGCCGAGGAAATTGGGCGAAAGGAAATTGCCATTCAAGAAATCCGCAAGAATTATTGCGACGACCCAGACGATTACGATGATGAGTTTCAAAATCTGTCCGAGTTTTCCGAATCTGTCAGCAATAAAGCACTGAAGAATGATGAAAATCCCTGAAAGCAGTTCGATTACGCCGAACACGATTCCAAGTATTTTTCCAAGGTCGCCTGAAAAAATGCTTCGCACCGCATTTTCTGCAAAGTCGCCTCCACCCTGCAATGCCCAAATTCCGCCAACGGCGAGCATTGCTCCAACCGCAAGGTTCAAAATCGTCCAAAAAAGAGACGTGCCAGAAACCTTTTTTGCCATAAAAAACTCCTTTTTCCGTTTTTACGGTTTTATTTTTTGCGAACAGTCTGCCCGCATTTTACCTATACACCAAGCGAAAAAACTCGCAAACAACTTTTGTGCCTCCGTTCACAACAAAGCCACACACCGCTCCTTCGTCTTCAAGAACAGAGCGCGTTTTTTCGCGCCACTCCTCAAGGGACGCGTCCTCCCCTTCCCGCTTTGCCATTTCCCACGAAACGTCGTCAAACGGAAGCACGCTCACAGACTCCAACTCGATTATTCCGCGCGGATTTTCTTCGGAGTCTTCGAGAATGTAAAACTCGCCAGAAACGGGAAGCGGCTCGCGATTTATTGCGTAAGAATCAAACGCGCTAAAAGACGCAGTGCGCTTTCCAAGCAGCGTAAGCAAAAGCCGCTGAGATGAAAAAATGCCTTCGCCAGAAAACGTCAACTCGCCAGAAAACACCGCGTCGTCGGGCTTTCGATTCGTGTCAGAAAGAAACTTGTTCCAATATTCGTTGATACTCATTTTTTTTCCTCGTTTATGATTTTTAATTAGGATATTGTCTTATTTTATTTTTATAAGAAACAAAATAAAGGCGAGTATGATAAAAAATCCAGAAACCAAAATAAACAAAACCGAAAGCAACGGAACGTCCGTTTTTGGAAAAAACAGAGTTGGCGCAAAGTCGATTCCCAATCGCAAAAGAAGCGAATGAACAAGCCCCGCATACGACGTAACCGCTCCAGCCGCAAGGCTCGTTCTTGCGCCGTCGCGCGTTCGGCTCCAAAGCAAAATCGCAAGAAAAGCCGCAATTCCTCCAACGATGAGTTTTAGAATTCCAAGAACGACCTCTGGATTGTTGAGTTCCACGATTCCTCCTTTTCAAAAATCAAAAATCGAATGGATTTTTTTTGAGAAGCGAAAAATTCCCCGCGTCAACGCCAAACGGCACAATGCTCGGCTCGTTTATATTTGGCGAAATGACGATGTGGCAATCGAGGCAATGCAACAAAAAATCCCGCCATTTTTCTTTTGAAACTTTGGGAAAAAGATACGCTCCACGCCGATTCCAATATTTTGTTAAGACAGTATCATATAAAAACCAATCTTTTTCGCTCCGATTTGGAAGTTCTTTTTTGAGGTCGTAGATGGCTCGAATGAGAGCCGCGCAAAGCGGCGCGGGAATTTTGAAAGACGAGCGGACGGCGGAACCGTCTTGTGGAGAAAGAGCCAACAGAAAAAAGCCGTCGCCAAACGAAAACGGTGGCACAAAAACGATTGCATTTGAACGCGAAACGTCTTCCACAGAATCAAGCCAAGGACGATACAACACAGCGTTGATTCCAAACGAGTTTTTCAAAAACGAAACAGCGTCAACGCCGTCAGGCTTTGAAAAAGCAAAAGCGCGGCGCGGAGTTTCAAAAAAGTCGGAAAGTGCGCGGGAAAGGCGAGACGGTTTTTCGCCATTTTGTACGGAAAATTCGGAATCAAAATTCCCCAGAAGTTTTCGCTCAAGGACGTTTTTGAAAACGCCAATCGCGCCACCGTATCCCCAGCCCAAAATCGCGCGTCCGCCTTGAAGGTACAGGTCTGTAAGGCGCACATTTTTTTTTGTGTACAAAAAATATCCCCGCGCCCGCCGCACCACGCCAAAACGCTCGGTCATCGCAGAAAAAAGGAAGTCAGAATCTTCGGACATAAAACAGATTATAGAATATTTTTCAATCATTGAGAATTCGTTGACGAAAAAGAGCAAAAAAAAAGACCCGAAAAATTCGGGTCAAAGCGGGAAATGGGAATTGAACCCACGACATCCACCTTGGCAAGGTGGCGCACTACCACTGTGCTATTCCCGCACGATGAGCGACCAGGGGCTCGAACCCTGGACCCGCAGATTAAGAGTCTGCTGCTCTACCAACTGAGCTAGACGCCCTCAAATCTGAAAAAAGTATGGCGAAATTGAAAAAGCGTGTCAAGCGAACGTTTCTTGAAATGCGTCAAAATTCAAAGAATCGCGGGGCGAACAAAAAACCGCAAACTCAACCGTTTTGAACGAAAATTGAAAATCCAAAAGAACCGTTTTGAACGCACGAGAAACGATTTGTGGCGAATTTCCAAACGCTCCGCAGCCAAACGCCCCCAAAATGAGCGCGTCAACGTTATTTTCTGCGGCGACTCCCACAATTCGCCGCGCACGTTTTTCAAACAGTTCAAAAAGAGCGTCTTCTGAAATATCGATTTTTGTTTTCCAGCCATAAAAAATATTTGGAGCCGCGCACGTCAAAACGTCCGCAAAAAACCACTCCGACTCTGGCACGATTTTTGGAATATCGGTGTCGCTTTTAAAAACGGCAACGTCTGGCGTAAAAATCACGTCGTCAGTTCCCAAATTGTCTTCCGTTTTTCTGTGCACTTCGTAAAAAAGGCGCATCGTTTTTGGAGACGTGAGCGCGTCGTAAAGCGTTGACACGCGACAAAGGCTCTCTTCTTGCGCTCGCGCTCCGTGAACAACGCCGCCTCCGGGGTGAAAACTGTTTGCAAAATTGAGAACCGCGACTTTTTCCCCCGCGCGAGCATAAGAAGAAGCGGCTTCAAACGTGCGCTTTTTGGAAACCGTGATTTTTACAGTTTGACCGAATCTGTTTGAAGGCAAAGCGATTTTTTCGCTCGAAGCATAAACGCGCTGATTTTCCCGCGATTTTTTGCACGCTTCTAACAGTTTTGGGTGTGAACGAAACAGTTTTTTTGTGTCGCAAAACACTTGAGAGAGCGTTTCTCGAACAGGATTTTGATTTCGTCTTTTTCGATTTTCCATTTGTTCCATAGAAAAAATGTAGGCGAAAAAAAATGAAATGTCAAAAAAAACGATTTTGCGTCATCAGATTTCATGGTGGATTTCGGCGAGGGCGCGGGTGCTGTAGATTTCAAAGTAGCGGATGAGGAAGTCGTAGAACAGGCGGATATGCACGTTGTCTTGCTGGATGCGGTTGTACGATATGATGATGTCGCGGAAGCATCGCGGCTGCTCCACTTCAAGGAGCAGGATGCGGCGCGGGTCAACCCTGCCCCAGGAGAACGCAGGCCAAAAGCCCACGCCCATTCCCACGGAAATGGCGTTCATCACGGCGGCGGGGCTGTCGCTCTCAAAGACGTAGTGCGGGCGGATTCCAGCGGCGGCGCAGAAGCGGTCGCAGATGGCGCGGTAGTGCTTGACTCCTGACAGCGTGATGAAGCGGCTTTCGCGCACGTCCTGAAGGTTTATGCTCGTCCTGCCTTGGTAGCGCGGCGTGTTGGGCACGGCAAGGAAAATCTGCTCGCGGAAAAGGCGCGCGTTGTCACGAGCCTTTTTTTGCTCGGCGCGCTGCGTGGTGATGTTGATGTCAGCCATGTCGGTTTGCTTCGTTTCAATCAGTTCGATGTGGAGCAAGTGGTCAATCCGCTGGTACTCAATGATTGCTTCCGTCACGAGCGTCCAGGCGGAGAGGATGTTCATGTGCACCACCACTTGTTCCTTGTGCGCCACCTCGCGGATTTTTTCGGGCAGCGTGTCAAGTTCCTCCATGAGCGGGCGGATTCTGTCATACAAAAATTTGCCGCAGTCCGTGAGGCGAATGCCCCGTCCTTGCGGCGTAAAAAGTTGTACGCCCAACTCGTCCTCAAGGCGGTTGATTGCCCGCGTGATGGCGGGCTGCACCACGTTCATTGCCTCCGCGCTCTTTGTTATGTGCTGCTGGCGGGCAGCTTCCAAAAAATACCTAAGCTGTGATAGTTCCATTCTGCGCGCCTCCCTGCTTGCACGATTTTTTCCGCAGTGGGATTATACACAATTTTGGCGAGAACGAATAATAACATTTTCTTTATCAAAACAATCAAAAAAAATTATTGGAATCTACCGAACCGATATGCTAGGATTTGTCTGTATCTGGTTTTAGGCTTTGTCCATTCCACCGGCGCAATCAAAAAGTTCACGATTAAAAACAAAAAAAGTGCATTGATTTTTTCTCAATAACGGAGTTTGTTGCCATGGCGAATCATAACACTGCTGGCATTGCACTGGCGGGAGCATCATCGCAGTATATACTGAGGGGCATCGATTCCTCCCCCTAGAAGTGCGCTCGGCAAGGAATCGGACAGAGTGACAACGGCACAGTACATTTTTGTTTCAAGGAGCATTATAAATGGCAAAGCAGGAACTTGACCGCTTTGAAAAGAACGCCAAGCGGAACGTGCAAATCAAGACGAAGGTCATTGCAATCGTCGTCGGCGCAATCGTGGGCTGCGTGGTTGGCACGCTCGCGCTCACGCTCATCATCTTCAACAACCGGCTCGTGCTGGACACGGAGCACCAGCTTGAGTTTACGGCTACGGGCGTGAACCAGACGCTTACCGACTGGAACGACACGCTGGAGGCGACCGCAGTGCTGGCGGCGGCGCGCCCAGATATGGCGGAAGCATTTGCAGCAGGCGACACGGCTACTCTCGGCAGGATTTTGCAGGACACGGCATCTGGCACGAACGTGGACTTCCTTGCCGTGGTGGGCGCAGACGGCACGGTGCGCCGCGGGCACAAAGTAAAGGACGGCGTTTCCTTGTCGTCAGTGCAAGGGGTTCAGGACGCACTCCGCGGCACAAAGGCGGGCGGGTTCTTCGCCATTGCGGGCTTTGACTTTGCGCAGATTGTCGCCGCGCCAATCCGCGAGGGAGCGCGCACGCTCGGCTGCGTGGTGGCGGGCTACGACATGACGGACGACGTTTTTGTGAACCAGGTCAAGGGCAACTACAACGTGGAATGCACCGTGCTCAAGGGCGACACGCGCATTTCCACCACGCTCGGGCGCGATTTGGTCGGCGTAAAGGTGTCAAATCAGGATGTCATCAAGACGGTGCTCGGCGAGCGGGGGAACTTTACGGGCGAAACAAAAATCGAAGGCAAGCGATACTACGCCGTCTACACGCCGCTCATTTCGGGAAGCACCGTAACGGGTATGCTCTTTGTGGCAAAAAGCATGGAAGTCATTGAAGGCACGCGGAACTACACGCTTTCCATCGTCGTACCCGTCATTGCAATCGTCCTCATCGTCATCATCATCGCCATGTGGCGGTTTGTGCGCTGGCTTATGTGGCGAATCTACAACGTGACGGACTTCCTCCGCGAGCTTGAAAGCGGGGAGGCAGATTTGACAAAGCGGTGCAAACTGTTCACCCGTGACGAAATCGGCGACCTCATCGTGCACTTTGACTTTTTCCTGGACAAATTGCAGGACATCATCAGGCAAGTCAAGGACTCAAAAAGCGAACTTGCGCAGTCCGGCAACGACATGGCGGAAAGCACCGAAAACGCTTCTGGCTCAATCAAACGGATTGTGACGAACATCGAAGGCATTTCCGGGCAGATTGCCGCGCAAAGCGACAGCGTGCACCAGACGGCGGACGCTGTTGACGACATTGCGCAGAGTATCACGCACCTCGACTCCATGATTGAGGGGCAGAGCGCGGGCGTAGCGCAAGCGTCGAGCGCGGTTGAGCAAATGATGGGAAACATCGCGTCGGTCAACACGTCGGTTGACAAAATGGCGCAGTCGTTCGGCGCACTCTCCGAAAACGCGCGCACGGGATTCGCCAAGCAGCAGGACGTGAACGACCGCATCAAGCAGATTGAGGGGCAGAGCGAAATGCTCCAGGAAGCGAACAAGGCGATTGCGTCCATCGCAAGCCAGACGAACCTTTTGGCAATGAACGCGGCGATTGAGGCGGCGCACGCGGGCGAGGCGGGCAAAGGCTTCTCCGTGGTCGCCGACGAAATCCGAAAACTCTCCGAAACATCAAGCGGCCAGTCAAAGACAATCGGCGAGCAGCTGAACAAAATCAAGGAGGCGATTAGCCAAGTGGTCGCGGCGAGCACCGAGTCGAGCGCGGCATTCGCGGCGGTGTCGCAGCGCATTGAGGACACAGACCAGCTCGTCGCCCAAATCAAGAACGCCATGGAGGAGCAAAACGCAGGCTCTAGACAGATTAACGACGCGCTCAAGGACATGAATGACAGCACGGGCGAAGTGCAAAAAGCGTCAAAGGATATGTCCAGCAAGAACACCATCATCCTGCAGGAAATGAACTCGCTCCGAAAATCCACCGCGTCAATGCGGAAAAGCATGGAAGAAATGGCGATGGGCGCACGCTCCGTGGGCGAAAGCAGCACCATCCTCACCGACATTTCAGGCACCGTGCGCGGCGCAATCGACAAAATCGGCGCGCAGATTGACTTGTTCAAAGTCTAAAAAAGCGCGGGCGAAAAAAAGCACCGTCGGAAAAATCCCGACGGTGCTTTTTTTTATGCTATTGTCTTAGCCAAAGTACCGTTTGAGCAGTCCCGCAAACCCGGCTCCGTGGCGCGCTTCGTCCTTTGCCATTTCGTGCACGGTGTCGTGGATTGCGTCGTAGCCGAGTTCCTTGGCTTTTTTGGCGAGAGCGAGTTTGCCCTCGCACGCACCCGCTTCGGCGGCGGCGCGCAACTCAAGGTTTTTCTTGGTGGAATCGGTGAGCACTTCGCCCAAAAGCTCGGCAAAGCGCGACGCATGGTCGGCTTCCTCAAAGGCGTATCGTTTGAACGCCTCGGCAACCTCAGGGTATCCCTCGCGGTCAGCCTGCCGCGCCATCGCCAGATACATCCCCACCTCGCTGCACTCGCCGTTGAAGTTGTCCACCAACCCCTGCACGACTTCCGCATCAAGCCCCTTGGCAATGCCAACCTTGTGCTCGTCCGCGAATCCTGACGTTTCTTTCAGCTCATTGAACGCATTTTTCGCCTTGCACTGCGGGCAAACTTCCGGCGCGTTGTCCCCCGTGTGAACGTAACCGCACACTTTGCAAACCCATCGTTTCATAGTAGTACCTCTTAAAAAATTGTAATGATTACAATAATGATTGAGAATGAAAGATTTGTAAATAGTCCATATATCGATTTTGGAATTCGAGAATCATTTTGCTTTTTTGGAAACTTTACAGTCGAAACCGTTTCGTCTATTATTTTTCATCTGTAGCATGCGCATTTCCGCCCGCAAGGGCGGTTACAATCAGCGTCGGCGTTCCGCTACGGATTGCCGCAGTGCTGCAAGGACAATCACTTTTGAGGGGTATATGTATGGAAAACGAAACAGTTGTTGCGGACGGGATTCTTGAGCGGGGGAGCGTAGACGCAGACGGGAACGCAGTCATTCCAAAAGGCGTTACGGACATCGACAATGAAGCATTCTTAAACTGCTCATCGCTTGTGTCTGCGGCGATCCCGGAGGGCGTAAGGTCAATCGGCGGGAGCGCGTTTGAAGGCTGCGCCGCGCTTCGCTCGCTCTCGCTCCCCAAAAGTTTGCAAAGCATTGACGAAGACGCGCTCCTCGGCTGCCCGCACCTTTCTGAAATCACCTACGCGGGAACGGTTTCGGAATGGGAGAAAGTGTGTACCGACGAATGTATGGGCGACAGCCTGCACTTCAACGCGGGGCTTTTGCGCATCTACAACACGGAACTGACCGCGGATTTGCCGGAAATCCCCGTGCACTGCACCGACGGCGACTCGGAGCTGCGGCTGTAAGTGAGGACACGACAGAAAGGCGGAGCGCACGGAATCCGCCCCGCCTTTGGGGGCGAAGTCTAATCTGCCCTTTGATTCAAACGATGACGGCTTTTCCGCAGGTTCGCGCAGATGTCCGCGGACGAAGACTAATACACGCTCAAAATCTCTGCCAATCGCTCCTTTCCGATAATCTTCATGAAGTTTGCAAGGCGCGGGCCCTGGTCTTTTCCGATGAGCGCATGGTAGAGCGCGGTGAACAGGGCTTTCGCTTCCAAGCCGAGTTCCGTGGCGATGTCGTACATTGCTTGCTGGCAGTCTTTGTCCTGCGCGAATGAGCCGACCTTTGGCACAACTTCATCACGAACGCGGCGGATGGCGGTGAGCATGTCGCCCGTGATGTCGCTTGCCTTGCTTCCGTCGCTTCGGATTGAAAAGCACATGTCGGGAGCGCAATCGGGCGCGGATTCGTTAATCCAGTACCAGGCGCAGGCGGCTCGCTTTCGGAGCGTCTCTTCCTGCTCCGGCTTCACATCGCCGAGCGACTTGATTACCGCGTCAACATCGCCCGAATAAGTCTGCAAGAGCGTGGTGAGCAATCGGAACGGCACTTGATACGGCATTGTCTTTGGAAGAGCGTCAATCTGGCTCAGTTCGTACAAGCGTTTTTCGCGGAGCAAAAGCTGCTCTTTTTTCGCCTCGTCTTTTTCTTTCGGCTGCTCAACTCCCCATACCAATCGCTCGGTGCGGTCATAGGCTTCGTAAATCGTGATTACATCAAGGTCGAATGAAATAGAGAACTCGTGGTCAACCTTGTTTGAGGCGAAAATGTAGCGCAAAACCTCAGGCTGATAGACTTCGAGCGCGTCAACGAGCGAGATGACCTTTCCTTTTGAAGAAGACATTTTTCCAGGAACGCCCTTCAATTTTACGAAATCATATTTCATCGTGACGGGCGCGTCCCAGCCGTAGAGCCTTTTTGAGACGAGTTTCGCCGTGTCGTAGCTGCCTCCCGGTGAGATGTGGTCTTTTCCGCCCGGCTCGAACACGACTTTCTCTTCGTTCCACCTCATCGGCCAGTCAACGCGCCAGCCGAGCTTGAATTCTTTTGAGGTGCGCAAATCTCCCTTTTCGACATGTCCGCACGACGCGCACTTGTAGGTGATTCCGTATTCGCCGTCATATTCGAGGATTTCGGTCTCGTCCTTGTTGCACTTTGAGCAGAAGGCGGCGACAGGCCAGTACACATCGCTGTCCTCCATTTTGTGCTCGTCGTCCCTGTATTCGTTGAGGCATTGCTTAATCACATCGCGCTTTTGCATGGCGATTTTCATTCCTTCCGCGTATCTATTGGAACGGTAACGGCTCGCCTGATACAAAAATTCGGGGTGGATTCCCACGCGCGGAAGTTGCGTTTCAATGTCAACTTCATGGTGGCGCGCATAATTCTCGTCGCGCCCGAACGTGTCGGGCACCATCGTAATCGGAAAGCGAAGATATTTTTCAAGTTCCTCCGGCTTCGGCATATTTCCGGGAACTTTTCTAAACACATCGTAGTCGTCCCATGAATAAATGAAGCGCACGGTCTTGCCGCGGTCGCGCAATGCCCGCACAACCAAGTCAACCGTGATGATTTCGCGGAAATTTCCGATGTGGACAGTCCCGCTCGGCGTGATTCCCGACGCGCAGGTATAAGAAGGCAAGTCGCCCTTTTGCTTGATGATTCGTTCAGCCACCTGGTCCGCCCAGTGGCACAATTCTTTCGTATCTCTAGTTTCTGACATAGTTTTTCTATTATAGTGAAAAACGTTTTTGTTTAGAATAGCAAAAACCTGATTATCCACAATTCAAGGAAACAAGGGACTTTCCTTTGTTAAAGCAATCCACTGTCCGTCGCGCTTTTGTTATCGCTCATACGTTCTAAGCACATTTTCGGCAACGGCGATTTTTGAAAGGCGCAAATCCATGCTTTGCTTTTCGATGTAGCGGTGCGCTTGGGATTCGGACATTTTGAGAACTTGAATCAAAACGCATTTTGCGCGGTCAACAAGCCGCAATTCTTCGATTTTGAGTTGAAGGCGACGATTTTCTTCTTCGAGTTTTTGGACGCGACGGCGAGAAGTCATCAAAAGGCGCACGATTTGATGAAAAAAATCAGGTTCAACGTTTCGCGGAACTGCGCAAACGCCCGAATCTTCCACGGTGTACGCCATATCAAGAAGTCGCTCTTCGTCCGTAATCACAATGACGGCACTCGACTCAGAAACGTGAATCGAAAGGTCGCTCCCCTCCTCGTCTGGAAGCGGAGAATCGATTATCACAAGGTCAAACTCGCTTTCAAGAAAAGTCCGCCTTGCTTCCGCTCCATTTGTGCTTGAGACAATTCGTCCGAGCGGTTCTGAAGAAAGAAACGCCGAAATGACACGCATCGTCGAAGGGGTGTTTGAAACAATGAGCACGCTTTCCATACAAAATCCCGCGCTTTTTTTCTAAAAATCGCCAAACGCGTAATCGTGGTCGATTGGCTCGTTCAAAAAAAACTCCAGCGTTCTGGCAGGAAGCGCGTTTTTCAAAAACTCGCTTTTTTTTGCACTCTCAAGTGCTTCTGCAAGCGAAGACGGGAGTTTTTCAAGCCGAGAAAGCGTTTCTTTTGGCGCGTTGTACAAATCAATATTGAGTTCAGGCGGAAGAGTAAGCGAATCGTCCATGCCTTCAATGCCCGCGCGCAAAATCAAATAAAGCGCGAGATACGGATTTGCGGCGGGGTCTGGCTGTCGAAACTCAATTCGAGCGCGTTCGCCTTTTGCCGACGGAATCCGAATGAGTTGACTTCGATTTTCGTGGCTGTGGCTTACGAACGCGGGGGCTTCAAAAACGCCGAATCGTTTGTACGACGAAGCGAGCGGATTTACAAACGCAGAAATCTCGCGGGCGCGGCGCAAAAGTCCCGCCACAAAAGCGTTTGCTTCTCTCTCAACCTCCGCGTCTTTTGAAAGGAAAATATTTTCTCCGCGCCGAAAAAGCGAAATGTTTACGTGAAAACCGTTTCCCGCTTCATTTTCAAGCGGTTTTGGAAGAAAACTTGCAAAAAGCCCATTTTTCGCACTCACGGTACTCACAACGGTTCTAAACGTTTGCACGTTGTCCGCCGCCGTAAGCGCGTCGGCGTGCTGAAAATCGACTTCGTTTTGCCCAGGTCCCGTTTCGTGATGGCTTGAAATTGGATGAACGCCCATTTGCTCAAGCGTTAAACAAATTTCGCGCCGCACGTTCTCGCCTTTGTCTTTTGGAGCCAAATCGCAATAACGGGCGCGGTCATGTGGCTCTTTTGAGGGATACCCGTCCTCTCCGAGTTTGAACAAATAAAACTCACATTCCGTTCCAACATTGAGTTCGATTCCACGCGCTCGCTGCGATTCTGAAAAATCAAAAAGAAGTCGCCGCGTGTCGCCTTCAAACGGAGTGCCGTCAGAGCGGAAAATCGAACAAAAAAAGCGCACGACTCTGCCTTCGCGCGGTCTCCACGGAAGAACGCACAGCGTTGACGGGTCTGGAACGATAAAAAGGTCGCTTTCTGCAACGCCCAAAAAGCCTGGAACCGCGCTCGCGTCAAAAGAGATTCCCTCGGAAAACGCCCGCGAAAGTTCCGTCGGCTGAATCGAAAACGACTTCAAAACGCCGTAAACGTCCGTGAAAAAAAGTTTTATAAAGCGAACGTCATTTTCTTGAATAAATTGCAACGCCTCGCTTTCTGTGTAAATTGTCCGTTCCATGTTTGTTCCTTTTTGATTTTTTGAAAAAGTCTCGTTTTTAATTTGAGGTTTTGCCGAATACAACATATTCGTCGTCGATTTCCGCTCCGTCTTGCGTCGCTTCCGCTTTTCCGACGATTGCCGCAGAAAGAGGCGCGTAATCCGCCCAAGTTTCGCCGAGCCGCGCAATTTCCATTGCCGCAATTCGCGAAAACTCAAATGCGCCGTCTGGTCTAAGATGGCTGTTGTCGTCTTTTCCTTCGGGAAAATTCACGTATTCAAGCGGTCCAAAGTTCATAAAAAGATGCCGTGATTTTTCTTCGCCGATTTCTTCAAGGAAGACTTCGGTTAAATTCGTCATATCAATCGCGGGAACGCCAACGACTTTTGCCGTTTCAATGACCGCCTTTGGATAGTCGCCGTGCGTCGATTCCACGCTGCGCATTTCGCCCGCGCGTCTCCAAAGTTCGTGGAGTTTTTCTCGGAGATGTTCGAGTTTTTCGGAATCCTTTTCGCTTGAAACGCCCGCTTCTTGCGCCCTTCGGATTTCAGAAATGATTTTTTTTGCTTCTTCGTCGTGACTTCCAAAAGAATCAACAAACTTTCGCCGCGCCATGGGAGAAAGCAAAATCGGAAAGCATTTTTTTGCAAGAAGATTTACCGCAAAAAACTCAAGATTTCGCCGAAACTCGCCGCCCTCTTCTGGCGACGTAAAGCGCGTGGGGTCTTGCGATTTTTCGTCGTTATGCCCAAATTGAATGAGCGCAAAGTCGCCAGGACGACAAAATTCCAAAACGTTCTTAAACCGTCCTTCAGAAAGAAACGATTTTGTGCTTCGCCCGTTCCGAGCAAAATTCAAAAATTCCGTTCCGCGCACAAAAAATCGCGGAAGTTCTTGCACCCACCCCGTACACGGATATGTGGAGCAATCGTTGTACTGCATGATAGAATCGCCCAAACAAAGGATTCTCATTTTTTTTCCTCTTTTTTCGCAAAACGCGCGTTTTTATTTGATTTTTAGACCGAGTTTCCGACCTTACTCCACCGTTACGCTCTTTGCAAGATTTCGCGGTTTATCGGGGTCGTTTCCGCGAAGCACGGAGCAATAATACGCAAAAAGTTGCGCGGGAATCACGGAAATCATTGAAAGAAGCGCGCTTTCTCCCGTTGGAATGTGTATTACCGCGTCTGCGCAAGACTTAAACGCGCCCGACGTGTCTTGCGTGATAACCATTGTTGCCGCGCCTCGGCTTTTCACTTCTTCAATATTTGAAGAGAGTTTGTCAAAAAGCGAAGGCTCGGTGGCGATTGCCACAACGAGCGTGTCAGAATCAACAAGCGCGATTGGTCCGTGCTTCAACTCGCCTGCGGAAAACGCCTCGCAGTGCATATAACTTACTTCTTTGAGTTTGAGCGCACTTTCGAGGGAACTCGCAGCGTCAAAAAGGCGACCGATGTAAAAAATCTTTTGTTTATTGAATTGCCTCGACGCAAAACGCTGAATTTCCGTTTGGTCGGAGATGATTTTTTCTGCTTTTTCTGGCATTTTTTCGATTTCGCCCAAAAGACGCACAAATTCGTCCTTTTTGAGTTCGCCGCGAATAAAGCCCGTTTTGAGCGCGAGCAAAAAAAGGAGCGAAAGTTGCGTAGTGTACGCTTTTGTGGAAGCAACCGCGATTTCTGGTCCTGCCCGCGTGTACAAAACCGCGTCCGATTCGCGACTAATTGAAGAGCCGACGCAATTTGTGATTGCGATTACTTTGACTCCGCGTTTTTTTGCTGAGTCAATCGCCGCGCGCGTGTCCGCCGTTTCTCCAGACTGCGAAATAACGATAAAAACGTCATTCGGAAGAAAAATCGGATTTCGATAGCGGAATTCGCTTGCCACGTCCACAACCACGGGGATTCTTGCAAAAAATTCAAATGCGTATTTTGCAACAACGCCCGCGTGATAAGCCGTGCCACACGCCGTAATTACGATTCTCTTTGCGGTTGACAAAATCGACGTGTCAAGTTCTTCAAAACTCGAATCCACAATCGCGCCAGAAGAATCGCGGACAATGCGCGGTCGAATCGTGTCAAAAAGTGCGCGAGGCTGCTCATGGATTTCTTTTAACATAAAATGCGCAAAGCCGCCTTTTTCCGCCGCCTCAACGTCCCAATCAACGTGATACGGACTGCGAACGATTTTCTCTCCGTCGGAAGCAAAAAGGTCAACGTGGTCTGCGTACAAAACTGCCACCTCGCCTTGCTCCAAAAAAATCACATCGCGCGTGTGAGAAAGAACCGCTGGCACATCGGAAGCGATGAAATTTCCGTCAGAAGCGAGTCCCAAAATGAGCGGGCTGTCTTTTCGGGCGGCAACGAGCCTATCGGGAAAATCGGAACAAATCACGCCAAGCGCGTAACTTCCTTCGAGTTTTTTGAGCGAAGCGAGAACTGCGCGAAAAATGTCGTGTTCTTTTTCATAAAAATAATTGATGACGTGCGCAATCACTTCGGTGTCAGTTTGACTTTTGAATACAACGCCGTTTTGCTGCAACCACGCCTTGAGCCGCGCGTGATTTTCCACGATTCCGTTGTGAACCACCGCGATTGAACCAGAAACGTTTGTGTGCGGATGCGCGTTTAAGTCGCTTGGCTCTCCGTGCGTCGCCCACCGCGTGTGTCCAATGCCAACGTTTCCAGAAAGCGCACCCGACACGATTTCCGAAGCAATTTTTTCTTCCAAAAAACGCAATGCGCCTTTTGATTTTCGCACCAGAATTTCCTCCGAAGAGCGCGAAAGCACCGCAATTCCCGCAGAATCGTACCCACGGTACTCCAATTTTTTTAGCCCCTCAATCAAAAGTGGCGTTGCTTCTTTACAACCGCAATATCCGACAATTCCGCACATATTTTCTTCCTTTTTGATTTTTTCGATTTTGATTTTCAGAAAAAAGATTACTGGACGCGCTTTCGCATTTTTTCTGCAAGTTCGGCGTTTTTCACGATTCTTTGCATTTCTTTAATATTTACGGTTATTCGCCCGTCGGCAAGGCTTGCAACGCCTCTTTCAGAAAGTTTCCGAAGTTCATCGTGCGTCGTTTGGAGCGAAAGCCCCGTCCATCTTGAAACGTCCGCCTCCGAAAGCGAAAAAAGCCTGTTTCCGCCCGCAATCAACTCCGAAGGATTGCGCTCCTCAAGCATCAAAAAGAGGTCAGCGATTTTTGCGCCATCTTCTGGCTGCACCAAAACGCGCAGGCGACGAGTTTGCTCAATGAGGCGACGGCAAAAAATGCGCAAAAGAAGCACCGTAATTTGCGCGTTTCCGCCGATAAGCGTGGAAAAATTTTGCTTGTTGAACTCAAGCACTTCGATTGTAGTCATTGCAATGCAAGACGCGCTTCTTGGAGAAGCGTCGAGAATCGCCATTTCGCCAAAAATATCGCCAGGGCAAAGGAAATTCAAGTTTATGTTTGAGCCGTTCACGCATTTTGTCAGTTGAACAACGCCCGATTGAAGAATGTAAAACGAATTCCCTGGCTCAAACTCCGCGATAACGACATCGCCGCGATTGTATTTTTTTTCAAACCGCGAAAACCCTGGGAGTTCAAACCGTTTTTTTGCACTCTCTCCAAAATTCTGGAAGATTTCCACGTCTTCCAAAAAATCCGAAGCATCCCCAGAAAGCGATTCCAAATTTCCGCGGGCATCTTTTTCCATTCGCTCAAGGCGCGCAAGCACTCCGCCAGTCGCTCCAAGCGCGCGGTAGCGCGAACACAATTCGGCACACGTTCTCCACTTTCGCTCCTCGTAAAAACTTTCGGCGACCGTAACCATTTCGTTCATTCTGGAAGCGAGTCTTGCTTTTTTGAGGATTTTTTCGATTCTGAAATTCATCGTGCGAAGTTTTTTTGAAAAAAGACGAAGCATTTTGTACATAATGTCGCGGTTCGAGCCAAAAGTCGCTTCAAACTCGCTTGCGGTAAGGCACAGAACCACGGAATCGGCAACGGCGGTGGCGGTTTCCCCGCGAAGCGTGTGCGCAAGCGTGTCTTTGACTCCAAAAAACGCTCCGCTTTGCACGCTTTCAAGTTCGGGTTTGCCCGTTTCAACATCGTGTCCAGAAATGATAACTTGCCCACCTTGCAGTATAAAAATGCGGTTCGATACGGTTTCCTCAAAATAAATGACCGCACCGCGCTGAAAATTCATGATTTTTGGCATAACGTTCCTCTTTTTGACGATTAAAAACGGATTATATCACAAAAAGAACGAGTACGACGAGAGTGTTACACTCGCAATTTTGTTGTTTTCGTGTCAAACACGGTCATTCGTTGCAAAAAAGACAAAAAATCTTGTAAAATTGACGCATATTTTTTCAAATTAAGGAAACGTAAAAATGGCTGATAAAGATGTCTGTCCGTGCGGAAGCGGAAAAACGTATGAAGAATGTTGCTCCCCGATTATCAAAGGAACAAAAAAAGCACCAACTGCCGAAGCGTTAATGCGGGCACGCTACTCGTCTTACGAAAAACAAGAAATCGATTTTATAATCAACTCGTGCGAAGAAGGCGAAAAAATCGCCGAAATCGACAGAAAAGCAACGGAAGATTGGTCAAAAGAATCAAAATGGCACGGACTCAAAATCTTGAGAACGGAAAAAGGCGGCGAAAACGATGACGAAGGAATCGTTGAGTTTGAAGCAACGTACACCACAAAAAAAGGACTTCGCGACATTCACCACGAAATCGGTTATTTCAAAAAAATCAATGGAGAGTGGTTTTATTCCGTGGGGCGCGTAAAACCGATGACCGTTGTCCGCGAAGGCGCAAAAATCGGACGAAATGACCCGTGTCCATGCGGAAGTGGCAAAAAATACAAAAAGTGCTGCGGAAAATGAAATCGATTATCACGGGTTTTCACGCAATCGAAGAAAAAATCAAACGAGCGGACGCAGAACAAGCAAAAAAAATGCGGATTTTTGTTTCAAAACAAGGTCCGCGTGCAAAAAAAATCGTTGAAAAAGCAAAAGAGGCGGGGATTTTTGTTGAAAACGCGGACAAAAAAACGCTCGATTCGCTCGTTTTGACGCTTCCCGAAAGCGTGCGCGACCATCGCGGAATCGTTCTTGAACTTGAAATCGAGCAGTCAAAATCAAAAAACGCAACAGATTTTGACCGCTGGCTTTTGGAAAGCGAAAACGCCGAAAAAGCGACCGTTTTAATTTTGGACGAAATCACCGACGTACACAACATTGGAGCGATTTTGCGTTCATGCGACCAATTTGGAGTCGATTTGGCTTTGCTTCCCGAACGAAAATCGATTGGAAACATTTTTGGAAACGAAGTCATTTCAAGAACGAGCGCGGGCGCAAGCGAAAGCGTTCCCATCGCAACGATTTCAAACCTTGTTCGCGCGGTAAAAAACCTCAAAGACGCGGATTTTTGGATTTACGGAGCCGACGCAGGCGGAAAACCGTGCCAATCTGTTTCGTTTGCAAAAAAATCTGCAATCATCATGGGCAGCGAAGGAAAAGGCATTTCGCGCCTTCTTTTTGAGCAATGCGACGAAATCGCCTCGATTCCAACGTGCGGCACGATTGACAGTCTAAACGTTTCAGTTGCTGCAGGAATTCTTCTCTACGAGCGAAGACGGCAATGTCTTGAATAAACGCACGATTTGAATCTGTCGAAACCACAAAAATCGAATTATTGCGTTCTGCTAACGATATTTTTTTTGCTATGATTTTCTTTGTCTACATCAAAAAAAATGGAGAGAGGAAATGCTTAAGGTTTTTATTTCCGTGTTGGCAACGGTTTTTGTGGCGGAAATGGGCGACAAAACGCAACTTATGCTTTTTGCGCTTTCGGCAAAATACCGCTTAAAAGATATTTTTTTGGGAACTGCCGCCGCGATTCTTGTTTTGAACGCGCTCGCTGTTTGTGTTGGCGGACTTTTGAACGCTTTTCTTTCAGAAAATTTGTATATTGTAAAAGCGATTGCTGCGGTGGCATTTTTTGCTTTTTCGATTTCTTCGATTCCCGCCATTCTTTCAAAAGAGAGCGCAGAGGAAGAGTCAAAGCATCTTTCTTTTTCATTTGCGCCACTCGCCATTTTTTGTACATTTTTTCTTGCGGAGTTAGGCGACAAAACGCAACTCGCGTCGATTACGTTTGGAGCGGCGAACGGACTGAACAAAACCGCGTTTGTGATTTGGATTGCCGCGTCCACAGGACTTTTTTTGGCAGACGCAATCGGACTTCTCGCGCTCAAAATGCTTGGTGGAAAAATCCCTTCGCACATTTTTAACGCGCTCGCGTTCGCGCTTTTTGCCGTTTTTGGATTTTTGAGTCTAAAGGAAGCTCACGCGCTTTTTACTTCGCACTCGCCTTTTTCAAAAATCCCCGCGCTCTCTACGATTATGATTTTTTCGGTCGTGATTTTTTTGATTTTTTGCGCACTCACGTTGCTTTTTCAAAAACGAAAAGATTTCAAAAAAGTTCACTAAATCTCCCAACGCCTTACTCAAATTGTGTAGTTTCTTTTTTGATTTTTGTGCTAAAATAGTGGAACTTTTTGCACAAAATTTTCAAGTTTCAATTTTTTGGAGGAGCGAGAATGAATCTAAAGCGCGTTTTTTTTGTGTTTTTTACGGCGGTTTTACTAGGCGGAGGACTATTTCTTTCTTGTAGCAACATATTCGAGGACGGGGACGAGGGCGGGACAAGCATCTCGCTTTCATTCAGCATGAAGCCTGGAATCAGGGCGGCGGAGACGGGAGGAGAAACGTATAAACTCGTCGCTGAGCTTCAAGGCGACGCAAAGTCCCAATCGAAGGAATATCAGGTTGCCGAGAATGAAACGGTGAACATTTCGTTCGACGACGTAAGCGTCGGAACGACCGTGCGCGTCCTCCTCCACGTCTATTCAGGAGAAACGCTCATCTACAGGGGAAAATCAGAGGAAATCAAGGTGCGCGGCGGGCGGAACGAGGCGACCGTGACACTCAAGCACACGGTTCTGTACGTTTCGGGAAGCGGAAGCAATAGCGACGACAACACGGGAACATCGAGGGAAAAGGCGTTTAAGACGCTCAACCGCGCATTCACCGAAATCGGAAAGACCCCGTCGGACGACATCTCGTGGACAATCGTGGTCTTAGGCAAAGTCTACAGCACGTCCACGATGAAGAACCTCGAAGCAAAGTCAATCACCGTCGTGGGCGAGGGAAGCGACGCAATCCTCGACGGGCGCAGAGAGAACCCCGAAGAGGGCGGTACTGGTGCTGTATTCGTGGTTGACGAGTCGATAGCATTCGACGTAACGCTCTCGGACCTGACGATTCAAAACGGGCAGGCGCGAATGGGAGCGGGCGTGAGGGCGCGAGGAAAAGGAACGCTCACGATTGAAAACTGCCTGGTTCAAAACAACAAGGCAATCACGACTGAAGAGGGAAGCGCAAACGGTGGCGGAATCGTTGTCCAAAAAAACGCACACCTTTTACTCGTGAACACGACCGTCAAAAGAAACAGCTCCGAAAGCAACGGGGGCGGAATCTTCGTTGGCGACACCGCAACGCTTGAAATCGGCGACAGCACAAAGATTACAGGAAACACGGCGACAAACAACGGGGCTGCAATCAGCATGGGCGGCGGCACGTTCAACATGACGGGCGGCGAAATCACGGAGAACACGGCGACGAACAACGGCGGCGCATTCAACATCAACAGGGGCTACCTCACCATATCGGGCGGAACAATCTCCGGCAACGCCTCAGGAAACAAGGCGGGCGCGATTTACGTGAACTGCAAGACGCCCGAAGAGTATGGAATTTTGATTGAAGGCGGAAAAATCACAAAAAACGGCGCAGGCGGAAACGGTGGCGCAATCTTCATCGAAAACGGCTCCGTTACGATGACGGGCGGAGAAATCTCGGAGAACGAAACGTTGAAGAACGGCGGCGGGGTCTTCGTCGGAACGCAGGTCGTCACGAACGATGAAAAGACCGCCGTAACAACGGTGTATCCGCAAAGCGAGTTCATTTTGCAGGGCGGAAAGATTGTTAAAAACAAGGCGACGGGCAATTATCAGAGCGGCGGCGGAATCTACCTCAACTCGGCGCGACTTCTTATGACAGGGGGAGAGATAAGCGGAAACTCCGCCACAGGAAAGGGCGGCGGAGTGTGCGCAGTACAAAACTTTGCAAGGGACAGTTCAGGGAACATCTACTACACCTACGACCCAAGCGAGTTCACCATGTCGGGCGGAGCAATCACGAAAAACACAGGCGACAACGGCGGTGGAGTCTACAGCGAAGGAAATCTTTATTTGAGCGGAAACATCACGGTCGCCGACAACGAGGCTAGACAAGCCAGTCAAATTCGGGTGACGAAGAATTCAAATCAAACAGAAACGCCAACCGCCACGTTTGAGTACGGCTCTCTTGGAACGCTCCGCTTCTCTATCGGCGCAACACTCACCGTCAACTTGATAAACGGCACGTTCGAGGACGAGGACTCCGATGAACTGGAATATGTATTTGAAGGCGAGGGGAAGTCCTCCACGGGGCAGGACTCGTCTGACGGTACGGGGGGGGGTACTGACTCATCCTACACCCGGGAGATGACGGAGTGGAGCGAAAGTGACTTCAGGAATGCGCTTAATTCTGCGAATCCCTACACAGACTCGGCTACTACGACTACGGTTACGCTACAGGGCAACGTGACAATAACGAGCGACCTGACAGTTGAAAATTACATCACAATCGACGGGCAGGGCAAGTTCGGCATTACGATACGAGCGGGAAACGCCACGTTCAAGAACGTCACCTTCACGAACGGGGCGGGAACCCACATGAACGGAAGCGAGAAGCAGGCGCACGGAATGGTTTACTGGAGCGGAAGCGGGACTTTAACGTTCGACAGCTGCACGTTCGACGGCAACGTCACCGAGGGCGACACGGGCGGCGGGGCGGCATCCCTCTTTGGAGGCGGAAAAGTGGAATTCAGCGGCTGCACGTTCAACGGCAACAGCGCGAACCACGGAGCCGCAATCGACATCGGCGGAAGCGACGAGGTTAAAATCGACACCTGCGTGTTCAATGCAAACACCTCAAAAGACAACCACGACATCTACTGCGGAGGAAGCGCCGCAAAGGTTTCGGGAAGCGGGAACAAAAGCGACAAGCAAAATCCTTACGCTTGCACAGATCAAAACGCAGATTCCGCAACAAAATCTTGGAGCGGCTTCACGACCAATCCGTAGGAATCGGACAAAAACCCGCGAACGCCCCACTTCGGGGCGTTCGTTTTTTTTTAACGTGGTGGTTGAGTCTGTCGAAACCACAAAAACATTCTACACAATCCCGCCGTTCACGCTGATAACCTGCCGCGTTATGTAACTCGCCCCCTCGCTAAGCAGATACACCGCAAGCGAAGCGACTTCCTCGCTCTTTCCCGCCCGCCCCATCGGGATTGTGGGAAGAATATGCTCTGTTGGAGCGTCCTTAATCATGTCGGTCTCGATGAAGCCCGGCGCGATGCAGTTCACGGTGATTTTTCGGCTCGCAAGCTCCACAGCTAGAGCCTTCGTCGCCCCGATGATTCCCGCCTTGCTCGCGCTGTAATTCACTTGCCCGCGATTCCCCATAACGCCCGAAACGCTTGCAACCGTGATGATTCTCCCGCGCTTTTTTCGGCACAAGGGCATGACGAGAGGCTTTAGGACATTGTAAAATCCATCGAGATTCGTGTGAATAACATCGTCCCAGTTTTCGTCGGAGAGCGCGGGAAATGCGTTGTCGCGGCAAATTCCCGCGTTCAAGATGATTCCCCAAAACGCGCCGTTTTCTTCGCTCCATTTTTCAAGTTTCGCCGCGCAATCCTCGCGGTCAGAAATGTTGAACTGCAAGAGAGAGCATTTTCCGCCTGCCGCCTCAATTTCGGTTTTGAGCGATTCTGCTTTTTCTCTTCCATTATTATAATGTGCCACGATTTCGTAGCCCGCCTGACTCGCCGCAAGAGCGATTGCCCGCCCGATTCCGCCAGACGCGCCAGTTACGAGGACTTTTTTTTCCAAATTTTCGTTTTCCATATTTTTATCCATTTGCTTCCATGACGGTAATTTTTGCGCTACCGAACGATTCGCCGTCAACAAAAAAACGCGAGTCAAACGAGTAAACGTTTTCTACGTTCGATTCTTTTTCTGCTTCCACCCGAACAGTTTGCCCCGGAACCATTCCTTTGGACAAAAGACCAGAAGCCGACACGCTCAAAATAAAACCCGCATTCATCTTCCGTCCGTGTTCTTTTGCGTCCGCCGACAAAAGAGCAGCCACCGATTGCGCCGAAAACTCAAAAAGCGCGTAAGACGGAACTGCGCCATCAGAAAGAAGCAAAAAATCGTCTTTGATTTTTGTTTCCGTAACAACGCGCGTTTTTTCAAAATCGCACTCCAAAACGCGGTCAATAAAACGCATTTTTCCTTTGTGCGGAATCAAATCCGCCGTTTCTTTTTCGCTAAATTCCACGTTACACCTCCGCTTTTCCCAAAATCAAACTCACGTTGCACCCGCCAAACGCAAACGAATTTGACATCGCGTAATCGATTTTTGCTTCTTTTGCATTTTGAACGAGATTCACCGAGGGAATCGTTTTGTCTTGCACACAATCCCACGTGTGCGGAAAAAGATAGCCACGCGAAACCGAAAGAAATCCCGCAGCAAGTTCAATCGCGCCCGCCGCGCCAAGCGTGTGTCCCGTAAGCGGCTTTGTTCCGCTTGCAGGAACCGAGTTTTCGCCAAAGACAAAAGCCATTGCACGCGCTTCCATTGCGTCATTTAGCCGAGTTCCCGTTGCGTGAAGATTTACATAGTCGATTTTTTGAGGACTTAACTTTGCGTCCAAAAGCGCACGATTCATCGCCAAAGCCGCGCCCGCACCGTCTTCGCGCGGAGACGTTATGTGAAAAGCGTCGCTCGATTCTCCCGCACCCAAAAGCGCGATGTTCGTTTCGTCCAAATCGTCCTTTGAAAGAACAAAAAACGCCGCGCCCTCTCCAAGCGTAATTCCGCTTCTATTCGCGCTCATCGGATTTGTGATGTTTGGAGAAACCGCTTCGAGCGCAGAAAATCCCAAAAGAGTTGTTTTTGACGCAATGTCCACGCCGCCCGCCACCACCGCGTCGCATTTTCCAGAAAGAATGAGCGAGCGAGCAAAAGAAATCGCGCTCGCAGAAGAAGCACACGCCGTAGAAAATGAAAGCGCGAGCGAAGAAATCCCCAGTTTTTTTGCGGCAAAATCCGCCGCATATTGCGCCGACTGCTCAAAAAGAGAATAAGACGGCAAAAATTCCCCGTTTTTGAAAAAAGATTCGTGAGAAAAAAGCGACCGCTCTGAACCGTTATCGCACTGCCCCAAACAAAGCCCCACGCGCTCGACTCCGTACCGAGATTTTGCTTTTTCGACCGTTGGCGCGATTTTTGAAAGACACGCAGAAAGCAATCGAAGAAAGCGCGAATCGGCTTTATCGTCCACGCTTTCAAGTGGCGAAGAAACAACGCCTGCAAAAAAATCGCGCTCGGCACATTTTACGCGCTTTATTCCCGATTGATTTTTTTCTAAAAGAGAATTAAAAAACTCCTCGGCACTTGCCCCCGCCGCGCACAAAATCGCAGGATTAGAAAGAAATGAAATCATACGTTGCCTCGATTTAATTGCGCTTTTACTTTGTCGGTGAAGCACGACGGGCAAGAAAAAAGACTTTCGCCGCTTTTTGCGTCAACGCACATTTGATTCACCGTTCCGCGCGTTGTAAGTTCGCCCGTTTTGTCGTTAAAAAGTTCAAATTTCATCTGAATCATATTTTCCCACTCAACGAGCGTGGCTTTTGCTCGGCAAAAATCGCCAAACCGAAGCGATTTTACATATTTTACGCGGACTTCGGTCACGGGAAAAAGATACCCCGACTCCTCCATTGCAATGTAGCCGTAACCGATTTTGTCTAAAAGTGCGCACCGAACTCGCTCAAAATAATGTATGTAATTTCCGTGCCACACGATTTTCATGGGGTCGCAATCGTTAAAATCAACAGGGAAAACAATTTCCGCCGAAAGAAAATTTGACTCGTCTTGTTTCATAAAAATAGTTTACCAAAAATCCGCGCCATTTTGAAGTTTGCAAAAAATTTACTCGGAAAAAAAGGCAAAAAAATTGTACCACTGAAGCGGATGCGTTTTTGAAAGAATCTCAAGATTTTGTGAAAACTCTTGAGAGAGCAGACGGATTCGCTCTTCGCGCTCTTTTTTTGAGCAATCAAAAGAAATGTGGCTTTTTTTTACGAACATTTTGTATTTTGCAGAAATCGAAAGGTCGCGCGTTCTAAGCCCCGTAACAAAATACGTTGGGCAATCGAGGAGCGAAGCGAGCAAAAACACGCCGTAAGGAAAATCCGCCTTTTTTCCAAGAAAATCAAGGCGAATTGTTTTTGACGAATGAGAGCCTAAGCGGTCGCCTGCAATCACAACCGTGCCGCCTTTTTCGATTTTTTCTTGTAAAAGAAACATCGTTTCAGGTCCAATGTTGTTTGCATCCACAACGCCCAAAAGCGCGGAATCGTTTACGCTTTTTTGCAACGCTCCAAATCCGCGCGATTGCGCTTCGTCCATAATCGTTATAATTTCCATTTTTTTTTCAGTGCCGCTTTTTCCTTGAAACGCGAGTGCTTTGAGCATTTGCGCGTTTCCGAGGTGAGAAATCAAAAGAAGCGTTCCGCGATTTGCATTTATGTCGGAAACGAGAAAAGAAACGTCGTCATTTTGCCACTCGATTTTTGAAAAATCGATTTTTCCTGCCCAAGCTTGCACGTTTTCAACGAGATTCAAAGCAAAACTGATGACGTGAGAAAGCGTGCGCGGTCGAATCGAAAGCGCGGAAAAAAAATCCGCAGAAAAATGGCGAGCGGAACGAGAAAAAATCCAATAAAAAAAACCGATTGGAAAGCAAAGCGCTCGAAAAGCGCGAACGGGAAGGCGCAACAAAATGCGCATGAAAAAAAATCCAAGCGGATTTTTGCGCTTTAGTTCCCACCAATTTTGTTTTTTCATTTTTTTGCCCGATTTTTTGACCGAATTTTCCGCCACACAAAAAGCGGAATGCGCACGCACATTCCAAAAAAGAATTTTGTGAAAACCCACGAAATGCGAACGTTGTCGCGAAATGCGCGAAAATTTGAAATACCGTCCACAGGATACGTAACTTTTACGCCATAAAATTCAAACGGAACGCCACGCCAAATAAGGCGAATCAAAATGTCGATGTCAAATCCCATGCGCTTATCAAGGCTTTTTTGCCGAACCAGTTTTGCCGTTTCTTTTACAGGATAAACTCTAAATCCGCACAGAGAATCCACGATTCCTTTTTCCCAAGTAACAACGGCGCACCACCAATTTGCAAACCGATGCGCTCCTTTTCGGTGCTGTGGCGCACTTTCGTCATATTCAGGATAGCCACAAATGAGCGCGTCAGGATGTGCGCGAGCGCGGTCAAGAAAAAAAGCCGAGCGCGAAGAATCGTGCTGCGCGTCCGCGTCCATTTGCAAAACATGCGAAAAACCGCGCGCTTCGGCAAAAAAAATGCCTTCTTCAAACGCCGCGCCTTTTCCGCCATTTTTTGGAAGCGAAACGAGTTCGGTAAAATCCGCGTTTTCCAAAACGATTTTTTGAAGCAACGCCTTTGTTTCTTTGTCGTTTCCGTCGTCAACCAAAATCACGGGGATTTTTTGCTCTCTGCAAAGCGACGAAATCGAATTTACAACCGTTCGGCACGCTTCTCCGTGTCTAAAAACGGGAATGAGGATTGCGGGCAAAAAAGCATTTTCGTTTTTCATAATTTTTCAAGATTCTCCAAAGTCGTAACTTCCAGAAGAAAGCGTTTCGCCCGCTTCTGAAGAGATTTTGAACGAAATGCGATTTTTTTCAGAATCGAGAGAAATCGAAAAGCGAACAATCGAATCGGGAAGGATTTTTCCGCTGAATTTGAGTCTTCGGATTTTTGTGGCACTTTTTCCCGCGCCCAAAAACGCCGCCACCGCGTGAGACACCACGTCAAATTGCGCAACCGCAGGAAGAATCGGAAAAGACGGAAAATGCCCATCAAAATAATCCGCATTTTTTGGAAACAACAGTTCAAAATCAACGGAAAAATCGGAGCGCGAAACGTTTTTTGGACAAGAAATCCCGTGCTTCAAAAGAAACGCAGAAAAGATTTCGGATTCTTCCAAAAACTGTTTCTCGCCTTCGCCGTCCAAAGCGTCAAAGAGCGATTTTATTTCGTCTTTGTGCTTTTTTCCTTGAACGTCTTGCGGGATTTTTTCCACATATCGAAAGCGTTTTGGAAGCACGACGTTTTCAAAAAATTGCAAAAGATAATCGTGAAAATGCCTGTTTACAAGGAATTTTGGCGTGTCGCGGAATTTTTCGCGTCCGCTTTCGTTCAAAACAATCGCCGCCGCAAGATATTGCCGTTTTCCAGAAAGAGCCACAACGGCACAATCCGAAACGAGTCCCGTTTGCAAAAACCGATTTTCAACTTCGGGAAGCGAAATGCGTTTTTCTTCGATTTTTACAATGGAATCCGCGCGACCTTTTAAGAAAAAACGCCCGTCTGCTTGAATGTCCGCCAAGTCGCCCGTTTTGAATCCGCGCTCGTCTTTGATGTACGGCGAAATTATCGTAAGGCAACCGTCGTTTTCATCAAGCCAGATTTTTGCATTGTCAAACGGAGTCCACTGTAAGCCGTCAACACTTTGCTGCCGATACGCAATTCCGCTCGTTTCTGTAGAACCGTACACTTCAAGCGGGCAAAATCCAAACGTTTTTTGCGTTTCAAGCGCGAGTTTTTCGGAAACCGCGCCTCCGCTCGTAAAAATCCACGGATTTTTGAGCGGCAATTTTTCCAAAAGAGAAGCGCAGGTGCGTTTCAAAAACGCAGGAACTGCAATTATGACGTATTGCTCATCGGTAAGCGTGCGGAATTCTTCAGGAAACTCAATTCGCTTTTTTCTAAACGGCACGGCAAGCGTAAAAGGCAAACAAATCGTAAACAAAAATCCATAAATATGGTGCTGGCTCACCGTGGAAACGAGCCGCCGCGAAAGAAATTCCTCGCCCCATTTTTTGATAACAAACGCATTGTCCGCTTCAAATTCCGTCATGCGTTGCTGTACCGCCTTTGGTTTTCCCGTGCTTCCCGATGTGTATAAAACGATTCGAGTGGAAGCCGCGTCGATTTGGGGCGTTGTGCGCATTTCTTCTTCGGAAATGGTGATTTTTGAAATAACGTCGGGGAGAAAATCCGCGTTCAAAATTGGTTTTCCTTCGATTTCTTTGCAATCCGTCAAAAATCGAATTTCTTTTTTGCCCTCTCCCGCTTTGATTTCTTCGATAAAGCGCGGACTAATGTTTGCGGTCAAAAGGATTTCCTTTTTTTTCTGCAAAAGTGCGACAAGCGCGCACAAAAAAAGCCAATAATCTTCAACGTGAAGAATCCAAGAATCCACGTCAGGAAATTGCTCAATAAACGCGCGAATTTTTGCAGAATCGCGCAAAAAATCGCGCCAAAAAAGGTATTTTTTTTCGCTCCATTCCCCGTCAAAACAAAGAATCGTGTTGTCTGCACGGCTATCCGCGCAAAATGCTGAAATTGGAATCGACTTTGGCATTTTCTTTTGAGTCGCCCTCCTCATCAAAAATTCTATTGCAAAAAGCGCACCCATAAGTGCGTAAGAAATGCCGCCGTTGTAAAGCGACCAAAGTTTGCTGCTTGCAAAAAGCACGGTATAAAATGCCGCCGTTCCGTTCAAAACAAAAAACGCGCACCACACAACCGTAACGCGCTTGCAATATCGCTCGACTTTTTTTTCGGAAACGCTTCCTTTGATTGTTTTGTCAGAAAGGCACGCAAGTCGAAAGCAAGCGTTTGGCGGAAAAAAAAGCGACGAACCAAAGGCAAACAAAAACGCGCCATTCATCAAAACGGGGTACAGTTTGATAAATTCTTCGCGCCCCGTAAAAATGCAAGTGCCGCCAAGAATCGAAAGCGCGAGAGCGGAAAAAATGAGCCGCGCATTTTTTTTGAATCCGCCGCCAGTTGCCGCAAAAAAGTACGCCGCGCCAAGCACAACCACAAAAAGCGAAAAAAACTTGAGCGGCAACTTGAGTACGACCAAGCAAATAAATGCCGAAATCGGGTACAGCGTGGCAAAAAAGCCAAACGCGACTTTTGCAAAAACGCGCACTTATTTTGAAAGTGGCAAAAGCACGTTCACAACGTCGCCGACGGTTTTGACGCTTTTGAACACTTGCGGTTCAACCGAGTCAGAAAGATACGGCTTTAATTTTACAATCATGTCAACAGCGTCAATAGAATCGAGTTCCAAATCATCGCCGATTTTTGCGTCTTCGCGAATGAGCGTTTCGTCGATGTCAAAATCTTCGACCAAAATCGTCTTTACCGTGGAAAAAAGTTCGTCGCGAGTCATTGCGCATTCCCTCTCTCTTTTGCAATAAAGTCCGCAAGCGCGTTCACCGAAGCAAAATGCTCACGAGTTTCCGCGTTTTCAGAACTAAATTTTACGCCAAACTTTTTTTTGAGCGCAACGCCCAATTCCAGCGCATCGATTGAGTCCAGCCCCAGCCCCGTGCCAAACAAAGGCTCGCTGTCCACAATGTCTTCCGCCGTTACGTCCTCAAGTTCCAGCGCATTTACGATACATTCTTTTATCTCTTTTTTGAGTTCGTCCATTTTGATTTCCTTTTGAACTGATTTTTTCTAACCATGAGCCGTTCAAGATTTTCCCAAACGAGTTTTTGAACGGTTTTATTATATTGAAAACCCGCCGAATTCTTCAACGGCAAAAAACGTTGTTATGTTCGTCGGAAAGAAGAGAGCGAAGACGCGCGGTGTAGCGTTTTGCCGCAATCGGCTCAGAAAGATTTTGAAATTCGTCAGGAAAAAGCATTTCGTGGACAAAAAATCGGTAACGATACGCGCCCTCTGGATTAACTTGCCACGGTTTATCGCCTTTGCGAAAGCCGATTTTGTCGTTTCCGCCAATGTACACGCCCAAAATCGGAGCAGACGTTTTGAGCGAAAGCCGCGCCGCGCCTTTTTTGTAGCGATTTTGCCCAAAAGCCGTGCTTCTTGTGCCTTCTGGAAAAATCGCGATTGTTCCGCCCAAAGAAAAATTCTTTTTTGTGCGCTCGATGATGTGCTCGTATTCCATTGAGTTTGGAATGTAGACGAGATTCACGATTGCAGAAAGCACGCTCCGATGAGAAAGCGAGCCTTTTACGATAAAATCAGTGCAAGGAAGAAACGAAATCAACAGAATCGAGTCAATCATCGACGGATGATTTGCCGCGATTATGCACGATTTTGCCGAGCAAAGCCGTTTTTTGTCTTCTTTTGAGATTTCGATTTTGATGACTTTTGTCAAAATGAGCCAATACCGAAAAACAACAAGGCCGCCGTGTAAAAATCTTCGAGCCGCACGCTGAAAACGCTCCTGCGGATGCAAAAAAATCAAAAGAAGCGGAAGCACCACAATCGAAATCGCCACCGAGCAAGTGCCAAATAGAAAAAAACTCACTAATTTTGAAACGGAATGTAAAAAAATGAGCGGCAAAGGAAGCCGCCGATGTTCTTTTTTTGATTTTTTTTCGCTCAATTTTGATTCTCCCTTTGTTTTTCTAAAAAATGCACAAACGATTTTGGACTTTCAAAATCCGATTCGGGAAGAAGAATCCCAAACGAATTTTTTGAAAAAAGAGCGGCAAAAGAAAGCACCTCACACTCATCATCTTGCGCGATTTTTTCGTATTCTTCGGGGATTTTTTCGTCGGCAAAGGCAAAAACAACTTTTTCGATTCCAGAACACAATCGCGCTCGAACGGCTTGAAGCGCGTCTGAAAACCGAACGGGATAAATGGCAACGTATGGCGCGTTTATTCCAAGTGCGATTGTGGTTACGGCAGGAGGCGCGTTAAAAACCGAAAGCGAAAATTGCGCGGGACTCACGTCGTTTTCTTCCACGAGAGACCGATTTATTTTTAGTTGCCGCGAAACTTCCCCACGCATTGACGCAAAAATGAGCGGAACATCAGTTTGAATCGTGCCGTCTTCTTTTAGAAGCACGTTTCGCACGCTTTCCACCGTCATTTTTGAAAGTTGACTTAAACGACGGCGAAAAAGCGAATCAACGTACTCAAGGCGCGGCGAATCAGAACGATTTTCTTTGCTCGGCTTCCAAACAAAACTTTTTTCTATACAAATCTCTTTCATACATTCCTTTTTTGACTTTCATTTTCTCGGTGGTTTCGATTCGTTTTCTTTGGTGGTTGAGCCTGTCGAAACCACCAAGTTCCCGATTCGTTCGCTCGATTTTAAGCGATTGCCCCCGATTCTAGCAGACAATCACCCTTCCGAGATTTTTTTGAATCCAAGGAGCGAATAAAAATTTGCTCCCAAATTGTGATGTTCTTCACAAATTCTAAATCCTGCCTTTTCTATCGCGCAAACGAGTTCTTTGTAACGGTACATTTTTGAGTTTCCGTTTGCCATACACGTAAAATAAAGACTCGTCGCTTGAAGAGCAAAAGACTCAAGCGTGTATTTTTGCTTGTCCCACAGCGGTTCCAAAACCCAAACAATCGTATGTTCGCTCGCGCTTTCGTGGATTTTTTTGAGAATTTTTGTAATTTGCGAAAGCGAAAAGCAATCAAGAAATTGACTCATCCAAACCGCGTCCATATTTTTTGGAAGTTTCGTCAAATCATCAAGGACGTTTCCAGAAACCGCGTCAATTCTGTCGGAAAATCCTGCTTCATCGGCATTTTTTTTCGCAAGAGCAACTTGCCCTGGTAAATCCACAATCGTTACGCGCACGTCCGCGTCAAAGTGGCACGAAGCAATTGCCCATTTTGCCGTATTTCCGCCAATATCCAAAAGCGACTTTGGCTTTTTTTTGTACACGATTGGAAGCACTTCGGGAAACGCAACATCGCTGTAAAAATGGTCAAAATCAAACCAGGATTTTTTCTCTTTTTCGGGCAAACTCGAAAGTGCCTCGTAAATCGTCGTCCAGTTTTCGCCAAAAACGCGAAGTCCCTCAGGTTTTCCCGTTTTGATTGATTCGGTTAGATTTTCTGCGCCTTTGTAACAAACGTCGCTCGAAAAATAAAAGTTCACGCGCGTACATTCGTCTTCAAGAAGAAAAAAACCGATTTTTCCAAGAACGAGTTTTCCAAGCGAAGAATCCAAAGGCTTTTCGGCGATTTTTATGATTCCCATTCCAAGCGCGATTTCGCACAAAACGCCAACGCCGTACTCGCTTATCGAAGAAGAATCCGAAAGTTCCTGCACGGTGATTCCGTTTTCGCCTGCGTCGGAGATTTTTTGAAGCAAACCCAATTCCAAAAGCGCACGAACCGCTTGAAACGTAAGCGGCGCAAACGCGATTTTCATCGCCTCCGTTTTTGCGTCAACTGCGCTGATTTTGTCAGAAAAATAAGAAAACTCAAGGGATTTTGATTTCATGCGCTCGATTATACAAAAAAAATGAAAAGTGGAAAACGGGCAAAAATGCCATTTTGAGCAAAACAAAAAAATAAGGGGCTTTAAGCCCCTTGTTTTTATGCGTCGATTTTTCTCATATCGGCGACGTCCTTGGTGTAGTCCACGCCGGGTACGTCGAAGCCGTTTATCATCAAAAAGTCGTGGCGGATGCCGTCAAGGTCGATGGATTCGGCAAGGTTTTCCTCAGTGATGTTCGGCATCACCTTGTCGATTTCTGCCTGCACGTCGGCGGAAAGCTCCCAGTCGTCGATGCGGATTCTGCCCTCCTCATCCACGGGAACTTTTCCGTCGGCGGTGTAGAGTCGCTCGGTGAACAGCCGCTCCATCTGCTCGATGCAGCCTTCGTGCGTTCCCTTCGCCTTCTGAATCTTGAACAGGCAGCCGAGGTACACGGTAATCACGGGGATGACTGCCGACGAGCGCGTCATAAGCGCCTTGTTCACGCTCACGTATGCCGCGCCGCCGATTGCCTTCAGAGCCGCGTCAATCGTCTTTGCGCGCGCTTCCAAGTCCTTTTTTGCCGCGCCGATGGTGCCGTCGCGGTAAATCGGGTGGCACATCTTAGGCCCGATGTAGGAATAGGCGACCGTCTTGCAGCCTTCTGCAAGCACGCCCGCGTCGGAGAGCTGCTTCATCCAGCGCTCCCAGTCTTCGCCGCCCATCACTTTCACGGTGTTCGCGATGTCGTCGCCCTCGGCAGGCTCGGCTTCAAGCGTGTGGAGCTTTGCCGTCATCATGTCGAGCGCGCTGCCGCCGTAGGGTTTTCCAATCGGCTTGATGACGGACTTGTAGAGCACCTTCGTGTCGGGGTCAGTGCGCACGGGGCTTGCGAGCGAGTAGACCACAAGGTCGAACTTCGCGCCCCATTTTTTTGCTTCTTCGATGACGGTGGTGCGGCACTCGTCGCTGAAAGCGTCCGCGTTGAAGGTGGTGGTGCGCAAGCCCGCTTTTGCGGCGGCGCGGTCAAAGGCAAGGTTGTTGTACCAGCCGGGCGTGCCACCCTTGGTTTCGGTAGCAGCCTTTTCAAAGGAAACGCCGATGGTGTCCGCGCCGTACTCGAATGCCGCCGTGATGCGGCTCGCAAGCCCGTAGCCTGTCGAGCAGCCCAGCACGAGCACCGTCTTGGGCGACGAGCCGCCCTCTTTCGCGCTCCTCACGCCGCGCTTTGCCTTCTGCGCGACCACATAGTCAATCTGCCGCTCCGTATCCTTGGCGCAGCCGACCGGGTGCGCGTTGATGCAGATGTTTGAACGAATCATCGGTTTAATAACTGACATTCCATTTCTCCTTTTTGAAACAAAATCGCTCCATTCTACCACCGAAACCGCCCCACACGCAAATTTCAAAAATGATAGCAGAATTTTTCGGTGGTTGAGCCTGTCGAAACCACGACCAACAAAAAAACTCCCACCAGCGGTCATTTC
>CALFJF010000045.1 GCA_937877535.1 uncultured Treponema sp.
CGCGGCAGAACAGAAATTCGCCGAAGAAAAAGCGGCAGCGCAAAAAGCCGAAGAATCTTCTCGCGCTGAAGCCGAAAAACTTGAAGCGGAGAAAGCGAAAGCAGAAGAAACGACTGATGCCTCCTCGGAGGAAGTGCCGACTGTTTCAAAAATTGTTTCTGAAATTGAATCTTCTGAAAATTTGTCGGAAAAAACTCACGCCGACGATGACGAAGATGAAGATGAAAGTACTCCAGATACGATGTTCAAAAATTGGGACGACTAATAAGGGGAATCAAAAAACTGTCATTATCTTTGCAAAAAGCGTTCTTGAAAAAAAACAAGAACGCTTTTTTTTGTGTCTAAAAATCAAAATGAAATTTTGCACGAAAGCGGAAGGTGGTCTGAGTAACCGCGCCCCGTTTTTGCCGAATAACGACGGGGTTTCCCTTCGGCGTTCGCCCATTCGCCGCTGTTTTCTGCTTTGAATTTTGTTGCCACCGCTCCACCTGCAAGAAAAAAATTGTCAATTCGCTCCCAATTTCCTCGAAAAAAGTAACTTCCCGTTTCCAACAATTCTCCCGAATCGTTGTACCAAGGCGAATAGACTTCCGCGCCACCTTTGAGCGTAACGTTTGATTCTGCCTTTTTTTCGTAGCGGAATTCTTCGATTGAGCGGTTAAAATCCCCGCACGCAACAACTGCTTTTCCTTCGCTTGTTGATTCTTTTATGAGTCGCGAGAGCAATTTTTCTTGATAATCTCGCCATACATCGCTTTCTTTTGCGCCACCAGCCTTGCTTTTCCAATGATTTACAAGTAAAACGAGCGGTTTTCCTTTTATGTCAAGTTCAACACGCATGATGGGGCGCATTGACGGTTGCTTTTTCCCGCATTGAATGTCGAGCGAGTGGATATTTGATTTTGAAATCGGATAGCGCGAAAGAACTGCGCACCCAATTGCCGCTCCTTTTTCGATGGCGAAAAACGAATATTTGTACGACGTTTTCCAAAAAAATGAGGAAAGTCGATTTTTGATGTCTTTGATTTGCCCCGCTTTTTCGATTTCTTCAAGGACGATAACGTCGCAATTCAGCGTTTTTATCACGGAAGCGAGTCTGTCCAATCGGTCTTCGTATTTTTCTTTGCTCCATTGCGTTTTTGGATTCAAAAATTCCTTGTATTCTGTTCCATCTTTTTGAGCGTCAAAAAACGTTTCTACGTTCCAATTCATAACAGAAACTGTCCGAGAATCTTTTTTTGCTGTGGAAGCGCAGGCTGCCCAAAAAAAACAGAAAACGGCTGCCACAACGGATACGATTTTTTTTGCCATAATTTCACCTCACATCTAAAATTATCAGATTCAAAGCGAATTTTTCAAAAACTCCTCGATTTTTTTTGAGAAATTCAAAATCTTTTATCTTTTTCTTTTGCAAAGTATACTAAGTTCAGAAACGAAAAACGTTCAAAAAATCAAAAAGGAGTAGGGCGGTGAGCGAAAACGATAGAGCGCACAATTTTCTTTTGGCGCACGGTTTTGAGAAATTGGATTTTGTTGCGCTTTCAAAAAATATGTTGAGCGATATGAGAAATGGACTTTGTGGAAAAAAAGCGGACGAGGACATGATTCTCACACATATTGACCCTACGGAGATTTGCGTTTGCGAAAAAAGCGTAATCGTGCTTGATGCGGGCGGAACGAATTTTCGCTCGTGCGTTGTGTCGTTTGATTCAACTGGAAAAGCGACGATTTCTGATTTTGAAAAAACAGCAATGCCAGGAACGAGCGGCGCACTTTCAAAAAGCGCGTTTTTTTCAAAAATCGCCGAAAATGTGTTTCGTCTTCGCGGACGCGCAAACGAAATTTGCTTTTGCTTTTCATATCCGATGAGAATCGAAGACGATGGCGACGGCGTTCTTCTGGGATTTTCAAAGGAAATAAACGCGCCAGAAGTCGTTGGCTCAAAAATCGGATTCGAGTTGAAAAATACGCTCGTTCAAAACGGCTGGGATAAATCACTTCGGGTTCATCTTTTGAACGACACGGTTTCCGCATTGCTTTTTGGCTCGTCGCGTGGGAAGTATGTTTCGTACATCGGATTTATACTCGGAACGGGTATGAATTGCGCTTACGTGCAACAAGCGGGCGAGTTTTGCCAAAAAAAGCAAATTGTTGTTTGCGAAAGCGGGAAATTTTCTGCTTTGCCATGCTCTCTTTTTGACGAGATGTTGGACGCAAAAAGCGCGAAGCCTGGCTCGTCTTTGATTGAAAAGCAATGCGCGGGCGCGTATTTAAGTTCTCTTGCTCTTATAATTATAAAAACGGCGGCGGACGAAGGACTTTTTTCAAAAGAAAATTGTGAAAAAATTACCAAAATCAAATCTCTCGACTTAAAAACGGTCAGCGATTTTCTTGAATCAAAATCCGCGGAGTTTTTTGATATTGAAGGCGAGGACGACCGCTCAATTTTGTTTTCGCTTTTTGATTCTGTGGTAGACCGCTCTGCGCGAATTTGCGCCGCAATAATCGGAGCCGCTCTTGAGCAATGTGGCTCTTCGAGCGAAAAAAATCCCGTTTGCGTTTCTTGCAATGGAACGACTTTTTTCAAAACGTACAAAATCGCGTCGCGGACAAAAAAATATCTTTCCGAATTGCTTTCTTCGCAGCAGATTTATTTTAAGATTTTGGACGAAGAAGCGGACATCACGATTGGAACTGCAATGGTGGCGTTTCGGTAAGGGCTTTTGGAACGGTTCTCTTTTTGCGTTGATTCAATCAAAAATCTAACCTAAAATTGAACGTATCACAAAAAACGGAGATTCTTTTGTCTACGGGAAAAAAAATTATTAGACTGTCTGAAAATCTTGACATAATAGACGGCGACCGCGCTTATTATGTTTATTTTGAGCGACCTGGACACAGGTTTTCTCGGATTGACGAAATCGTTAGTTCTGAGCAGCGCGGGCAGTTTTTGACTTTTTTGAGAAACGCAGCGTGCGGAGAGATTCGCGTGTTTCGATTTCGTTCGTCTTCTGGAGAATTTCGAGAAAACGCCGTAAGCGTGAGCAGTATTCAAAAAAATGGTTCAAAAATCTTGGAAGTAACGCTCACCGACATCGGCGAATTATTTTCTTACGTTGGCGTTTTTGAAGGCGAACTTTCAAGAATCCGCGCGGCTTTTAGCGTAACTTCCGAATGTTTGTTTTCTTACGAAAAGAAAACAAACGTTTTTAGATTGATTCGCTATACATCTGGACAGTGTTCCACGATTTTTGAAGAAGACATCGATTCATGGCGTGAAGAAATGCTAAAAACGGGAATCGTCAATGAGGAAAATTCCCGCGATTTTGAAAAATTTATAGTTGACACAAAATCGTTGCCACAAAAATTATACGCAACATTGATTGGTTCGTTTCGCTCTGGCGGAAAATTTCAAGAAAGCCTTGATTTTCTTGGCGTGAAAATTGAATTACAAGGCGAATCGTCGCTTGTCGGACGTGTGGTTCTTTCTTCGAGAATGAAAAAATCCGTTGAATCTCAAGAACTGTTGAACGAACTTCGCCTTGACCCGCTGACGCACACGCTCAACAAAAAATCGATTTTGGAACACGCCGAAAGGCGTTTTAAGGAAGCGAGGCAAAATGGAAACTGCGTGGCTCTTGTAATCGTTGACCTTGACCACTTTAAGCCTGTAAACGATGCGTTTGGGCATTTGGCTGGCGACAAAGTTCTTGAGGAAACGGGAGAAATCCTTTTGAAAATCTGCGACGGCAAGGGAACGGTGGGGCGGTATGGCGGCGACGAATTTTTGCTGATTCTTGACGACGTAAATGGCGAGGTGGATTTGCGCGGTACGCTTCAGGCTGTTTTGGAAAACATCAAAAATGCGTTTAATGGAATGTTTGAAGGCATTTTTGTAACTGCCTCAGTTGGCGCATCGTGCTTTCCGAATGACGGGGATACATTTGACGAATTGTTCAAAAAGGCAGATTTTTGCCTTTACCGCGCCAAAGACAAAGGTCGAAATCGCTACGTGTTTTTTAGAGATGATTTGCATAAAAAACTGTACTTAAAATCTGTAGAGTCATCGAGTGGCGTAAAGTATCAAGGTCGGGAAGTTCAAGAATTAAAATATATGGCAGAATTTATGCAAAATCTTGCAATAACTCCATATAATTCTATAAAATCAGTTTGTGAGCATTTTATTGAAATATACAATTTGAGTGACGTTTCGCTTTATTATGGTGAAAATCTAAGGCGCGTTTATTGCGTTGGAGAGAAAAAAGCGGAAATGCAAGAAGCGTCGTATGCGCGAAGCGATGAATTCAAAAAACTTCTTGATGGAAAACGAATTGTTCGCATGGATTTTCCAGAAGACGTAAAAAATTTTCCAAATTTTTCGTTAGAAATGAAAAAGCGGGACGTTCGCTCAACGGTGCAATGTATTATTGGGACGGAAGAATCTATTACAGGGATAATCACATTTGACCGTATAGGAAAAAGCGCACAGTGGGCAGAATATGAAGTAAATTGCTGTATGATGTTCGCATCGTGTTTTAATTTGCTTCCAGAGCAGACAAAAGTCGATTTTGCGCTGTATAGCAAACTTGAACACAATAATTAAAAATCAAATTGCTTTTTAAGGAGAATAAAATGAAAATTTCGTCTAAAAAAATGGTCAAAATCCACTATACATTAAAGGACGATGCGGGAACTGTCTTAGATTCGTCTTTGAATGGAGAGCCGCTTGAATATTTGCACGGCGTGGGCGCGTTGATTCCAGGGCTTGAGCGCAATTTGAACGGCATGGAAGAAGGCGAAAAAAAACACGTTGTTGTGGAAGCCGCAGAAGGTTATGGCGAATATGACGAAAATCTCGTTCAAAACGTGCCGCGCGAACGATTTGACGCTTCGTTTCCGATTGAAGTGGGGCAAACGTTTCAGGCGGAATCGGCGACAGGCGCATTTGTTGTTCGCGTAACGGCGGTTTCTGAAAACGAAATAACGATTGACGGAAATCATGAACTTGCAGGAAAACGGCTCAATTTTGACGTTGAAATTGTGGGCGTTCGAGAGCCTGATGAGTCGGAACTCGTTTCTCAAGATGATTCTTGCGGAGGAAGTTGCTCTTCTTGTGGTGGCGGCTGCGGTGGCTGTGGAGGCGGTTGCTGTTAAATCATTTTTTTTGTGGTAAAATTGAGCGAATTTCAAAATCGCTGACTTAGGGAAAGAAATGAATTTTTCCTAGTCAAAATAGTTCAAAAATGTGGATTTTTTTCAAGGAGGAGTCATGGAAACGCAAGAAAATCAGGAGGAAAACGGGCGTGGTCGGCATATTCTTCATGGAATATTGGTAAAAATCGGCGTATTTCTTGTAGCGGGGTCGAGCGCGTTGCTTTTGGGGTCGATTTCTGGCGTGTATCCGTGGTGGGCGCGAGGCGTGCTTTTGATTTTGGCTGGAATTGGACTTTTTATGTTTTTTCCGTTGGAATGGAAAAGTTGGAAAGAACTGCTTTTGAAAAAGCCAATTTGGTATCGAAATCCTGTGCTTTCTACGGTGCTTGGAATTATCTGCGTTATTGGTGGAATCGTTTTTTTGATTTTGAAGTTGTAGGTTTTTATGAAAAAGGCGATTTTTGTTTTATTTTCATTTTTTTGTATTTTTTTCGTTTCTTGCGGCAAAAAAAACATCGTTTTAAGAATTTCCGAAGTTCATTCTGCCGATTATCCGACATCTCTTGCACTTTCCGAGTTTGCGCGCCTTGTGGAAGAGCGAACGGACGGACGAATTCGCATTGAGGTTCACTCGGATGCGCGTCTTTTTGACGACGAAGCGGACGCGGTTTTGGCTCTTCAAGAAGGAAAACTCGATTTTGCCCGCGTTTCTCTTTCGATTGCCTCTTCTCTTTCTCCGCGATTGAACGTTTTGATTCTTCCGTATCTTTACAAAGACCGAGCGCATCAGATTCGAGTTCTTTCGAGCGAAGCGGGACGGCGCGTTTTGGATTCCGTTTCCGAAGACGGTTTGAATCTTGAATGTTTGTGCTGGTACGACTCAGGTTCGCGCTCGTTTTATCTCAAAAAAGAAGTTCACTCGGCTTCTGATATGGCTGGTTTGAAAATTCGCGTTCAAAAAAACGATTTTATGGTAAAACTCTGCTCACTTTTGGGCTCGACTGGCGTTTCTGGCATTAGCACGAATGATGTTTACAGAAGCATTTTGAACGGACTTGTCGATGGCGCGGAAAACAACATTCCGACGTATCAAAATGTGGGAGATTATCAAGCGGCTCTTTTTTATATCCGCGACGAGCACGTTCGCATTCCAGATTTGCTCTTGGTTTCTCAAAAAACGCTTGCAAAACTTTCAAAGGCGGACGTAAAAATTATCCGAGAATGTGCGCTTGAAACAGAAGCATTTGAGCGTGAATTGTGGCTCAAAAAAGAAGCCGAAAGCGAAAAAATCATTCGCGACGCTGGAAACGTGATTATTGAATTGACGGACGAAGAAAAGGCGACTTTTTTTGATGCGCTACAGCCGCTTTATTCGGAAGCGGAAGAAAAATACGGGGACTATCTTTCGGAAATTCAAAAAATCGAATAAAAACGTGCGTGGATTTGCCAATGAACGGCAATTCCGCTATATTTTTAGTAACTGAATTCCTTACAGGAGAAAAATTTGAAAAGCATAATTATCAATAACGAAGAAAACGAAAATGCGGAAAAAAAAGACGAATCTCTCAATGAGAAATTTTTGAAAACGCGACAAATTATTTTGAGCGGGTCAATCGGCGAGGAAAGCGTTGAAAAGGCAATAAAGCAACTGTTGCTTCTTGAAGCAGACAGCGATAAACCGATTTATCTTTTCATCGATTCCCCCGGTGGCTCGATTGATTCGGGCTTTGGACTGTATGACATTATCCGATTTATAAATGCACCCGTTTACACAATCGGAACGGGACTCATTGCAAGCATGGGGTCAATAATCTTGCTTTCCGTTCCAAAAGAGCGGCGATTCGCTTTGCCAAATAGCCATTATCTTATTCATCAGCCGTTAATCGGTGGCGTTGCTCGCGGCGTTGCCACGGATTTGTTGATTCAAGCCGAAGAAATCGCAAAGAGCAAAGACAAACTCATAAAACTCATCGCGCTTGAAACGGGAAAAAGCGAAGACGAAGTTCGTGCCGATTGCGACCGAGACCATTGGCTTTCGGCAGAGGAAGCCGTGGGCTACGGACTCGTTTCAAAAATCATCACAAAAAGAAGCGAGCTTTAGGAAAATCATGTTCACGCTCACCGACGCGCTTCTCCGAAAAATTCTTTTTTCAATGGAGAATCAGACCGAAGAATTCGTCATTTTTGAAAAAGATGGAGAAAGTTCGGTCGAAAAAGTCGGCGAGAAAAAAAATTCTGACCCCGAAGAACTCTTGCACGTTCCAGAAACGGCGGTTTATCCGCTTCCGTCTTGGTCGTCTTCTGACGGGTTCAATCTTTTGGAGGAGTTTGTCGCTTCCGTTCGTTTTTCAAAGGCTCAAGAAGAGTTAAAAGCGGCGGTAAGCGGCGGGCGAGGAGTGTTTAGAAATTTTAAGGATGTGTTGAAAAAATACCCAGAGATTTCCGCGCGTTTTTCAAGATTTAAGGAAAAGAAAATGAAATCGCGGATTTTTGAGTGGTACAATGCGCTTCGGGAGGAGGCGGGGCTTTCTTTTTTGCCGCTCGACGGCGAGGAGGAAAAAATCGACGACCTCGTTTCGGAGGATTTTTCATTTTCCAAAAGCCTTTTTTTGACGGACGAAGAAAAGGCGACTGTTTTTTTGGAGCATGAAAAAATTGCGGGGGAATTTGAGAAAAATCAAGAATATGGAAAAATCTTTTCAGCATTGTGGAACGTTCAGCGTATTTTTACTGAGCAATCTGAAGGATTTGTGTGCAGGACGTTTTCTGGAGAATTTGCTGGGTGCGTCGTGTACGAACGATTCCCCCAAAACAGTCCAACAGTTGCAAGAGAGTCAGTTGCTCTAACTACCTGTTTTGTGGATAGTGCCTATCGCGGGCTTGGAATTGCGCGGAAACTGTTGTCGCTTTGTTTAGACGAGTTTCGGCGGAGCGCGAAGGCGAGTGGTATCCAGCATTTTTTTGTCGCCGATGCAATGGTCTCGGAATCGTTCGGGCGTATTTTGCTCGATTTAGGATTTGTCAGAGTCCGCTCAATTTTTGTGGCGAATTTTTTTTAATTTTAGGATTTTAGGAGTTTTTTATGGCTTTCAGGCATGACAATAAGCCGAGTGTGGAGCAGATTTCCGCGTATCTTGAGGACGCGGTTTCAAAGGTAAAGGCGAATCCAGAGCGTTTTGAAGAATTGCGGCGGACATTCAAAAAAAATGTTCCGCTTACGCTTCGGAGTTTGGTTGCCGCATACATTCTTGACCAGGCGGACGGCGCGATTTTCCGTTTTAACAATTTCAAAAATCGTGGCAATTTTCAAAACAGAGATTTTCGAGAACACGACGATTTTCGAGCAAAAAGGCGATTTTCCGACGAAAATGGAGGCGTTCAAAACGCGGAACGCAGCGAGTTTCCGCAAACGCAAAGCGAAAAGCACGAGCGGTATCAGCATGTTGAAATCGACCCGTCCGTTGCCGCCACGGTGTTCATCGGAATTGGAAAAAATCGGCGCGTTTATCCAAAGGATATTGTAGGGCTTTTCATTAGCGTCGCTGGAATCGAAAAAGAGCGAATTGGAGACATCAAAGTGTACGCGAGTTATTCGTTTGTGCAACTTTTTAAGGACGACGCGGATAAAGCGATAAATGCTTTGAACGGTTACGATTATCGAGGGCGCAGGCTGAGCGTGAGTTATTCAAGAACGCGCCCGTCTTTTGAAAAAAATCGTGCTGACGAAAGCGAGGAAAGCGTTGCGATGAGCCGCGAAAATAGTGCAAGCGACGACGTGCGGGCGCAACAAGCAGCGTTTGCTTCGTCTCAAAAGCACGAGATGAGCGACGAGGAAATTTTTGCCGCCCGCGCTCCGCGTTCTTCTTCAAGCGAGGATATTTGATTTTTTCTCAAAACCTCGTTTTGTCAAAAATCCAAAAGTGCAAAATAACCTGTTCAAAAATTTGTGATTTTTGAACAGGTTTTATAAAAGAGGGAAGAATTTGGAAATCGATGTAGTGAGAACGGGACCGCTTTCCGTAAACACGCTTATCGTTTCGCTTGAAAACGGGAACGTTTTTGTTGTAGACCCTGCTGACTGCGCGTTTTCTGGAGATGAAGGCGTGGTTGTGTCGCGCGTTCGCGAAAAAAACAAAACCGTTTCCGCCGTGATTCTCACGCATGGGCATTTTGACCACGTTTCGGGCTTGCCCGCTTTACTTCGCGCGTTTCCGTCCGCAAAAGTCCTCATTCACAAAAACGACGCTTCTTTAATCGGAAAAAATTCCGCGCTTTCTCAAAAGCGTCATTTGGAAGCGATTGGCTTTTTGGATTTTTTGCCGTTTGTTTCTTCTCTTCCCGAAGCGACAGATTTTTTGGAAGACGAAAAAGAATTGGAAGTCGAAAAGTCGTGGCGAGTGCTTTTTACGCCAGGACACACGCAGGGAAGCGTTTGCCTTTGGAACGAGCGCGAGGGCGTTTTGATTTCTGGCGACACGCTTTTTGACGGAAGTTATGGCAGAACCGACCTTCCTGGCGGAGATGAAGTCGAGATTCACAAAAGCCTTTCTCGCCTTTTGAAAACCGTTCCGCGCTCAACGCTCGTTTATTCTGGACACGATTTTAGACCATTTAGAACGTAACAATTTTTCTCGATTTTTTTTCGTCGCTTTTCAAAAATTCTAGAGTTTCCCATTTTTCTTCATTTTTGCTATCATATTAAGAAGATTTTTTGGAGGAATCAAAAATGGCAGAAAACGCACATTTGATAGACGGCTACAAAGCGTTTCTTGACGCGGGAAAAACCGAGCGGGAATGCGTTTCCAGTATTGTGGAAATGGCAAAAAAAGCGGGTTTTAAGGACATTTTGGAGTGCGCTTCTCTAAAAGCGGGCGACAAAGTGTACTCTGTCAAAATGGGCAAGGCAATCGCGCTTTTTTCAATCGGAAGCGGAAAAATCGAGCAAGGCATGAACATTTTGGGGGCGCACATCGATAGTCCGCGCCTTGACGTAAAGCAAAATCCGCTTTACGAAAGCGATTTTCTCGTATATCTCAACACGCATTACTATGGCGGAATCAAAAAATATCAATGGGTTACGATTCCGCTTGCGATTCATGGAGTTGTGTGCAAAAAAGACGGCACGAGCGTAAACGTTGTAATCGGAGAGGACGAAAACGACAGCGTTTTTGTGATTTCTGACATTTTGCCGCATCTTGCGCAAAAGCAAATGAAAGCAAATGCGAGCGATTTTATTCCTGGAGAGAGTCTCGATTTGATTTTTGGAAGCGGGATTCCTGAGAAAAAAAAGGAAAACGACGAAAAAGACGAAAAAAGCGAGAAAAAACAGAGCGCGAAAAAGAAAATCCTTGGAATTCTTAAAGAAAAATACGGAATCGAGGAAGCGGATTTTGGTTCCGCGGAACTTGAGGTGGTGCCTGCTGGAAAAGCGCGAGATTTGGGACTTGACCGCTCGTTGATTTTGGCTTACGGGCAGGACGACCGCTCTTGCGCGTATACGTCGGTTCGCGCGATTCTTGAAAGCGACGCAAAAATCAAAACAAATTGCTGCATTTGCGTTGACAAAGAAGAAATCGGCTCGGTTGGAGCGACGGGAATGGGAAGTCACTTTTTTGAAAACGCCGTCGCCGAAGTTATTGCGCGTCTTCCCGAAGGCTACTCGGATTTGACGCTGCGCCGTTGCCTTGCTTCGTCTTCAATGCTTTCAAGCGACGTAAACGCAGCGTTTGACCCGATGAACTCTGATTTGTTTGACCGCGAAAACGCGAGTTTTCTTTCTGGCGGAATCGTATTCAACAAGTATACAGGAAGTCGCGGAAAAAGCGGTGCGAGCGACGCAAATCCTGAGTTTATTGCCGCTTTGAGAGCTGCGCTTGACAATGCGGGCGTAAAATACCAAATGGCAGAACTTGGAAAAGTTGACCAAGGTGGCGGTGGCACGATTGCCTTTGAGTGCGCAAAGTACGGCATGAACGTGCTTGACGCGGGCGTGAGCGTGCTTTCTATGCACGCGCCGTGGGAAATCACATCTCGCGTTGACATTGAACAAGCGTTTGTTGCGTACAAAGCGTTCCTTCAATGCGATTTTTCCGCATAAACGCCAATAAAAAAAGTCATTTTAGAGAACGTGAACAAAAAATCTGTGCGTTTCTCTGAAATGACTTAATAACAGTGTCGTTGATTTTAACAAAAAAGCACCCAAAACGGGTGCTTTTTATTTATGCCGATTGTTGCGCTACAAGCAGCGTTTCCGCAGGCGGAAGCACTTTTGTGTCAACGATTTCGCGCGTTATTGTAAGGTGTTTTTGACCTTTTACGCTCGGAGCGTCGTACATCAAATCCATGAGCATTTTTTCAACGATTGCGCGAAGTCCTCGCGCTCCCGTTTTTTGTTTGATTGCAGTTTCCGCAATTTCCTCCAGCGCGTCTTCGGTGAACTCAAGTTCCAAATCGTCCATCTCAAAACTCGCCTTAAATTGCTTTGTAATTGCGTTCTTTGGCTCAGTGAGAATTCTCTTGAGGTCGTCTTTTGTGAGTTCTTTGAGAGCGACAGAAATTGGCATACGCCCGATGAGTTCTGGAATTAACCCAAATTTCACAAGGTCGTCTGACGTACATTCGTTCATAAGATTCATGCGCTCTTCTTCGGACATTTGCCCCACGTTGCTTCCAAATCCCATCGAGTGAGCGGCAGTTCGCTGCTCGATGATTTTGTCCAGCCCCACAAACGCACCGCCCATAATAAAAAGAATGTTCGTCGTGTCGATTTGGAGCATTTCTTGATTCGGATGTTTTCGTCCACCTTGCGGAGGCACGGAAGCCATCGTTCCTTCAATGATTTTGAGCAAAGCCTGCTGTACGCCTTCGCCCGAAACGTCGCGCGTAATTGAAGTGTTTTCGCTTTTTCGCGCGATTTTATCGATTTCGTCAATGAAAATGATTCCGCGCTCTGCCGCTTGAATATTTCCATCCGCCGCGTTGATGAGTTTTAGAAGAACGTTCTCAACGTCTTCGCCAACATACCCCGCCTCGGTAAGTGTTGTCGCATCCGCGATTGCAAACGGAACTTTGAGTTTTTCTGCGAGAGTTCGCGCAAGAAGCGTTTTGCCACTTCCCGTCGGTCCAATCAAAAGCACGTTTGATTTTTCGATTTTTACGCCATTTGAATCGACTTTCCCGCCGTTCGCCATACGCTTGTAGTGGTTATAAACGGCGACTGAAAGAGCCTTTTTTGCGTAATCTTGACCGATAACGTACTGGTCAAGATGCGCTTTGAACTCTCTTGGAGTCGGCACGTCGCCAAGCGCGATTGTGGGTGCGGATTGATATTCTTGTTCGATGATGCCTTGACAAACTGCAATGCAATTATTGCAAATAAAAATGTTGCTTTGGGGAGATGCAACGAGATGCCGATTTTCGTCTGCTTCTTTGCCACAAAACGAACATCGACTGACTGAACTCCTAAAACCCATTGTTTCCTCCTAAAAAATCCGACTCGCTCTAAAAATAAACTTAACGCTTTGGTTAATTACCTTTTTTCTAAGACTCTGACGCAGGAGTTTTTGCGCGCCGAGGCATTACGTGGTCAACGATTCCGTAAGAAAGCGCGTCTTCTGCCGAAAGATAAAAATCCCGCTCGATGTCGCGTGCAATTTCTTTTTCGCTTTTTCCCGTTTGCTCCGCAAGATATTTTACGCTAAGGCTTTTGAGTCGCTGGATTTCCTTTGCTTGCCGTGCAATGTCGCTTTCTTGCCCTTGGACTCCGCCGAACGGCTGGTGAATCATAACTCTGGAAGAGGGGAGGGCGTATCGCTTTCCCTTTGTGCCACCTGCAAGCAAAATCGCGCCCATTGAAGCGGCTTGTCCCATGCAAATCGTCTGAATGTCGCATTTTACATATTGCATCGTGTCGTAAATGGCAAGTCCCGCCGTTACGCTTCCGCCAGGCGAGTTTATGTAAATGCTTATGTCTTTTTCTGGATTTTCTGATTCAAGGAAAAGAATTTGCGCCACCACGAGGTCTGCATTCAAATCGTTGATTTCTCCGTCGATAAAAACGATTCTGTCTTTGAGAAGTCGAGAGAAAATGTCGTAACTGCGTTCGCCGTTTCCGCTTCTCTCGATTACGAACGGAATATTATTGTTGTTCTGCTCGTTCATTTTTCTTTTTTCTCCTTTTAAATTACGTTACAAAACTATGAAGAACTCGGTGTAAACGCGCCAACTTTTTCAAACACCATAGTTGCTTGAATTTTATCGCCTCCCAAAAAACCTTTTGAGCCAGAAGAAACCGTAGTGATTGTGTGAAGACGATAGCCTTTTTTTGCTTGCTCGTTTATTGCAGCCTGAAGATTCGTGAGGCTTGCCGTGCCGCTTCCCGTCCCAAGGAACTTTTCGGTTAAAACCACTTGAAGAACAATGTAAACATCGTCTTTTGAACCGCTTGCCCTTAACGTGTCTCCGTCAAACCCAAACGCCATTTTTTCCTGCCTTAAAAAATCGCAAAGACAGCGATTTTCTCGCTGCCTTTTTTGAACCAAGTTTTTTCACTACATCAAATCTATTGATTTTTGAACAAATCGGCAAATTTTACGCTTTCACCTTTTGAAACTTTTACTTCGGAGAAGAGCGAGTCGTAGAGTTTTTGCTCTTTTGTGTCATCAACCAAATATTCTCGCGCTTTTGGGTCTTCGTAGTGTTTTTTTACTTCGTCAATCGAAATTCCGTTTCCGTCCGCGATTTCTTGGTATTTTGCGTCGATTTCTTCTGCCGTTACCGTGATATTGCGTTCTTTCATAAGCGTGTCAACGATTATGCGGCTTTTGAGCATTTTTTCGGCATCCGCTGACCATTGCTCCAGCATCGATTCTTTGCTCTGCCCCGACGACTGAACGAGCCGTTCGAGTTCCGCTGCGTTTGTTTGGAATTGACGCGCCATCATTTCCCATCTGCCTTCAAGTTCCGCGCGGAGCATTGACGCAGGAATTTCAAACGGATTTTTCTCCACAAGTTGCTCAAGAAGCGAGTTCGTTTTGAGTTCGTTTACTTTTCGGTCTTTCGCTCGTTCAAGTTGCCGCTTGATGTCCGCTTTGAGTTCATCGAGCGTGTGGAATTTTTCGTTCACGTCCTCGGCAAAATCATCGTCGAGCGCGGGCAAATCCCTTGTTTTTACGGCTTTTATCGTAACATCGTAAATCTTTGTTTTCCCCGCAAGGTTCGCGTCATCGCAGTCTTCGCTATATGTTTTTTTGATTTCGCGCGTTTCGTCTTTTTTCATGCCCACGATTTCGTCGTCGATTTTATACACATTTTCCGACGTTCCAACCGTAAACGTAAATCCGTCGCGTCTGCTTCCTTTGATTTCCTCGCCAGATTCGTCTTTTTCTGCAATATCGAGCGTAACGATTGCGTCTTTTTCAACCGTGTCATCTTTTTTATCAATCACGACGGCGTTTCGCTCTTGCAATCCTTTGAGTTCTTCGTTGATTTCTTCATCTCCAATGGAAACTTCCAGCACTTTTACTTCGATTCCATTGAACTCTTTTACGTTCACTTCGGGGAAAACGTCATACGTTACCGTGTACACAAGGTCTTTTGCGGTGTCCAATTCAGGCATTGATTCAAGACGTGGCTGTTCGTAAGGAAGCGGACGCGCTGTTTTCTCGTTTTCGTCAGAAAAAATCTCGTTGAGCGATTTATCGATGAGTTCGCCGACCGCTTCCGCTTTAATTTGCTCCCCATATTTTCTTTCAAGCACCTTTGGAGGAACTTTTCCCTTCCTAAATCCTGGAATTTGAACCTGCTTCACGTACTGCGAGAGCGTTTCGTTATATCCGTCCGCAACGTCCTTTTTTGCAATGGTAACGGTCAACTTTACAGACGATTTTTCGAGTTTTTCGATTTCCTTTGAGACCTTCACGATAATCTCCTTCTAAAATGTAATAAAAAAGCGATTCAGATGAAATCCGAATCGCTTCAGAGAGAGCGGGAAATGGGAATTGAACCCACGACATCCACCTTGGCAAGGTGGCGCACTACCACTGTGCTATTCCCGCAAATAAAAAATTTGCATCTGTTTAATTTCAAATAAATTTCAAAATAAATAGACCTGTTCGGAAAACTCGTTTCCGAGCGGGTTTTATAAAAATGCAATAGAGCGGGAAATGGGAATTGAACCCACGACATCCACCTTGGCAAGGTGGCGCACTACCACTGTGCTATTCCCGCACGGTTTTGCGAGAGAAGGGAGTCGAACCCTCACGCCGAAGCACTGGAACCTAAATCCAGCGTGTATGCCAGTTTCACCACTCTCGCGCTTTTGATTAAACCGACATCAAAATCGACGGCTCTTTCCAAAAGATTGCGTCCAAAATCGCCATCATCTGAAAAATGAGCGACCGGGGGATCGAACCCCGGACCCACAGATTAAGAGTCTGTTGCTCTACCAGCTGAGCTAGTCGCCCGTTCGTTTATACGTTTGAATTTCCGCGATTTACGAATACTCATTGCGAAGATTCTCGCATTTTTGCGTCCGACACGACTCGAACGTGCAACCTACGGATCCGAAGTCCGTTGCTCTATCCAATTGAGCTACGAACGCAAACGAAAGGGTGCCTGAAGGGATTTGAACCCTCGACAACCAGATCCACAATCTGGCGCTCTACCCCTGAACTACAGGCACCGCGAACGTGCTTCAAAATATATCAAAAATCGCGCGTTTGCGTCAATAGCAGACGCTAAAAACTCGCGTCTTTTTTCGATTTTGAGTCAAGCGTAAAGTTTTCTTTGGCAATTTCCGAAAATCAAAGGGAATGATTATATTCTGAACGTTTTTACGGAAGCAAAAATATGGAAGACGAAAAGACACTGACTGATTTTTCATTTGACGACGTTGTGGCATCTTTGCCGTCGCTTGATGAAGAGGAGTCTTTTGAAAAATCTTCCAATGAAAGCGATAAAACTGAATTAGAAACCGAAAAAACGGAAAATCCCCAAACGGATGTAGAAAAATTAAAAGAAATCGAGAAAATCGAAATCGAAGATGGCGAAGACGAATCGGAAAAAGATTCTGCGATAGAGTCGGTCGAATCTAATGAATATGAAAAGGCGGAAAAAGAGGTCGAGGATTTTGATTTTGCCGCTTTTTCAGATGCTCTTAGCGAGGATTCTTTGGATTCTGTTGAGGATTTTGAAGACGAAGACGACGAAATTGAAGAGCGTGAAAATGCTATCGAAGTTTTGTCAAACGACCTTTTTGAGTCGCAATCGACGGTAACGATGGCTCAAATTGAGCAGCAAAAAGAAAAAATCATTTCCGTAATGGAAAAGGAAAGTGAACTTTTGGACAAAATTCTTTTCGTTCAAAAGGAAATTCACGATTTTGTGCGCGAAAAAGATTGGGTGGATTTGAACGATACACTTGAAAAATTGCAAAACTTGAGCGACGAATTTTCAAGTCTTGAAGAAGAGCGCGAAATTCTGTGCGCGGATATTGACATTCGGCGAGAGGCGGATTTTTCCAAAACGATTGAGAGTGTTCGTGGAAAACTCCAAAAATCAAAAATCGAAAACCGCGTTTTGAACGAATACATTTCCACAACGCGGCGGTTTTTGCAGGGCATTTTTGATTCGGTTGTTCCGCAAAGAAGAAACACGCTTTACTCGCGGACTGGTCGAATTATTCATTCTGAGCCGACTGCGGTTGCGGTTGATATAGAATTGTGATTTTTAATTTTTCGCTTACAAAAAAGCAAAAATTCGGAGGAAAATATGGCGAATTCGTTTGCAGGAATTGAACTTGGGAAACGTTCTTTGATGGTGCTTACGCAGCAGATTTCTACTGCGGGACACAACATTTCCAATGCGGATACCGAAGGGTATTCGCGGCAGCGCGTTCAAGTAAAAACGTTTGACCCGCTGTATCGCCCAGACCTTGAACGTGCCGAAACACCTGGTCAAATTGGGCAGGGAACAACGGCAGAGAGCGTTAAGCGACTTCGCGATGAACTTCTTGAGCAGCGAATTGTTGCGCAAGGAAATCAGGAAACATATTGGGAAACTCGTGAAAAATATTATGTGATGATTGAAGGAGTCTACAACGAACCAGAGGAAATAAGCGTTCGTGGTAATATGGACAGATATTGGCAGAGTTGGCAAGAACTTTCGATGTATCCAGAAAGTCAAGCGGCACGGCAAGCGGTTGTTACACGTGGCGAGTCGCTTGCGGAGTCGATTCAGCAACGTTTTAAGGGACTTTCTGGAATTGGTTCGCTCATCAACGGCGACATTGAAGCCACTGTAAAGCAGGCGAACAGTCTTGCCCGCCAAATCGCTTCTCTCAATGAGGAAATCGTAAAAAGCGAAGCGATGGGCGACAATCCAAACGACCTTTACGATAGACGCGACCTTCTCGTTGAAAATCTTTCAAAAATTGCAAATATCACAACGGACAAGCGCGATACCGACGAGTTTATGGTTCATCTTGATGGGCATATTTTGGTTCAAGGAAAAATTGCGCGGGAGTTTGGACTTGAGTCGATTACGGACGGAACGGGCTACACGCGCGTTACTTGGGGAGACACGGGAAACACCGCCGAGGTTTCTGGCGGCTCGCTCGGTGCGCTTCTTGAACTTCGCGACAAAGATATTCGCTCTGAAATCCAAAGTCTTAATACAATGGCGATGAATTTTTCTGATTTGGTGAACGATGTTCACAAAAATGCCATTGGCGCGAATAATGTTACGGGACTTGATTTTTTTGTTCAGCAGCCGTTCGTTACGAGCGTTTCTGGAAACTACGACCGCGACGGCGACGGAATTGATGACCATTCCTATGTGTTTCGTTTTACGGGAACGAACGCCTTGAATCCGCAGGAAAAACTCGGACTTGAGGGGGAAATGACGCTTTCTGGAAAGAGCGGAACGGTCAATGTTGCGTATCACGCAACGGACACGATTGAAGACGTTATCGCTCGCATTAACGACTCTGACGGGGAAGTGAAGGCGTATCTTGACCGCGATAGTCGTCTTGTCTTAAAAGCAACGGCAAGCGCGGATGTGGAAAATCCTGATTTTGTAATCAGGCACGTTGAAGATTCGGGGCTTTTCCTTACGGGGTACTCTGGAATTCTTTCGATGAGCGGAGAAGAGGGCGCGTATGATTTTGCGCAAGCGGATGCGGTTTCGGCTCTTAGAACTTCGGCGCAATTTTCGGTTTCTCCTGTGATAAATCCGTCGGCATATATTGCGGTAAATCCAGATGTCAAAAAAGACGTTCTTTCCGTGGCGGCGGCGTACCCGATTCGTGGCGGTGCGCTTGTAGGCGACGGACGGGCGGCAATCGAAATTGCTTCAATCAGAAATACCTACGTGATGATTGGAAAAGACCGAACGTTCGACGACTATTTTGCAAATTCCGTTACGAACGTTGGCTTAAAAGGTGAGCAAGCGGAGCAAAATTATTTGAGTCAAAACGCAATAATGAACGACCTTCGCTCGATTCGCGATTCAATAAGCGGCGTAAATATCGACGAGGAACTCGCAGACCTCATAAAATTCCAGCACGGCTACAACGCGGCGGCAAAATTCGTTTCCGTCATGGATTCGCTTTTGGATACCGTGATAAATCGGCTCGGAGTTTAAGAGGGTATGGCAAAAAAGAAGAAACTATGACAGTTTCTAAACGGTTTTAATCAAACTCAAAAAAAGGAAGGAACGGATGCCAACGAGAATTTCAAGTCAGTACAATAATCGCCAAACGCAACACAACCTTCGGCGGCAGGAAATAAATAGGGCGAGAATCGACAATCAAATCGGAACGCAATCGCGCATTTCCGCACTCCGCGACGACCCCATTGCGGCGGGGCATTTGGTGAAATATCAGTCGTTCCTTTCGCGCGTGAATAATTTTGAAAAAAATGCGCAGGTTTTGGGCGATAAATTTAAATACCGTGAGGGGTATATGCAAGCCTCGCTTGAAATAATGCAGCGCGTTCGAGAACTTGCCGTTCAGGGCGCAAATGGCGTGTACACTCCTGAAGATATGCAAAATATGGCGGTTGAAGTGAACGAACTGTTGGGGGAACTGTTGCAAAACGCAAACGCCGTAGGTCCTGACGGAACTTCGATTTTTGCTGGAACTGCCACAAATATTCGTGCATTTGATGTTGACATGGGGGCGGTGAAAGGGGCGACGGCTCCCGTCATTGCGAACGTGCGTTACAATGGTTCAATCGAGCAAAATCTAATCGAAGTTGACGAAAATAAATACGTTTCCGTTGACAATGCAGGAAATCGAACGTTTTGGGCAGAGCAACAGCGACTTTTTGGAGGACGCGACGCAAGTGACTGGCAAGCGCAGGAAGATTCCGTGATTGGCGTTGACGGAATGAGAATCAACGTTGACGCTGGAGACAACGTTTACGCGCTGGTGTCAAAAATCAATGCAAGCGGTGTTTCTGTAAAGGCGGGAGTTGACCCCGTTTCGCACGGTTTGAATCTGACAACGACGGACGCTCATCAACTGTGGCTTGAAGATGTGTCTGGAAGCGCGCTCATGGAACTTGGAATCATCAAAGATGCAAGTCAAAAGCCGCCGTACAATCTGGGGGATAGCGTTCGTCTTTCTGGCGGTTCGCTTTTTGACACGGTGATAGTTCTTCGCGACGCGCTTTTTTCGGGCGACTCTGAAACGATTGGCGGACGCGCTCTTTCTGGAATCGACAGCGGAATAAACGCACTTGTGACAAGACTCGCAAAAAGCGGTTCTGAATACGAAAGGCTCGAAAAAGACATGATTCGGCAGTCTGGAGTTGCGCTTGACGTGAACGGGCAAATTGCGCGGGAAGGCGACCTTGATTTAACAAAGGCTCTTACGGACGAAAAAATGCTCGAACAAACGCAAAATGCGACTCTTCACACGGCGGGAAAAATGTATTCGTCTTCGCTTTTGAATTATCTTCGATAAATTTGTCTTTCATTTTGCGCGATATTTAGGTAATATTAGGCTTGTCGCAGAGAAAATTTGTTTTCTTTGTGGCAAGTTTGATTTTTTTTGAGCGACGTGAATAGACGAAAGAACTATACGAGGATTACAACAGAATTATGGAACAAAATAACAATATGGAACAAAAAAAAGTTGAAGTTGAAACAAAAACAATGGGATTGGTTGAAGTCGAATCGGATAAAATCATTGAGTTTCCGCGCGGACTTTTTGGTTTTGAGGAATTTCACCGATACGCGCTTGTGGAGGCGGAATTGCACCCGTTCATTTGGATGCAGTCGCTCGACGACAAATCGCTTTCTTTTCTTTTGATTGACCCATTTCTTGTGGCTGACGGTTACGAAATCGATGTTGATGACAAAACGCTCCTTGAAATCGGCGTTGATAGCCCAGCGGACGTTGTTGTTTACGCGATTGTAACGGTTCCTTCGGACGGCGGACCTGTTACGGCAAATCTTCAAGGACCTGTCGTTATAAATCGCAAAAATCGCAGTGCGCTTCAAGCGATTCTCTCGGATTCAAAATGGACGACAAAACACAACATTGTCAATGCTCTCAAGTCAAACGCCAAGGTTTAAGGGGGCAAAAATGCTGATTCTTTCAAGAAAAGTCGATGAAAAAATAAAAATCGGCACGGATATAACGATTACGCTTATCGGAATCTCTGGCGACCAAGTAAAAATCGGAGTTGAAGCTCCCAAAAGTATAAAAGTGTTTCGGCAAGAAGTTTTTGACGATATTCAAAAGCAAAACAAAACCGCAGCCGAAACGTCGTCAATCGAAGCGATTTCGCGGATTTTGTCAAATTGATTTTTTCGATTTTTATTTAGCGAGCGAAAGTTCCGCTTCGCTTGCTCTTATGTAAACAGGACCATCATAATCGTTGAGAGGGGATTCGCCATTTTTTTTGAGTTCAGCGGCGATTTCAAGTAGCGCGTCGGTTGTGGGCGGAAGAAATTTTGGAACTTTTACCAAAAAATTTGGTTCAATGCGATTTAGAATTTGTGAAAATTGGGGTGCGGAAGGTCCTAGCGCGAAAATTTTTCCTGCGCTTGCGTTTTCTTTTAGGAAAGCCACGATTTTTTCTGGAGTTGTGTCGGAAACAGGGAAAATTTCTGTTCCGTTTTTGTAAATCGAAACGAAAAATTGGTCTTTTTTTGCATCAATTACAGAAATCACCGTTTCTGCTTCAGAGAAAAAAGGCTTTGCGTAAGAAAAAAGTGTCGGAACTTGGAAAATCGGAATTCCGTGCGAAAGCGTGAGAGCCTTTAGCGCACTAAAAGCGATGCGAAGTCCTGTAAATGTTCCAGGACCTGCACACAGCGTTGAAAATTCGAGTTCGGCTGGAGAAAGTTCCACGGATTTTAGCGCAAAATCAATGGCTGGAAGTAATTGTTTTGATTGAATTGACGCGCCTTCAAGCGTTATTGTTACAAAAGCGTCGCCATTTTTTGCACCAACCGCCATTTTTCTTGACGCACAATCTATAGCAAGTGCCTTCATTTTTTCCTCTTTTTTGTAAAAAAATCAAACTAAAATCTCGTCGCCTGTCCAATTATCAATCGAAATGACTCGTTCGCCGTTTTCTTTTGCTTCGATTTTTATGACGATTGTGCTTTTTGGTAGGATTTCCATGATTTTTTCGCTCCACTCGATTACGGTAACGGCATTTCCGTACATAAAATCGTCTGTTCCCAAATCTTCAAACTCTTCTGTTCCAGAAAGCCGATACACGTCCAGATGAAACAGTTTGAGCCTTCCTTGATATTCAGAAATGAGACAAAACGTTGGACTTGTAACATTTTCGTCGATTCCAAGCGCGAGCGCGATTCCTTTTGTGAAAACCGTTTTTCCCGCTGCAAGAGAACCTTGCAACGCTAAAATCTCCCCGCCTAAAAGTTTTTCGCCGATTTTTTTTCCAATTTCTTGCGTTTCTTCTGGCGTTTTTGTGTGAAAAATCATTCTAACGGTAACTTCCCTTCATCGTCCATTGTCAAAATAAACGTTTTTAGCGCGGATTTTACGGGAATCAGCGGATAATCGAGTTTTGTTTCTGGAGAAATATCCACGTATATAACTTTATCGCCAAAAGGTCCAGTTTCTATTGTGAATGAGATTTTTGCGTCGAGTGTATTTGAGAGCAATTCCAACTTTGCGACTCCCGTATAATTTCTGCGGTAGTAGATAAAGTTGTCGTCGGTTTTTACTTGGTTTACTTCCAAAACTTTCATTGAAAACCCCTGTTAAAAAATGCAAGGTCTTTTATTTTTGATTCTACGTTTCAATGTTTGAAACGATTTATGAGTCATAGCCAATCGCCACCGCTTGAATTCTATTTGTAACGGCAATGTCGATTTTTAAGAAACGCACATGAAGCACGTAAACGTTGTCCGACCGCTTTGTGGTTCTTACGATTTGACCGATTGCGCTATCTTCCACAGAACGATTCATCGGTCCTTTAATGAAGATATATTGCTCTGGTTTTATCGCAAGTTTTGTAATTATGCGGCAACCGCCCGTCGAAGTGTCTTCTAGCGTTCCTTCGTGCATTTTTTCGGTTACATCATAGTGCATTTTTTTGCCGCCGTCTTCCGATTTTGCTTTGACCGAAGAAAATGTACACGGAAGTTGCACATTGATTCGCTCCATTTGTCGTTTTTGAAGGGGCGTAATGTTGTCCGTGTGAACGGCAACAATTTGCATTTGGTCATTTTTGTCTTTTTGGAATCGAACTACGCGCGTTTCAATTTCATAAGGCGCACCGTCTTTCGCCTCAAAAATGAGCGATATTTTTGAAAGAGCCTTTGGAACTTCGTTCATTTGCTCCACCGATTTTGGAACGCTCAAAATCATTCCTTCGGGCGTATTTTCAATGAGATTAAATTTATGATGAAATCCCTTTGAAACCGTGTACGAAAAAATCGTTCCCGTTTCAATTCCTTTGGAATTTTTGATAATGACGACCTGTTTATAAGTCTTTATGAGTTTTTTTCTGAGCGAAAACAGTGCGGCTTTTGCCTGTTCGTTTTCAGAAATCACAAATTCGTTGAACTTTTGCTTCAAAAGCGATTCCACTTGCTCGATTTCTTGAACCAAAAACAAAATATTCGGCGTTTTGTTGTCTTTGCAAATTGAACTTAGAACGTCTTTTTCCGCTTTTGAAAGTTCCGCTTCCTTTGCAATTTGCGCTACGTCGTTTGCATTCGTTGGACGCTTTTTTTGTTTTTCAAGGTACGCTGGCGAGTTTTTGTATTGAGATATTTTTTTATATACAAGAAACACGGCTACGATTGCAACAATAACCACAACGAGCAACATAATCCAAAAGAAAATGACTCCGCCCGTTCTTGCTTCAATCGGCGAACCTGAATCAGTTCCTAGCATTGACCCCATAATGACACCTCTTTTTTGCTTTTTTCGCTGGATTTTTGACGTTTACGCTTTTTTGAGCGCATCAATCGCATCCGCTATTTCCTCAAGACGCGGGCGAATCTCGTATTCGGCAAGGTCTCCGAGAAGCACTGTGTCGCCAGAAGAAATCGCCTGCTCAAATTCTCCCAAAATTTCTGGAAGTTCTTTGAAAAATTCTTGAAAGTTTTTTCCGCCAATTTCATTCGAGAGAAGAGGCGCAAAATCATCTGGAAAAAGAGCCGTAAATTTTGCAGTTTGACAAAATCGGTTCACGAGTTCCGCGAGCGTTGCAATCAAAAGGCTTGCCGCTTTGTCTTTTCCGCTTTGATAATCCGCAGAAATGTCGCCGAGTTTTTCTGCAATCGCCCGAAACGCTCCCGCTTCGTCAAACAGATTTTGCTTTATCTCTTCGCTCGAAATAATGTCGAACTCGATTTTTGTGTCTTGAGAAAGAGCCTTTTCTCCTTCGCTTTCGATTTGCTCCGCTTCGATTTTTTGTCCGTTTATAGAAATTCCGATTGTTGTTGCACCGTTTTTTGAAAATTCCTCTTCAAAAGCGCACAAAACGTCGGAAACGGTCTTTTCGTTTTCAAGCGTTACGTCGATTTTTTGCTGATTTACGTAGATTTCCATGATTCAATTCCGCGTCCATTATACTACTGTTTGCCCTGATTTGTAAAACTGTTGAGCGTGTTTGCTTGCGCGTTCAGTCCGTTCAGAGTGCCTTCCATTTGCCCATATTTTTGCTTGAGTTGCGCTTCTTTTGCATCGAGTTGCGTTTCAAGTTTTTTGATATTTGTTTCGCTTGCAGAAATTCGTTTGTCGAGTCCGCTCGTTTTTGTTGCAATAATTCCGCCAGATTGCACCCAACTTGAAAGTTGCCTGTCGATGTTGTACGCAATTCCAGAATCTACGATGAGGTCGCCGTCGCGGTCAAACCCAAAAAGACTTTTTATTTGGTCAAGGTCATTTTCTATACTTGAATCGAGTTTTTTTTCGTCGATTTCAAGATAGCCGCGAACTTGCGAAGCGTTGTAGCCTCCGCCGTTGCCACTCGCTCTGCTTGAAATTCCGATTTGCGAAAGCATTGTAATTGTTGCTTCGTCAGACCACGGATAATTTGCGTTCACGATTGAGCGCAAAGACGATTTTCCATTTGTGAGCGAAAAATCATTCAAAAACATTCCGAGCCGACTTTCGGCGGCTTCTTGCTCATCTTTTGTAAGGTAATCGAGTTCGGTTACGATTTCTGGCTTGCTGTCGCTTAAAATGTTTATTTCCGCAATGACTTGATTGTAATTTCCAACGAATTCAATTAAAGCGTCTTTTGCGGATTCCTTGTCGGGCGTAATGTCAATCGTGGCGGTGCGTTCAGTCGGCTGCTTTACGTTTAGTGTTACATGAGGAATTACGTCGTCGATTTTGTTTGTCGGTCGGTGAATCGTAATTCCGTTGTAGCGAATTGTCGCATCTCCTGCAACGCTTACGGGATTTACGGGCGAATATTCAAGATTTTTTTTCTCGTCGTATACGGTATAACTTGTCATCGAGATTTCCGCACCCGTATTTCGATTGCGAACAACGATGCTTTCCATGTCGGGAAAATCGCGCACGGCAAGCGAAATCGTTTTTTCGCCCGTCAGCGGGTCTAAAAGCGTAAGCGCATCGCCTTCGGTGTCAATTTTGATTTCGCTTCCGTCGGAATTTCTTACAAAAAAATCTTCTCCGCCCATTATTGGCTGAAATTCCGTTTCCACGATTGGCGGAAGCGTCGTGTCGCTTTGCTCGTTTAGGACGGTAACGTCCATGAATGTTACTTTTCCAGGATTCATTTCTGGACGAGTTTCTCGCCATTCGTTCAAATCTTCCGTTATGTCTGGCACTTCATTCGTCGTGTAACTAAATTCTATTCGATTCGACTCCGTTTCAAGAATTTGAGGGTCAACTTGCACCGAAAATCCTTTTCTTGGAGGAATTATAGTTCTGTTGTCTTCTGGTTTTGCTTCGCCATCTTCGTTTGTTGCTTCGGTAATTGAAACCGTTTTTTTCTTGAACACGGGCATTCCTTCAAAATCGCCTTCTGGCACAACCTCTTCTGGCACTGGATTCCAAAAAAACGACGGATTGTTTCCGAATTCCTCAAGATTTTTTCGACTTTTTTCTACGATTCGATTTTTGAGAGCAAACGAGAGCGCGTCGTCTTTGAAAATGAGATTCGCTTCGTTGCCCGTTTTGAGGGACTCAATCAAAAGGGCGTGTTTGTTTCCGCTGACTCCTATTAACGATGCTTTGACGGTGTTCGCACTCCGTTTGTTGAGTGCCGTGATAAAATCCGAAAGTTTGCCACCTTTCCAATTAAATGAAATTGTTTTGTCGTCAACTATAAACGTGTATGTTCCCTTTGGAACTTGCGAATTTCTTTCAAGTTCAGTCGAGAGAAAACGGTCTGTGGTTGCTTCTTTGAGAACGTCTACTTTTATAGTTTCGTATGCTGCCTCTCGTCCTGCTTCTGCCGTAATTGCGTCTTCATCGGAAGAAGAAGCCAATTTGTTGTTGAACGGATTTTCATACGAATAAAGAGTCTTTGAACTTGAGCGGAGTGCTGCCATTTTTTGACCAACGCCACGCCACGCATTTTGTTGCTCTTTATATTGCTCAAGATTTTCTTGCTCTCGAGTAAGCGGAATTCGCTCCTTTTGCATGAGAGCTTCCACGTAGTCTTTTGTCTTGTATTTATCGCTGAACCCTGGAATCGAAATATCGGCCATTATTATATTCTATCCTGTTGTAAAACGTGGAAAACCTGAGCCTTTTGTAGACCTAAGCCCCCCTACGCATTCATGCTAAACACTGCACCTTTAGACGACACTCCGCTGATTCTGGAGGCAAGTTCAACAATGCGCTTGATTTTTGCGTGCAGTCGCTGCTCGTCTTGCGACGGAATCTCCCTAATCACGGTATCTGTCCTTGGGTCTATAAGAGCAACTACGATGTCCCCAGAATCTTCATTCACGGAAAATCGAGTCTTTTGCCCTAGTATAATATCGGAGACTTTCTGAATATGCTCGATATCTTCGCGTGTTTTGGCGATTGATTTTGTTATATTTTGAACAACGCTTTCTGCGCTTGCTAATTGTCGAATCGACGTATTTGTTGTTACCGACACCTCTTGCGCGGGTAACGATACACTCGAATAATTTGAAAGTACTGATTTGACTCCGTTCATAAAGCACTCCTCAAAATTATAAAAAAAGAAGGGAGAAGGAGGGGCGCACCTCTTCCTCCCTTTTGTTGACTTAAAAAGTCTGTTTTTAACCGCTTTTTATACTGGAAAAACGACATCCAGAGGTTTTTCTAGTAAGAATGCTTAAAAACGCCTTTTTTCCCGTTATTAGCGGAGCAATGCAAGGACGTTCTGCGACTGGCTGTTTGCCTGCGCGAGCATCGCGGTTCCAGATTGTGTGAGAATCTGGTTTTTTGTGTAATCAACCATCTGCGCTGCCATATCCGTATCCCGAATAAGCGACTCAGCAGACTGCAAGTTCTCAGCGGCAATCGCAACTCCGTTTGAAGCCATCTCAAAGCGATTCTGATACGCTCCAAGGTCTGCACGCTGTTTTGAAACCGCGGTCAAAGCATTGTCAATCGTGCCGATTGCCATGTTTGCTTCATCAGGGGAAGCGATAGACAACTGTCCGTCATCTGCCTGCCCTTTCAGTCCCAGTGCAACTGCCGTCATAGTTCCAATGAACACGCGAGTGTTCTGGTCCATGTTTGCTCCAACTTGGAACTGCATAACACGACCCGTTGCTGAATCCTGTGCAAAAGAACCAGTAAGCATATTCATGCCATTGAACTGTGCCTGTGATGCAATTCGGTCAACTTCCGCAACGAGAGCAGAAACTTCGACTTGAATCTGCATACGGTCTTCATCCGAGTAGATTCCGTTCGCTGACTGAACCGCAAGTTCTCGGACGCGCTGGAGAATATCCTGCGTTTCCTGTAAATAACCTTCGGTCGTCTGAATGAACGAAACTCCATTCTGGATGTTTCTGTTTGCCTGATTCAAACCTCGAATCTGACTGCGCATCTTCTCGGAAACGGCAAGCCCTGAAGCATCGTCGCCCGCCTTGTTGATGCGCATTCCTGAACTGAGTTTTTCGACATCGTTATGCACCTGTGCGTTGTTCACACCCAAAGTGCGGTTCGCAAACATCGAACTCATGTTGTGATTGATAACCATTTTGTGTCCTCCCTGATTTTTTCGCTACGACATCTTGCCGTGCGACCTGCCCCATGCGGACTCGTAGCAGACTTTGCGCCTTCTGCCACAAGGTCTAGTTCCTTTCGGCAGGAATCGCATCTGAAAACTATAAATATAGAATTTCAGCGGCGATTTCTGCCGTCACAAGCCTAAGAATCAAGAGAACGAGTTTTCAAAGAACGAAGATATGCCTAAACTTCATATCGAAGTCCTTGAATTCTAACATTTTTTTTAGAATTGTAAAGAGGGTAGCACTCTTTCTTGGAACTTACATTTTTGAAAAACGATTAGTTTTATACAAAAAGAACCCGCCGTTCATTGGCGAATGGCGGGTTCTTTTTAAGTCCCAGAAGATTTCAACTACCGCAAGAGTGAAAGAACCGTCTGTGCCTGACTATTCGCCTGTGCAAGCATTGCAGTTCCAGACTGCGTGAGCAACTGGTTCTTCGTGAAGTCCACAACCTGTGATGCCATATTGGTATCGCGGATGCGGCTCTCAGATGCCTGAAGGTTCTCTGCTGCAATGTCAACACCTTTTACCGTGTATTCAAGGCGGTTCTGATATGCGCCAAGGTCAGCGCGCTGTTTGTTGATTTTCTTAAGTCCCTCGTCGAGCGTTCCGATTGCGCGGTTCGCTTCCTCTGGAGTTGCAAGAGAAAGAATCTCCTCGCCTGCAACGTCGCGAAGTCCAAGAGCGGCAGCGGTCATTGTGCCAATGAACACCTGAACGCGCTGGTCCATGTTTGCTCCGATGTGAAACCACATTGAAGCAGTAACAGCATTTTCGCCCTGTGACTGAGCAAAGCGTCCAGTAAGCATATTCATACCGTTGAACTGTGCCTGCGATGCAATTCGGTCAACTTCTGCTACGAGTGCAGAAACCTCGACCTGAATCTGCATACGGTCTTCGTCTGAATAAATGCCGTTTGATGACTGGACTGCAAGTTCACGAATGCGCTGGATAATATCCTGTGATTCCTGAAGATACCCTTCAGTAGTTTGGATAAAACTGATTCCATTCTGTGCGTTCTGTGATGCTTTGTTAAGACCGCGAATCTGGCTGCGCATTTTTTCTGAAACTGCAAGTCCAGAAGCATCGTCGCCTGCGCGGTTGATGCGCTCGCCAGACGAAAGTTTTTCCATGTCTTTTGAAAGGCTCAAGTTTGTAACTCCAAGCTGGCGGCTTGAGTACATCGCTGACATGTTGTGATTGATAACCATATTTTTCCTCCGTGGAATATGACTTAGACGGATTCCGTTCCGTCTTTTTAGATTTTATTGTAAAAGGATGCATCTGCATTACAAGGCTACATCTGAATCCCCTTACGATTTTTTAATGACTTATCAGGAAACTTCGACGAAGTTGAACCAGATATAATCACTCATTACTATTTTCGGAAATGTACAAAAAAAACTTTAGAAAAAAATTATTTTTTTTGATTTTTTTTTCTCTAAAGTTTTTCACTTTTTTCGATAAGACTTAAAATTGCTTGTATCGCTTTTCCTCTATGCGAAATTTTGTTTTTTTCTTCTGCTGTTATTTGCGCAACTGTTTTTCCGTATTCTGGCAAAAATACGATAGGGTCGTATCCAAATCCTCCAGAACCTGCTTGTTTTTCAATGGAATCGATGATTTTTCCTTCAAACGTTTCTTGTGCAATGAAAAATCTATCTGGAGAAAAAAACAAAACTATCGAACAAACGTAGCGACAAGAGCGGTCTGAAGAACCTGTTTTATTTAATTGTTCGATTAAAAGTCGATTTTGGTTTCTTTGTGAGATTTTTTTCCCATCGGGTCGTCCGTGCGGAAACTCCGCTCCAGCATAGCGCGACGTAAAAATGCCAGGTTCTCCTTTGAGTGCGTCAACGCAAAGTCCAGAATCATCTGCGATTACGGGAGCGTGCACTATGTCAAAAAGCGCACGGGCTTTTATCATGCTGTTTTCCATAAAAGAAGAGCCACTTTCCTCTGGATTGAAAAAAATCCCCTCATCCGCTGGAATAAAAATGTCGAACGAGGGGAGCAGTTCGCGCATTTCCTTTCTTTTGTGTTCATTTGACGATGCCATATACAGTTTCATGCGCGAATGATAGCAGATTTTTGAAATATCGTCAGTCATCTTGAGAACATTCGTTTTGAAAAATGTCTCTAAAATTTTCGACAATTCCATTTTCTTGGACGTGTGATATACAATAATAGACTTTTCTCATCTTTATTCCGAGGGTTTTTGCAATATCCTCATTTCTCGGCGAGCGAACGCAACTTTTTGAAAGGAGCGCATTTTGGCTTTGCCAATTTTTCGTCTGATTTTCAACGATTTTTTTCACGCGCTCATATTCTGAACTGGTAGGGTCAAGTCTCGAAAGTTCAAACGAATATTTGCGCTTTCTAAAAAACGACGAATCGCGCTTTGCCACGAGTTTTTCAAATCTTTTTTCCGAAGAAGATGAGTGCTTTTTGACATTTTCGAGCATGGACACGATTTCTTCTTCCGCGCGTCCTGTAAAAGAGGCGAGTTTTTGCAACGTTTTGTCATCGATTTGTCTGCACGATTTCATCGCAAGAACCAGAGCGGTATCTCGCGCAAGTCGCAGCGTTGGAGCGGGCGTTTTGGCACTTTTTAGCCTTTTTTTTGAAATCGTTTTTTTCCGTATTTTTAAGATTTCTTCAGATTTTTGTGGGTCTGAACGAAAATCGGCAGTTTCTGCGCCCTCCACAACGCCCAGTCGCACCGCGCTGTCAAGACTTTGCTCTGCTGCGCTCATTTTTAATGCTCGCTTTCGCCACGAAAGTTTGTAGAACGAAATGCAATTCCTCACGAATGTTGTAAAATCCGCACTTACGCTGTCGTATGCGTCCAAAAGGCTTGAAAAACGCGGGTAAAAATGCAGCAAAAAGTCGCTTAATTCGTCTTCCGAAAAAGAGCGGAGAGCGTACTTTTCGGGAGCGGTGTAAATATTCGCCCAAAGTGCCTTGATTGCTTCTGTTTTTGTGATTTTTCCGTTTTCAAAGAGGAATGGGATTTCGTTTGTTTCGATTTTTTTCATTGTTTCTCTCCAATTTTTTTTCTTTAGGGATTTCCCTTGAAAAAGAATATGCAATATGCGTGCCAACTAGATATTTTGGAGATTTTTGCCACTTTTTTCGTAAAAATTGAGAATTTTCTAACAAAATCTAACAATTCCTAACAAAGTCTAACAAAGTCTAACAACAAAATTGAAATTTCTAACAAAATCTAACAAGAAAAAATGGATTTTTGAAAATGTTTTGTGTGCGAAAAACAGATTACAGAGCCAAAATTGAAAAATCAGAAAGCGAGAAGATGGTGGTTTCGATAGGCTCAACCACCGTAATGTCAAAATACTTTTGATAACGCAACAAAAATCAAATGACTTTTTTGAACTCTTGAACGATTGCGCGGATTACGTCGCGCGGTTTTCCTTCAACGCTCAAGCCCGCTGCGTTTTTGTGTCCGCCTCCGCCAAATTGTGCGGCAATCGCGCTTACGTCCAAAACGTCTCGCGAGCGAAGTCCTGCTGTGCATGTAGTTTCGGTATCTTGCCTTACAAAAAGCACCGCCTCAACGCCTTCCACGGCAAGAAGCAGCGAATAGAGTGCGTCGGAATCGCGTCCCTCTTGACCGAATCTCTTTGAATCCGTTTGCGTTTCGTATGTTACAGCGAGTTTTCCGTTGCATTTTCGCGTTGTTCGCGAAAGCAATACGCCGAGCAGTTTTCGAGTACTATACGCTTTTCCGCCAGAAATCATGTCGTATGTCGCTTTTGGATTTACCCCCGCTTCAACGAGTCGAGAGGCTTGTTTGAACACTTCCGCAGAGTCTTCTTTGAGAAATCTAAAATATCCCGTGTCTGTAGAAAGTCCCGTAAAAAGCCATTCGGCGACTTCTTTTGGAATCGCACCGACGGTTTTTTCGTATAGTTGTTGAACGATACAAGCGGTCGCTGGAGCGGACGGGTCTATTATAGAGTTTTCGGTTTCATTTGACGTTTTGTGATGGTCAACAACAAACTGTTCAAGATTTTTTATGTCCCCTTCGATTTCCCCGAATCGCTCGGCTTCAGAGCAATCGAGAACGAGAAGCGCGGTTTTTGTTTGATTTTCGTCAAGAATCGCGCCCGTTGAAGACGAAAATTGCTCTGCAAAAGACCGAATTTCCGCCCTTTTGAACGGTCCTGCCGAAAGCAGTTTATATTTTTTTCCTTTTGCTTTGAGCAATGCTCCCATTGCCAAACTTGAGAAAATCGCATCTCCATCAGGTTCTTTATGCGATATTATGTAGAAAAAATCGTGCGATTCAATGAAATTCAAGAATTTTTTAATGTGCGCTTCGGTGATAATTTTCATTTTTTTTAAGTCAACGTTTGTTTTTAGAAAAAAATGCCGCCTTCAAGAGCTTTTTTTGTAGCATCCAGTTAGGCGGCTATTTTTTAATGTTTATTTTTGTACGTTTTAGTACTCCACGACGAGCGTATCTTTATCCGCGTCATCGACTTGTGTGCCACTTGCCGCAACGCCCCAAGCACTTTCCTGTCTTGAAGTCGGCATTGTCAAAACAACGTGGTCAAAATTTCCGTCGCGTGAAAATACTGACATATACGGCTGAATTCCTTTAGAAAGCGGGCGGAACTGAAGTTTAGTCTGCTTGTTTCCGTCGGTTGAATACCATTTCTTTGGAATTGAAACTTGTCCTACATCTCGATGACCTTTGGCATACATAACAATGTACGCATCTTTTTGGTCAAGAACCTTGTAAACTTGCACACTTCTGTACGAAACTTTCGATTCTTGGAACGGGTACTTGTAATTTTTTTGTCCCTGCTCCGACCCTGCATCCTGCGCAAAACCCGCGAATGCCACTGCTCCTGCAAGCAATGCCGAGATAATCAATGATTTTTTCATGTTGCAAAACTCCTTTTTTGCCGTACCCTCAATTTTATTTTAGGAGGGCAAGCATGATTGCCTTTATCGTGTGCTTTCTGTTTTCCGCTTCGTCCCACACTTTGCTCTTCTGACTCTCAAACACGCTTTCGGTAACTTCTTGACCTTTCACTGCTGGAAGACAGTGCATAAAAATCGTGTTTTCTTTTCCAGTTGCCTTCATGAGGGAGTCGTTCACTTGATACGCAGAAAGCAGTCTTGTTCGCTCTTCTTTGAGCGATTCCTCGCCCATCGAAACCCAAACATCAGTATACAAGCAATCCGCTCCGTTTACAACAGAAATTTTGTCCGAAACTTCAATTTTTGCGCCACTCGATTTTGCGAAGGGAGCGCAAATTTCCTGAATATCCTTTGGCGGGAACAGCTCGCGCGGGCTGTAAATCGCAAAATCGATTCCGAGCTTGGCGGAAATGACCATGAGGCTCCGCGCCACGTTGTTCCGTCCGTCGCCGCAGAACGCCCACTTCAAGCCCTTGAGCGTTCCGAAGTTCTCCTTGAGCGTCATCACGTCGGCGAGCGCCTGCGTGGGGTGGTACTCGTCGGTGAGCCCGTTGATGACGGGAATCCCCGAATACTCGGCAAGCTCGCGCACGTGCTCCTGCTTGAAGCCGCGGAACTCAATCGCGCTGAACATCCGCCCCAAGACGCGGGCGGTGTCGCGCACACTCTCCTTGCCCCCGAGCTGGATGTCCTGCGTGGACATGAACACGGGATGCCCGCCCTCCTCGCCGAACGCCGTCTCGAACGACGAGCGCGTGCGCGTGGAGCGTTTCTCGAATATGAGCGCGATTGTCTTGCCCAGGAACCGCTGGTGGACCTCGCCCGCGTGCGCCTGCTTCTTGACCAAGAAGGCGTAGTCGAGGATTTGCAGGATTTCTTCGGGGGTATAGTCCACCCAGGTAAGGAGCGAGCGTCCTTTGAACGGCGACGCGAACGGTTCGGCTTGGATTGTGCTTGGCATAAAACCTCCTCATTAAAGTGCCGAAAAGCGGCAAAAAAGAAAAGCCGTTTGCCTTAGCAAACGGCTCAGAGTAGGGGCGATAGGACTTGAACCTATGACATACGGAATATGAGTCCGGTGTTCTACCGACTGGACTACGCCCCCAAAAGACGGAAAATATATTATCAAAACTCAAAAACTCTGTCAATAGAGATACCAAACAATCAAAAATTTTCTATTGATTTTTCAGTCGATTCTAAAGGCGGTTGCTTCTTTTTTCGTTTTCCGCCACCCGCGCTTTTTACTTCTGCGATAAACTCGTCAATGTCTTCAAAATGCTTGTAAACCGAGGCGAATCTTATGTATGCCACTTTATCAAGTGCAAAAAGTTTTTCCAGCGCAAGTTCTCCGATTTCCGTTGCAGCAACTTCTCGTGCGCTTCCTCCGCGTCGCACAGCCTCGCCTTCGATTTCGTTTACAAGGCTTTCTACCGTATTTGTTGCAATCGCTCTTTTTTCAAGCGCACGGTCAATTCCCTTTTCGATTTTGCGCCTATCAAAAGGCTCTCGACTTCCGTCCCGCTTTACGACCATGAGCGGCTTTTCTTCGATTCTCTCGTAACTTGTAAAGCGTGCGCCACACGAAGTACACTCTCTTCTTCGACGAATCGACTCGCCACTTGACATCGTTCTCGATTCCAGAACTTTGTCTTCAAGGCTTGCGCAAAATGGGCATCTCATCAGAAAATCCTCGCAAAAATCAAAAACTCCAACGAACAAATGGTACAGCACCATCGTTCATTTCGCAACGAAAAATCTGTTTGGAGTTACGGAAGGCGATTTTCGAGTGCGAGCGATTTTTCAAAAGCGTTTCGCATTGCTTCGTGAAAAAGAAACGGAACGAGCGTTGCTATTTTTTTTGGGGAATTTTTGCCCGCCCTTGCTTTCCATGCGTTTTCCAATCGCGTCCAAATTTGGGCTATGCGCGGAATAAACGAAAGCGCGAGCGACAACGATTTTGAAATGGGCGCGTTTTCGTTTTTTGTGATTTTTTTTTCGATAACAGAAATCGATTCGGAAATTTGAAACGCGCTCGTTGAGCGGTAGAGCAGGGAAGTCGTTTGCAAAGCCGCTGCCGTGCTAAAAAAAAGCGGAAGATACGTTGCGTTTGGCGTAAAAATCATTTTGAGATGTGCGTCTTTTGTCGCAATGTATTCCGCGGCATTTAGAAAAATCGTTGCAACAAAAAGAAGAGCCGCGTAAACAAAAGTCGGCTTTAAGTCTGAAAAAAGTTCGTGCATTGTTGAGTGCAAAACAAACACACTCAACAAAAATGCCAACATAAACAGAAGCGCAGAATAGCGCACTGGAAGCCAAAACGAAAAAGCAGAGAGAAAAAGGCTCAAAAAAACTTTCAGCGAAGGATTTGCTTTGTGCAAAATCGAATTTCCAGTGCGATACCTAAAAAAAATTGAACTTTCCATTTTCTTCTATTATTTTCATTTATTTCCAGATTAAATCGGAAACGCTTTCGTAGCGGACGAGCGGCGAGCGAATTGACCATTTTTCGAGTGGAAGCAAGAGCGCGTCGGTCGGCAAGCCGTTGTATACGATTTTTCCTTTTGAAAGAACAAAAAAACGGTCGGCGAGCGCAAGGCATTTTTCAAGTTCGTGCGTCAAAAGGATGACCGTTTTTTTTGCTTTTTTAAGTTCTTCCAAAAGTCGATTTACGTCCAAAACTCCAGGATAATCAAGATTCGCGTAAGGTTCGTCAAAAATCACGATTTCGCGTTGCATTGCCAAAACGGAAGCCACAGCGAGCCTTCGTTTTTCTCCGCCAGACAAAAATTCCGCAAGATTTTCTGCTTTTTCTAAAAGGCGCACTTTTTCAAGCGCGTCTTTTGCCGTTTTTTCTATTAGTTCCTTTTTTATGCGCATATTTTTTAATCCAACCGAAACGTCTTCCAAAGCCGTGTCGCCCAAAATCTGCGCCGAAGCATCTTGAAAAATCAGTCCAGGCTTTGATTTTGTCCAAACGTTCCCGTCGCTCGGTTTTGTTAGACCTGCGATAACTGACATCAATACGCTTTTTCCGCTTCCGTTTGCGCCCGCTCCCACGCAAAAACTTCCTTCCTCGATTTCCAACGAAATGTCACAAAGCGCGGGAAAAAATGTTCTTTTTCCATTTTCCAAAAAAGTCGGAAACAATTTTGAAACGTTTTCAAGTTGAACGGCAAGATTTTTCATTTTTCTTCTTCTTTTTGATTTTTTTGAGCGATTTTTTTGAGAGCCGTTTCTTCTTCGCTGATTTTTGGAGGAAAAAGATACCGTGCGGCAATCGGGCGAAGCGATAACGAAAGCGACACTGTTACAAAAAATTTGATAAGGTCGCCAGGAATAAACGGAATAAACGTCATGGAAAGCGCGTTTTGAAACGTTTGCGGTTTTCCGTTTGCCGCCATAACGCTCATAAAGCGCGGAATTCCAGGCACGTAAACAAGCGCGTAACTAAAAAAAACGACAACGAGCGTTTTTAGAAAAAGCGATTTTTTTTGAGATTTTTCTTCGATTTTTGGAGAGCCGAGCAAAAGTCCTGCAAAAAGTGAAGCGAGCGCGTACCCTGCGATGTAACCGCCCGTGGGACCGAGCAAAACGCCAAGCCCCGCGTGTGCTGAAGCAAAAACGGGAACTCCAATCGCGCCCAAAATCATCCAAAGAAGAACGGCAAAAAATCCTTTATACGTTCCCAAAATGCACCCCGCAAGAACGCAAAAGAAATTTTGCAGCGAAATCGGAACGCCTCCAGGAAGCGGAATCGCCATAACACACCCCACAGAAATTATTGCCGTAAAAAGCGCGATAAATGCAGAAATTTTGATTTCATTTTGATTTTTCATAAAATGTAAACTCACTTTTGTAAGAATTTTGGTTTACAATCAAGATTACCGAACGATTTTTTTATAGTCAAGTTTTTTGTTTTATTTTGTCAAAATCGCTCGTCGATTTCTTTTTTGAAAAACGACGTTTTTATCACAAAAATAAACGAAAAAATCAAAATCGATACGGGAAGCCAATTTCCAAACAGGGCGTAAGTTGTCATTTTTCGCTCATAAACGGGGATTTTTGCACAAAGCGCACCTTCCTCAAAAAGTGGAAGCGAGCAAAGCGTTTTTCCCGTTGGACCTACGACCGCGGTTAAACCTGCGTTTGTTGCGCGGGCAAGCGTTGTTCTGTATTCGATTGCGCGATAATGCGATACAACAAAATGCTGAATTTCTGCGGAGCGCGTGAGCGACCAAGCGTCATTTGTGATGTTTACAAACAGTTCGCTTCCATAAAGGAACATTGCACGGCACACTTCCGCTGCCGTGTCGTCAAAGCAAATGGGCGTGGCGATTTTCACCGTTTTTTCTTCATTTTTTTCGTTTTCATTTTTTTCAATGTCGATTGAAATGATTTTGCTTTTTCTTGTATCGCGAACGGGAGATGATATGGGAATTTCCATAAGAGTTACGCATTTTCCTGGATACCACCCGTATGAAAAACCTGCAATTTCTCTCATTATATTTCTAATAAACGGATATTCGCTTCCAGGAATCAATTCTGCGAACGGAACGAGGTGCATTTTTTGGTATTCGCCTGAAAATTCGCCATTTTTATTAAAAAAAATCGCAGAATTCGCTACTCTACGTGGCTGTATACTTATAGTGTATGGTCCTCCAATTATAAACGGAACGTTCATTTGTTTGATAAACGGCGTAAGCGGCTTTTCGTTTGGAAACGAGTTGTAAAAAAATCGCGCGGACGGAAAACGCTTTGAAAGAACCGCCTCGCTCCAAACGACTACATCACATTCTTCGTCGTTTTCTCTAAAATCGTTGATTTTTTCCTCTGAAAGTGCTTCGGAAATGAGAATCGATTGCTCTTCGCCTTTGAACCACGGGTCGCCGTTTTGCTGAACGAGCACCGCATTCACGGTTTTGACGCTTTCCCGTGGAAGCAAAAGTTCAAACGCGCCGTACACTGCTGAAATCAAAAAAAGTGCGCAAAGCAATGTGCAAAGATTCAAAAACGAATCGGATTTTTTGATGCCTTTTACACGCAATATCATGTATTCTGAAATTGTTGCAGAAAAAAGTGAGAACAAAAACGTAATTCCGTAAGGTCCTGTAATGTCAGCGATTTGCGTTATAAGACTCCAGCGATATGCTGTCATTGAAACCGTTCCCCACGGATACGCTAAAAATCCCGTTGACTTAAAAAACTCCCAGAGCGTATATGTGCCAGAAAACCAAAGCGGACGAAAACTTGCAAGCGCGGCTTCCTGCCCGATTTTTTTTCCTCCAAAGGAAGCGAGATTGAGTGCTGGATAATAAAAGAAAAACGAAAGAAATCCTTGAAAAAATCCCGTTCCAACGAGCGACGCGCCAAGCGTAAAAAGCGCGTATCCTTGGAAATTGCCAAGCCAAAAACTCGAACACAAATGAACGGTTGCGCCGTGCAAAAACGAAAGAAAAAACGCTTCTTTTACAGATTTTGCCCGTCTGAGTGCACTATAAAATGGAATAAGACAAAAAAGTCCTAAAATCGGAGAGCCAAATTCAAAAAGTTCGTTTGGAATGGCGAGCGTAAGAAGGAGCGCGGAAAAAAGTGAAAAAAAAACTTGTAAAAATGAATACATTATACTACCATTTTATTTAATAAATCGCAAAAAAGCAACGATGTGCCACTCTCGTGTTTTTCTGTGGCAAAAATTGTTTTTATAAAAGAGAATCAAAAAAGTGAATTTTGAGCAAAATATCGGGCGAAGCGAACAAATTGCACGGACAATCGAAGCGCACAAACAAACGTTTAAGTGTGAACCGTCCGTGATTGCAAGTGCGCCTGGTCGATTTCACTTGATGGGCGAACATACCTGGTTTTTTGGCGGAAAAACGCTTTCCATGTCAATCGACAGATTTGTTTGCGTTTCAGTTTCCATTCGTAATGATGATTTACTCCGCTTTCATTACGTTGAAAGCGACGATAACAAGCACATCAGTCTTTCATCTTTAAGATTCAGAAAAGAGGACAAGTGGGCTAATTCCATAAAAGCCGCGATTTATTCGTTTATTTCTGGAAGCATCATAGAACGAACGGGCGAAGACCAAATTCCTAAAATGCCCGGTCTTGATTTTTGCGTTTCTTCTCCGATTTTGCCGTCTTCTGGAATGGGCGTTACGACTGCGATGAAAGTCGCTTCCGCGTGTGCCGTAAACGAACTCCTTGACCTTGATTGCCCAGATTCTGAACTTCTTTCCGTGCTGGACAAAGGCAGTCGAGAGTTTTTGAAAGAAGACGAGGAAAATCATCTTGCGGAAAATTTGACTGCAATGTTTAGCAAAAAAGATTCGCTTGTTCTTACAAATCACGATTCGCGTCATATCGCAGAGGCTTTTGAACTTGTGGATTTTCCATTTTCAAAATCGCTTTCAAAAAAGAACATTTTGCTCGTTGATGCACACGTTCCGCGTTTGACCTCTTGGAGCGAGCGGAGCATTATGAAAGAAGAAAACAAAAAACTCCTCAAACTTTTGCGCCATGCGCGTCAAGACGGTTCTTGGAAATACGAAGACGATATGGCAGAAATTCGCGACGTGCTTTCGTCTGTGAGCGAAGATTCGAGACGGCATTTGTATGGCGTTATAAACGAGCATAAATGCGTGCTTTCTTCACTTGACGCTCTAAAAGAAGGGGTGTTTTCGGCGTTTGCCCGCGCGGTAAACAAAAGTCACGAAAATATGCGAGATTTTTACGATATTTCGTGTCCTGAAATCGACTGGATTTTGAAGCGACTTGTTGAAATAAATCCAAATCCTGACAGAGACCACAATCCTGTTTGTTGCGGACGAATTACGGGGCAAGGTTTTAGTCGCTGTCTTTTTGCGATTCTTGACGACGCAAACGTTCCAGAATTTGAAAAGCGACTTTCCGAATATTCAAAAATTTTTGGTTTCAAAGCGGATGTCCTTTCGGTAAAAAGCGCGGACGGCGTAATCGTCGAAAGAATCAATAATCGAGTTCGATAAATGCGTTATCGCGCTCGTTTTAGGAAAAAATATGAGTAACATCGACCTTTCAGAAAAAACGGTGCTCCTTACAAACGACGACGGAATTGACGGCGAGGGACTTATTTCTTTGGAAAAAACGCTTTCGTCTTTTGGCGCGACTGTTTGTGTGTTGGCACCGTCTTCAAATCAATCTGGCGTTTCTTCAAAATTGACGATGAAACTGCCACTTTCGTTTTGCCGCGTGAAAAAAAGCGAAAAATCCGAATGGATTTCTTGTTCTGGCACGCCTGTTGATTGCGTGATTTCCGCACTTCTTTCGCCGATTTTTGGTCAAAAAAAATTCGACGCGGTGATTTCTGGCATAAATAAAGGCGCGAATCTGGGAACTGACGTGATTTATTCGGGAACGTGCGCGGCGGCGCGGCAGGCAACGCTGTACGGTTTTCCCGGAATCGCGCTTTCCGTGGAAAGTTACGACAACACTTGGAAATTCGACGCGCTCTCGGAGTTTTGCGCAAAAAATCTTGAAAAACTGATTTCTCTTTGTACCTCCGATGTTTTTGTAAGTGTCAACGCTTCATCCGCCGATATTTATAACGGTGTGGGATTTGCTTCGCCTTCGATAAGGGACTACCGCGACCGAATGACGATTGTTTCAGACCCGAACGGACGAAACGATGTTTTTTACGGTTTTTTTGGCGAGGGCTTAATTCAAAGCGCGAGGCGACGACTTGAGCAAACAGAAGACGACTGTTCGCTTTCAAAACGCGGGTTCATTTCTGTAACGCGATTTTTTGCTGAACCCGCTTTTCTTGACGAGGGAGGCTCTTCGTTCTAAAAATCCTACGCAGAAAAATCTCTCATAAGGATGAACGACAAAAAATGAACGATACGGCTATTTTTAGCGACGGGATTGCCCTTTACAACAAACGAGACTACAACGGCGCACTCACTTTTTTTCTTTCTCTTCCAGACGACCCAGAAATCGACAACATCGACCTTGCGTATTATATAGGTCTTTGCTACGCGCGCCTTGACCGCCACGAAGATGCGCTCCTTTATCTTGAGCAAGTTGTTACTTCTCCCACGGAAGAAGGCGCAATGCGAAGAACGCTCAAAGAGGAGCGCGTTTTGCAATGTCGGTACATTCTTTCTGTGATATACGCTCTTTCTGGGCGGCGAAAACTCGCTCAGTTGGAGTTGACGAAATTGCTCGAATCTGGTTTTCGTCCTGCGAGCGTGTACGCTTCTTTGGCGTATTGCGCATGGGAAGATGGCAACGTGGAAGCGAGCATAACGTATTACAAAAAAGCGATTGAACTTGACGCTGACAACGTTACGGCTCTAAATGGGTTGGGCTATGTTCTTGCGTGCGAAAATCGAGACCTTACGTCTGCGCTCACGTATTGCAAAAAGGCTCTTTCGCTTGAGCCAAACTCCGCCGCGTGTATGGATTCTCTGGGGTGGGTGTACTTAAAACTCGGACTTATGGCGGATTCAATGCGTTATCTTTCGCAAGCAAAGCAGTTGCTTCCCGACAACGCAGAAATCGCCGAGCATTTGAGAATCGCTCAAGAAGGTTAGGCAAAAAAGTCAAAAATAAAAAACAAAAAAATGGAAGGGAAGGCATGAAGGCAAAATTCCGTTTGTTACACATTGCGGCATTTACCGCGTATTTTCTTTTGATTCCTGCGGCTGCTGTTTTTTCGCAGTCTGGCGCATTTACGAGCAGCGAAGCAACGTCGATTTCTGCAACGGGAGGTCGGTCTGCCGCAAGCGGACTTGCCGAGCAGGAGTTTCGCTTGGGCGTTCAGTCGTATTATCGAGGAGCGTTTAATGATGCGATAATGCAATTTGAACGCGCGCTTTCGTATCTTCCAAGCGAGCATTTGATTCTCGATTGGCTTGGAAAGTCGTACTATCGCTCAGGAATTGAAGGGGAGGCTTTGCAACAGTGGGAGTTTGAGTCCGAGGCGGGCTACGGCGGACTTTTGCTCAAAAATCGAATTGAAATTGTGCAAGAGCGTCGCATTACCGACAACCGTTACGATTCTCCTGTGCGCTATACAGAAAGCGGAAGTTACAAAGGAATCGCGGGAAATGACGGCGAGTCGCTTGTTTTTAGTCAACCCGTGTCGGTGCTTCCAAATAACGACGGTTCAAGTTGGGTTTTGGCATACGGCACAAACGAACTCGTGCGCCTTGACGTGAACGGACTTGTAACGGCAAAAACGGGCGGACCCATAAACGGTTTTGACCGCCCCATGGATTTGGTTCGGCTTCCCGACGGAAATCTTTTGGTGAGCGAGTTTGCAGGCGACCGCATTTCAGAACTTTCGCCAAACGGTTTTTTTGTTCGTTCATTTGGACACAAAGGGCTTGACGTGGGCGGTTTGATTGGTCCGCAATATATCGCGCTCGATTCCGACTCGAACATTTTTGTTTCTGATTTTGGCAATTCTCGAATTGACGTTTTTGACCGCGACGGAAATCCGCTTTTTTTCTTTGGCGGAAAACGCGCTGATTTTTCGGGGCTAAAAGGACCGACGGGAATCGCTATAATCGAACAGAATGTCTATGTAGTAGACGCTGTTACTGGGGCAATATACACGTTCGATACGGCTGGGAACTTTCTTGATATTCTGTGTCGAGAAAAGACGTTTAAGCAGCCTGAATCAATGAAAGTGTGGGGAAAATACCTTGTTCTTTGTGCAGGAAACAAAGTCTACTCCGTTGATACGGAAAGCGGCTCGGTTTTTGAAAACGTTTCCACGGGCAATGCTCCAAGCCGCGTTACAAGCGCAGTTCCCGACGTAAACGGAAACATTCTCGTGACGGATTTCAAGTCCAACGAGGTTTTTGTAATGGCAAAAATGAGCGAACTTGTTGGCGGATTTTTTGTGCAGATTGAGCGCGTAAATGCTGACCAGTTTCCAAAAGTCGTTGTTGACGTGAAAGTCGAAAACAGGCGGCGGCAAAGCGTTGTTGGCTTAAAGGAGCGCAATTTTGTCCTCACCGAAAAAGGAAATACCGTTGCCGATTTGAAACTCGACGGGGCAGCCTACGCAAACGATGTCGCAGATTTAACACTCGTCATCGACCGTTCAGTTGAAAGTTCGCTTTATTCAGAGGCGATGGAAAACGCGGTCAAAGAAATCGCGCGTTCCATGAACGGAAACGGAACGCTCCGAATTGTTTCGGCTGGTTCTGTTCCGATTCTTGAATACGAAGGAAATCCCGCGGGCGTGGAAAAATTCACCGCGTCTGCCTTAAAAACGCCCGTTTCTCAAATCGTTCCGCTCGATTTGGCTTTGCGCCTTTCGGCAAATACGCTCGTCAACGGAGAATCAAAGCGAGCCGTCATTTACATCGGCGAGGGGAGCGTTACGCAAGGCGCGTTTGACCGCTACGGGCTTGCCGATTTAACGTCGTTTTTCAATAATAATTCCGTGGCATTTTTGAGCGTGTTGCTCTCTCAAGGAAACGCAAGCGGAGAAATGCGATACATTTGCTCAAGCACGGAAGGGCATGAGTACTACGTTTACAGACCAGAGGGACTTTCTTCGATTTTTGACGACGTAATCGCAATTCCGTCTGGTTTGTATAGGCTTTCGTACACGTCCGCGCTTCAAACAGAGTTCGGGCAACGATACCTTCCCGTTGAAATCGAAACGTACCTTATGAATCGAAGCGGTCGCGACGAAACGGGATATTTCGCGCCTTTAAGATAATTTTGACAAGGGTGCGTGTGCGCCCTTGTTTTATTTTTCGAGCAATGTTCTAAAACGTTACAGAAACTCCGATGCTTGCAATTGCACCAACGGAAACGCTTTTTTCCCAAACCGCGTTGTAACTTCCGCCAATAGCCGTATTCAGCGACACGTATTTTGTGAGCGCGCTTTCGATTTTGTGCGTATAATCCGCGCGATACTTTTTTGTAACGCTTGTTCCCGAAACAGAAGAAGAAAGGCTCACGTTAACGCTGTCGGTTTTTGTGTGAATCAAACCGCCGTCGCTTTTCTTTTTTCGCCCCGCTTTCCAAAAAAGAAAAACCGCGCCGTCTATAAAAGCCGAGTTTCCCTTTCGTTTCCAAACGGCGGTCACCTTTGCGCTCCAATCGTCCTTTCCGCCGAGCGTTCCTTCAAGACCTGCTTTGAGTTCGTTTCCTTCAAAAATAACAAACGTTGACTGTATGTATGACGAGATTTGCCATGACCAATCTGAAGGAGATTCCTTTGGAATTTTTGTCGAAACGGAAAGCGAAGACGAAAATTCGTCTTGCTCGTACCAAGAAAAAAGCGGGTGCGTTCCGCGTTTTCCAAAAAGGTTTACAGCCGTATTGTTTGTTTTAAGACGCGCTTGATACATATCGCTTGTGCTTCCCGCGCTCCTTATGTCGCGTGTGAGCGAAATCGTGGTTGACTTCGGAATCAAAAAATCAAAACCCGTTGCGATTCCGCTTCGCTTAAAATTTGCCTCGTAAGACGTGGAGTAAAACGCGCTTTTTTCTGTATCCAAAGACGAAAAAATTTCCTTTGAAATCGTGTCGCTCACCAAATCTTGAATCAAAAACGCCTTCAAAAAATACGGTCTTTCAGAGATTTTTTCAAAAAGTCGCCCAGAATCTTTTCCGTAGCCGCCACTCATCGCTTCTTTTTTTGTTCCGCCCGCGCTTTTTTTGTAACTGAATGAAAATGATTTTTTTGAAAACGAAAACGGCAAAACGATTTTGACGCTTTCGCTGTCGGAAAAGTCGGATTCTGTGTCCGCAGAATCTTTTTTTTGACTGCCCGATGCCAAAATTGAAATTTCGGGTTCAATTTTCAAAAAAGACACGTGAAAGGCGCGAGAAATCTCGCCTTTGTAAGAAACCTGTCTTTTTTTTGCCTCTTCGTCTCCCGTGCTAAACGCGAGTGCGCTTTCTCGAAAAAATCCTTTCGCCCAATTTTCTTCCCGCGCTTTTTCGCCAAGTGTTTGAGAAGCGTTTGTCAAAATCAAAAAATTCGCGCCAGCCACTTTTGTTTTTGCTTCCGCGCTTGATTCTTGAACTCTTGACCAGCCATCGTCTTTTGCCGTTGTTTTGAAAAAAAACGCCGAATTTTTGTGTTCAATTCCAAACGAATTTGATTTTGACGCGCTCTCTCCAGGAATAAACGAAAACTGTTCCGACGCACTCAAAAATCCCAAAAGAGCTTTTTGCGTTTTGACCGAGTGGGACGCGCTCAAAAGTCCTTGCAAATTTGCCGCCAGCGCCGCCTCCGTTCTAAAAAGCAAAACCGAGGCTTTGAGCGAAGACGAAAAATCTGCGCTTTTTGAAAAATCCGCGTTTTCAAAGCCGCGGCTTGTGTAGGCGTTTGCGTCCGCGCTCGCTTCAAAATCGGAAAGAATCGCGTTTTCGTTTTGCATTTTCCACGCCGTGTGCGCCTTGCTCCGCGTGGAAAATCGACCTTTTGAATCGCTAAGATGCAACTCGTCCAGCGAAAGCGTTGTAAAATAAGAGCCGTCATCGTTGAGCGGATTCCACTCGATTTTGAATCGCGAGAAAACCGCGTCGCTTTGAACAAAAACGGCACAGTCCGTTTTTTCGCCATCGATTTTCACACTGCGCGATTGAGTTTCAATGGTTATTTCATGCCATTCGTCGTCGGAGAGTTTTTTGACCGCGTTTTTGTTCATTGCAATTTTTGCCGCAATATTTTCGCCCGTCGCGTCGTCAATCGTAAAAATGAGTGGCTCTTCGTTTTCTTCTTCCAAAATCGAATCTGGCGCACGCCGTTTGTCCGTTCCGATTTTTGCAAAAAACACGATTGATTCGTACCCCGCCGCCGACGTTTTTTCAAAATAGTGCGTCGCTTTTATTTTGCTGTTTGTCGCGCCGTCCAACAATTTTACAGAAAAAATCTGCACGTAATTTTGTTTTTCATTGTTTTTTTCGTTGAGTTTTTTGACGGTTTTTGAGTTAATCGACTCTTCTTCCTGCGTAACAGAAATCAATGTCTCCTCGTCTGCGCTCACTGCCCAATTTGAGCCGTGCGCTTTGTACGGACCAAAAAGCACGGTTCCGCTTCCACTTTCTCCCGTAACGATTACGCGCATTCCCGTTCCGCCCGCGCTTGCAATTTTTGCTCTGTCGGAATCGCTTAAAACCACGGAAATCGTGCCTTCTTTGAAATTTGGATTTTTGAGAACGTCGTCCGTGATTTCCCAAGTCGCTACGCGCGATTTTTCTTCAAAAAAATCCGAATCGTCTGAAACATCAACTCCGAGTTGCAAAAAAATTCGCTCTTGAAAATCGTCGGAAACGTCTTTTACCGAAAACTCAAAAACGCTCGCATTTGAAAGCGCGGAATTTGAAAGCGAAAGCGAAATCGTCTTTGCGCTCCAATTCGTTTGCGAAACTGAAGTCGAAAAATCCCAAGAAATCGGAAGCGCGTACCCTGAAATCTCGTCGTCAAGAATGCCGTTTTCTGTTTCAGTTTCCACAAAATCGCTTTGAAACAGCGTCGGCGCGTTTTTGCAATTCAAAAGCGGCACAAAGCCTTGCGGAATCGAAGAGAGCGCGTTTTTTTGATGATAGTGCGTTTCGTTTGCATTTTCGTTCATCGAAAGAATGCGGCACAATCCCGTTGTGTCGTCTGTTTCAATCGCCGCCGATTGCGCGGCTCTAAACGAAAAAGAGCCGTTTTGATAGTGCGTTCCAAGCGCAAGCGCGGCATACGCGGGACTTGCATTTTTTTCGTCCACCGAAAGCGCGGCAGTTCCCGTGGTGTAACGCCCAGACGCGGAAATGTCCGCGCTCCAATGCTCTCCAAAATCGTAGGCAAAACCTATTTCTGAGGCAAACGAGCCGGCGTCTTCGCTTCCTTCTTCGTACCAAGTGATTTTCAAAAAATCCGTTTGCCCGATTGAAACGGAAGGCGTAACTTCGCCCGATTCTTCGTCGTACACCGCTGCTGCGTCGAGAATTCCGTTTTTGTAAACTCGAATCGTGCCTAAAATCGCGTTCGTTCCAATGTCAAATCTTGAAACTGCCGAAAACGCGCGTGTCAAAAGAATGTAATCGTTTTCCAAAGAGCCGTTTTTGTTTTCGACTCCGAGGTAACAAAGCGGGTTTGTTTTTGCAAGCGGAAATCGAAAAGCAGGATTTTGAGGCTCGTTTTTTTCTCCAGAAATCGAAATCGAAACGTACAGATGGTCTTCTCTAAAAAAATCCGATTGCACAAACGAAAAATCGTCATCTTTCACGGACACGTCGTATTCTTTTGCCGAAACGTGTGTGCTTTTTGAGGCAATGACCGCCTCTTGAACTTTTGAAAGACTGCCCAAATCGTAGCGATGAGCGGAGGCAAACGGGCTAAAGCCCGCTGGACTTTGGACAATCAAAACCGATTTTGAGTCGATTGTCGAAAAAGCGTTTTTAACATCGTCGCCAAAAAAACAAAATTGCTCGATATTTAGCGCGTCGTCGCTTTCTTTGAAAAACGCTTTTGTTTCTTCCCAAAATTCTTTTAATGCCACCTCGTCTGCGCCGTCAATCAAAAACGCCACGCGGGGAAGTTTTCCGCCGTTTTTGCCGCTTTTTGCGTCCGCAGAAAGCAAAACCGAATTCAGTGACGGAACGAGCAAATATTCCGCGCTCGATAACGCTCGATACGTTCGTCCGGCTGCGTCTTTTTCACTTCCGTCGCGGCTTTCAACAAAAACCGCCACCACGTTTTCTGCCATTTTGTCTGGAAGCACGAACCAACTTCCAAAATCCCAGTCAAAAAGCGAATATTCGGTTTTTGTTACAGCGTTTTTTCCAAACCATTCTTTTTCAAATGGTTCTAAAAAATCGTAGCGAAAAACCGCGTCCGCTCGCCATTTTTCTCCAGAAAAAGAAGCGGCAATGCCAGGTGCTTCGTTTTCTCCGCCACCGATTCCAAGCGAAAGAAAATCCGTCGAGTAATCGCCTGAAAATCGAATGCCGCGATTTGCGACCCGCACCGATTTTACGATTCCGTCGCCATCGTAGCCTAACGCGAGCGTATTTCTTGAAAACTCGTCGGCGAAATCCGCTTCAAAATACCATTTTTTGTCGATTTTCAAAAAAAGGCTCAAATCGACTTCTTGCGAAAAAACGGGAACAGAAAAATCCGCTTCAAAATCGTTTCCAAATCCGCCAAAAAACGTTGCTTCCGAGGAAAATTCGCTTTTCCAGTAGCCCGAAGCCGAAAAATCAATGTGAGAATCGTTTATTCCAAACGAAAAAATAGATTTTTCGCCGTTGTTTTCAAGCGGGAGTTTTGATGTGTCAAATACAATCGCGCCCGCTCCGTCGGAGTCGCTTTCGTTTTCGATTGGCATTAAGCGCGGGAGAGAAAATGCGTTTTTTGCGACGAAACATAAAAAAAGTGCAAAGAGAAATCCATTTTTTTTCAAAGAACGCCCCCAAAGCGCAGATTTTTCTCTTCAAACCAAAAATCATTTCCGTCAAAAAAATACGCTTTTATAAAAATCTCCGTGATTTCGTCGGTGGGCGTAACGTAGTCAATTGAAATCGATTTGGGCGGCTTGTCTGGAATCAAAATGTTCGCGCTACCGTCGCTCTGAATGTGGTAGCCGTAAGTTGATTCAAGGAGCGGGGACGAACCGTTGCCTTTTATGGAAATGGAAATTCGCTCCGCAGGAATGTGCGTTTCAATAAAAATATTGTTTGTGGTGATTCCCCGAAAATCCGTTCTTGAAAGAGTGGCAAAAAGCGTTTTGCGGTCGTTTTTTTCTATTTTTTCTGGAGAAATTGCGGTTTCAATTTGAACGTTTTTTTCCCACGCCTTTTGAAGCGGAATCAACGGGAGAAAAAGCAAAATCGTCAAAAAAACGGGAGAGAAAAAAAGAGAAACGCGCGTTTTCCAAACGCCAAATCCTTTTTCGCCCGCCTTGAACTCCGTCCGAAGCGAAAAGCGCGCGACGATGACATTGAACGGAAACAGCGCGAGCATTGTAAGAAACGTAGGCAAAATCGAGTCTTTGAAAAACGGACGGAGCGAAATTTCCGAGGCGTTTTGCGCAAGCGCGAGCGCGTAGGGTGCAAACGGCAACGCGAGCAAAACGAGTTCGAGCGCGTTCAAAAAATGCGTCCGCGCACGGCGAAAAATCGACAAAATTGCGTATTCAAAGCCGAACATCAAAAATAAAAGCAAGTCGAACGCGCTAAAAATCAAAATCGTTGCCACCGCAACAAAAGTCGCCACGTATCCAAAAATGAACGCTGCCACGGGAATGTGAAAGTACTCAAAAAGATTCAAAAAAAACTGAACGAAAAAAATTGAACACGCGATTATAAAGAAAAATTTTTCAAACGGAGAGAAAAAATCAAAAAAGTCAAAAACTAAAATCATTTTTTTTGCAAAGAAAATCGCGGAAAACGAAATGAACATCGTCAAAAAAATCAGCGGGCTGGATTTTATAAAATCGCGTTTGTATTTTTCGCTCGCCTTTCCCACAAACGAAAGTCCGCAAATCAAAAAAAGACTCAATGTGATTGTGGCGATTTCAAAAAGAATGAACGCTTGCTCGCTAATAAAAAGCGGCGTGGAAAAATATTTTGGAGCAAGAAAAAAATAATGCGAATCCCAGTCGCCGCTTTTTTCCGTTGAGTAAAGTTGCACGAGTTTTTCGATAAAATTCAATTCGTCGATTCCGATTTCCACTTTTGCGCACGGAATATTGTATCGCATACATTCTTCGATTCGCGCATCACCTTTCAAAATGTTTAGGCGATAAAGCGAAAGAATCGCTGGAGAAATTTCAAAAGGAATTGACGAAACTTCAAAAACTTCGGTACAAAGTTTTGTAAGCCAAAGCGGAGTTGAAAAATCGCGATTTCCTGTAAAAAGAGTTGCAGTCGTATTTTCTTCTTTGAACGAGAAAAAAAGCGCGAACAATTCTTCGGAATTAAAGCGATTTGCGGCAAAAACGCCCGTTCCTGTTTTTTCTCCGCCCAAAATGACGGGACGGTCGAGCGCGGTAAAAAGAAAATCGACTTCGGTTTTTCGTTTTGTTTTTTCAATCGACTCAAAAAGCGCGGAAAATGCCTCCGTCCGAGAAAGCACGTCTTCTTGAAAAAAAACAAGAACGATTTTGTTTCGCGCGTTTTCCGTTTGAGAAGTCGGCTCTCTTTCGGTGGGAGGAAAGGAAAGCCAAATGTTTTCTGGAAAAGAATCAAACGACGTTTTTTCAAGTGGCTCAAAAATCGGAGGATGGTTTTGAGAGGATTGTAAAAATTCTGCAACCAAATCCGTAAGTTCCCGTCCGCTCTGCGCGTTTGTAGCACAAAAATTGAGAAAAAACGCAAGAAGCGCAAGAAAAACTCGGCGTGGCATAAAAAAAAGTATACCGCCGATTTTGTCAAAATGCCATAACGAATGGGTTTTAGTGGAGTTAGAAGGGACGGCGTTTTTTCGCCACCTCTTGCCAAAATGCTTTTTTTTTGTATAGTTTTGATGCAATTTCAATGCTTTAGGAGCGAAAAATGAAAAAGATTTTGGCGGCCGCGCTTGCGGCGTTTATCGGACTTTCTGCTTATGCAGGGAATGTGAGCGTTGGCGGCAAGGTGCTTGGTTCGTACAACTTGAACGCAATCGGTGAAGATGGCGCGAAATTCGGATTCGGAATTGCGGCCCATGCGAATTTCGGATTGTACCAAACGGAAAAATTCGAGATTGGTCTGCAGCCAGAATTGCGGCTCATTTTTAATCAGGGGTACAAGGACTCTTATTCTTACTCAACTTATGACTATAATGAGTATTACGAAGAGGAAGAGGACAAGTACACTTCATTGGATTTTCCGCTGCTTGCGACCTTCACTTTTAATGTCAATGAAAAAATTTCGCTTGGTCTTGGCGTGGGGCCTTTTGCGGCAATCAGCCTTTTTCACACAGTTGTAAGTTATAACGACTATGAAGAGTTTACATGGAACGCAGGGCTTGCCACTGAACTTATGTTCGGAATAAAAGCAGGACCTGGAAAAATCACGGCAGATTTGGGGTTTACAAAAGCGTTCGCCCACAGCGACGGAGACTTTGGACTTAGCTACCGATCCGCCGATTTGACATTCGCGGCAGGGTATCAGTACCGATTTTAAAAACCATTTGAGCGGATCGGATTTGCTCAAAAACGGCACGAAAAAGCCTTCCGCCATTTGACTGACGGAAGGCTCTTTTTTTTACAACAATTCTGACCGCTTACTTCACCACCACATTCACCAGTTTTCCTGGAACGACGATAATCTTTGCGACCGTCTTTCCTTCGGTGAATTTCTTGAAGCCCTCGGTTTCCTTCGCGAGTTTTTCAAGCGTGGCATTGTCGCTGTCTGCGGCGGCCTCGAACTTGGCGCGGAGCTTTCCGTTAATCATCACGGGGAACTCCTTGGTGTCGTCCTTTGAGAACTCCTCGCTGAATTCAGGCCATTTTGCGTAGGCACAGCTTTCTTCCTGCCCGAGCCGCTGCCACAGCTCTTCGCCTAAGTGCGGAGCGTACGGAGAGAGAAGCAGTACGAATCCTTCCCACATTTCGCGCGGAAGAGACTCAAATTTGCTTGCTTCGTTCACGAAAATCATCATCTGAGAAATTGCCACATTGAAGTCAAGGTTTGCCGTGTCCTCGCTCACTTTTTTGACCGTCTTTGCGTAGGTTTTGCGCAGTGAAGCCAAATCTTTGTCGAGTTTTCCCTTGATGTCGATGTCGGAAAGCGGCTTTTCGGAGAGATTCCAGATTTTGTCCAAAAAGCGGTTCACGCCGATTAAGCCCTGCGTGTTCCAGGGTTTTGAGACGGTGAGCGGTCCCATGAACATCTCGTACATTCTCACCGAATCCGCGCCGTAGTTTTTAATCATCTCGTCGGGATTCACCACATTTTTGAGCGACTTCGACATCTTCGCGATGACGCGCTCCAGCTCCTCGCCGTCCTCCTTCGAGAAGAATTTTCCGTCCTTTTCGTCAACCATATCGGTCGGAACAAGCGACTTGTTCTTCCTCTGGAAGGCAAAACTCGTAATCATTCCCTGGTTGATGAGCCGCTGGAACGGCTCTTTTGTCGAGACAACGCCGAGGTCATAAAGAACCTTGTGCCAGAAGCGCGCGTAGAGAAGATGAAGCACCGCGTGTTCCGCGCCTCCCACATACAAATCCACGGGCATCCAGTAGCTTTCCTTCGCTTTGTCGGCGAACGCGAGTGTGTTTTGCGGGTCGATGTAGCGGAGATAGTACCAGCAGCTTCCCGCCCATTGCGGCATGGTGTTCGTTTCGCGTCGGGCAGGCTTTCCGCACTTGGGGCACTTGCAGTTCACCCAGGAGTCGATTCCTGCCAATGGACTTTCTCCCGTTCCCGTGGGCTGATAGGTTTTGACCGCAGGGAGTTCAAGCGGAAGTTCGCTTTCAGGAATGGGAACGATGCCGCACTCGGGGCAGTGAACGAGCGGAATCGGCTCGCCCCAGTACCGCTGTCGGCTGAAAACCCAGTCGCGGAGCTTGTAGTTCACGGCTTTTTTGCCGATTTTCTTTTCCGCCAAAAAATTGAGCATTTTTGAAATCGCGTCTTTTTTGTTGAGTCCGTCCAAGAATTCGGAATTGACATGGATTCCGTCCTCTGTCCACGCCTGCTTTTGCACATCGACTTCGCTTTTCAAGACTTCGATAATCGGAAGACCGAATTTCTTCGCAAAATCCCAGTCGCGCGTGTCGTGGGCAGGAACTGCCATAATCGCGCCCGTGCCGTAGGAAATGAGAACATAGTCGGCAATCCAGATGGGAATGAGTTTTCCGTTCACGGGATTTATCGCGTAGCTCCCTGAGAACACGCCCGTCTTGTCCTTCGCCAAATCGGTGCGCTCAAGGTCGCTCTTTTTCGCCGCCTCGTCCACATATTTTTCGACGGCTTCTTTTTGTTCTGCCGTCGTGAGTTTTGAAACCAGTTTATGCTCAGGAGAAATGACCATGTAGGTCGCGCCAAAGAGCGTGTCGCATCTCGTGGTGTAGACGGTGAGGCGGTCGGCTGTGGGATTTCTGCTCGCGTCGGCGATGACAAAATCGACTTCCGCACCCTCAGAGCGTCCAATCCAGTTTCGCTGCATCGCCTTGACGCTCTCAGGCCAGTCCAAGCCCTCCAAATCTTCAAGAAGGCGGTCGGCGTAGGCGGTGATTTTTAGAATCCACTGGCGGATTGTCTTGTGCGTAACTTGCGCGCCACACCTCTCGCACTTTCCTTCCTTGACTTCCTCGTTCGCCAAGCCCGTAAGGCATGAAGGACACCAGTTAATCGGCGTGTCGGTCTCGTAAGCCAAGCCCTTTTTGAAAAGCTGGAGGAAAATCCACTGCGTCCACTTGTAGTAGTCGCTTCCGCAAGTGATGACCTGCCTGTCCCAGTCGTAAGAAAATCCCAGAGCCTTAATCTGCTCGGTGAAGTGCGCGATGTTCTCGTAGGTCGTGGTGGCGGGGTGCGTTCCCGTTTTTATTGCGTAGTTTTCGGCGGGAAGCCCGAATGCGTCGTAGCCCATCGGGTGAAGGACATTGTAGCCGTTCATGCGAAGATAGCGCGAGTAGATGTCCGTCGCCGTGTAGCCCTCCGGGTGTCCCACATGAAGCCCCGCGCCAGAGGGATACGGGAACATATCAAGGACATAGCGTCGTTTTTCTTTTGGGAAGGATTCGTCCTCGGTTGCGCGGAAGGTTTTGTTTTCCGCCCAATATTTTTGCCATTTTGGCTCGATTGTTTTAAAAGGGTACATGATTTCTCCTCGATTTTTTAGATTTTTTCAATAAGACCTCGTTTTTCGAGGTAAGAAAGTATAAATTCTACGATTGCTTCTGGAGTGCGCGTTGCGGTGTCGATTTTGAGGTCAGCAAACTCGTATTCGCCGTTATCTATTCCGTAGAGTTTTTGGTATCTCGCGCTGTCTTCGCGGTCTCGCATGGCGGTAAAACGCTTTATTTCATCAAGGTCGCCACCTTCGCGGTTCAAAATGCGCTTTGCTCGCGTGTCGTCCGAGGCGATGAGATAAATTTTCACGTCCGCTTCTTTTAACATCCAAATCGCGAGTCTGCTTCCAAGCACGCACGAGTTTTTTTTCGCCATTTCAACTTGTCTTGTGTCTACCACCACGTCAAAACTGTCGTCCGTCTTTGCTTTTTCAATCACTTCTGCAAGCGAAAGCCCTTTTTCTGCGGCGAGTTGCCGAAACGTGTAATTTATGAGCGTTACTCCAAGTCGCTCCGAAAGAAGCGTGCTTACCGTTGTGTTTCCGCAGCCGCTTTTTCCGCTAATTGCCACACGGAGCGTTTTCCCTTGGGGTATTTGAAAATCTTGCATTTTTTACTCCACTTAAAAAAATGAATTTTATTTTTATCACGACTAAAAGCCGCCGAAAAATCAAAAAATCTTTTTGTGCGTTGTCAATTTCTTCTTGCTACTCAACGTTTTTCGCTTGTTCTCGTATATTTTCAAGCGAGTCTTTTGCGTCCACCACTTTTGCGCCAACTTCCGCAAACTGATTTTTTGAGCCGATTGTGTTTATCTCGCGATTCGCCTCTTGGCAAAAAAAATCGAGCCGCTTTCCAGGATTTGGATTTTTTTCGATTTCGTCGCGAATCGAAGAAAGATGACTTTGAAGCCGCACGATTTCCTCGTTTATTGTATAGCGAACAATCATCGCCGCAACTTCCGTCATAATTCGATTTTCGTCAACGCGCTCTCCCAACAGTTCCTCGAATTTTGATGTAACTTGCTCTTTAAATCGAGTTTCCATTTGCGGCTGCCAGTTTTTGAAAAACGCGCTACATTCGTCAAGTTTTGAAAGTTTTTCGAGAAGGTCGCGTTTTAGATTTTCGCCCTCTTTTTTGCGCGAAAATAAAAAATCTTCAAATGCGTGTAAAAAAGAAGGTTCTATTTTTTCCCAATATTTTTCCGCGTCAAAGTTTTTTTCCACATTCAAAACGCCGTCTTGAGCAAGAACGAGCGAAAGCAATGTTTCGTTCGAGATTTTATTTGGAACGTCTTGAATTGCGTTGTTCACGTTGAGAATTGCCGTCGCGTAGGATTTTGCTGCCAAAAGATTCACGCTGATTTTTGTTTCTGGCGCATTGTCGCGCACGCGAATCGTAACGTCGATTTTCCCACGCATTGCCTTTTTTGAAACGAGCGCGCGGATTTTTGCTTCAAGCGGCAATAAAAACGGCGGAATATTCACGTTCAAATCCAAAAAGCGCGAATTCACCGAGCGAATTTCAACGCTCACGTGCGTTCCGTCGCGTTCTTCTTCAAAAAATCCGTATCCCGTCATGCTGTTCATTGTTCGCCTCCGTTTGCTTGTAATCGCTCCAAAACGTTTTTTCCGACTTTCCAGTTATCGCCAGCTCCCATTGTAACAAAAAGATAGCCGTCTTTTTCGCCGCTTTTTTTTGAGAGGATGTTGAGAGCCGTTTCAGTCGCGTCGTCAAATTCGCCCGCGTAAAAAACGCGCTCATGCTTTTCTGCCGTTTTTTGTGCAAGCAGTTCGCCAGAAACGCCCGCCTTTGAAGCGTCTTCGCGCGCACTTGCGTAGATTTTATTTATAATCACGTCGTTTGCGTCTGAAAAACTGTTTGCAAATTCGTTCAAAAGCGCGGCAGTGCGCGAATAGGTGTGGCTCATAAAATCCACAACGATTCGGTGATTTTTGTAAAACGAGCGAAAACCAGAAAGCGTTGTTTTTATTGCCGTTGGATGATGAGCGTAATCGTCGATAAAAATGACTTCTTCGCCGAGAGGCGTTTTTGCTCTTCCCACAATTTCGCTTCTTCGTGCGCCACCAGAAAACGAGAGCAAGCCTGCGCGGATTTTTTCCATATTTTCGAGCGGATTTTTCCCCTTTTCCAAAAGCAGTCGAATCGAAAGAGCGATTGCCGCCGTTGCGTTTCTCACGTTATGCGCTCCTGGAACTGCAATCGAAAATTCTCCGAATCCTGAAAGAAAAAAATGTTGCCTTCCAGAAGAAATCGCTCCGAATTGTATGTTAAAATCGCCCTCCGCGCTTGTTCCGTAGGGAATGAGCGTGATGTCTGGACGCTTTTCGCTTACGATTTTTGCCGTTTCTGCCGCCCCCGCGTCATCTATGCAAAAAATGAGTTCGCCGTTTTTGGGAAGTTTCAAACAATAGTCCACGAAAGCGTCGCGAATATCAGTGTACGTTGGATAAAAATCTTGATGGTCGCTTTCAACGCTCGTCAAAATGATTTTTTTTGGGCAAAAAGCCATAAAATGCTTTTGATATTCGCACGTTTCTGCAACAAAAAAATGTGTTTCTCCGTTTTTCTTTGCTTCAAAAAGCGACGGCGTGGAAACAGTGCATTTTTTTCCAAACGAGGAAATGACGCTTCCTGCAAGCGTTTGTGCGGGTAAATCAAGTGCCAAAAGAAGCGTTCCGCAAAGTCCCGTTGTGGTGGTTTTTCCGTGAACGCCACACACGCCGCACGAATACGCCGTTTTGCTCACCGCGCCCAATGCTTCAGAGTAAATGAGCGTTGGAAGTCCTTTTTTTGCGGCTTGGGCAAGGTCTGGATTTTTGTCTGCGCTGTACGCGCTTGAATGAATGACAAATTGAACGCTATCCGTGATATTTTTTTCAGAAAAGGGGAGGGCAGAAACTCCGATTTTTTTGAGAACTTCGTCCGTGTAAAATGTTTCCGAAACGTCGCTTCCCGTAATAATCCCGCCGCGTTCGCTCAAAATCTCCGCGAGAGCCGCCATGCCTGTGCCTTTTATGCCAACAAGATGAAAATGCACGCCCGAAAAATCAGAAGGAAGATTGATTTCTTTCATGCAAAAAATCATAGCCGATTTTGGTAAAAAATAGAAGCAAGCAAAAATCGCCGCGTTTTAGACTACGAACGTGTCGATTTGGTCGCCGATTTTTGCGATTGATTCTTTCATTCGGTCGGAGATGTTTTCGAGCGCGTTTCCCGTTTCGTTTATGCGTTCCGCGCTTTCGCTCATCTCGTCAACGCTGATTTTCATTGACTCCGTGGCTTCTTTGAGTTTATTGACTTCGGAGATTATCGCGCGATTTCCTGCGCTCATTTCGCGACTTGCACCGCGAACGTTTGCCGTGCTGTCGTCCATGTTTTTCAAAGCGTCAACGATTTTTCGCGAACCCGTTTGTTGCTCTTCCATTGCCGTTCTAATTCGCTGCACGATTTCGTCGGTGTTCCGAATCCCTTGCGAAACAAGCGAAAACGTTTCTCCCGTTTCCGCGCTTACCGAAACAACGGATTCAATGGAATCTTTGATTTTTCCGAGTTGGTCGCCGATTGTCCTCGATTGCTCGCCTGACGTTTCCGACAGTTTCCTAATTTCGTCTGCCACAACAGAAAATCCTTTTCCCGCCTCTCCCGCGTGCGCCGCTTCAATCGCCGCGTTCATTGCAAGAAGATTCGTTTGCTCGGCAATCGAGGCAATCGCCGCGTTTGCTTCAAGAAGCATTTTGCTCTGGCTTTCGATTTGAGAGATTTGCTGTCCCATCGCCTGCTGCTTTTCGTTTCCAGCGCGGCTCATTGCTTCAAGAGAATCAAACGATTGCGCCATTTTTTCAACTTCCGAATTTACGCCGCCGATGTTTCCAATCATTTCTTCAACCGCCGAACTCGCTTCGCCCATGCACGTCGTTTGTCGCTCAATCATTTTTTCAAGTTCGTCTATGCTCAACGAGATTTCATCTACGGCTCCTGCCGTGTCTTCAACGCTCGAAGCCTGTTGCGAGATTTGTGTGCGAACGTCGCCGATTGCAAGGAGAATGCGCTGAACCGAAACGGAATTGTCCTCTATCCCCGCCCGAAGGTCGTCGCCTGCGCTGTTGAGTTCGCCCCGCGAAGATTTGATTCCGCGCAAAATCGACTGGAGTTTTTCCACAAACGTGTTGAATCCTGTTGTAACCGCTCCGATTTCGTCGTGTGCGTGGTGAACTTTGATTCTTTTTGTGAGGTCGGCGTTTCCCGTAGCGATTTCTCCGACGCTCCGTTCCAGTTTTTTGAGCGGGTGAAGCGTTCGGAAAATGCTAAAAGTCGAAACGGCAACCATCACAAGCGCGATTCCAATTGTGATTGCCGCCATAATGAGTGCGAGTTTTCTTGCTGTTTTGAAAACGTCGGAATCTGGAATGCAAATTGCCATAGACCACGGCGTTTTTTGTACAGGCGCAAACACAATCAACTGCCGACCGTTTTCCGCTTCAACCCATTCCGCTCCTTCTTCGCCTTTTGTCATTCTTGAAACAAGCGCACTCATTCCATTGTAGCCCATTTTTGAGTCAGCGTCGCGCAAATTCATTTTCATAACGAGCGATTCGTCTGGATGCGCCATAACGGTGCCGTCGCTTGCCACAAGAATTGCAAAACCGCTATCTCCCGTGGTTATTAGGTTTATTGCCTTTGCAAGCGTGTCGTGAGAAACGGAGGCGGCAAAAAATCCGATTCGCCCCCCGCTCGTTGAAACGGCTTTGCAAACGTAAAACTCCGCGTCGTCAACGCTTGTTCCCATGGGGTCGCTTATGTATTGATTCAAGTTTTCGGCTTTCATCGCTCTAAAAAATCCAAATGAGTTTCCGTCGTATTCTTCTTCGTCATCGCTCCAGCCTTTGGAACTCTCGTATTCAAAATAAAAAACCTCGTCAAAGTCGCTACTTCTAATTCGCCTGTGATTTTCGAGCCACTCAACGAGTTCTTCTGTGCTTGGTACTTGCTCGTGAAGAAACGGGTCTGCAAAAGTGTACGCTCGCAGTTGCTGGGAAAACTTGCTGTTTCTGTATGCAAGCCCTTGAATATTTGCGTCAAGGAGTTCTTTTGCGCTTGCGCGGCTTTGGCTTTCAAGTGCGCGCCGAACTACAATTATGGAAGCAGCTTCAAGAGCGGCAAGAAGAACCAAAATTATCGCTCCCAATTTGATTCCAAAGCGAATTGCCATGCTGTGTTGCCTGATAAGTTTTGTTCCGTCCATGATTTTTTTGCTTTTTTTTGCTGCCATTTTTGAAAACCTCGACGATTTTTAGACTTTTTGAGAAACCTCTTTGTTTCCGAATAACGAGCCACGCTCGAAAACTCTCTTTTAAGTTTACTCTTTTGAAAAATTATAGCAGACAATAGAAAAAAGTGAAAAAAAATTCTCGTTATTTCAAAAGGAGCGCGAAAAACGAGGTGAAATCGCTTTTTTAGAAAAAAATGCGGTCGATTTTTTGGTCATATTCGTCAGTGGGAACGCTCTCAACGATTTGGCACGGAAAGCACGGCGCAAAAACAAAAACGTTTGATTTTGCCAATCGCAGGCGGCTCAAAAAGCGGTCGTAAAAGCCTTTTCCGTGTCCTAGTCGATTTCCGTCTTTTGAAAAAGCAATGCCTGGAACTATAACGAGCATGTTTTCCTCAAAAGAAAACGGGTCAAAAAGCGGATTTGACAGTAGCGGTTCTCGAATTCCAAATGCGCCTTTTTTCGTTTGTTGTTCGATTTCTTTTTCAAAAAGGAGTTCGCGGAATTCCATTTCGTTTTTTTCGATTACGCGCGGAGAAGCGAGGATTTTTTTGTCCAAAAGCGTTTTTTTTATGAAAAAATCGGTTTCGATTTCGTTTTTTGAAGAAAGAAAACACAAAATTGCACGAGAAGATTGGTACTCCGCCGTTGAAATGATGTTTGAAAAAATCTCTTTTGAAATCTTCAAAAGTGTCAAATTATCGTTTTTCAAAAAAAATTTGCGCACTGTTGCGTTCATTTTTTTTCGTTCTTCGTTTTTTTTCTCAGAAAGTGTCATATTGATTTTTTCATTTTTTAGAAAACGTGAGGATATAAAAAAACACTCGATTTAATCGAACTAAATCGAGTGTTCTCGGCTCCTGCTGGGCTTGAACCAGCGACACACGGATTAACAGTCCGTTGCTCTACCGACTGAGCTAAGGAACCATACAACAAGCGCGATGTGCGGGACTTGAACCCGCGGTCTCCGGCGTGACAGGCCAGCGCGATAACCAACTTCGCTAACACCGCATCGACAAGCGATAGAAAGAAATATACACGAACAAAAAAATTTGGTCAACTACTTTCGCGCTCAAAAAAAATCATTTTTCGTTCAAAAAAAATCAGCGGTTTCAAAAAATAAAAATCTGTCGTAAAATAAACGAATCTGTGCATTTTGATAAAATTTGTCAGAAAATGTCAGTTATCTAACAGATTTATTTGTAAATAAGTCAAATATCATAATGTTTTAGAGAGTTCTTGTATAATGCAACCAAAAGTTTTTAGTTTGATAGACAAAGCGGTTACGGAATTTAATTTGATTCCGAACGGCTCAAAAATCGTAGTCGGCTCAAGCGGTGGCAAGGATTCCACGCTTTTGCTTGAATATTTGGCGAACAGAAAAAAGCGTTTTTCGTCGGATTTTTCATTTGAAGCGGTTTACATTCAAACGGATTTTGCGCCACCTTTTAACGCAGAACTTTTGAAAATCATTGAAAATTGGAAAATTCCTTTTTGTACACTAAACGTTGACGCGCTCAAAAGTTCCAAAGACGGCAAAAAAATGAGTTGCTATTGGTGTTCCACGCGCCGAAGGTCTGCACTCCTTGATTTTGCGATAAAAAATGGCTTTGATTCGATTGCGCTCGGTCATCATCTTGACGATATTCTTGAAACATTTTTGATGAATTCGCTTGAAAAAGGCGTTCTTTCTACAATGAAAGTGCGCTTTGCGTATGAAAAATATCCTGTAAAAATTATACGTCCACTCGCATATTGTCCAGTTAATATGATTGTAGAACATTCTAAAAACTCTGGCTGGAAAGAAATTACTTGTACGTGTTCTTATCAAGATAATTCTGGACGAAAAAGCGCGCGTAAAAAACTCGATGCTTTGACTTTCGGAAACGAAAAATCAAAATGGCGACTTTTTTCTGCATTAAAAAACGCGAGTCTTTTGTAGAGTTTGTTTAGTAAACATGGTGTTGAAAAACGCGCTTCGACATTTGATTTTGCCAAAATGTCAAAGCGCGTTTTTTTTTATACCGCCCAACGGTATGCTTTATCTTCCAAAAATTCTACGATGTCATCGAGTTTTGCATTGTTTCCGAGCGAAGATAGTTGAGCGAGCGTTGATTTTGCAGCCTCCAAATCGTCTGTGTGCGGGCGGTGAAAGACGATTTCGTCGATTCCAGCGAGTTCTGAAGCGAGCAACTGACAAACGTAAATGAGTTCATAATTATTGTGGAACGAACCGCAGCCCCAGTTTCCTGTGTGAATTGTCGTTTTTTCGTATCCATGAAGCCTATCCATTTGTCTAGCCGCCCCAAAAGACGAAAGCGCAACTTGCACGGCGTATTTGAGTTCTTCGTCTGTGTACTCGCCTTGTCCGTCGCAAGGAGCGGCGGCGGCAATAAAATTGTGTTTTCCGCCCGATTTTGACGGCGTAATCGCTTTTTCAAGGGTTTCCATTGGCGTTGTGCAAAAATGTTCGCCATAAATCGAATATGTTTTGCCGTCTTGCGTAACGTTTCCGTTTATATCAAACCATTGCGGAACGTTTTCGAGTAAAAACGGAAGCGGATTTATGTTCGTTTCAACCGACGTTTCTGGTTCAAGACCAAAAACGTCGCTTTCGTCCAAAAATTCCGCTACGGCTCCAAGAAGCGGGTGTTCAAGAACTTGTACTTTGTCTTGTGAAAAAAGGTCGCTTCCATACAAACCAAAAAGAAGGAAACTCGAAAAATTCATCCACCAAACATTGCGCTCTAAAGTTGGAGCGTCCGTGTAGCGGTAATGCTTGTCGTCGTTAATCGTGATTTTTGTATGTGTGTTTTTGAGTTCTCCAAGGGGAAACGTTTTTGCGCGATAAAAACACCATCGTGAAACTCGAATCGCGCCAGAATCGTTTTTGTGCGCGTCTTGCTCTCGTTCAAAAAAAACGCGCTTTTTTTTGTCTCCAAAAATCGGGGGGTATTCGTCCAAAAGCATCTTTACGGGAAGCGTCAACGCTCCAAGAATTTCGGCGTATTTTGCACGAGATTGACCTTCGCTCATATAGGTATCCTCCTTTTTGACTAGTAAACTTGATGATAAAATGGTCAGTTCAAATCAAATTTAGTATAAGAGATTTTGTCAAAAAAGCAATAAAAAGATAGTTTTGCAAAACACTATCCCGCGTTTTCTTCGGCAAAGCGTTTTAATGTTTTTGTGGCGTATTCTCTTATGCGAGTTGGAAACGGCGGCGCGGAAAGTTGCTTCAAAATATCTTTTCCGTGCCGAATGAGCGCAGGTCGCCCCATAAATCGGCATATTTCAAACGTTGCATCGCAGAGGTTTTGGAGAACCGCCGTATTTTCTTTGAACGCGCTTGCGTGATAAACGTATTCAAATGACGTGAGGATTTCGCCGTCCAGGTCAAAACCTTGTTTTCCCGCGCTTTTTATCAAAGAAGCGAGCGTGTTTGGCTCTTTTTCCGCTCTGATTAAAGCGGCATAATAATACGAAAAATCGTCGATTCCCGTTTCCGACAAAAGCAGCAAAAGGCGTTGCGTATACTCAGGATTTTGCGCAAAGTAACTTTGAGCCGCTCTGGAAGACGTTTGAGAGTTGAGGTATCGCTCTGTTTCAAGCCGTAACCCTTCCACAATCGCGCGTTCTTTTTCGCCGTAATCGCCTTTTTTGAGCGTTCGCTCCGCAGCCTTGAGTTCCGCTTCCGAAAACGCCCGTAACTCAAGCCCCTCCGAAGAAGAAAGCGGGGAGGAAAATCGTACACTCGGTTTTATTTTTGGCGGTTCTTCTAATGCCTCGTCAAATGGTTGGTATGCCACCGCTTTTGGAGGAGAAATTGTTTTGTAGCCGCGAATTACCCAGTCGCTCATGCAAAGAACGATTGTGTTTGTTTTTGTATAGCAAATTTGATTCCACGTTTTTTCTGGCGGAAGCGCAGTTTGCCACCAAATTGTTCCGTCTTCAGCAAACTCAAAAGCGATTTTTTTGTCGCTGATAAAAAATCCCGAATACGTTGTTTTTGAAAGCGAAATCGAAGTTCGGTCGAGCGCGGGGAGAATAAATTGATTCAAAAAATCTCCTGAGTGTGTGCGGAGCAAAATCGCCGTTGTGTTTCCGCCGCTTCTAAAAAGAAACGCGACGTTGCCCGTTTCTTCGTTTGGAAGAATCGCAAACGCACTCGTAGAAAGATACGATTTTTGAATCCAAGGGCTTTCGACTTTTCCTTTTTCTTCAGAAATAAGCCCCATGGAGCTGTCTTTCATTGCCACCAAAATTCCTCTTGAGCATTGAACTGCCGTGTCAACAACGTCTGAAAAAATCACGTCCTCCAACGGTTCTCCGTATCGACTAAATCTTTTTGCCGTTGTTTGCCCAGAAAATGCTTCGTCGGCAGTAAAAACGAGCGCACTTCCGTCGGAAAGCACAAACGTTGGAAGAGAGGCGAGCGTGGGCGTTTTTGCGTACCATTTTCTAATGCCTTTGTTTCCAAAGCACGCAATGGCGTTTTTTCCGTGAACAAAAATCCTTCCGTCGTTTGAAATGACGGGTTTTTCCGTGATTTCAAACGGCGCGGAAGCGTTCCACAGTTCCACGCCAGACGAGTTTACGAGCGTGATTCGTTTTTCTCCTGTAACGAGATAGAAAAAATCGCCGCGCTGCGTGATAAACGTGGGTTTTCCTTTTGTGCCGCGCCGCCAGATGATTTTTCCGTCTGCGGTACATGAGTTTAGCATCCTTCCGTCGGTTAAAATCGCCATTCCCCAGCGCGTTTCCTCGGCTGGTGCGATTGCGTTTCCTCCAAGAACGGCGTGCCAAGACGGTTTGTCGAGCGAAATGACTTTTTGCGCGACTTGCGAAAAAAGTTCTTCAAAAATGAACAAAAAAATCAAAACGGAAAAAATCTTCTTCAATTCGTTCTCCTGTACGCTATTTCAATTCAAGTTCCGCAAGGCTTTCTGTGTGAGCGGTTTGCGGATAAAAATCGAGCAAAGTGAGTTTTTTGAGCGTGTATCCTGCTTTTATGAGTTTTGAAACATCTCGCGCGTGCGTTGCCGAATCGCACGAAACGCTTTGAATTACGGGGATTTTGCTTTCTTTGCAAAACCAGTCAAGCGTATCGCGCTCAATTCCTTCGCGTGGCGGGTCAATTACGGCGGCATCAAACGCGATTGCATTTTTTGCGTTTCTTTTTGCCCAAAGAGATGCGGGCAGCCCGTAACTTTCGTGCTTTTTTCCTGCAAGATTTTGCTCTGCGTAAACGAGCGCGTCGCGATTATGCTCAACAAGTGTTACGAAGTCAAAATTGTCAGAAAGAAAAGCCGAAAACGTGCCAACGCCCGCGTAAACGTCGAGTGCGCGAAAGCCTTTTATTTTTCCTGTAATGTGCGCGATTGATTTTTCAAGAACGTCGAGATTTGACTGAAAAAAGCCGCGCACGTCAAAAGCGAGCGTCTTTTTTAAGATTTCAAGTTCGCATTTGTTTTCTTCAAATGATTTCCCGCCCACCGTGCCAGAAAATCGCGCTTTTTTGTGCCCGCTTTTTTGTGCGTTTTCCTTTGAAATTGCTATATGCGAAGCGTTTTTGACTCTTTTGTCGGCAAATAATTTGAGCGAGCCTTTTGGACGGCTTTCAAATGGATTTTTGGAAAGCCACTCGTTTATTTCTTTTGTGGCGACTGGACAAAAATCCACGCCGATTACGCTGTGCGAGCCTTTTTGATAAAATCCGCCGTCTGAAAGTCTAATTCGCGCTCTGTATCCTTTGTTTTCTCCAAAAATCACATCCACATCGTCTTCTAAAAAAACGCCCGCTCGTTCAAAATTCTCCAAAAGGAGTTTTTTTCGGATTTCTTTTTGAAAATCGGAATCGATGTGCTGCATATTGCAGCCTCCGCATATTCCATAAAGCGGACAGAATGGCTCTGTGCGATGACTGGACGGCTCAAGGATTTTTTTGATTTTTGCCATATTCCAATCGCGCGTTTTTTTTGTGATTTCCACGCACAAAATTTCCTCTGGAAGTGCATACGGCACAAAAACCGCTTTTCCGTCAATGTGGCAAAGGCAATTTCCTCCAGAAACAATTTTTTCTGCTTTTACCGTAAATTCTTCCATGCGCTAAAATCCTCGTTTTTCAAAAGAATATCAAAAATGCTCTGAAAAATCGACAACTCGTCTTTATTTTCGCTTTTTCAAAAAATTTGCTATAATAAAAGAAATGAAAAATAGTTCGGAAACGGCGGTTTCAGAACGCGAGGACACGAGGCTCTAAAATGACGGAGATTTTTGAAAATTGGACGGCTTATGACGAGTGGTTGGTGCAAAATTACAACGACGTTACAGTTGAAAAACTTGAAGAGCGCGAAGACAAAACGATAAGCGCGTCTTTTCAAAAGAAAAATGCTCAAGAGCAAAAATAAAATCAAAAATCGAGGAAACGTATGAAAGAAGAAAAGGAAAGTGAAACAAATGGCTCGTTTGCTGTTGATTTTGATGCTCCCAAAAATTATAAAGTAATTCTTTTGAACGACGATTACACGACAATGGAATTTGTTGTGAATCTTTTGATTGACGTTTTTGGACGAAAACTCGATGAAGCGTTTGAAATTATGCAAAAAGTCCACCAAGAGGGAAGCGGAGTTGCGGGCATTTATGCGTTTGACATTGCGCAAAGTCGCGCCCGTCGTGCAATGCAAAAAGCGCGAGGAAGCGGCTATCCTCTAAAATGCCACGTTGAGCCAGTTTTGGATGAGCGTTTTTAGGATTTTTGAAAAATGGCAGAAACTGTAAGGGAAAACGAAGAACTTTCTTCCGTTATGCGCGAGGCTTTTTTGGTCGCGCTTGAAAATAAAAAGGAATTTTTTACGCCAGAACACGTTTTGCTTTCTGCGTTAAAGCAATCGTCGGTTTCAACTGTTCTTGAAAAATGCGGGTGCGCCGTATCGGGCGTGCAAAGCGATTTGGAAGAATATCTTTCAAACAGCGTTCCGAGCGTTTTGGAAAATTCTGAAGATATTGAACATAACGGCGAAAAAATCGACTTTCAGCCAGAAACGTCGGTCGCGCTTGAAGACGTTTTTTCGCAAGCGATTTTGCAAGCGCAAAATAGTTCCAGAGAAGAAATCGATATTTTTGATTTAATCGTTGAGATGATTTCTGACGAACGACTTTTTTGTTCTTACGCACTCAGAAAAAACGGTCTTGAATTGCTGTCGCTTCTTGAAGGAATTTCTGATTTTAGGCGAAATCAAAAATCAAAAGGATTTGGAGAAAAGCATTCGGGGCAAACGGCTCTTGAAAAATGGACTGTGGAACTTGTTGAAAAAGCAAAAAACGGCGAGTTTGACACGCTCGTTGGGCGTGAAGCGGAGATTTCGCGCACGATTCACGTTCTTTGCCGAAGAACAAAAAATAATCCTGTTCACGTGGGAGATTCTGGCGTTGGAAAAACCGCGATTGCCTATGGACTTGCTTCAAAAATCGCGTTTGGAAACGTGCCTCAAAAATTAAAAGGATTCAAGATTTTTTCGCTCGATATTGCTTCCCTTGTTTCTGGGGCAAAATTCCGAGGCGACTACGAAGAGCGATTCCGCGCGATTCTTGATGAAATTGAAAAAGACGGAAAGGCGATTTTGTACATCGACGAGATTCATTCTGTTGCAACAACGGCGGCGGGCGGCGGAGTGGAGGGCGCAACGCTTTTGCACTCTTTTCTTTCTGACGGTTCGGTGAGAATTATGGGTGCAACGACGAGCGAAGATTGGTCGCGTTCAATCGAAAAAAATCGTGCGCTTTTGAGGCGTTTTCAAAAAATCGACATAAACGAACCGTCAGAAGCAGAAACGCTCAAAATCGTCAAAACGGCTTCAAAAAAATATTCGCTTTTTCACAACGTTTCGTATTCAAAAAAAAGCCTTGAAGCGGCGGTTTCTCTTTGCGCGGTTCATCTTCCAGACAAAAGATTTCCCGACAAGGCACTCGACGTAATTGACGAAGCGGGCGCGGCTGTTTCAATCAAAGGATTTCATCGCGTTTCAGAAAATTCGATTCGCGCGGTGCTTTCAAAAATGGCGGGCATTCCGCTTGAAAGCGCAACTGAAACGGAAAGCGAAAAACTCATGCACCTGTGCGATTCGTTGAAATCGGAAATTTTTGGGCAAGACGTGGCGGTTGAAAAACTGACTCTTTGCGTAAAAAAAGCGCGGGCGGGCTTTAAGGACGAAGGAAAACCAGAGGGGAGTTTTCTTTTTGTGGGACCGACGGGCGTTGGAAAAACAGAACTCGCGCGGTCGCTTTCGCGATTTCTTTCAATGCCGCTTTTGCGTTTTGATATGGGCGAATATCAAGAGTCGTATACGGTTTCGCGGCTCGTCGGCTCGGCTCCAGGGTACGTTGGATACGAAAATGGCGGACTTTTAACGGAAGCGGTCAGAAAAAATCCACACGCGCTGATTCTTTTTGACGAAATCGAAAAGGCTCATTCTGATATTTATAACGTATTGCTCCAAGTGCTTGATTACGGATTTTTGACGGACAGTCGCGGACGAAAGGCGGATTTTCGCAGTTGCATTGTGATTTTTACGAGCAACGCGGGTGCGCGCGACATGGAAAAAATGTCCATGGGATTTGGAGGAGAAACGGAAAATCAAAAAAACGACGAAGCCACGCTCAAAGAAGCCGTTTCGCGCACTTTTCCGCCAGAGTTTAGAAATCGCCTTGACGCAATCGTGCCGTTTTTGCATCTTCCAAAGTCGGTCGTTTTGGAAATTGCACGAAAAAGTGCAACAAAAATCGCTCAAAGGCTCAAAAAGAAAAACGTAACGTTGCGTTTTTCAGATTCCGTCGTTGATGAAATTGCAAGCAAAGGCTACAGTCGCGAATTTGGCGCGAGAAACGTGGAGCGAACGGCGGAACAACTTTTGGCGTTGCCACTCGTGGACGAAGTTCTCTTTGGAAAACTCAAAAACGGGGGAAGCGTTTTTGCCAATTATTCAAAAAGCGAAGGAGCAAAAATTGAGTTTTCCTACGAATGAAAAAATGTCTATCAAAAATCTCAACAAAAATCTCGAAGAAATCGATTTTTCAAATATGCTTTCGTTTTACGCTCCAAACAGATTCGGGCACTGCGGAACTTCCGATGAAATCTCGCTCCAGCGGCTTTGGTCTGCGTATATGCAGGGCATTTTTCCGTGGTTTTGCGAGGAGCGTGGCGAGCGCGTTACCTGGCACAGTCCCGACCCGCGGTTTTGCATTTTGATGAACGAATTTCACGTTCCAAAGCGAGTTGAGCGGTTTTTGAAAAAATCGCCTTTTAGATACACGATGGATTCGGATTTTGCGGCGGTGATACGCGGGTGCAGAAAAATGAATCGCGACGGGCAAAGTGGAACGTGGATTGGCGACAAAATGGAAAGCGCGTACATTCGATTTTTTGAGGCGGGATTTGCGCACAGTGTTGAAGCGTGGCATGGAAACACGCTTGCTGGCGGGTTTTACGGCGTTTTAATCGGGAGCGTGTTTTTTGGAGAAAGCATGTTCACGATTGAGCCAGAAAGTTCAAAAAGCGCGTTTGTGCTTTTTGCAAAAGCATTTGGCGAATGTGGCGGAAAAATCATCGACAGCCAAGTTTACACGGACAACATTGCGCGTTTTGGCGCAAAAAATATCATGCGCGACGAATTCCTTTTTCTTGAAAAACCGTGCCTTTCGTTGCCGCTTTTTAACAATCTTTCTGACGTTTTTGCGCGTTCCGTTTCTGATTTTCCAAAAATCTAAAGCGAGAAAGTCGATTTTTCTCTTTGCGATTTTTTGAGTTTGCGCTTGATTTTGCCGATAAATTCCACGGTATGAAACGTCTGTTAAAAATCGTTGTTTTTTTTGCTTCATTTCTGTCTTTTTCTGAAACAGTCCACGTCGTAAAGCGCGGGGAAACGCTTTATTCGATTGGAAGGCAATACGGCATTTCTCTTTCTGCGATAAAAGACGCGAATTCGCTTTCGAGCGACACGGTAAAAACGGGGCAAAAACTTTCGATTCCAGACGAAAACGCTGTTTCTTCTTCAAATTCTCCTTTGGAGCATACGGTTCAGCGCGGAGAAACGCTCTATTCGATTGGAAGGCAATACGGAATAAGCGTTGAAAAAATCAAAACCGCAAATGATTTGAACGGAACAAACGTAAAAGTCGGTCAGATTCTTTTTATTCCTTCGGAAAACGAAACCGTTTCTGCGCCCGCTCCTCGTCAAACTGTTCCAGAATTGTATTACACGGCAAAAAAAGGCGACACCTGGCTTGGAATTGCGATTGACCACAATTTGACTCTTTCTGAAATTCTTTCCATAAATAACGTTTCTCAAAGCGATTTTTTGAAAGAAGGGCAGCGCGTAAAAGTTGCAAACGTTCCAGACTTAAAAGACAACGACCCTCACGCCTACGCAACGAGCGCGAAAAAAGGCGATGCTTCGCTTGTGTGGCCAGTCAAAGCAAGCGACGTAACGTATGTGAACGGCAAAGTGAGTGCGGTCGCGCTTTCTGCTCGAAGGAACGAAAGTGTAAAGGCGATTATGGCGGGAACTGTCATGGTTGCAGGTTCGTACCGAGGTTACGGAAACGTCGTTTTTGTGCAGAGCAAAACGGGACACATATACGCATACACGGGACTGGGAAGCGTTCGCGTTTCTAAAGGCGACTATGTTGTTTTGGGCGAAGAAGTCGGAACGGCGGGAATCGATGCGTATTCTCAAAATCCTCAAGTAACGCTCATGGTTTTTCAAAATAGTCAGCCGATAGACCCCGCAAAGGCTCCTCGCGGTTAGTTTTTGAAATGTGAATCACAGAAAATCTAAAAATCTTATGGAGGAAAGCGATGACGGGAGATTTTGTTGGCGGATTTTCTGAATGTACAACGGACGACCTTGTTCTTTTGCGCTCAATCATCGACGAAACGCTCGATACTTCCTCAAGTAGATTTTCCACTCTTTCCAGAAAAATCGAAGATTCTCGCGCTTTTATTCGCAGTGCCGAAAAAGAAATAAAAGAACTTGAGCAACAGCAGCGCGTTCTTTCAAAAAGGCGGCGCGTTCTTTCTGCCGCAATCGAGCGCGAAAAACCGATTCCGCTTTCCGATGACGAACTGTTCCAGATTCATTCGCGAAAAAAAGTAGCGCAAAACGAATCGGCTTTTTTGATTTCAAAAAATGGCGCAAAAACCGAAGTCGGCGAGTCGCTTGTTCTTGGACGAGATTCGTCGTGCGGGCTTGTGATTTCTGACATGACGGTGAGCCGAAAACACGCGCGACTTTTTAAGCAAAACGGAAATTGGTGGGTCGAAGACCTTGGAAGCAAAAACGGTGTTCGACTCAACGGAGAAAAAATCGAGTCTGAAATTCCTGCTCGATTGCCAAAAAAGGCGATTATTCGCTTTGGGGCGGCAGAATTTTCGTTTTTTGTGGGTCAGCGGGCGGAAGAGAGCCTTGTTTAATTCCCACAAGCGTTTTTATAAAAATCTCGGAACAAACGCGCGCGTCGTCTTTTGCTCGATGTGCGTGTTTTACTTCGATTCCGAGTTTTTCTGCAAGAAACGGCTGATTCCAATGCTCAAAATCAGGATACGCCCAACGAGTGAGTCGAAGCGTGTCAATCGCGTGATTTTGAATCGTATCGAGATTTAATCGAATCAACTCGTGATTTATGAATTGCAGGTCGAACGGTGCGTTATGCGCAACAAGAATAGTGTTTTTGCAAAAATCGAGGAAGCGCGGCACCATTTCCTTTGCTAACGGCGCGTCTGCAAGCATTTCGTCGGTGATTCCAGTAATTCCCGTGATTATTGGCGGCAGCGGTTTTTCTGGATACAAAAGCGTACAAAATTCGTCCAAAATCCCGTCTGAACTAAATTTGATTGCCCCGATTTCTATCACGCGCTCTTTTTCTGCGCCACATCCCGTTGTTTCCGTGTCAAATGCGCAAAAAATCTTTCCAGATTCAAAAATGTTTGGAAAAGACTTGAAATCGCTCAAAAGATGATAATTTTTTGGTTGTTGAATCATAACAAAAAGTATAGCAAAAAACGCTTTTCTCGTCATAAATGAAACGGTTGATAATGTTATTCTCGATGATTCATTGTCGTTTTTAGATACTTTATTCTCGTTTGAAGTGCCGTTTTCAAAAATTGCACTGCGTCAAAAAAATCTCCGCGATAATGCCCGCTTACATCTGGATGCTCGCTCCACCGAAAAGAATCAAGCGTCGCTGCCTCTTTGAGTTCCTCCGTTCGGGAATCTAGGTGAGAAGCGATTTCGTCAAAAAGAATTGCATTTGAATCAAGTTTTTCGCAAACCGTTTCCAAAAACGCGGGGAGCGAAAAAAGCGCGTCGTAATACAGATTATTTTTGCAAATAGAAACCGTGTCATTTTCCCACAAACAACTGTCAAAATCCCAAATCGGAGAAGCAAAAAGCGTTTTGCTTTTGCCGTCAAAAATAAAATAGCAACTTTTCATAAAAGAAATATCAATATTTCGCATAATTTCATTTACAATAAAAAATCCTGCAAAAGAATCCAAATCAATTCCTTTTCCAAAATCCTCAGGCAGTGGCGTTTTTACAATTCCGTTTGAATCGTAGAGTCGATTTTCGATTTTTTTGATTTCGCTTGCAATTTCTTTGAGTCTTTTTGTTGTAATATCAGATTCGTTTTTTATGTTGTATGGAAAATTTTTTATAGCAGAGCGAAATCTCTGCTTGGAATCAAAATAATCGTCGAGTTCAAGAAGAACGTCGGTTTCCTCGTCGATTTTTACAAGATTGTCGCCCGTTTTGATTGCTTCTCCAAACCAATAAAGTCCAACGTAATTTCCGTTCAAAACAAGATTGACGAATGTTCCCTCTGGCGTAAACGGCAGATTTAATTTTTGCCCCATAAAAAATGCGATGTCATTTTTCAAAAACGAATTGTCCGTGTAATTTGCCAGAAGAACAAAGCGTTTTCCTTCCTGTATTCCAAAAAGCGACGTTTTTTGAAAAAAAGTAACGGAAAATGATTTTTTGGGACAAATGTTCCAAGTAGAGTTTCCGCGAGCCTTTATTTTGATTTGAGTTTCCGAACGTGACCAATCTGCGTTTTGTGGAGCAAAAATCGCTAGGTTTGCCGATACCCCCCCCCGTGTATACTCTTTCGTGATTTTCTGTTTCTATTTTTACGGTCGGAATTTTTGTTTTTAGTAATTGATTTTCTGAAACGTTGAATGATTCGTACATTTCTGGCGAGGTGTCAAAACTGTCATCCTCTAAAACGCAGGAAAACAAAAACACTGCCACAATAAAAAGAAAATGCAGATTTTTCATCAAAAAGAACCCGAATGTCGAGTTTTTCAAAAAAAACGGTGGTCGCCTTTATAGAAACCACCGTTTTTTTTTCAGATTTTACGCTTTTGCAAGCAGTGCCTTGATGTCCGCCGTAATCGCGTCGCACGCTTTGCCGCTTTCTAACTTTGCCGCGTCAAGCCCTGCGCTCGCGTCGGTGCGGGCGTTGATGTAGAACTTGATTTTTGGCTCGGTGCCGCTCGGACGGGCAGAGACAATCGTGCCGCCTTCAAGCACAAACTGCAAGACATTCGACTTGGGCAATTTGATTTCGGTCTTTTCGTTCGGCTTTTCGGGGTCATACGCGACCGCGTTTCCGATGTCCTTGATGCAAAGCACTTTCTTTCCGCCGAGCGTTTTAAGTCCTTCGGTGCGGAGCTTGGTCATCAGGTTTGCCATCGTCTCTTTTCCCGCGCTTCCGGGGAAATTCTGCGCGATTGCACGGTCTTCAAAGAATCCGAATTCCTTGTACATGTCGTCCAAGTGTTCGAGGATTGATTTTCCCTGGCTTGCCCAGTAAAGCGTCATTTCGGCGCACATGGCGGCGGCAGAAACGCCGTCTTTGTCCATCACTTCTTTTTCAACCTTGTAGCCGTAGCTTTCTTCCAAGCCGTACACATAGGTTTCGGTGTTTGCCTTTTCAAATTCGTCTTCGATTGCGGCAATCCACTTAAAGCCAGTCAAGCATTCGTGCATTTTTACGCCGTACTTTTTGCAGATGTAGTCCGTAAACGGCGAAGTGACGATGGAGCGGATTGCGGCGGCATTTGCGGGGAGTTTTCCCAATTCTTTGCGCGAAAGCAAGACATATTCGCAGAGCAACGCGCCCATCTGGTTTCCCGTGACGAGCACGAATTTGCCGTCTTTTCCGGGGAATGCCGTGCCAAAGCGGTCTGCGTCGGGGTCGGTCGCCATAACGCAGTCGGCTTTTTCTTTTTCGCCCAGTTCCACCGCCAGTTTGAGTGCGGGTGCTTCCTCCGGATTCGGCTTTTCAACGGTGTGGAATGTGCCGTCGGGTTCGCGCTGCTCAGGCACGGTAATGACTTTGAGTCCCAAGTCGCCCAAGACTTTTTCGACATGCATTGCGCCCGTTCCGTGGAGCGGCGTGTAGACGATTTTGACCGAAGAAGCCTTTTCTTTGATGAGGTCGGGGCGGAATAACTGATTTTTGCACATTGCCCAAAATTTTTCGTCGATTTCTTTGTCAATCAGCACGAGTTTTCCCGATTTGAGTGCCTCTTCTTTTGAAATCGTTTTGACTTCTTTGACCGCGTTCACTTCGTCGATGATGCCCACATCGTGCGGCTCAATGACCTGCGCGCCGTTGTCCCAGTAGGCTTTGTAGCCGTTGTACTGCGGCGGGTTGTGAGAAGCCGTCACGACAACGCCCGTCTGCGCCTTAAGTTCGCGGATTGCGTAGGAAAGCTCTGGCGTGGGGCGAAGACCCGTAAACAGATACGCCTTGATTCCGTTTGCCGCCAAAATGAGTGCCGTCGCCTCGGCAAAGACATCGGAATTTTTGCGGCTGTCATAAGCCACGACCGCGCTCAAAGTGCCGTCTTTTGCTTTCTCAGGGAACGCCTTTAAAACATAGTTTGCCAAGCCCTGCGTGGCAAGGTTGATTTCGAGCGTGTTCATGCGGTTCGTGCCGCCGCCCATTACGCCGCGCAAGCCACCCGTACCGAATTCAAGCGTCTGATAGAATCGGTCTTCAAGTTCGGCGAGCGCGTCCTTGTCATCGGCTTTTGCCTTTTCCACGAGGTCTTCAACTTCCTTGCGGAATCGCTCATCTTTTTCGTCGGCGATGTATTTTTTCGCCCGTTCAAGAATCTCTGATTTTTCCATTAAAAAAATCCTCCGTATAATTTTTTATATTTTTTCTAAATTTGCCCGTCGGCTTTTAAAATCATTTTTGTTTCCCATTCAAGGAGTTTCTTTTCCTCTTCCGTTGCCTCGATTCCCGTGCCTTTTACGTCCGAAAGCACTCGGAACACTGACTCCGTGCCACTTCCTCGCATCCAAATGAACGCAAGCGACTGTTCGTTTGCGCCTCGGAACGTGATTTTTAGCCCGCCCGTACCGCTTTTTGAAAAATCCGTAAGCCCCTTTTCTTCGTGAGTTCCGTTTGTTGCAAAAACTTCGTAGGATTCAAATCCGTACTTTTCGCGGAGTTTTTCTTTTTGGAGCGACCACTGCTTTTCAAAAATCTTCTGGAATCGAGATTTGAGTTCTGCGTGATTTTTTGAATTTACTTTTAGAATCGCACGACGCTCGCTTACGCCCGTTGTTGTGTATTGTGGAAGAGAAGCAATCACGTCTGTCAGTGAAAAATCCTCTCGATATTTTTCTTTTTGACCGCTCGCCTCGCACCACAAATGAAACAGTCCCAACTTGACTCTGCCTTCGTCGTCTTCCGAATCGCGAACAACGAGCAGTTTTATGAGCGCAAAGAGCGTGTTGAGCGGGTCGCGCACCGCCGACGGATGCGTGATGTTCCCGCCGTTCGAGCCTTCTCCCAAAATCCGCACCGTGTATCCTTCCGCTCGTTTTTCACGCGCAAGATTTACGCAATTTGCTTCTCCCACTTCCGCGCGAAACACTTTTGCGCCAAACGCCGACGCGATTTCTTCGATTCGCATTGACGTGGGACAGTTTGCAACAACCGCAAACGGGGAAGGCGAAGACTGTCGAGTTTTGAAATAATTTGCGATTTTCATTGCCGAATTTGAGTTATCGTTTGAGTCGTCGAGTTTGAGATACACGCTGAACGCAAGTTCCGAGAGAACCGAAAGCGCAAAAACTTCTTGAGCGCGAAGCATTTCCGCGCGTTGCGTTTTTTCATTCCAAAAAACGATATTTCCGCGGTCGCCGTCGCAGTCGGGCATATACCCCAAAAGAAATTCGCGCTTTCCCGCTGCTTGCAATTTTTCCAACTCGGAAGCCACGTAAACGAGATTTTCTGGCTCTGGAATGATTGCGTGCGCGATTTGTCCTGGACGATTGTTTATTGCGTGAAACGAAATGCCACATTCTTTGAAAAAATCCGCATCGATTGAAAGCGTGCGCGCAGAACCGTTCATGTCGCACACAACGCCAAGTCGCTCGTCAAGAACGCTTCGCCTAATTTCGGCAAAAAATTTATTTTGCCGAGAAATGTTTTCCGTGCCAGAAATCGTCGTTTTTGCAAATGAGCGGTAAACGCTTGTTGCCTCGCGCATTACGGCAACGCTTTCGGTAAAAACCCAATCCAAATCAACGTCGTGGCATTTTGATGCTAAATCTTGTACTTTCGCTTCTTCATCTTCGTTTTGCCATCTTTTTTCAAATTCCACCGAAAGCGCACGATTTTCCTCCGCGCCCAAAACGCCACCGTCGTTTAGTCCAAATTTGATTCCGTTGTGTCCGATTGGATTATGACTTGCTGAAATATAGACAAACGCATCTGCTGTGTGGCTATACGCCATAATTTCTGGTGCTGCAATAATGCCTGCATAACTTACTGCGATTTTTTTTGCCATAAAAATACGGAGCATCGTGTCTGCAATTTGAGGACCTGTGGGTCTTGTGTCGATTCCAAGTACAACAAACGGATTTTGTGTCCGCGAAAGTATATAATCCGCAAACGTTTCTGCTGCCACCGCCGCAACGAGCCGATTTTGCAGTCCGATGTCTGGCGATGTATCGTTTTCTTCGCCGCTTGCGGTAAAAATCTTGCGCCATCCCGACGCGGACATGATTAAATTATGACCTTCCATCTATTTGGTTTCCCATTTTTGCATTTTTCAAAAATAGAACTGTTCGGAACGAATTTTCAGAACAAATCTTGATTTTTGACTATTGTACCATGTTTTTTGTGAGTTGTCGAAAAAAATCGCGAGCAAAAAATCGTTTGAGGGGAGTTTTCAAAGTCCTCGTTTTACTATCATTTTACTGGGAAATCGTGTAGGATAAAGGGCAAAAATCGAGAAAAAGAGAAAAACCTCGATACGCTCAAAATCATATTTGATAAATATATTACGAAAAGTATACAGAATGTGGAGTTTTTATGGAATTTGACGCACTTTCTCTTCCGAAAGAAAACGAATCGGTTGTTGTTGGAATGAGTGGCGGAGTTGATTCTACGCTTGTAACGTTGCTTTTGAAAGAACGCGGTTGTCGCGTTACGGGCGTTACGATGGCACTTTGGCGCGGCGACCTTCCGCCGCTTCCAAATGGAAAAGTTCTCAAAAGTTCGTGCTACGGACCTGATGAAATCGAAGACATCGAAGAATGTCGTGCGTTTTGCGCGGAAAATGGAATCGATTATCGCGTTATCGATGTAAAAGATGCGTATCGCGAGCGAGTTCTTGAATATTTTAAGGCAGAATATCGCGCGGGTCGCACTCCAAATCCATGCGTTCGGTGTAACGCTTCCATAAAATTCGGTGCGCTTTTGGACGGAGTTCGCTCTCTCGGACTTGATTTTGATTATTTTTGCACGGGGCATTACGCTTCCGTTGTGCGACCAAAGACGGGACTTTGGGGAACAGAGATTCGTCCTGCGATGATTTCGTGCGCACTCGACGCAACAAAAGACCAAGCGTATTTTTTGCATCGCGTTCCAAGCGATATTCTTGAAAAAGTGCGATTTCCGCTTGGACTTACAAAAAAAAGCGACGTTTTTCAAATGGCACGTGCGCGTGGATTAAAAGCCGCCGAGCGCGAAGAAAGTCAAGATTTTATACCGAGCGAATATTTTGACCACCTTTTTTCCGATAAACCGAGCGTTCCTGGCGACATAATCGACCTTGACGGACACGTTTTGGGAAAGCATCGCGGAATCGAGCATTACACGGTGGGGCAGAGAAGGGGGCTGGGCGTAAGTTCAACCCGACCGCTGTACGTCCATTCGATTGACGCAGAAAGAAATTTTGTGGTGCTTTCTGGCGAGGACGAACTTTTGAGCGATTCTCTTGTTGCCGACGACTTTGTTTGGGCGGGAAACGTTGTGCCGCCTGCTTCTTTTCACGCTTTTGTAAAAATCCGCCTTGCAAGCCGCCCCGTGGAATGTTTTGTTGAAAAAGCGAGCGAAAGCGAATGGCGCATTACGTTTGCAGAGCCGTGCCGAGCCGTGGCTCCTGGGCAGTCCGCTGTTTTGTACGTTGACGGCGTTATCGTTGGCGGCGGTGTCATTCGTAGCACAGAAGCGACAAAATCAAAATAACAAAAAATTATTCCTCCGTTTTTGTCAAAAACCGCGCGGCTCAAGGCAATTTATAGTCAAAAGCCGCAAAGAGCGGCAAAAAAATCGGAGGATTTTATGAAGAAAAGTATTATTTCGTCTGCGCTCAAAGTAATCAGCGGCGCAATGGTTATCGCATTTGCGGCAATTTTGCCGCTTTTCCCCCTGTCGTGCAAACTTTCTGACGACGACAGCACAGAAAGCGAATCGACGAGCAGTGAAAACGCGAACAAAGAAACTGAGAATCCTGTTTCAAACGGAAAATGCTCTGCGATTGATGAAAAAACAATTCGGCTTGAGATTGCTGAAGGGTTTTCTCTCGTGAACGGTTCGATTTCTGTTTCAGAAAAAGATTCGAGTGAAGCAATTACGGAAATCGAAGACATTGTTGATGCTGAAACCGAAAATGTCAAAAAGATTGTCTTAAAAAGCGAAACCGAAGTCGGCAAAACGTATGTTCTTAGCGGTAGCGCAACAGATAGCGACGAAAAGACCTATGATTTCTCTTATGATTTTACAGGGTACAATAAAAATATGGCGCGACTTATTCTAAGCGAGGTGCGGACAGAGTATAAGAAAACACAATCCGCGGCAGAATTTATCGAATTTTATGCTCTAAAAGGCGGAAATCTTTGTGGTTTAGAATTTGCTTGTGCAAGTAAAGTGACTAAAGCAAGTGGAGAACAAATTTATAAGTTTCCAGATATTAAAGTAAAAACAGGTGATTATATTACTGTTCATTTGAGGACATTGGAAGATGGCTCAATCAATGAAATTAACGGAGATTGTACAGAATCAACCGCACCTGATAGTCATGATTCTGCTTGGGATTTGTGGATTGATGGTAGCGAAGATAAACTTGTTACTCAATTTGATGTCATTCTTCTTAGAAATTCAGAATCTTATATTTATGACGCTTTACTTATGGCTGATAGTTCTAAAATTGAATGGAAAAATACTTTTTATCAAGATTTTGCAAATAAAGCATCAAAATCTGGTATTTGGGTTGGTGGAGAATATGTAAAGAATGCCGTTGACGTATCTGCTTCAAATTCTTATCTTCGTTCGGTTTCAAGGCAAGATATTCAAGAACTTTCGGAAAAATATTCGGATGGAACGAAAATTCCTGATATTATTCAAAATGAGAAATCAAAATGGATTGTAACTGCTTCTAAAACGAAGAAAAACCCAGATATTGGTGCAACGCCAGGATATAAAAACTCAACAACACCTATTGGAAATTAGTTAATCCAAATTTTTAGTTCTACAAAATAATCCCGGCAATACCACAACAAAAAAGTCGCTCGCTTGCCGTGCGGCTTTTTTGTGTATGCCCGTCGAAAAAAAATCGCGGTTGTGCCATAATTCAAAAACGTTTTTTAGCGGAGGCGGAAAATGGCAGAATTATTGGCACCTGCGGGCAATATCGAGGCGTTGGATGCGGCAATCGGCGAGGGCGCGGACGCTGTGTACATGGGGCTTAAAAGTTTCAATGCGCGACTTCGTTCGTCAAACTTTGCGTGGCGCGAATTTGAAGCGGCGGTGCAAAGTCTTCATCGGCTTGGAAAAAAAATCTACGTTGCGGTGAACACTGTAAGCGAAGAGCGTGAAACGGAGCGGCTTTTTCGGTTTTTGACGTATCTTTCGCGCGTTGGTCCAGATGCCCTCATCGTGCAGGATTTTGGCGTTGTGCGAATGTGTCAGGAGTTTTTTCCAAATCTTGAACTGCACGCTTCTACTCAAATGAACGTTGAGAGCGCGGCGGGAGCAAATCTGCTTTCTCGTTCGGGAATAAAGCGAGTTGTTGTTGCTCGCGAACTGGGGCTTGAAGAAATCCGCGCGATAAAAGCGGGAACGAATGTAGAAATCGAGGTTTTTGTACACGGTGCGTTGTGCGTGAGCGAAAGCGGATTGTGCCTTTTTTCAAGTTACCTTGGTGGAAAAAGCGCAAATCGCGGAATGTGTACACAGGCGTGCCGTCGTTTTTATTCTGCCGAAACGCCAGCAGGAAGCCGAGCGGGGTATTTTTTCTCTCCGTGCGATTTGCAATTAATCGAAAAAATCCCTTCTCTTTTGGAAGCAGGCGTGGAATCGTTCAAAATCGAGGGGCGCATGAAAAGCGCGGAGTACGTCGGCGCAGTCGTTGCCGCCTATCGCTATCTTCTCGACCATTATCAAACCGACAAAAAAGGCGCACTCGCCACGGCAAAACGATTTCTTTCCACGGATTTTGCGCGCTCAAAAACTCGGTACTGGTATGATTTTTCGAGCGAACAAGCGGGAATCGAGGGCGCGGGCGAGAAAATTTTGAATCCAGACCAAGCGGGCGGAACTGGAATCTATCTTGGAAAAATCGAGCAAATTGAAAGCGCGAGCGAGGCGGCTGTCGCGCGGGAAAAAGAATCAAATCCTGAATCGAAAATCGTTATGGCGCGTTTTTCTGGCGGAAATTATGAGCCAGAAACGGGAGACTCGATTCGACTTCATCGCGCGGACGATTCTGGGCGCGTGAGCCACAAAATTCGCACCGTGGAAATGGACGAAAACGGGCGACAATTCGTGGACATTCCCACAGGATTTAAGCGCGGCGACGAAGTGTATCTGCTTCAGACAAAAGCGATGAGTAAGCGATACCCGCGCGTTCTTCCGCAAGACCTTTCGCACTTTCGTAAGCAGCCAGGCGCGGAAATTCTTCCCGTTCTTGACCTTACACCCGTTTCAAAAAATGAACTTTCTTATTTCCCCGAAGGCACGTATATTCAGGTTTCTTCTGTTTCCGACGTGTTTTTGGCGCAATCAAAAAATCCTGTGAGAATCATTCTTGAACTAAACGAAGACGTGCAAAAAGACCTGCTTTCTCACAAAACTCCTCTTCCCGTGTCAAAAAAATCTGTCATTTTGTCGCTCGACCCGTATTGTACGCCTGAACGCGAATCGTTCTTGGCAAACGCAATTCCTCGTTTTGTTGCTGACGGCTTTACAACGTTTGTTGCAAATAACACGGCTCATCTTTCAATTCTTCGCAAAAACGGCGCAAACGCGATTGCAGGTCCCTATCTTTACACGTTCAATCGCTGGGCAGTTTCGTGGCTTGAAAATCAAGGAGTTGGAGCGTTTATAACGCCGCTCGAAAATTCGTTTCAAAATATAAAGGCGACTTTTGAGCCGTCCGTCCGCGCCCGTGCAATGATTACGGTTTATTCGTATCCTGCGTTATTCCGTATGCGATTTAGACTGCCAGAAAATTACGATTTTTCGTATTTTTTTGACAAAGAAGGCTCGGCTTTTCGGGCATATTCTGCAAAAGACGGCTCTTTTGTGCTTCCAGAGCAACCATTTTCGATTGCAGATAGAGTTGAAAAAGTGCGACAAGAGGGATTTTGCCGCGTTCTTGTTGATTTTTCCCGAACTTCTGTTACGCGACAAGAACTCAAAACGGTGTGGACGAGTATGCAAAAATCGCTTCCGATTGAAGGCGCATCGCGTTTTAACTGGAAAGATGGGTTTTATAGTGTGGAAAAAATCGAAAGCTACCGCGCAATGAACGCCTTCGCCGAAGAAGCGCGAGATGCGCAAAGCGGACGCAAAAAAGGCACGTCGCGCACTTTCAGAAAAAATGGATGCAAAAGCAAATAACGTGGCAGATGAGCAAATCTTTCGGTAGATTGAGCGAATAAATGCGGTGGTTGAGGTTCTCGAAACCACAAAATTTCGCCATTTTGAAAATATCAATAATCGAAAGGTGAAACAAAAAACGCCTTAAAAAAACGCAAGGAGACATTTTCCCCTTGCGTTTTTTTTCGCTTCTTTTTAAAAAACCGTGTCCTCGCAGTCCTCCGCGTCAAACGAGCCGTTGGTGTCGTCAAGTTCGCTTCTTAGTCCTGCCGCCGCTTCAGAAAGAGATTGGAGTGCTTTTTTTCTATCCTCGCTTTCGATTGCTTCGTCCACTTTTTCGGTCTTTGCTTTTTTCAAAAAATCGACGTGCTGGGCAACAACAAAGATTTTACTGACTTGCTTTCCGTCCTCGTTTTTCCAACGCTCCTGCTTGAGCCTGCCAATCACACGAACGGGCATTCCCTTTCTCCCATTTTTCACGAGTTCTGGAAGCATTTTTTCGCCAAAAAAATGAACGTCGTAAAAGCCCGTTTCTTCGGAAAAATTCCCCTGTCTGTCCTTGTAGTAGCGATTTACGGCAAGCGGAACTACGCAAAATCGCGTTCCCCATGGCTTTTCCCTGACTGTGGCATCTCGCACAACATTCCCCTCGATAATGACCTGATTCAAAGTGCTCATAATGGCAACCTCCTAAAAATCTACGGCTTTGAGCCGCTCTTGCCTTTTAATTTCCAGAAAACGAGCGGATTTTGCGATTTCTAAAGGATAATTTTCTGTTATTTTTCCAAAATGAGGGCAAAAAAACAAGGGCGGTTTTCGCCCTTGCAAAAAATCAACGTGCGTTTGGCAGGTTTTTTACGAGTTTTAGAATGTATAGTTGAATATAATGTTGCAACTCCGCGTGCGCCTTGATTTTCATCATTCCGGGGAGTTTTGCGATTGTGGAAGCCATGCTGTTGATTCTGTCGGGCGTTAAACCTGACGGACTCAAATTTCTAAATTGCCCTCTCATATAATCTCTGATAAGAGCATTCACATCTGCTGTAAGGTTTTCGTGGTGCTGTTTTTCGATTAAATTGTTCCACATTCGCTCGTAACTTTCGAGTTCTTGGTCGAGCGTAGACGTGGCGGGAACGAACTTTTTTTCCGCATTTCTTGCCGCTTCGCGAAGCGACGTTTTCTTTCCCACGTTTGAGTGTTTGCCCGCCATTGAAGCGATTTTTTCGTCTTCGGCGGCTTTTTTTGCTTCTTTTTCTCGATATTCGTCGGCGGTCGATTTTGGCTTTTTTCCGCGCTTTGACTTTGGCGGTTGAAAAATGAGTTTTGCAATCCACGAAAAAATCGGAATCGTGTACCAAAACGGAAGTTTGATTTTTGCGTCAGAAAGCAGTTCCGCGCGATTCATCAAAAGCAGTTCGGAGTACGGAATCAACTCGCCGTTTACAAAAAGCGTTACCGTTCCGCCGTCGTCATCTCCGAATTTTTCGTAGGTCAAAAGCGGCAAAAACGATGCGGTGAGAAGCGCGTACAAAACAGGCGATTGCTCGCGAAGTTCGCTTTTGAGTCGCTCCTCGAATTTCGCTTGGTCTGTCATTTCTGGCAATTTTTCAAAATCTTGAAGCACTTTGAACCAATGTTTTGCAATTCCATCGCGAACGCTTTGCCGCGCGTCAGTGCAAAGTCTAATCACGAGTTGAAGAACGTGATTTTTGTAGATGAAATATCGCTCTCCGCTTTCGATTTTGAAGACGAGCAAATCGGGAAGTTCACGCTCGGCTCCGTTTGTGCTTTTTTCGTGCAGCCATTCTTTTAATTCCGCTTCCGTGTATTGCCCCAAAAGACGCGAGCCTTTTGCGTCCTTAATTTCTGTGATTGCCTCGTAAGAAAAATAGTATGGCGGATGATTCAAAAATTGGTCGAGCATTTTGAAAGCGTTTTCTCGACGCGAGTCGTCCATCGCTTGCGTCTTAAAATAATTCGCGGCAATTTCCGTGATGATAATCGCTTGAATCGTGGAAATGTCTTCTTGCGTGTAATCTTTGACTTTTTTGTAATCTTGCTTGATAAAATAACAAAGTTGATGCCAATAGTAAAAATCCTCGCTCGTTTGCGCAAGAATTTCCATGCCGTGGTCGGGTCGGTCAACAAACGAATTAAAGAAATTTTTTGCCGTCAACTCTTTTCCAGGATTTGTTCCCGTGAGTTTTTTGAGAAAATAATCGTGGAAACTTTCTTTTCTGAGCATATATTGCACTTTTTCAAGGCTGCTTTCGATTAAATCGCGAACTGGCACGTTTGACGGCAAAATTATCACAGGCTCGTCGTTTGGAAGAAGCACGCCGTGAAGCGTTTTTTCGTTCAAATCTTGCTTTTCAAGAAAACGGTGGATTAAATCGAGCGCGTTTTCGTTTTTGATAATCGTCTTTGGTGCGAGTTTTGGAAGGTCAGCCACGGTCGGAAACGGAAGCGCGGGATTTTTCTTTATGTCGCGATACCGTTCCGCAAAAGCATCGATGTAATACGGAATCACCGTTATAACAATTTTTCCCATGTTTGTTTCAGACACGGTGATGAGTTTTTGCTCCGCGAGTTTTTCGATTTCTGGTTGGAGTGCGCCGTTTGCGTCTTCGATATACACTTGCAAAGACGGCTGCTCAACGATGTGGTGCTCGGCGTATTTTCTAAGATACGTGATAAACTCAGAAAGTTCGACTACGCCACTTTTTTGCTTTGACGAAAAAAATTTGAGGAGCGAAAGAATATTTGTTGTGGTTGCCATAAAATCGATTTTATCAGACAAAACTCGATTTTGGAAGAAAAAACGCTGGCAACAAAAACGCTGTCGATTTTAGTTTGATTTTGTGGGAAAAATAGCGGTTTTTTTTGCAAAATGCTAAAATCGTCAGAATGAAAACAAATGTAGACATGATTCATGGACCACTGTTCGTGAAAATCCTTCTTTTTGCATTGCCACTTGCGGCTTCAAGCGTTTTGCAACAACTTTTCAATTCCGTTGACTTAATGGTCGTGGGGCGTTTTGTTGGTTCTGACGCGCTTGCCGCCGTTGGAAATAATGGACCTGTCATAAATATTTTGGTGAATCTGTTTGTGGGACTTTCCGTTGGCGCAAACGTTGTTGTTGCAAACCTCATCGGGCAGCGAAAAACCGAAGAAATCCCAGATGCAATAAAAACGTGTGTTTCGCTTTCGTTTATCAGCGGGCTTTTGTTGGTTTTCATTGGATTTTTGTTTGCGCGTCCGATTTTGTGCGCAATTTCCACGCCCGAAACCGTGCTTCCGCTTGCAACCGATTATCTAAAAATTTATTTTTGCGGAATGCCATTTATAACGTTCTACAATTTTGGCTCTGCGATTCTTCGGGCAAAAGGCGACAGCGCGCGTCCGCTCATTTGCTTGATAATTTCGGGAGTCGTAAATGCCACATTGAACGTCATTCTCGTGCTTGCGTTTGGAATGGGCGTTCACGGAGTTGCACTGGCAACGCTCGTTTCTTCTGCGGTGAGCGCGATTTTGATAGCGCATTTTCTTTGCACCGAGGAGGGCGAATTTCGCCTCGATTTTCGGAAAATCATCAGATTTCCGCTTCCAATTCAAAAAAAATATCTTCTTTGGATGATTCGAGTTGGAGTGCCAGCGGGCGTTCAAGGAATGGTTTTTTCTTTTTCAAATTTGAGCATTCAATCCGCGATAAACTCGTTTGGAAACGAAGCGATGGCAGGAAGCGCGGCGGCTTTGAATTACGAATATTTTACCTATTTTGTGATTGCCGCGTTTAGTCAAACGGCGGTAACGTTTACGAGTCAAAATTACGGAGCGCACGATTTTGTTCGATGCCGCAGAGTTTTTTGGCTGTGCCTTTTTGGTTCTCTTTCTGTTGCTGCGTTTGAAAGTTTGATTTTTACGGTTTTTCGCTCGTTTTTTATGTCCGTTTTTTCAAAAAGTCCAGAAGCACTCGATTTTGCGCTAAGGCGAACGCTCCACGTTGAAGCGTTTGAATGTATGCCCGCGCTCTACGAAATTCCCGCAGGCTGCCTTCGTGCGCTCGGTTATTCAATGCTTCCAAGCGTTCTCGTGCTTTTGGGGTCGTGCGTTTTAAGACTCGTTTGGGTTTCGTCGGTGTTTCCGCGATTTCATTCTTGGGAATTGTTGATGAACGTGTATCCGATTTCTTGGCTTGTTACGGGGGCTGCGCTTTTAATTTCTTACGCGATTGTTTCAAAAAAAATTCTTTTAGTCGAAAAAAAAATCAAAAAATGATAGAGTTTTTGTATGCTTGCAAATCGAATGAAAAATCTTTGTCCCTACGTTCCAGGCGAACAGCCTTCGGACAGGGAGTACATCAAATTAAACGCGAACGAAAATCCATTTCCGCCGTCACCAAAAGTAAAAGACGCGCTTTTGAAAGCCGTTCAAGAAGAATTTCCGCGTCTTTCTCGCTACACAGACCCCGATTCTTCGGAATTACGAAACGCGATTGCTTCTCTTTTGAATGCTACGGGTGGCGTTTTGTGCCGAGCAACTGTGAATGGAACTCTCGTTTTTCCAGAAAAAAAAGACGCGCTTCCGTTTGAAATTACGCCTGATATGATTCACGTTGGAAACGGCAGCGACGAAGTTTTGAGTCACGTTTTTTATGCTTTTTTTGACGACGACCGACCGTTAATTTCTCCTGAATATTCGTATAGTTTTTATCCTGTTTATTCAGGCTATTACGGAATTCCGCTCAAAAAAATTCCGCTCAAAAACGACTGGTCTTTAGACGTGGAATCAATGATTTTTGAGGCAAACAAAAATCATTCCGCGACGATTATTGCAAACCCAAATGCGCCCACGGCTTTGACCGTTTCTCGCCAAACACTTCGTGAGTGGATTTCTCGCGTTCCTGGCGACAAGCCGTTCGTTGTTGACGAAGCGTATTGTGATTTTGGCGGAGAAAGCGCGCTTTCGCTTCTTTCGGAGTTTCCAAATCTTGCCGTTGTGCGGACGTTTTCAAAATCGTTGTGCGGGGCTGGAATCCGTTTAGGATTTGTGGTTGCGTCAAAAGAACTCATTGAAGCGGTCAAAACGGCAAAAAATTCGTTCAATCATTTTCCAGTCGATTTTCTTGCGTCCGTTTCTGGAATTGCCGCTTGCTCAGATTGCGCGTATTACGTTGGAATTGCAAAGGAAATTTGCCGCGTCCGCGACGATTTTTCTGATTTTCTAAAATCAAAAGGTTGGAGCGTTTTGGACAGCCGAACGAATTTTATTTTTGCAAAAAAAGAGCATCTTTCTGGGCTTGAGGCGTACAAAAAAATCAAGGCTGATGGAATTCTCGTGCGTCATTTTGATTCTGCGGGAATCGAAGATTTTATAAGAATTTCCGTTGGCACAAAAGAACAAATGGAAATTCTGAAAAAAACGATGGCGGAAATGTAAAATCAAAATCCAAATAAGGAAAAAAAAATGAAAGACAAAGTGACTTTTTTGATAATTTCAGACGCGCACGGTTCGGCGGAAAACGTAAAAAAACTTTCCGAGGAAGCAAAAAAAGCCGATTTTGTGCTTTTTGGCGGCGATTCGGCGAAATTTGGAGAGGGGCAAACGGCTTTTGGCGTTCTTGACGCTCTGGTGGGCTTGAGCGACGCGGTTTTTGCCGTTCGCGGAAATTGCGACGAAGAAACTGTTTTGACGTTTCTTGAAAACGCAGGCATCTGCGTTGAACGCTCTTTGACGTTCCGCGATGGTTTTGCGTTTTGTGGCGCAGGTGGTGGCACAAAATTCTCGCTCGATACGCCGTTTGAGCGCGATGAAGACGAAATCGTTTCTGACCTTTTGGTTTCAAAAACGCCAGAAATCGGCGGAGAAGACGGCGTTCCGCTCGTTTTAATCGTGCATAATCCGCCCAAAAATACGAATTGCGACAAAATCCCCGGCGACGTTCACGTTGGAAGCGAAAAAATCCGCGCATTTATCGAGGACGTTCAGCCGCTCCTTGTGGTTACGGGGCATATCCACGAATCGGCGGGCGTGAGCGTCATCGGCTCTGCAACCGTTGTAAATCCAGGAAGCCTCCTTGAAGGAAAATACGCGGTGGCTTTTGCTCAAAAAAACGAAGAAAAATGGAACATCGCCAACGTTGAATTAAAAAATCTGTAAAAAAAAATCGCATTTCTTTGGAGTTTTTTGGAAAGATACTCAAACTTGTCTGAATAATTCAAAAAGTGGTCGCAATAATCTATGCTTTTATAGTTGTTTTTGCGCATTTTCCTCTAATTTTTACGGAGGAGAGTTTATTATGGATATTATTTTTTGCGGAAACACTTACGAGGAACTGCGATTTCTTGCGTTTGAGTCGTGCGTAGAAGGCGACCGCGTGTCTTTTTTTGACGAAAACGCGCTTTTTGAGGAGCGAATTCGCGCTGACATAATCGTGCTGGATTTTGGACTTTTGAAAAAAAATCGAGAAGAGGCGATTTTCTCTTTATTTGAAAAAGTCCAAATCCCTTTTGTGTTTTACAACGAACCGTTTGATTTTCCAGAGGGGCGTTTTGAATCCTGGAAAAAGAGCGTGGATTTTTTGGGAAAAAACAAAAAAAATGCGCACTCTTTTCTTGAAAAACTGTCAAAATCGGCGCGCGTTTTGGAAGAAAAATCAAAAACGAAACACAATGCTGAAAATGCCCGCGAAAGTGCAAAAATCGCTCGGCATCTTTCTTTAACGCCACGGCTTTCCGACCTTTTTGGTCTTTTTTACACGTTTCGACATCGCTCCGTTTCGATTTCTGAAATCTCTGAAAGCCTTTCGCTCAAAAATGAAACTGAAAGTTGTTGCGCGTATACGTATATTGCGCGGCTCAAAAATGCGATTCGCTTTGAAGAAAATTTTTCGCTCGTTCGCACAGGAGTCGGGTTGTATCGTTTAATTTGCGCGTAAAAATATGATTTTTTCATTCATTTTACGAAAGGAGTCGTTCAAGAATCGACGGACGTTTTTGAACGACTTTATTTTATGGACGTAAGCGATTTCGTTCGATAAAATTGACTCGTGAGGAATCGAGATGTTCCTAACTGGTTTAATGATTTCGATTTGAAAAAAGGGGTAATGTATGAAAAAAATTATGAAAAAATCGTTTGTAATTGCTTTTTTTGCAGTTGCTATTTTTGCGTTTTCTTCTTGCGCGGCAAAAGTAATCACGATTTCAGAGCATGAGCCTGTTGCGTTGATAAGCGTTATTGGAAATACGGCTCTTCCGTGGCAAAATTCGTCGATTTCGTCTAATGACGACGATGACGACGGAAACGGACTTTTGAGCAACATGGTCAACAAGTTAATTGACGGGAAAAATCCAGAACTCCTTACGGGGCTTGACCGCGTGGATTACGCTGAGGCGAGTTTTAGGCAACTCGTTTCGGACGTTGGAGGAGCGGAAGTTTTGGACAAAGACGACGTTGTAAAAAGCGATGCGTATATCGATTTGGGGCAAAGTTACTACAATTTGCTTTCTGCCACGGTTTCTGCAAGCGACTACAAAGATTTGACGACGATTGGCGGAAAAAAGGCGCGTATGCTCATGGACAAAATAAACGCAAAAAGCCTCGTGCTTCTTCATTTTGACTTCCAGAAAAAATTGAACAAGGGAAATCGCTGGAACGGCGATGTTTCGGGAGTTGTGAACATGAAAGTCAAAGTTTTGAATGAACGCGGAAAAGAGGTTTTGAACAAAACGATAACGACGTACACAGAACCGCTTCAAATCCGAGGGCGAAAATACTCCAAAGACGAACTTGTCGCGCTTTTTCCAGAAGCAATCGATAACGCAATACGCGAATTCGTTGTAACGTATTTTCTTGGCGAGTAAAAACTAAAGGGGCAGCGATGCCCCTTTTTTTTGATATATTCAAAAAACTAGTCTTTTTTATACGGGCGTTTTTGAAATTTATACGTAAATCTCGCACCTGCGTAGCGTCCAATAAATCGACTCATAAATGCGGTGAGTTTCCATCTTGTTGCCCAAATTGCTGTGCATTTTCCTTTTTGAGAGAGTGCAAGGCAATGAGAAACGACTTTTTCGGGACTTTTTCCGTGGAGGACTTCTTCTCGCGCTCCGTTTGAGGCAACGGCGGCAAAATTGGTGCTCACGGAGCCGGGGCAAAGCGCGGTAACTTTGATTCCTTTGTCTTTGAGTTCTGCGGCAAGCGCGATTGAAAACGAAAGCACATACGATTTTGTTGCCGCATAAACGGCAAAATTGCCGAGTGGCAAAAACGCGGCAAGGCTTGACACGTTGATAATTCGGCTTTCGTTTCCCAAAAACGGGAGGCACACGCCACAAATTCCCGTGAGCGCGGTGCAGTTGAGTTCAATCATGTCGATTTCTTTTTCGAGCGGCGTTTGGGAAAATGGACCGTAAGTTCCAAAACCCGCGTTGTTCACCAAAAGTTCGATTTCGTATTCCCGCGCGGCTCGCTCTCGATTTACAAAATCCCGAAACGTTTCCACGCCCTCTTTTCCAGATACGTTCATCGAAATGAGTTTTATCTCCGCTTTTGCGGTTTCGCCCGCTTCCGCTCGGATTTTCTTTGCCGCGTCTTCAAGTTTTTCATAATTTCGAGCGATGAGCCACAATTCCTTTTCCGAGTTTTCGCAGTCGCTCAAAAAAAGTTGCCTTGCAAACTCAAACCCCAATCCGCTGTTCGCGCCAGTGATAACCGTAATTTTTCGCATGACTTTATTCTACTATAATTTTTTTGATTTTGCGCGATTTTTTTGAAAATAGAAAACGAAAAATACCACAAAACCCGCAAAGTCTGCTACACTCTTTGTATGCAGAGCGCAACCAGCAGAAAAAGCCCACATTTTTTCTCAAAACCACTTGACACGACGGCATCCGCTCCCATAATTACTTCGGACTTCGGACTTCGGACTTCGGACTTCGGACTTCG
>CALFJF010000046.1 GCA_937877535.1 uncultured Treponema sp.
AAGCATGGACGCAAAAGCCACGAATGAAATCATCGACACCATCGCAAATGAGGAGAACATCGGAATTGCACGGCTGATTGTGCGGAACTACAAAAATGCGAAAATCAAAATTGCGCATGAGCTTTTTGATAAATTCGGCGAAATCGAAAGCATACTGAGAAAAATTTTGGGCGATGGCTACGAGCGGAGCGAAAAAGGAAAGTTTGGCGGCAAGGATTTTATTCTCCGCTATGACATTGACGGCATAGAAGATGTGCGGATTGCCATTTTGTTCGGCGATTCGCCCACAGAAAAAGAAGAGTTAGTCCGCCTGAAAATCAATCTTGAATTCAAAGGCGGAAAAAATACGCCCGAAGCAGAAAAGTCTGCCGCAATAGAAAAATACCGCGCCTTGCTCGCTGACATTCCGCATCAAGTAAATCCGACAGAGTATTCTGCATGGCGAATGCAATTTGACCCGTGGGAAACGCAAAAGAGGGAGATTTTGGATTGCTTTGCGAAGATGCTGTCTGCATTAAAGAAGGCAAAAGGCGAATGACAAAATCCTCACTGAGAATTTTTATTTTCAATAAAGAACTAGCCGTTGTAGCCGAGTTCGCAAAGGGCGGATTCTGCTTCGCGGATTTCGTCGTAAGGATGCGCTCCATCTTTGCTAATTATGGAATTTTCGTGCGACTTTCCGAGCAAAAGCACAATGTCGTCGTTTTTGGCGCGAGAAAGTGCTGCACGAATCGCTTTTGTTCGGTCGGGAATCAAAAAAAGGTCTTCGCCGTCTTTTTTTCCTTCAAGTCGCGCACCAACGGCAATGTCTTCAAGGATTTTCATTTCGTCTTCGTTCCGAGGGTCTTCGTTTGAAAGAATCACCGTGTCGCAAAAACGCGCGGCGATTTTTCCTTGAAGCGGGCGTTTTTCCGTATCGCGCTCTCCGCCAGAACCAAAAACGCAAATCATTTTTCCCGAACAACGCCTACGAATGGGCGGAAAAATCGTTTCAAAACTTGAAGGCGTGTGCGCATAATCCACGATGAGTTCAAACGGCTGCCCGTTGTCAATCGTAGTCATGCGCCCTTTTACGGGAACGAGTTTTTCAGAAAGCGGCGCGATTTCCTCCGGCGAAGTTCCCGTAAGACGCGAAACCGCAAGAATCGCAGCCATTATGTTGTACGCATTGAACGCACCCGAAACAGACGATTTTACGCGAATGACTTTTTTTGGAAGCGGACGAGCGTGTTCGTCAATGGCATTCGGCTCGGTCATGTCAAAAGTCAGCCCAAAACGAGCAGTGGCAATGTTTCGCGCAAGCACAAACGGCACACCCCGTGGAAGCGGAGGCAGAGGCGCCGCGTCCGTGCCTTCTGCCGCGCTTCTGCCTGCCCGTCCTTCCGTTGTAAAGCCGAGAACGCTTTGTTTTGTTGCCTGAATAAAATACGGTGCGCTCTCGTCTTCAAGATTCACAATTCCAAACGAAGGAACGATTTTTTTTGTTCCACAGATACTTTTTTCGTGCGAACATTCGTCGAGTTTCCTAAAAAGATTCGCCTTGTCATCTCGATATTGCTCAAATGTTCCGTGGAATTCAAGATGTTCGAGCGTAACGTTCATAAAAATGCCACAATCAAATTCGATATTTCCCGTTCGATTGAGTTTTTTGGAAAGTCCGTGACTCGACGTTTCAAGAACGGCAAACTCGCACCCGTTTTCGACCATTTCGCGAAGGCGGGCTTGAATAACGGGAGCTTCGGGAGTTGTGGTGTGCTCTGGATTTGATTGCGCTTCTCCTCCCGTGGAATATTGCACCGTGGAAATAAATCCCGCTTTATGTCCCAAAAGTTTTAGAAATTGCCAAACAAACGACACCGTGGACGATTTTCCTTCCGTTCCCGTAACGCCAATCACAGCAAGCGAATGTGAAGGATTTTCAAAAAATGCTGCGGAAATGGGAGCCATTGCATAACGCGCGTTGGGAACGCGAATGAGCGGCACGTCTTTTTTTTGCTCACAAAGCACGGCGCGGATTTTTGATTCGTCTTTTGAGTCGATTTCTCCTTCAAAAATCACCGCCGCCGCGCCACGCAAAATCGCATCGGAAATAAAAACGTTTCCCGTTGTGTGCGTTCCAGGAAGCGCAAAAAAAAGCGAACCCGCGCAAACCGCGCGACTATCAAAAACAATCGACGTAATGTCCACGTCTAAAGAGCCTGATTGCGAAAGAATCTCTATTTTTGAATCCAAAATCAAAGAAGAAAGCCGTTTTTTCATACAAAAATTGTAGCGGGAAGCGCGGAGATTTTGAAGAGCAACCGCTATTTTCCGTTTTTTGAAAGGCTTTTTGCACGGAAATCAAATTTTAGGCATACTGTGGTCATTGAGCCTGTCGAAATGACCTAAAAGCAAGATAAATACACATAAACTGGTGGTTTCGACGCGCTCAACCACCGAATAACGACAAATATTTAAGTGTATTTCAATAAACTGATTTTCGTGGGCTTTTTGTGTTTTCTCTTCACATTTTTTGAAAATCTGCTATAATTCTGCACACATTTTATTTTTTAGGGGGATTTTCAATGAAAAATCTGAAAAAAGCGTGTTTTGGCGCGTTCGTTTCGCTCTCTTTGATACTAGGGGGGGTATTCATTTCTTGTTCTGATGATACAGAAGAGGACGATGAGCTGGTCGTAAGTTTCAGCGAGAGCGGAACGGACATAAAGACAATCACGATGTCCGCGCCTGCAAAGTACGACAATTACGAGGTCCACATCGCATTCACAATCGACGGAACTACTCCTGACGTAACATTTGACTCAACTGCTTACAACGAAGTTGTCAGTGCGGAAGGGGCAAACAACACGAATAAAATCCTTGAACGATATCTTGAGTATTTTGACTACGGAACGGCGGATATTTACGACCCCAAAAGCAAACCTGAGTTTGACACAACCACAACCATAACTGCGATTGCATTCTATGTAGACCCGACAGGTGGCGAGAACGGAAAGCCAAAGCCGGTAAAAGGTGCTTCTGCTCAAACTTACGAAGTAAAAATCGAAGGAAAAGAAGTTACCGCAAAAGCCAGCGATGCCAACGCAAAAGGCGGCGAGTTCAAACTTGCAAAGACTGGAAACTCAAACATGATTCACTACTTTGACACGTCTGACGCGCCTTTTGACGCATCAGATTCTTTCAAAAATTGCTACTATCAGATTCAGTTCTCGTACAAGGGAACTGGAAAAGGAAACTGGTATTTGTATGTTCGCCAAGCGGGAACTGGCACGTTGGTCAACCCCACGCAACTCGGTTTCACAACGACGACTACAAAATATATTGCGACCGGCACATACACAGGCAGCTCATTTAATGACAGCAATGGAAAGGTCACGGGCGGTAGCTTGGTCTTGAAAAAAGGAACTTCATCAGATACATGGAAAGAAGTTGAGGTGACTGTTACTGATGACTCAGCATCATTTGAATTGAAAACTGACGACGCAAACGGTTTGGCTTCCGACGCAAAGTAATTTCCGACGCATCTAAAGTGCGCGCATCGCCGTCCGTTTTCCACAAGGAGCGGGCGGCGATTTTTTTGTCGCGTTACAAAAAGTATGTATTGTGGCAGAAATACGGGCATTGAGCCTGCCGAAATGCCAGCCCGTCGTTACAGGTGGTTTCGACAAACTCAACCACCAAAGATTCAATACTAAAATGTCCTGTCGTAGCGCAAATTCGTGTCGGAAACGACCACGCCGTCCGCTTTGTTGTAGGCGTTTTTCTCGGTTTCGTAGATTTCTGTGTCGGGCGTGGTGAAGACCATCGTGTCGCCCGAAAGCGTGACTGAGTGCGGATTTTTGGGGTCGTCTTTTTTTGTGTCGGTTTTGAATGCCGTTTCGTTGTTATAAATATAGAACATCCCTGACTGAATCGAAATCGTGTAGTCCGCCTTGATTGCATTCTTTGAATTGAGCAAATACGCCTTGAAACGCTTGTCTTTTTCGACGAGGAAATTCTCGCAGTTGATTGCAGAGCCGTTTTTCGTTCCTTGAATGTAGAAATTTCCGCTTCCCTTCATTTTTACATCATCCGCCTTGACTCCGTGATAGACATCGCCCACCACATAGAGCGAGCCGCTTCCGCCAAGTTCGAGATTTTTCTTGCAGTAAATCGCCGCTGGCTTTGACTTTGATTTTGTGCGCGGGTCAGGCTTTCCGCTTGCGACGATGTAATTTTTGGTGTCTGTTGAGGTGGAGATTTCGGTTTTTGCCTCGCCGTAAATTACTGGGTCGCCTTTTGTGTTTTCGAGATACACTCTGTCAAGTTTTAAGACCGTGTTTTTGGTTTTGTTTACGATTTGACCGTTGAAATAGCCGGAAATCGTGTACATCACGCCCTCATCTTTGGGCGCAATCGTGATTTTGTCCTTCGTAATCGTGACCGTTTTGTCATTCGGCGTGATTGAAATCCGCTCGCCATAAAAATGTCGCATTTTTGTTGCTTCAATCGTGGTCTTCGGAATTTTCTCAGAAAATGCCGAACTCGCAAGAAAAATCGCCGTGAGTAAACACAAAATTTTCTTCATAAAAATCCTCCTAAAAAATTTAGTAGTGTTATCAAAATTATATTGACATTTGCTATGCCGATTCTGCAGTGATTTAGTATATCAATTCTGCGGTGGTTGAGCGAGTCGAAACCACCATTTTTAACATACATTCAATAACACTACCCCATTTTGTAACATAAATAAAGGTTTTCGGAAATTTCAGTTTTCCGAAAACCTTCCGAATAAAACCGAGTTTTTGCAAGGCTTTAGCCTAAAAAACTCGCAAAGACCTAAGAGAAATCATAAGATTCAGAACAGGTCTAATGTTACCGTCATTTTGAACGTTAGAGAAAAATCTATGTTTTTCGCTACTGGATTACTTCAAAATCTCATCGGCGAGTTTTTCAAGTTGTGCCGCAGTGTCGGGTGTTTCTGCAATTTTTACGGTGACTTTGGTTTCGCAAAGCGTGATGTTTTTGCTCTGCTCGAACATCGCCGCCATGCCTTTGATTGCCATTGGTGCCCAGCTTCCGTTTTCGATGAAGGCGATTTTTCGGTTCTGGTAGTTGCGTTCCGTAAGATGCTCGATGAATTCACGCATAATCGGGAAAACGCCGCCGTTGTAAGTGGTGGTGGCAAGTACGAGTTTTCCGTAGCGGAACGCGTCTTCCACGCACTCGTAGGTGTCTTCGCGGGCAAGGTCAGAGATGGCGACTTTGGGGCAGCCTTTTGCTTTGAGGATTTCTGCCAATTTTTCTGCCACCTGCTTGGTGTTTCCGTAGACCGAAGTGTACAGGACGCACACGCCTTCGCTTTCAACACCATAACTTGACCAAATGTCGTACAAGCGGAGCGATTCTTTTGCTTCATCGCCGTGCAAGACCGGTCCGTGAAGCGGCGCAATCGTGTTGATTTCTAATCCTGCCGCTTTCTTCAAAACCGCCTGCACATTCGCGCCGAATTTGCCCACAATGCCAAAATAGTATCTTCGCGCCTCACATGCCCAACCTTCGGGATCGTCATAGTCGTTCGCGCCGAATTTGCCGAATCCATCCGCGCTGAACAGCACTTTGTCGGTTGAATCATACGTGAACAAAACTTCCGGCCAGTGCACATTGGGCGCGCCAATAAACTGCAATGTATGCGCGCCCAGTTCCAGTTTGCTTCCTTCCGCCACGACAATCTGTTTGTCCGCAAAGTCTGAGCCGAAGTAACTTTTCATCATGGTAAACGCCATGCGCGACGAAACGATTTTTGCATTCGGATAGGTTTCCGTAAATCGCTTGATATTCGCGCTGTGATCCATCTCCATGTGCTGAACCACAAGGTAGTCGGGCGATTTCCCAGCCGTCGCATTTTTGATGTTTGCGAGCCATTCGTCGCCAAAATGCGCGTCCACGCTGTCCATAATCGCGATTTTTTCATCAAGAATCGCGTAGGAATTGTACGCCATGCCGGCAGGCACTTCAAACTGCCCCTCAAAAAGGTCAATTTCGTGGTCGTCCACGCCAATGTATTTGATTGAGTCTGTGATTTGCATAATTTGCTCCATAAAAAAGAATGAACAAGTTTAACACAAAACGCAGATTTTATCACCAAAACCGCGCGGTCAGTTTTTTGAAAAAGCGATTTCGTTCATTTCGCGGATTTTTGCTTTCCACAAATCCACGAGTTCCAAAGGTTCAATCGGCACAGCATCGCTTCCCCACCCCAAAATCCACGTTAAAATCGGGCCTGGTGCACTTTTTTCAGAGGAAAATTGCGTGGTCGTAAAAGAAATCGTTGTCCACTCAGATTCTTCCAAAATGCTTTGAGATTCGCCCCAAACGCGAATTTTTGCGTATTTGGCCGCATAGCCGCGAAGTCGGATTTTTACCCGCGTTTTTTCTTGCGCCTTGAACGTTCCAAATTGACCAGACGTTTCCGCTCTAAAATCAAAATCGACGGGAAGCACAAACTCGTTTGCTTTTCCGCTTCGGAGTCGAACATTCGTCATTTCGCTCAACGTGAACAATTTTCTCGTTTTGCTTCCGTACTCAAAACTCCACAGATTCCAATTTCCATGACTAAAAATGAGTTGATACGGCGCGACCGTCCGTTCATTGTTTTTGTACAAAAATTGGAGAATTTTGTTGCCCTGTATGGAATCGCGGACGGTTTGCCACGTTTCGTTAGGAATTGACACGCACGGAAACCCCAGAAAAATAATTCTTGCCGCGTTATCGATTCTAAATCGAATTTCGCCGTTCGGTTCAACAACGGGTGCTTCCGTTCCGAGTTCAGAAAAAACTTCCTTTGCCTCGTCGTAAATTGGATTTCCGCGAACGCTCTCAAGAAGTCGAAGCATAAGTTGCGCCGATTTTATTTTTGCCCCCGAACTGAACATCGCGGGAACTCGAAAAGTCGGCTCGGTGTAAATATAACCGCATTTTTTTCTTCCACAAGAATCAACGTAATCTTGCTTATCGAGTGGTGCGTGGAATTTTCTTTCGAGTTCATTCAAATCTCGCCAAACCGTAGTACGATTCACGTGTCCGCAAATACTCGAAATAGCGCGTACAATCTCGCTTTGCGTTGGACGCGAACCCGAAGAAATCATTTTGTCGATAAAAAGAATGCGCTCGTATTTATCCATAAATTTTCCGTCTCCGCGAAAATCGTACAAAAACAAGGCTTCAAAAACAAGGTTATTTTATTGAAAAATGTCGATTTTTGCGATATAATGAAAAGAACCGCAACGCCCGCAACGCCCGCAACGCCCGCAACGCCCGCAACGCCCGCAACGCCCGCAACGCGGAAATTCTGTCATTTTTTGGAGAATTCCCTGATGCGATTTGCAGTTTTAGCGACATTTTTGGTTTCTTTTGCGCTTTGTCCGCTTATAATTCTTATTTGCAAAAAATGCAACTGGTATGACGAAGTTGACCCGCGGAAAATTCATCAAGGAAAAGTGTCGCGCTTGGGCGGAATTGCGGTTGTGCTTTCATTTCTTTTGTTTTCGATTCCGTTTTGCGTTCAAAAGAACCTCTTTGACTTAAAAACCGCGCTTCCCATTTCGCTTGGATTTGCCATCGTTTTTTTTACGGGAGTCGCCGACGACTTTTTGAACTTAAAAGCAAGAATGAAATTCTTAATTCAAACTATTGTAGCAACGTGTGTTATTATAAGTCCGTATTATTTTGACAGCATATTTGGATTTTCTTTGCCGTTTGCGCCCATTACTGGACGAATCATCACGTTTTTTTGGGTAATTCTCGTTGTAAACGCATATAATCTCATAGACGGAATGGATTGGCTATGCGGCGGTTTGTCAATTTTAGGACTAATCGCATACGGCACTATTTTTGCGCTCAAAGGATTTTCTGAAAACACGCTCGTTTTTTTGCTTTGCGGCGCAATCGCGGGGTTTATGGTCTGGAATCGTCCAAAAGCAAAGATTTTTCTTGGCGACGGCGGCAGCCTTTCGATTGGATACGCGCTCGCGATTTTTCCGCTCATGTGTCGCACCGAAGAAACGATTTCGTTTAATCGCCCGCTTCTCGCGTTGCTCATTTCCTCAATTCCCATAATCGACGTTTTTGCCGCCATAATCCGCCGAAAACGAGAGCATCGTTCGTTTTTTTCGCCAGACAGACGGCACATTCACCACAAACTCATCAATATCGGATTTTCGGAATTTGTGATAAAACTGTTGCTCTTTACGATTCAGACTTTGATTTCCGTGGTATCGATTATGACCGCGTTTGTGGGAAGAAAAACGGGAACTGCGCTGCTTCTTTCTGCGTTTTCGTTCACGATTGTGTTTTTTGTGTCAATTCACTACATAAACATTGCCGTAACGAGAAGAATGGGCGGTTATCTTGCCGACCATCCAATGTCAGAATAATGGAGATAAAAGGGAGTTTTTTATGGAACATAATACACAGATTTTTCCTGTCATTCTTTCAGGCGGAAGCGGAACAAGGCTTTGGCCGCTTTCGCGTGCGTCATTTCCAAAGCAATTTTTGCGCCTCATTTCTGAACACACGATGATTCAAGACACGATTTTGCGGCTTTCTGGACTTCCGATTTCAAATCCAATCGTTGTTTGTAACGAGCAGCACCGATTTGTGGTTGCTGAGCAACTTTCTCAAATCGGATTCAAAAAGCCCACGATTATTCTTGAACCGCTTGCAAAAAATACCGCGCCCGCAATCACGGCGGCGGCGTTGCAAGCAAAAAAAATCTCCGAGGACGCAATTCTCGTCATTCTTCCCGCAGACCACGACATTCAAAACGTGCAATCGTTCAAAAACGCGCTTGAAAAAGCGGTCGAAGAAGCAAAAAACGGAAGCCTTGTAACGTTTGGCGTAAAGCCCACTTTTGCGGCAACGGGCTACGGCTATATTCAAACCGACGGAAAACACGGCGTGAGTTCTATTCAGCAATTTGTGGAAAAACCAAACGAAGAAAACGCACAAAAATACCTTGAACGTTTTGAAAAAAACGGCGACTTTTTTTGGAACAGCGGAATGTTTGTTTTTAGAGCAACAGCGTTTTTAGCCGAATTGAACTCGCTTTGCCCAGAAATTTTTTCTTCCGTGGAAGAAGCAACGGAGCGAGCCATAACCGATTTAGATTTTGTGCGGCTTGACCGCGATTCATTTTCAAAAAGCCCTTCAATTTCAATCGATTATGCGGTCATGGAAAAAACAAAAATCGGAAAAGTCGTTCCGCTGGACGCATCTTGGAGCGACGTTGGCTCTTGGGGCGGCGTTTGGTCGGTTGGAAAAAAAGACGAACGCGGCAACGTTGTTCGCGGAAACTCGATTTTGAACGACGTTTCAGATTCGCTGATTTTTTCGAGAAATGACGCAAATCGAACGGTTACAGCAGTTGGATTAAAAAACATCGTAATCGTTGACACAAAAGACGCGCTCCTTGTTGCAGAAAAATCAAAAGCGGAAGACGTAAAATCCATCGTGGATTCTTTGAAACGAGATGGAAAAACGTGCGCTTCGGAAAATACCGTGGGCTACCGACCGTGGGGGCAATACGAAACGATTGAACTCGGAAATCGATACCGCGTAAAACACATTACGGTAAAACCTGGGCAAAAATTGTCCACGCAAATGCACTATCATCGCGCGGAACATTGGATAATTGTTTCGGGAACGGCAAAAGTCAAAAATGGCGAGCGCGAGTTCATTCTTTCAGAAAATCAAAGCACGTTTATTCCGCTGGGAACGATTCATTCGATAGAAAATCCAGGAAAACTCCCGCTGGAGTTCATTGAAGTGCAATCTGGCGCGTATCTGGAAGAAGACGACATCATTCGATTTGAGGACAAATACGGTCGGTCGTGATTTTGAAAAAACAAAATCAAAAAAGCGAATTCTAAAAGCGAGGATTTGGAAAAGGCAAAATCCCCGCTTTTCTTTTTGAAAAAAATCTACTACAATTTTACGCAATCGGTTGCGCAAAAAAAGCGCGGAAAATCTTGTTTTGGAGAAATGCAAATGAAAGTTTTGGTGATAGGCGGGGCCGGGTACATCGGCTCGCACGTTGTGAAGGAGCTGATGAGGAAGGGGCATTCGGTCGCGGTGTTCGACAACCTCTCGTCGGGGCTTCGGCAGAATCTCTTTTCGGAGAACGAGTTCATCTACGGGAACATTCTGATTCAGCAGGACTTGGACGCGGCGTTCGCGCGCGGCTTCGACGCGTTCGTCCACCTTGCGGCGTTCAAGGCGGCGGGCGAGAGCATGGTGGAGCCCGAGAAGTATTCCGTGAACAACCTCACGGGGACGATAAACATAATGAACGCGGCGGTCAGGCACGGCTGCCTCAAGATGGTGTTCTCGTCGAGCGCGGCGGTGTTCGGGGAGCCTGAGTACCTGCCGATTGACGAGAAGCACCCCAAGAATCCCGAGAACTACTACGGCTTCACCAAGCTCAAGATTGAGGAAATCATGGCGTGGTACGACAGGCTCCGCTCGCTCAAGTTCGCCGCGCTGCGATACTTCAACGCGGCCGGCTACGACGTGGAGGGGTTTCCCTGCGGCCTTGAGCAGAAGCCCGCGAACCTCCTCCCGGTCATCATGGAGACGGCGATGGGGATGCGGGAGAAGATGAAGGTGTTCGGAACTGACTACGACACCCGCGACGGAACGTGCATACGCGACTACGTTCACGTCACCGACCTTGCCGTGGCGCACGTCCTCGCGCTCGACTACATCTCCAAAAGCGGCGAGAGCCTTGTGGTGAACCTCGGTAGCGAGAAGGGCGTTACGGTCAAGGAGATGCTCGAGACCGCCCGAAAAATCACGGGCAGGGAAATCAGGGCGGACTACGCGGAGCGGCGCGCGGGCGACCCCGCCGCACTGGTCGCGACCTCTGCGTATGCCCGCGAGAAGCTCGGCTGGGTTCCAAAGCACTCCGACGTTGACACGCTCCTCAAGTCCACCTGGGAGGCGTACAGGAAGAACGCAAAATAAGAAAATATGTCATTCTGAGGGCAAAGCGACAAAAAAATCTCCGTTTCCGATAATTCGATAAAAAAAATGAGATTTTTCGCTCCACTCAGAATGACATACAACAAACCTTCCGTTTAATAATCAAAATTAACGCCCGTAGAAAAAGAAGTCTCGGCGGAGAACGAGCCAAGATATTTTGTTGTAACAATGTGGTCGTACACGTCTGTCAATCTAAAATAATGCGCCCCAGAAAGCAAATGAGTTCCGCTTGGAATCATGTACCAATTATTTTTGTTTCCGTCCAGTTTTTGGATTTCTGAAAAATCCGTGCCATTTTGCGAAAATTCGACTTTTTTGAGCGGATAGCGCATATTATAAAATCGAAACGAAAGCCAATATTCGTTTGAACCGCCTTTTATTTGCAAAGAAATTTTCTTGCTCGTCGGATACGGAATCGTCTTAAAAGTCATTTGAAGTTCGCCAACGGATTCTGGCGCAAGAAAAGTAAATGCAGATTTTTCAAGGTCAAAAAAATAATTTGAGTTGCTTGTATGCTTTG
>CALFJF010000047.1 GCA_937877535.1 uncultured Treponema sp.
GCAGGCGGCGTAAAGAGCGAACCGTACAGCATCACGATTAAGGCACCGGAAGCTCTTGCGGCGGGAACTTTCTCAGTGAACATTCTGAACTACTCGGGCACAGACGCCAGTAAAGATACCGCTTCCATTACAAATGCAGACAATGATATTGTCACGATTTCTGATGTGGCTTTCGCGCTTGATTCAACATCAAATGACAAAAGACTTGGAATTGCAAGCCAGACAGTAGGTGCAATGGATAGCAAAACAAAAACTGCGGCGGGGCTTACTGAAAATCAGTACGGCTATCTTATCACAACCGAAAATGACTCCATCAAAAACTCTAGTAAAATTTATGGCGGCGCAGCGCTCGGTGCGCTTACATTCACCGTAACTCCAAAGTCGGGAAAAACAGTGTCATTGAAAGGAGTTAGCGGCTACACCCGTTACGCAGGAAGTGGCGCATACACGGTAAAAATAACCACTTCCGACAGCGCAACTGTTGACATGGCAGGCACGGCTACATCAGGTGATAATGCTACTAAAAATGTCGCAACGGTGGCATCTGCCGTAACGCAGACGGCAACGGGCAGTGCGTTCACCGTAACTATCTCGTTAGTCTCAAATACCGACTCGACAGAAAATTCTGGTAGCACACAGATTAAGAGCAATCAGAAAATTGAGTTCTTCAATTTTGATTTGGTGTTCACAGACGAAACGGCAGAATAAATAATCTCCCCCGCCGTGCGGAGTATTGCGCGGCTGCCCCGAGCCTGCGGGCAAAGAAAACAAAAAAAACGGCGCGCCACCCAATCTCACACTGCGGCGGCGTGCCGAAAAAACAACACACAATCGCGCGTACAAAGACACGCGCAAGGGAAAAAAAATATGGCAGAAACAACAAAAACGGGTGGTTGGAACGTGAACATCACCACGGCAAATGCGCTTCCGCAGAAGCTCGCCTCGGGCGTCAGCGGGGTGCTTGGGAACCTTACGGGAGCGGAGTACGGGCTTCTCCTCTACGTTGGGACGCAGGTGGTGAACGGCGTGAACCATCTGTTCATCGCCCGCCAGACGCTCACGACCCTCGGCGGAGAGCAGCACCTCGTCAAACTCATCATCCACGAAAAAGACGAAAAATTCGCCCTCTCTTCAATCGAGGTCATTGTGTGAGAGGCCGACTTCCGCATAAAGTCTATGGACTTTTTCGGAACAATCCGATATATTTAAAGAGAAGCACAGCCACGGGAACGCGCGAACGTTCCCCGGAACTACGGTTGGTCTTCGTTTGATTGCGAAAAACCGCCAAGCAAAGACTTAGGCGGTTTTCTTTTTACTCTTTACTAGGTCAGCAAAGAGGTGCGCAATTACCAAGCTAGATAGCCTGCCAAAAGAAAGCAGACAATCGCCAAAATCAAAACGATTTTTGCCGTCATCACGCGCCCTCCAAAGATGAATTCCGAGCGCATTCCTGCGTTCGGTAGAGTTTGAAGAGCAACCGCCAGTTCCTTCGGGTTTCCCCTATGACTGTGCTTTTTATATGTTCGGAAAATTTTTGCTGAGTATTGAGTTGTGTCTGCCAATGCACGGTCGTTTCGACAGGCTCAACGACCGCCGTGGCAGGACGTCCGATGATTGCGGTTTGGCATTTCGGCTCACTCTACCCCAAAGAACTCCGCGAGGCAACGGACAAAGCCCTTGTGAGCGCAATGAAAATTGCCCGCAAGTCACTAGAAATCACCCTGCAAAAATGCATCGCGCTCAAAGCAACGGCAAACCACACGAAAGACAGCCGGTTTAGCATGTAAAGACAGGCAAAACTGGTTGTCGGCTTGCTGGAACGGCTGTAAGTGCGCCTACGCGTCGGCAAACAGTTTCTCGCCCTTTTTCCTCCGCTTAATCGAATCAATTTTGCAGGGATGTTTGAGTTTGTTTCTTTTCAGAAGCGTTTTCGGGCGGCATTGGGGAACGGCAATAAATCCGAGCGTAAAAGAGTTTTTGGAAACGGCAAAAGTGCAGGAGACTTTGTTTTTAACGAACTTTTCTTCAACGAGCGTTGTTTCCGAAAAAATGTTCTCAATGTGGGGCAAAATTTTCATCTTGCTGCGGACGCAACCTTTCACCTCTTTTTCGGTCTGCCCCTTTTTGCAAAAATTGAAATCATCATCAACGCTTTGTCAAAAAACTGCGTAGCCGTAAGGTTTGTATTTTTGCGCACCAGCGAATATTGAGGCAAGAACATTTTCTTTGAACGATTTTTGCTGTTTTTCCATGATAAAAAACAAGCCGACTCAACGGTCGGCTATAGCGCAGTTTTAAGGTCTCTGCGTGACCACTTGATTAGGGTTTTATGTCTCCTATCCGACAGTTAGAACTATAACATAAACGGGCGAAAAGTCAATAGATTTTCAGAAAATTCTCTTTGCTTTGATTCTGCATCCGTGCGGAGCATTTTCTAAAACTACAGCGTGACCCCGTCCTTGAAAATCGCAATCTCGCGGTAGCCGTTCTTTTCGTTTTTGGTGA
>CALFJF010000048.1 GCA_937877535.1 uncultured Treponema sp.
TGTCTGTCGTCAACGCAGAAGTTCCGCTTTCAGAAATGTTCGGATTCTCTACTATTTTGCGTTCTTCAACGCAGGGTAAGGCAGAATTTACAATGGAATTCCTCAAATACGGACGAGTTCCGGGCAATGTTGCCGACGAACTCATCAAAAAGTATCAGGAAGAGCGAAAAGCTGGAAACTAATTTTTGCAAAAACCGAGGCGAGGAAGCCTCGGTTGTCAAATTCTCCAAGGAGCAATCTATCTATGGAAAAACAAGATTTATATGAAAAAAGCCCCGTGCGACTTTTTGACACGGCAACCGACGGAGGACTCAAGGCGGGTGAACTCGGACTTGTAACGTCAAAAAAGGGACTTGGCAAAACAAGCGTTCTCGTGCAATTTGGCATGGACACGCTTTTGCAGGACAAGCAACTCGTTCATGTAACGTTTGACCTTCATTCTTCAAACGTGATTTTTTGGTACGACGCGATTTTCTCGGAAATCTCAAAGAAAAAGAACATCGGAAACAGCACGGAATTGAAAGGCGAAGTTGTTTCAAAACGCACGATTTTGAATTTCTCGCTCGATAACTTCAATTTGTCGAAAGTCGTGAACACGCTCAACGCGCTCAAAGCGGGCGGAATCGCCGTTTCTGGCGTTGTAATGGACGGAATCGACTTTGCAAAAGTAACCGAGGGCGACGTAAACGCGGTTGCGCAGTACGCAGCGGCGGAAAAAGTGACGGTTTGGGCGGCAGCAACGGCGGAAGGCAACACGCTTTCTGACAGCGTACCAGAAAGCCTTGAAAAATATTTCAGCGCGGTGATTCACCTTAATCAAAAAAATGACGGCGTTGGAGTTGACGTTTTGAAAATCCACGACAAAAAGAACGTTGCAAGCGGTCTTAAACTCGACGCAAAAACGCTTCTTATCACAAAGGCTTAAAAAAACAAAAGCCCGCGAAAAACCGCGGGTTTTTTTGCGCTCAAAACAAAATTGTACTTGCGTTTTTCATTTTGATAAGTGGTTTCGACAGGCTCAACCACCAAACTCTGACTCATTTTTGATTTTCTGAGGGCGGCTGCTCGTTGCTTTTTGAATGAAAATCGCGACTGAGTAAATCCATGTCAAAAAGTTTTGCCGAATCTTCGGGAGTGGCGGGGCATGACGTAGCGACCAAAATCATCACCGCCACGCAAACGACCATCGTTGCAGCGCATACGGTTTCAACGTGTTCCACTCCGCCTTTTTCAAGTTCTGCCGACACAAACGGCACAATCGCAACGGACGCAATGGAAAGAATGCACAAAACAATAACGAGCCACAATTTCATACTTCTCTCCGTTTTTAGAAAATCTGTCTAAAGCCCCAATTTTTTGAGTCCGTCTTTTACCGCTTTTCCTGCGCCCTCGCCAGAACGAAGAACCGCCGCTTTTGCGTATCGAGCCGTCAATTTGAGCCATCGCTCTTTTTCTTCCGCAGTCCAAGTTTCATCGCCTTCAAGCGATTTTAAGTTTGCGACGATTTTTTCGCTTTCGCTGGCAAGATTTTTGAACGCGCTCTCGTCCGCTCCAGACATATTTTCGAGTTTTACGACGATTTTTTCGTATCGGTCAAGCATTGCCGTAACTTTTGATTTTCCGCACGAAAAAAACAAAAACGACGAAAGAATCATTATAAAAAATAAAATCCCAACTGATTTTGCCTTCATGTACTTCCCCTTTTTTAGAATAATTCAAGTATAAAACACAAATCGAAAATTCGGTAGAACGCGCCAAATGAATTTTCGATTTTCTTGAGTTTTATTCCGTTTCAAAAAAATCCGCGCCAAGTTCATTCATTGCGTCAAAAAAATGCGGAAAACTCACGGAGCAACATTCTGCGTTCCGAACAACGATTTTTTCGTTTGCGCCAAGTCCAAGCCCCAAACACGCAAGCGACATCGCAATGCGATGGTCAAAATGACTTTCAACAATTCCGCCGTGGATTTTGAACGCAGGATTTGGAGAGCCGTCAGAAAGAACGGGCGAGTGTCCTCGGATTTTCAAAAAATCCTCTCCTTCCTCGATTTCTGCGCCAAGATTTGTCAATTCTTCCGTCATCACGCGAAGTCGGTCTGTTTCTTTTTTTCGACAACCCACGGCATCAAAAAGCACTGTTGTGCCTTCAATAAAAAGGGCTGCAACGGCAAGCGCGCAAATCGCATCGGGAAACGGCGAAAGAGCCACGCGCAATTCGCCGTTTGGAAGATTTTCAGCAGAAAGGCGCGAACTTTGCGCGGTTATTCGCTCGTTTTCTTTGTCCCACTCAATCTTTGCGCCCACGGAACGCAAAATATCAAAAATCGCCTCGTCGCCTTGCGTTCCGCTCGAATCGATATGCTCGATTGTAATTTTGCTTTTTGGAGCAATTAACGCGGCAACAAGCGGAAACGCGACCGCTTCCCAATCGCCAGGAATCGTTTCGTCAAACGAGGAGATTTTTGTTTTTCCGCCAACAAAAATTGACTTAAAATCCTCGGAGATTTCAACATTCGCGCCGACTTTTTTGAGCCAAACTTGAGTCATTGTTAAATACGGCGTTTCTTTTGGGTCAGAAAGTTCGATTTTGATTCCGCCGTCCAAAAGCGTACCAGCCATCATCAAACCCGAAATGTATTGACTTGAAACCGAGCCAGCCGTTTTTACAATTCCAGAGCGCACGGGTCCACGAACCACAAGCGGGCAGCCGTCAGAAGTGGGACGAGTCAAAAAACTCGATTCGTTTGATTTTCCCAAAAGTTGATTTATTGAATCTACGAGATGACGAACAGGGCGGCGGCGAATCGAATCATCGCCCGTAAAAACCGTTGCGCCAGAAAGCGTTGCGCAAATTGGAGCCAAAAAATACAAAAGAGAGCCAGAGTTTCCAACGTTTACCACGTCATCTGGAAGGTGCAACTGATTTCCAGCTCCGCGCACAATCCATTCCGTGCCGAGTTCGCCCTCAATCGAAATGTTCAAATCGATTTTTGCGCCCAAAAGCGGAATCGCGCCCGCCGTAGAAAGACAATCCGCGCTCGCAAGCGGATTTTTTATGTGCGACGTGCCTTCCGCGAGAGTTGCAAGCAAAAGCGCACGAATCGTGTGCGATTTTGAGCCAGGCACAGTAATCGCGCCAGAAAGCGAAGAAGATTTTGCAATTATATTCATGTGCGCCATTATAGCAAAAAAGCAAAATGCTGTCTTTTTGTCATTTTTTTTCTATAATCAAATCTATGAAAAATCGCAAAACAAAATGCACAATTTCTTTTTTAACCGTTGCACTTTTTGTGCTTTTTATTTTGATAATCGCATCTTTGTGCCTTGGAGCCGTAAACGTGCCGATTTCAGAGAGCGTCCGCGCGATTTTTTCGTTTTCGGAAGATTCAAATGCGCAAAAAATCGTTCGATTTGTGCGTCTTCCGCGTACGCTTGCCGCGATTCTTTGCGGAAGTTCGCTTTCCGTTTCTGGAGCAATCGTCCAAACAACGCTTCAAAATCCACTCGGAAGCCCGTCCGTCCTTGGAATGAACGCGGGCGCGGCTCTTTTTGTAATCGCGCTTTCCATTTTTTCCGCCTCGGTTGTTTTTCTGCCGCTGTCGGCTTTTTTGGGAGCATTTTTGACACTTCTTGCCGTGCTTTTTATGGGAAAAAAAGCGGGCGGAAAACTCGCGCTCTCCCGCTCGTCTGTTTTGCTTTCAGGCATTGCCGCAAACGCTTTTCTTTCCGCCCTTTCCGATGCCTTGAACGCACTCGTTCCAGACACCGTATACTCTCGGAGCGTATTTAGAATCGGCTCGCTTTCGGGCGTGCAAATGGAAATCGTGGAAGCGGCGGGCGTTGTTTCGATTGTGGCGATTTTTGGAGCAATTCTGTTTTCTCCCGCGCTCGACATTTTGTATCTCGGCGACGAAAGCGCACGAACGCTCGGCTTAAATACGCAAAAAACGCGCTCGATTTCGCTCATTCTCGCTTCGATTCTCTGCGGAAGCGCGGTGAGCGTTGCTGGTTTGATTTCGTTTGTGGGGCTAATCGTACCGCACGTTGTAAGGCTTTTTGCCAAAAAAAATTCCAGCGCGATTTTTATATCGAGCGCGATTTTGGGAGCAGATTTAGTTCTCTTTTGCGACCTTGCGTCCAGGCTTGTTTTTGCGCCCTACGAACTTCCCGTGGGAGTTCCACTTTCGCTCCTTGGAGGACCATTTTTCTTTGCCCTTTTAGTAAAAAGGCGAAACGGAGATGCAAAATGATTTCAATCGAAAACGTATCGTTTGGGTACAGCAAAAAAAGCGAGATTTTGAGCGGCGTAAACGCGAAAATTGAGCGCGGAACAGTTACCGCACTCGTAGGACCAAACGGTTCTGGAAAAACGACGCTTCTTCGCATAACGAGTGGAATTTTGGCGCAAAAAAGCGGGAAGATTTTTATTGACGGCGAGGACGCTTCGCTGATTTCAAGAATCGAGCGGGCAAAAAAAATTGCGTATCTTCCACAAACGCGCTCAATTCCAGACGTTACGGTGTCTCGGCTCGTGCTTTCTGGAAGATTTCCGCACACCACTTTTTTTCATCGCTATAAAAATGACGATTTTCAAAAAGCAAAAGAATCAATAAAAAAACTCGGAATCGAGGATTTGTCAGAAAAAAATCTTTTGGAACTTTCGGGTGGACAAAGGCAAAAAGCGTACATCGCGATGGCACTTTCGCAATGCGCACCCGCGCTTTTGCTCGACGAACCGCTTACATTTTTGGATACGCGACAGCAACTCGAACTTTTGTCGCTTGTAAAAAATCTTGCCGCCGAAGGAAAAGCCGTTCTCATGGTTATTCACGACCTTTCGCTCGCTTTAAGTTACGCCGACCGTCTTATCGTCCTTTCAAACGGAAAAATCATTTCAGATTCAAGTCCGCACGAGGCAATTCAAAACGGCGCGATTGAAGAAGCGTTCGGCGTAAAAATTGAAAAAGCGTTCACAAAAAGCGGCGAAAAATGGTTCTTCTCGCTTTGATTTTATCGCAACGAATCAAGTGAAATGCACTCTGGAGAAGTTGTGGCATTTTCGATTTTTGCAAACTGCTCCATGAGCCGCCGTTGCTCGCCGTTCATTTTTGTTGGAACGCGGATGATAACTTTTATCTTGAGGTCGCCCCGTGAACTCGAATTAGCGTGCGGAATTCCCTCGCCTCGAACCGTTACAAAATCGCCGTTTTGCGTTCCAGCGGGAATTTGCACTTCGACTTTTCTTCCGTCAAGTCCCGTAACAAAGATTTTTGTGCCGATTGTCGCTTGCGCATACGTTATTGGAACGGCGCAATAAAGGTCGCTACCGTTTCGCTCAAAGAATTTGTGCGGAGAAACGCGGATTAAAACAACAAGGTCGCCCGCCTGTCCGCCGTTCACGCCCACGTTTCCCATGCCGCGAAGCACCATGCGCCGTCCATTTTCCACGCCCGCGGGAATCGTGAGCGTGATGTGCTTTAAGACAGTTTCAGAGCCACGCCCGTGGCATTTTGAACACGGTTTGTCAATTTTGCTGCCCATTCCGTTACACGCAGAACACGATTGTTGAATCGAAAAAAATCCTGATGAACGAATCGTCTGCCCGCTTCCGTTGCAACTCGGACATTTGACACGCTTTCCGCCAGCAGCCGCGCCCGTTCCGTTACAAGACGAGCAGGCTTCTTCGTGGCGAAATTTGAGGTCGGCTTTTGTTCCAAAGGCAGCGTCCTTAAAAGAAAGTTCAAGGTCATATCTCAAACTTTCGCCGTCCATCGCAGAATTCGCGCTCCGAGAACGAGATGAGCCAAAGCCAAAACTGTTTTCAAACATTTCAAAAATGCTTCCAAAACCGCCCATTCCGCCAAATAAATCGGCAAAATCTTGAGCCGCTCGGCTTCCAAAACCCGCGCCCGTCGCTCCGTCAACGCCAGCAAAGCCAAACTGGTCATAAGAAGAGCGTTTTTTTTCATCGGAAAGCACTTCGTATGCTTCGGTCGCTTCCTTGAATTTTTCTTCCGCCTCTTTGTTTCCAGGATTTCTGTCTGGGTGGTATTTTACGGCAAGTTTTCTGTACGCCTTTTTGATTTCGTCCGTGGACGCATTTTTTGAAATCCCCAAAACTTCGTAATAATCTCTTTTTGTCGCCATGATTCCGCCCCATTTTTCTGCGCAAAAATACCCCCGCCACAGCGACGGAGGTATTTTTTAGCCTTTTTCTCTTTTTTTAGTTATCGTGAACCTCAAACTCAGGCTCGTCGCCACCGCCATTTGAAGCAGAAGCCCCCGGCTGCGCGCCGGCGTTCGGCTGCGCTCCCGCCGCGCCCTGCTGCTTGTAGAGCTCCTCGGCGATTTTGTAGGAAGCCTGCTTCAGCGCCTCGGTCTTCGCCTTGATGTCGGCGGTGTCGTTCCCTTCCAAGGCCTTCTTCAAAGCCGCCGTCGCGTCCTCGATTGCCTGCTTGTCCGCCGCGCCCACCTTGTCGCCAAGCTCGGAAAGGCTCTTTTCCGTTCCGTGGATGAGGCTGTCCGCCTCGTTCCGCACGTCCACCGCCTCGCGCGCCTTCTTGTCCTCGTCGGCGTGCGCCTCCGCGTCCTTCACCATGCGGTTTATCTCGTCCTCGCTCAAACCGCTCGAAGACGTGATTTGGATGTGCTGCTCCTTTCCCGTCCCCATGTCCTTCGCCGAAACGTGGACGATGCCGTTCGCGTCGATGTCGAACGTGACTTCGATTTGCGGAACGCCGCGCGGAGCGGCCGGGATTCCCTCAAGGTTGAAGTTTCCGAGCGTGCGGTTCTGCGCCGCCATCTGCCGCTCGCCTTGGAGGACATGAATCGTGACCGCCGTCTGCCCGTCCGCCGCCGTGGAGAAAATCTGGCTCTTCTTGGTCGGAATCGTCGTGTTGCGCGGAATGAGCGTGGTGAACACGCCGCCCATCGTCTCGATGCCGAGCGAAAGCGGGGTCACGTCGAGAAGGAGAACGTCCTTCACGTCGCCCGTGATGACGCCTCCCTGAATCGCGGCTCCCACGGCAACCGCCTCGTCAGGGTTCACTCCCTTCGAGCCTTCCTTCCCGAAAATCTGCTTGACGATTTCCTGCACTTTCGGCATTCGAGAAGAGCCGCCGACGAGAAGCACCTCGTCGATTTTGCTCGCGTCGATTCCCGCGTCCGCCATCGCCTTCCGGCACGGCTCTTTCGTGCGCTCGAAGAGATTGTCCGTCATCTGCTCGAACTGCGCGCGCGTCAGGCTCTTCTGCAAGTGCTTCGGCCCCGTCGCGTCCGCCGTGATGAACGGAAGGTTGATGTCAACTGATGTCTGGTTCGACAGGCTGATTTTCGCGTTCTCAGCCGCCTCGCGCAATCTCTGGAGCGCCATCGAGTCGCCGCTCAAGTCGATTCCCGTGTCCGCCTTGAAACTGTCGATGAGCCAGTTCACAATCGCGCGGTCCCAGTCGTCGCCACCCAAGTGCGTGTCGCCGTTCGTCGATTTCACCTCGAACACGCCGTCGGCAAGCTCCAGAATCGAGATGTCGAACGTGCCGCCGCCCAAGTCGTAGACGGCAATCGTGCGCTCCTTGGACTGGTCCTTGTCGATTCCGAACGCGAGCGCGGCCGCCGTCGGCTCGTTGATGATGCGCTTCACGTCGAGTCCCGCGATTTTTCCCGCGTCCTTCGTCGCCTGCCGCTGCGAGTCGTTGAAGTACGCCGGAACGGTGATGACCGCCTCGGTGACGCTCTCGCCCAAGTAGTCCTCGGCCGTCTTCTTCATCTTCTGCAGGATGAACGCGCTGATTTCCTGCGGGCTGAACTCCTTGTTCTGCCCGCCCTCGCTCACTTCCACGCGCACATCCTGCCCGTTGTCCTTCACGTTGTACGGAACGAGCTTCGCCTCGCCCGTGAGCTCGGAGTAGCGGTGCCCGATGAACCGCTTTATCGAGTAGACCGTGTTCTTCGGGTTCGTGACCATCTGGTTCTTCGCGGGAAGGCCCACGATTCGCTCGCCCTTCGCCGTGAAGCCGACGATTGAAGGGGTCGTCCGCCCGCCCTCAGAGTTCTGGATGACGACTGGCGAGCCGTTTTCCATGACCGAAACGCACGAGTTCGTCGTGCCCAAATCAATGCCAATAATCTTTCCCATAATCGTATCCTCCACAAAGCCAATTCGGAATCGGCTTTCGATTTTTATACACGCTTGTACGCTTTTTTATTCCGCAGATTCATTTCATCAATCCCTGCGAATCTGCGGATTTTCACTCAAGCCTTGGGCTTGACCACCATCACTTTCGCGTGGCGGATGACCTTGTCCTTGAGCTTGTAGCCCTTCAAGTACACGGCGGCAAGCTGCTCGTCGGGAACGTCGCCCTCCTGCATTCCGATTGCCTCGTGCAGGTCGGGGTCGAACGCGTCGCCCACCGAGCCGTAGCCCGAAAGGCTGTACTTGTTCTCAAGCATGCTCACGAGCGACTTGCTCACCATCTTCACGCCGTCGGCAATCGACTTCGCGTCCGTCGCGCTCTCCGCCGCCTCAATCGTGCGGTCGAAGTTGTCAAGGCTTTCGAGCAGGTCCGAAAGAAGGCTCTCGTTCGCGAACGACACCGCGTCCTCGCGCTGCTGAATCATGCGCTTGCGCCAGTTGTCGTTCTCCGCCGCCTTGTAGAGCGCGTCCTTCTTCAAGTCCTCGATTTCTTTCTCAAGCCGCGCGATTTTCTCGTCCGCGCTCTCCTCGGATTTTTCGGACTTTTCGGTTTTTGGAGCGTCCGCATCCGACTCGGAATTGTTGATTTCTGCTTCGTTTTCTGACGGAACAGAATCGTCTTCCGTTTCCTTTTCTTTTTCGCTCATTTTTTCCTCTGTCTGACTAAAAAATAATAAATTCCGCTCTGAATCGTCAAGGATAAAATTATTTTTTTGAAAAATTTTTGAGCGGAAGTTCTCCGCGAGGCTCAAATTCGCCGTTTAGCGCGCCAAACAACGCCTTAAATGAATACGGCGAATAACTGTACCCAAACAAAATTGTGTCAGCCCAAGAAAAATCAAGCACAGGCGCGGGCGTTAAAACCGAAAGAATGATGACTCGCTTTCTGAGATTTTTGAGCCGCTGCGCAATCTGGGCACTGCGCTCGTTTGCGACGCAAAAAATCACCGTATCGTACCCAGAAGCAATGTCAACAATGTGATTTCCCATCCAATCAGTTTGAACAGGTCCCAACTCGTAATCGAATTTGAATTGAGAGCAATCAGTTCCGTAGCGATTTCGCGCTTCCGAAAAAAAAGAATCAAACTCGTTTTGCCCCGCAAGCAGAACGCGCTCGCCCGATTTTCGTTTGTACGGAAAATCGCCCGTTTTGTACGCCGTAACCGCCCGACACGCTTGAGATAAAAAGAATTTCTGTCCGTCTTTGTCTGGAACGCTGTCCAAAACCGTTTTTTCGTCTGGAAAAAGCGGGGCGGCATTTTTTCCTTTGAAATACGCGAGTTTTTTGAGAATCACGCGATGAGCGGAATTTTGCACAGAATGTCGAAATTCGGGGTCAGTTTTCATAAGAAACAGATTTTTTGTCCACAGATTTTCGTTTAATTCAGCGGTCGTTGAAGAAAGAATTATGTCATTTCCCGCGCGAATCGCGTCTGTAAACGCCGCCGAAATGCTCCCCGCGTACATCGTAGCGCCATTCATCATCATGTCGTCCGTGATTATAAGCCCCGAAAAATCGAGTTTTTCGCGCAAAATCTCTTTTAAGAATTTTTTTGAAAGCGAAGCAGGTTCTCCATTTGGCATGATTTTTGGAAACGAAAGATGACCGCTCATTATTGCGGGAATATGCTCGTCGATTAAACGCTTAAACGGCACGAGTTCCCGCGAAAAAAGCATTTTTTCGTCAACGTCGATTTCTGGAAGTTTTCCGTGAGAATCGAGCGAAGTGTCGCCGTGTCCTGGAAAATGCTTTGCCGTGGGAATCACGCCCGCGTCCACCGTGCCTTTCATAAAAGCCGCGCCAAGTTCGCCCGCGTTTTTTTCGTCCGTGCCAAACGAGCGCGAACCGATTACCGTGGAGCGAACGTTCGTGTACAAATCAACCGTGGGCGCAAAATTCATATTGATGCCAAGCGCGTGAAGTTCCCGCGAAATGTAAAACGCCGACCAATATGCGTCAAACAAAAGTCCGCTTGCGCCAATCGCCATATTTCCAGGCGTTTCCGACGTTTTTCCTTTTACGTGCCGAATCCAGCCGCCTTCTTGGTCGGTGGCAACAAAAAGCGGGATTTTTAGTCTTCTTGATTGCGATTTTTTTTGCACCGACGCAACGCTCCGTGCAACTTGAAGCGTGTCGTCGGTGTTCCAGCCAAACACTTTCACACTTCCAAGTCCGCGCTCCAAAATCCAGCGATTCAAAAGGTCGCTCGGCTCTTGCCCCGCCCAACCAAACATAAAAATCTGCGACAAAAGTTCCGAATCGTCCATTTTTGAAACAAGAAAATCGGCGAGAGGTTCATCTGGAAAATCGCTCCAAAAATCCGCGTCGTCTGGGATTTCAGAAAAACTGTTGAGCAAAATCGAACACAAAAAAATGCAGAAAAAAACAAATTTCTTCACGATAACATAAAATCGAGTTGTTCAAAAAACGTCGGTTTTGAAAACAACTGCCTCCCCCAAAAAAAATGCGGATTCGTCCAAAATCAATTTTTAGTATACCGATTTTTTTTTCATTGTTCACCGCTCAAACTCCCCATTTCTTTTGCTATAATTTTTTCATCGGAATCGTGCAATGAACGGATTTTTTCAAAAAGGAGCGTATATTCTCTTTGTTTTGATTTTTGGCATTGGATTTTTTTTATCGGTGCGAGAGATTTTTGAAATTGCTTTGACCATAAAAACAAACAAAACGGCAATCGGAACGGTTCAAAGCGTGACGAAATTTTTTGAGCGCGTTGGAAAAAGGCACAGAGAGAAATTTTTGATAGACATTGCTTTTGAAGAAAACGGCGAGCAATTCATCAAACAATTCACGACCGAAAATCTTTGAGCGAAAGATTTTCGGGCTATTTTGACACGCGCTATCGAAATTGAAAAACGAATCAGCGAGATTTCTAAAATCGCAAAAAAATATGCGTCGATTCGCTCCCCCATTCCGCTGACTTTTCCTCGCTCCTTTGCTATAATTGGCGCAAATGAAATTCACACCCGATTACACCGTCATTTACAGTGATGAAGATATTGTCGTTTTGAACAAGCGAAGCGGGCTTTTGATTGCCGCCGACCGTTACGATGAGAATGCTCCCCGCCTTGATGCCGAAGCCGAAAAAGAATTCGGAAAATTGTTCGCCGTCCACCGAATCGACAAGGACACGAGCGGCTGCGTGATTTATGCCCGCAATGCCGAAGCGCACAGAAATCTTTCGATGCAGTTCGAGAACCGCGAAGTTGAAAAAATCTATCACGCGCTCGTCCTGGGGCATCCGATGTGGGAAACGAAAAAAGTCGATTCAAAATTGCTCGTTGACGGAGACGCACGACACCGCACGGTCTTAAATCAAAAATACGGCAAAGCCGCCGTCACCGACTTCAAAAATCTCGGCTCGTGCGGAAAATATTCCTGGATTGAAGCCCGACCGCGCACAGGGCGCACCCACCAAATCCGCGTGCATTTGCAGTCGCTCGGTATTTCAATCGTCTGCGATCCGCTCTATTCGGGAAATCAGCACCCCGTTCTTCTCTCAGAAATCAAAAAACGCTGGAACGGCGACGAGACTTCCGAACGACCGCTCCTCTCACGGCTCGCGCTCCATGCCTACCAACTGACCGTTACGCACCCCAAAACGGGCGAGGCGATGACCTTTACCGCGCCGTATCAAAAAGACATGGAAGCCACGCGCAAGCAACTCAAATCCATTTTTGGCGCGGATTCGCTGGAAAAATCAGAAAAATAGGGAAGAAAAGGTGAAAATCTCCTTGCAAAAGGAAAGGTTTTGGGTATAATAGAACTATCGGTATAACGATATATCGCTATACCGATAGTTGGTTGTTATGGCACAGATTCGGCTCTATCACGGCTCACCAAACGAAATTCCTTCTCCCCAGTTTCATTTTGGAAATCCCAAAAATGATTACGGCTACGGTTTTTATTGCACCGAGACCAAAGAGCTGGCAAAAGAATGGGGCGTTTCAGAAGAAAACGACGGATTTGCAAACGAATACCTGCTTAATTTGGACGGGCTTACCACCCTCAATTTGGCAAGCGATGAATACAACATCTTAAACTGGCTTTCCATTTTGGTCGAAAACCGCACATTCGAACTTTCTTCAAGCGTTGCGCGGACGGCAAAATCCTATCTCTTGCAGAATTTTTCAGTTCCGTACCAGGCATACGATGTGATTGTAGGCTACCGCGCCGACGATTCCTATTTTTCGTTTGCAAACGCTTTTTTAAACAACACGATTTCGCTGCAAAAACTCAACCGCGCCATGTATCTAGGAAAACTGGGCATACAAATCGTCATAAAGTCAAAAAAAGCGTTCAGCCAGTTGCAGTTTGCGGGGGCGAGCGTTGCCGAGCGAAATCTGTACTATCCCAAAAAAATGCTCCGTGACACGGCGGCGCGAAAAACATTCTTTGAGATGCGTTCCGAATCCGAAATCACCGATTCCAATGCAATTTTCGTAATGGATTTAATCCGAGGAGGGGTAAAACATGGCGACCCACGCATACCAGCAATTTTATTTGACTGACGCACAGCAGAATCTTGCGGTCATGTTTGACTACGCGCTCCGCTCGCTCCAGTACGAGCCGAATCAATTTTTTCTCTACTTTATTCAGTCGGGCGTGGCAGAAAAATTTGGGCACGCGAACCCAAAATACATCGTCGGCATGTCGGGCATTGACTTGTGCGAGCGGGTTCTGCAAAAAATGGGGCAGCAGATTCCTTCTGTTCCGCAGGATTTTTTTGTTTCGGAAGGCGCGGAATTCTGGCTTGGCTGGGCACTGGCGTACTATCAGTGGTATTCGGGCTTGCGCTTTGCGGACTTGCAGGAATACGGGCTTGTGCCGTCAGAAATTCTTTCGCGCTACATTCTGCACGAGGCGGACATCTCCAAATTTGTCAGCGTGGCAAACAAAATCATTCTCAAAAACAAAATGGCTTCCCCCACGCGCTTGCAAACGCTCCGCAAATCACGCGGCTTTACTCAGGCCGAGCTTGCCGAACTTTCTGGCGTTTCGCTCCGCATGATTCAACTGTATGAACAGCGACAGAACGACATCAACAAGGCGGCAGGAGAAGTAATCAACGCGCTTGCAAAAACGCTCTGTTGCAATTTTGATGAAATTATGGAAATTAATATACATAAATAAAGCGGTTTGAAAACTGACCGCGTTTCAAATTGAAGTCAAATGACTTTTCTTGACATACAAACGCATATCCTGTATACTATTTTTACAAAAAGACAAACTATATGAAAAAATCACTTTTCTCGCTCATTTTTGCATTTTTCTCGATTTCGGCGTTTGCACTTTCGCAAAAAGATTTTTCACTTTTTGTTGACGGCAGTTTTGGAATAAAACGCGGAGAAATCGGCGAGTACGTTTTTCAAAAATACAACGGAAAATGGAAAAAATTAAGCGAACTCAACTGGGACGAAAAATGGATTCCGTGCTTTGATTTTTCGGTTCAAAGCGGATTCAAACAATTTTTTACAACGCTCGATTTTTCTTTTGACATTCCGTGCGAAAGCGGAATTATGGCAGATTCAGACTGGCAAAATAGCGAAGACTGGGGCATGAAAACGAATTATTCCGAAAGCGAAAATCGCCTCAAATACGACTTTGGTTTTTGCGCAAAAATCGGTTTTGACTTTCAGATTTCAAGCGAATGGAAAATCGCTCCGACCGCAGAATTTGAATATTCCACGTTTCGATTTGAAGCGCGAAACGGACACGGCTGGTACGCAGACAGCGCAAACTCAAAAGACAAAAAAAATCACGAATGGAACAGCGACTACGCCACAGAATATCCGTCGAAATCTTTAGGCGGAATCGACTACGAGCGCGACGCGATTCTTGCTTATGTGGGATTTTCTGCACGTTTCTTGCCAAAAAATTTTTCTCGATTTTCGATTGAGGCAAACGCGGCAATTTCGCCTTTTAGTCGCTCGATTTCTTATGACAGGCATTGGGACGTTGACTACAAAAGCGGAACTGATTACGCGGACGAAGTGTACAGTTTTTTTACGCGCATAAAAGCGGGGCTTCGATTTTTTTATCTTTTTTCAAAAAAAATCGAATTTTTTGCAGCCACGGACGGATTTTTTTCGTTCACAGACCAAGGCACAAATTATTCAAAATCAATCGAAAGCCGCAAATACAAAAAAGAAACTGTTGAAGGCGGCGCAGACGAATGGTTCGTTTTGGTGCGCTTTGGCTGCCGATTCAAAATTATGTGAAAAATTGATAATGTTACAGAAAGTATGCTGGAATTGGAGATTGAGTAGACCGAAGGTCGTATCGAAATCACAATGAATATTTGTGGTTTCGACAGGCTCAACCGCCACTTCCAGCGAACATTTTCTAATAAAACAAAAAAATGAAAACGTTTTTCGCTTTTTTTTCGCTTTTTTTTCTATTTTTGAACGCGCTTTTCTCTGAAGGATTTTCGATTTCGATTTTGCCAAATTGTGGAATTACCCACGGCGTTCTTGAAGAAAAAATATACAATTCGAGCAAAAATCACGAAATCATAAGTCTGTTGGAATGGGAAAAAAATCTTTTTTTGCTTGGCGCAGACGCAGAAATTTCGTTCAAATCGTTTTTTGTTACGGCGGGTTTTGAAATCGCGCTTCCCGCAGAATGTGGCGAAATGCGCGACTCCGATTGGCTCAATCAAAAAGACCGCACGATGAAAACGCGTTATTCGTTTGGAGAAAATATTGCGCAAAATAATGTTGGTTTTTCGCTTTCGTTTGGGCGGCATTTTGATTTTGATACGATTTTTTCGATAATTCCCATTTTTCAGACAAAATACACATTCGATTCGTTTGAGCGAAAAAACGCGGAAGGATTTTACTCCGACGACACAAAATGGTACTTTGATGAAACGTCAAAGCACTACCCTTCAGAATACTACTGGAGCGAAGAAAAACAAAAATACGTGCGTTCTGTTCTTGCTGGCGTTGGCTACGAACGATATTCGATTGTTTTTTGGGTTGGCTCAAAAGTGCAATTTTCGATTTCAAAAAAATGCACAATTTCCTTTGGCGCTTTTTTTTCGGCTTATTCGTACACAGACGCAACGGACACGCATCACGGAAGCGAAACAAAATACAGGCAAACGCAATCCGCCGTTTTTTCAAAAATCAAAATTCCATTTGAAATTGAATTCGACCTCTCAAAAAGGCTTTCGCTCAATTTTAATGCGCACGCTCTTTTTGGAAAAACGGAAAAAGGCGAATTATTCGTAAACGGAGAATTGAACAAGGCGCAACCGAGCGGCTCTACCGTACAGGAGATTTTGGCAAAAATCGGCATAAAAATCCTCGCTTTTTAGCGCGAAAATCGTGGTATAATTGGCTCGTTCAAAAACTCAAAAAAGGAGGAGAATATGAAAAAAATCATCACGATTAGCCGAGAGTTTGGCTCTGGCGGGCGCGTTATTGGGCGAACAGTTGCCGAAAATCTCGGTTACGATTTTTACGACCGCGAAATAATCGACATGGCAGCGGAGGAAAGCGGACTTGCCGCAGAGTTCATCGAGAAAACCGAACAAAATCTTTCATCGGGCTGGCTTTACAATCTTCTTTTGGGAACGAGTTACGCAGGTCAAAACGTTGGAGCGGGGGCGCAGCAAATCGGCACGCATGCGCTTCCGTTGGCTGACCAAGTTTTTAACGCAGAACGAAAAATCATTCTTTCGCTCGTAACAAAGCCGTGCGTAATCGTCGGGCGGTGCGCGGATTACATTCTCAGAACGAGCGATTTTGTGAAAAAAGACGACCTTTTGAACATTTTTATTTACGCGGACCTTGACGCAAAAGTGTCGCGCGCGGTGGAGCATTACAAAGTTCCAGAAAAAGATGCGCGAAAAACCGTTCAGCAAGTCGATAAACGCAGAGCGAATCACTACAACACGTTCACGGAAGATGTGTGGGGCGACAGAAAAAATTATGACCTTCTTGTAAACTCAAACACGCTCGGAATTGAGCAAACGTCTCAAATGCTCACCGAGTTTATAAAACGAACATAGTCGATTTTCCCGCGAAATCTTTTATTTTGAAGTTTGAGCGGGAGTGTTGACACAATTCGGCGATTTCTGCTAGAATCGTTTTATTCCGCTGGGACATTAGCTCAGCGGTTAGAGCAGAGGACTCATAATCCTTTGGTCCTTGGTTCAAATCCAAGATGTCCCATTTTCTATTTTGCCGACTTAGCTCATCCGGTAGAGCAGCGCACTCGTAACGCGCAGGTGATTGGTTCAAGTCCGATAGTCGGCTCAATGCAAAGAGATTCTTGATTCAAATCGAGAATCTCTTTTTTTGTTGCGTCCAAAAGAAAAAGCGCGGGAAAAACCCGCGCTTTTTGAAAAACGTTCCTAATTACTTTTTCTTACGAGTTGCCGCAAAGCAAGCCGCACAAGCGATTACCACAAGGACAATCACAACTGGAACGACTGGCACTGACGAACCGCTCGATGACGGAAGTGCGAACTTTGTCGCGTTGTAGTCTGCGCCCGTTTTTGGTGCGCCAGAAGCCTTTTTGAAAAGGTCTCCCAAATCGAACACGCCGTCCGCGCTCCGAGGAATGCGGTTAAACGTGCCGTCGGCGTTGTAGCCGTTTTGCCACTTTGCAATATCAACGCTCACAAACACGCTCTTATCGAGTTGAGTGCCTTCGGAGTTCACGCCCTTCGCCCCGTTGTAGAAGAAGTTTGTGCTGTCCGCAACTTGCTCAGGATTGTGCTTTTTGACTTCGGCGATGTCATCTCCCGCGCCACCGTCAATCGAAAGAACTCCCGTTGTTTCAAACGTTCTCGGATATGCTTCGGCGTTGCCTTTTCCGTAGAGCGTTACGTTGTATTTACCGTTTCCGAACGACGTTACGTGCTCCAATTTCAGACCGGGGTTCGAGTTACACGTAATTCCGTTTACGCCATTTCCCCAAGAAATCGAATTTCTCAAAATATGCGGAACGTTGATTCCGTCGCCACCCATTTTGAAACCGTTTCCGTCGCCTTGACCCGTGCCGTCAAGTTTTGTGCCGTTGGCGTAGGTGATACAGTTGTCGAGGAGTGTCGCGCCAATCGGTCCCGTTTCGACTTTTGCGTACAAATCCCAACCGTCATCAACGTTGTGGTGAGAAACGCAGTTTCTGAAAACGTTGTTATCTCCAACCGTGAGTTTTGACGCAAATCCATCTGCGTTGTTTTGCGCAGGGTCAGCATTTCCAAATGACTCGCAACCGTAAATCAAATTATCGTGTGGCCATTTTTCAAACGGTTCGCTCGAACGTCCAGAAATCTGGATTCCCGTGTCGCCGTTCAAATACGTGTCAACCATGATAATTCGGTTGTAATTTCCAGCAACTTGCAAGCCTTTTGTGTCGTCTGGAGTGCGCGTAATGTCGATATTTTTGAAATCCCAGTAATTTCCATAAAGATTTATAGCAGATACTTTTGCTCCCGAAGAACTGAAATCGAGAACAACGCGCTTGCCCTCTTCTGGACGAATGACTTTTCGCGCATTTGGAGTTCCGTCGTTTCCGCGCTCAATTAAAAGTCCGCCGTTCGTGATATAGATTTTCTCGCCCAAAAGCACGATTTCTTGCCCAGGCTTACAATAACTTATCGCGGAACGAATATCGAGCGGTTTTTCCCGCGTTCCGTCGCCCAAAGCCGAACCTTCGCTCGAAACGAAAAGTTGCTTTCCCTCGTAGGTCATTGAAATTATCGTATGTGTATACGTTACAGATTTGTAATTTTGCTCGTAGATTTTGAGTTCACGGTCGTATTGCGCGACAACTTGATTCTCACCAGGCTGCCACCCGTCCTCTGGGTCAAACGTAACAAGCAAGTCGTTGATTCCCTTTTGAATTTGAATCGTCTTTTTGTAATCAGTATTCGCCTCAACCGCTTCACCGTCAATGAGCGTCTGCCCGTCTTTTGACACAACAGAAATTTTGCCTTTTGCATTTGACGTAAACACAAACGGATATTTTTGGTCATACCAAGTCGTCGGGCAGTCAATCGTTGTTGCAAGCGGCACAAGTTCTGGCGGCTCGTCAACTGCGGGCGGGTCGTTTTTTGGGTCGGTTACATTGAACACAACGTTGCTGAACGTCGCATTCACGCCACGCGCAACCGCAAATCCAACGTATACGGAATCTTTATCAAGTTGAGTCAGTTTTTGATTATCCTTGTCATACATGATAAATTCTTCAACCGTATCTTCGGAGGCGATTTCCCGCTTGTAAATCGAGTGGTATCCCGTATTGTCTTTTTTGAGCGTAATCCTATACACATCGCCTGACTTTATCGCGTCGCTCGCCTGGTCGTAACTAAACGCATTCGACTCAGACTTTCCGAGTTTTGAGATTCCCGCGTCACCCAAAGCGATAACTTCGTCGGTAAGCCCCGAAACGAATCGTGCGCCAAGTCCATTTTTGATTTCCTTTTTGACACCGTTTACGTGCGTTGTGTATTTTCGGGAAATAATACCCGCAGAGTTTGTATACGCTACAACCATCGGCTCGCCATCGATTCCGAGTTTATCCATTGCGATAAGCCCGAATCCTTCCTGTCCATCTGGCATTGGATTTTGATAATCGACAGTAACCGTTGCGGTCAACTCCCAGTTTTCTTTGTACGGGTCAATTTCTGTATAGTAGAAAGAAAGACCGTCAAAATAAGACTCGAATTTTCCGCCCTTTTCAAGAATCGCGCCATCTTTTCCAACGATACACGAATATAGTTTGAATGTGAGGTCGTCGGAATCAATCATTTCCATACGATTTCGCGTATTTTTTGTACTCGTTCCGAATTCCGTAAAAGTCCAAATGCGCTCCGCGTCCGCCTTCACAGTCTTTTTTTGAGGTTTAGAATCGCTCCGCTCGCTTCCGCGTGTCGCCGAAACGGTTACAAATGTTACGGTTTCAGCGGGAAGCGTAACATCCGCCTCAAAAGTCGAAGAAGAAACCTTTGGCATTGTTGTGGTTCCGCCGTTCTCGTTTCGATACGAAACAATATAGCCGTCCGCTTCGTCAACGGGATCCCACTCAACATGAACCGTGGAATTTCCAACATTCAAAAGAGAAACGGTCGGTTTTACAAGTGGAAGCGTATACTGAAAAACTTTCGGTTCGCTCGCCTTTGCCGCCTCGCCTTTTCTTTCAAGAGAAACAGAGAACGTGTAATTTCCAGTCTGCTTCATCTCAAAGACTGCCGTTTTTTCTTCTTTTCTGGTTTTTCCAAAATCGATTTTTCCCGAAGCCCCGTTATCGGACTTCATGGAAACGCTACCTTTGTCGCCACCGTCGTTACTTGTAAGCGCGTTAAAACTCACCGTAACTTCGTTTGGACCTGTCAACGTAATGCCCGTAATGACTGGCGCGGAAACGTCTGCCCACGCCTTTCGTTCCGCAGCAGAAAGATTTCCCGCCGCAAAAAACGAAAGCGCAACCAAAAGTCCCGCTTTGATTGTTGTCCTGAACTTCATTTTTTCTCCTTGCAAAATACAAAAAAACGCAGGAAAATCCTGCGTTTTTGATTTTACTTTAACTTTTTGCTGCCCGCAACAAAAAAGACTGTTATTTTAACTACTTCCCAACTTTGATTTGATAAATGTATCCCGTTCCGCTCGTTGAAAAGACGCAATACGTTCCGTCTTTTGGAGCGATTACTTCGTCAACAGTAACGTTTTTGCTTCCGTCCGCTGCCATCGTAATCGTGCCGACCTCTTCGCCAGAATCAACGTTAACAACATGAAGCGGGCGCGGGTCGCTCTTTGACGAACTTCCGCAGTAAACGATAATCGAATCTCCCGCTTTTGCAGGAAACGAAATGTTTCGGAACTCAGCCTTTCCAGAACCTTTTGTAGAAATTCGCTTGGTGAACGTGTCATCGCCAACGGTAACTGGATTTTTTGCGATGTCCTGAATTTCGAGCGTCTTATCTTCAGTCGCGTTGAGCGAGAATCCGTCTTCCGCCGCAGTAACTTCGGTAAGAGTCCCTGCATCAAGGTCGTTTGCGCTCATGTAGATTCCAGAAATCTGCTTGTTGATAAGGTCGCTCGAAGAAGCCGCAGCCGCTGGTGCTTCCGATTTTGCAGGTTCTGCACTCGCCGACGCTTCAGACGCTGGAGATGGAGCGGGCGTTTTTGACTCCGTTTTTGAACACGCAGAAAGCGCAAATGAGAACGCAACGGCAGCAAGTAAAACTGCCGCAGAGTTGATTTTCTTCATAATAAAAAACTCCTTTGAAAATATTTCCCGTAATTTTACTCGATTTTTTTTGAAGTGTCCAATTTTTCGATGGGAATAAAACAAAAACGCGGGCAAATCACCCGCGTTTTTACAATTTTGCTCAACTTATTTTCCGACTGAAACCTGATAGACGTAGATTCCACCACCTTTTCCAGTCACATAGTACGTTCCGTCAGCAGGAACGGTAAACGACACTTTGGAAACCGTGTCGCCCTCGTATTTGCTGACATCTGCGCTTCCAACGGTTTTGTTTTTTTCGTTCAAAAGTTGCACGGGACGACCGTCAGTTTTTGACGAACTCATCGCCCAAACATCAACTTTTTCGCCCGCTTTTGCCGTAAACTGGATTTTGCAACCCGCCTTTCCAACGCCCTTAAAATTGAGTCGCTTTGTAAAAAGGAGCGAACCGTCAACTTTTGGGTCTTTTGTTTTATCCTCTACTTTGATTGGTTTGTCGCTAGCACCAATCAAAGTAAACGAACCCACGACTTTCTTTCCAGAAATATCGCCAACGTCAACATCGTTTGCACACAATGTGTCTGCAAACGCTCCAACAACCATTGAAGAAGCAAGCACAAAAACCGCAATGAGTTTTTTTGTAAGTTTCATCGTTTTTTTCCTCCGTTTGTCCTGTTTACTATTTTTTTTGTTGCTCAAAAGTTCAAAAACTCTCAAGTTCAACTTTTTAGATTATAATCCACGAATAATGAAAAAATCATGCAATTTTTTTGACTTTTCCGACATTTTTATAAAGAAAACCGAAAAGTCAAAAATCGCACATTTTTATTGAAGGGCAAACGTTTTCAAAACGTCTTTTGATTGACCGCCGACAGACCTTGCAACTTCATTACCGTTTTTGAACAAAATAAAGCACGGTACGCTCATTACACCGAATCGTTCGGCAATTTCGCTGTTTTCATCGACTTCGACTTTGCACACTTTCACTTTTCCAGCAAGTTCCTCGGAAAGTTCCGAAACGATTGGTCCCATCATTTTGCAAGGACCGCACCAAGTCGCCCAAAAATCAACGAGAACGGGAAGAGCCGACTTTTTCACTTCCGCTTCAAAAGAACTCGTAGTTATGATTGTTTCCATAAAAATCTCCTTATGGTAAAAATTGTGTTTTTTCAAACAAAAAGAGTATAACGCTAACGCATAAAATCGGCAAAGAACTTTTCTACTTATCGATTCAACGGAAGATTTTTGCTATAATTTTGAGCATTATGGTTATCGCTTCAATAGACATGAAGGGCGGGCACGTTGTGCAGCTCAAAAACGGAAAAGATTTGGCAATTCAGCGAGATGACGCTGATTCTCTCATAAAAGAGTTTGACCGCTACGGCGAAGTCGCAATCATTGACTTGGACCAAGCTCTTAGAAACACGGACGAAAAAGGAAACACGCCAAACACGGCTCTTCTAAAATCCTTGCTCAGAAAAGGAAACGTGCGCGTTGGCGGCGGGATTCGGAGCGTAAAAAAAGCGCGGGAATTGATTTCGCTTGGCGCAGAAAAAGTCATCGTGGGAAGCGCGGCGTGGAGCGAAAATCCTACGAGCGGAAAAATCCTTAACGAATCATTTTTGGAAGAATTGTGCGCGGCAATAGGAAAACAGCGCGTCATTATCAGCGTGGACTCCATTGGCGGAAAAATTGCCGTAAAAGGCTGGACGCAAACCGTGGACATTTCGCTCATCGAAGGGGCAAAAGCGGCTGAAAAATACGCTTCGGAACTTTTGTTCACGGCGGTAGAAAAAGAAGGACTTATGGGCGGAACCGATATGGATTCTTGTCACGCCTTACGCGAAGCCGTTTCGTGTCGCGTGGTCGTGGCTGGCGGAGTCCGCTCTCTCGAAGAAATCGAGCAACTCGAAAAAATGAACTGCGATGTGCAACTCGGCATGGCTCTTTACACGGGCGCAATTTCGCTCAAAGATTCGTTTGTTTCGTGCCTCAACTGGAAAAAAACGGACGGATTGATTCCCGTCATTGCGCAAAGCACGGCGGGCGAGGTTTTAATGCTCGGCTACGCGAACCGTGAGGCAATCGAAAAATCGTTTGAAACGGGAAAACTCACGTTTTTTTCGCGCACACGCAACACACTGTGGACAAAAGGCGAAACGAGCGGGAATTTTTTGGAATTGGAAAAAATGCGTGCCGACTGCGACCGCGACACGATTCTTGCAACCGTTCGTCCGCGCGGAGAAACGTGCCACACGGGAAGTTGGACGTGTTTTAGTTCCGAAGCGGGCGAAAAAAGTTCCCTCAACCGACTGTCTGCAATTATTGCCGAACGATTCAAAAATCCGCGCCCGGGAAGTTACACGGCAACGCTCACAAACGACCGAGTTCGCGAGAAAATCATGGAAGAATCCGAGGAACTCACAGACGAAGCGGAAACGCGCGAAGATGTCATTTGGGAAGCGGCAGACCTCATTTATTTTGTGAGCGTGCTTCTTCACAAAGAAGGCGTTTCTTGGAACGACGTTTACGCCGAACTCGACAGACGGCACAAGGAAAAATAAAATCAATCGTTCAAGATTTTGATTTTGCACTCCTCTCAAAAAAAACGCTCTCTTTTTGGGAGCGTTTTTTATTTTTCGTTTTTCATTTTTCTCTGCATTATCAAAAAAATCATTGTATAATGGAATCGTTTAGCGTTGGAGTTTTTTGAGAGAAATCCAAAAACTCCTATTCAAAAAAAACGGAGTCTTCGATGAAGAAAAATACAATCGCCTTTCTTACGCGCTCGCTCATTGATGCAACGGGAAAAAATATTTGGCACGGAATTGTTGGAAACTGCAAAAAAGAGAAGATTCCGATAATCACTTTTCGCGGACCTGTTTTGAACACGGACAACGGGTCAATCATTTATCATCTTTTTGGCGACGAAACGTTTTCTGGCGTAATTTCTTGGGCTTCGTCGGACGTTACGCAAGACGTTATCGATTATTATTCGCAATTCAAAAATACAAATATCGTCTGCCTTACGTTCAAAGTGCCAGGGCATCCCGTGATTTTTGCTGATTGCATTGCGGGAATGAACGAACTGGTGAGTCATTTAATCGAAGTCCACGGATATTCAAAAATCGCATTTGTGCGAGGACCTGAGCATCACGCATACGCAAAAGACCGACTCGAAGGCTATAAAACGGCAATCGAAGAACACGGGCTAACCGTTGACGAACGACTCATTTCTGAACCAGGCGGTTGGGGACTTCCAGACGGAATGAAAGCCGTTGAACGCTTTATTCAGAACGGACTTGTTCCAGGAAAAGATTTTGAGGCGGTCGTTTGCGCGGGTGACAACATCGCAATCGGCGCACAAGAATATTTAATCAAAAAAGGCTACCTCGTTCCACACGACATTGCCGTTTGCGGGTTCAACGGTTCCGACGACGCAGCGTGGTGCAATCCTCCGCTCACAACCGTGGAAATGCCGTTCAAAGGAATCGGGGTGCAAGCATTCAAAACGCTCATCGACAAAATGAACGGGCAACCCGTGGAGCAAGAGTCGCGCTACACAACGTCGCTCCTTCTTGCCGAGTCTTGCGGTTGCAAATCCGTTTCGATTCAAAAGGCAATCATCAGAAACGATTTTCCCGAAGACGAAAAGAAAACTTCGCTTTTTTCGCTCTTCAAAAAAGAAGACCCAGAAGTGAAACGCGAGGAAGCGGAAGCCTCGATTTCCGACCCGCTTTGGCAAAAAGACACGGAAGGCTCAATTATTGCGCACGTTTCAAGCGCACGGAACGTTGAAAAAGTTGTTGTGGATTTTTTTACCGAAAATACCGCGATTCTCATAAAACTCTACGCGCAAGCGGTCGTGGAAGGCAAAACCGAAAATTCGGACTTTATTGACGAACTCACAAAATGCCTAAACAGTTATCTCGACATTTCAAAACGGTTTCCGCTCTGGCAAGATTTTATGTCGATTTTGAACAGAAGCGCGGACGGCGTGATTTATGGCACGGTGCTTGCAGGAACGTCGGGAAATCTGTTGCAACAAGCGCGAATTTTGATTCACGAATTCGACAGTCGCTCGCAAAAACAAAGCGCACTGTGGGATTTGCGATACGACGCTGACCTTAGAGCCACAAGCGCGGACTTGCTTTCAAGTTACGAAATTCCCGTTTTGATGGACATTCTCGCAAAATCGCTCAAAAAACTAAAAATCCCTGGCGTTTACGTCATCATGTACGAAAATTGCGATTACGAAAAAACAAAGAAAATTCCCCCAAAAAGCCGTTTGATTCTTGCCGTTCGCGACGGCGAGCGATTGAATCTTGGACGCGAAGGATTTTTGTTCGATACCGAAAAAATCCTTCCAGACCAATTTTTGCCACAATCGAGTTTTTATTCGCTCATTTTGGAATCATTGCATTTTCAAAACGATTTTTTGGGCTACATCATTTTCCAAGAAGGCCCTGCGGACGGCGGACCATACGTTGCGCTCCGAGACCAACTTTCGAGTTCTTTGCACGGAGCGATTCTTTTGAAAACGCTGAACACAAATAAAACGGTTGTTGAAAAAACTGTGGAAACAATGACAGAACAAGCGGACATCGTTTCTGAAAACAGCCAAGGCATTTCATCGAATATTTCCACGGTTTCCACTTCTATGGGAGAAGTTGCAGAAAGCATCCGCACGATTTCAGACGACATTATGACGGTTGCCCGAACGGTGAACAATGCAAAAGAACTCATCTCTGGAGCAAACCGCGCGATGAACACGCTCGCTGAAAGCACGTCAAAAATCTCCGAAGCAATCGCCACAATAAACGCAATCGCGGAAACAACAAACGTTCTCGCGCTCAACGCTTCAATCGAAGCTTCCCACGCAGGAGATGCGGGCAAAGGATTTTCCGTTGTCGCAAAAGAAGTCAAAGTGCTTGCAGCGCAAACGGTTGAAAGAGCAGAGCATATTCTTGAACTCGTCACGCGGAACAACAAAAACACGCAAGAGGCAAAGAAAGTCATAAAATCCACGAACGAATCGATTGTAAAAATCGCGGAACTTTCCGAAAACATCAAAAATTCAATAAGCGAGCAAGTCGGTTCAACGGCAACAATTTCCGCCCGACTTTCCGACGCTTCCGTGGGAGCAAAAGAAATTTCTGGAGCAATCGGCGAAATCGCAGTTCTCGGAAATTCCTTGCGAAAATAAAAAAAAAGCCACTCAAAAGAGTGGCTTTTCATTTTATGCTTCAGCCGATTCTGTTTTTTCGGCTTTTATCTTGCGCGCTTCTTTTCGTGCAATATTTTTCAAAGTTGCAGCGCAGATTTTGCAAACTTTCACCGTTGAACCGTCAATTTCTTTTTCATACAAAACTTTGACGTTCTCATTTCCGCAGCGCGGGCATTTTCCGCGACCATGATTTACTTCAGCGCGGACTCCAGTTCCGCGATGCGATTTGGACATTTTCAGTCTCCTTTTTTATTTTTTTACGCTTTTTCGGCAGCCTTTTTTGACTTTGCACTCTTCTTTTCAGATTTTGACTCTGAACTTGCTTCTGAGTTTTCCTCGTCAGAGGGCAACTTATAATCAACAAGTTCGAGGATTACGACATCCGCCGCATCTCCCTGTCTAAAACCAAGTTTCAAGATTCGAGTGTACCCGCCGTTGCGCTCTTTCATGCGAGGACCAACATTGGTGAACAATTTGTTCAAGATTTTCTCGTCCTGAATGTATTTTGCCACAATGCGCCGATTATGAACGCTGTCAACCTTTGCTCTCGTAATCAATTTTTCAGCCGCGCGACGAACTTCCTTTGCTTTTGAACTCGTTGTCGTGATTCGCTCAAATCGAAGGAGCGAAGTAACCATATTGCGCGACATTGCCCGACGATGAGCAGTCGTGCGGGAAAGTGGATTAAAACCGTTTTTATGATTCATTGGATTCTTCCTTTTGTATAGGCTTTGTCAAATCTAAAGAATTCTTTAGATAACTATAGTCGGTCATGCCGAGCGTAAGGTTCAACTCCGCGAGTTTTGCCTTAATCTCAGCGAGACTTTTTTTACCAAAATTGCGAGTTTTCGCAATGTCCAATTCCGTTTTTTTCGTCAATTCACCGATTGTTTTGATATTTGCATTTTTCAAACAATTCGCTGAACGAACCGTGAGGTCCAAATCCTCGACTGAACGACTCAAATACTGACGAACTTTTTCGTCATCTTCATCAAGGTCGTCTCCAGAAATCAAATCACTATCATTGAAATTCACAAAAACCGAAAAATGGTCTTTTGCGATTCGTGCCGCTTCTGCAAGCGCGTTTTCTGGCGAAATGGTACCGTCCGTCCAAATCTCAAGAACGAGTTTATCGTAATCGTTTCTTTGTTTGACTCGACACGGCTCAATGCGATATTTTACACGCTTTATCGGTGAAAAAATCGCGTCCATCGGAATTGTTCCTGGAGCTTCAACATAATGCTCGTTTACCTCCGCAGGAACATAGCCACGACCAAGGTCAATCTGAACTTCAAACTCAACGTGCGCACCTTCCATCATTTTGAAAATCGCTTCGCCTTTTGTAAGAACTTCAAGTTGCCCTGCGCGTTCAAAATCATCGCTCGTTACCGTTCCAGGTCCTTTGAACTCAAAGGAAAGCGTGAGTTGCTCCACGTCACCGACAAGTCGCAGACGGAGTTTTTTGAAACTGTCCAAAATTTCCAAAGTATCCTCGGAAACATTTGGAATCGCCTCAAACTCACTTGAAATCGTGTGTCCAACCTCGTCCGCGTCGTAATAAGTAATCCTTACGCTAGAAATTGCATACCCCTGTATAGACGACATAAGCACCCGTCTAAGCGTATTTCCAACCGTAGTGCCAAATCCCGTTTCAAAAGGATATGCTGTAAATTTTCCATAATTAGGATTTGTTTCAAGATGTTCAAACTTTATGCCTTTTGGCTTTTGAAAGCCTTTCAGCAGATTTTTACGAGCCATCCGAACCCCTTTGCTCAACAATAACCAGAAAACGTTGTAGCACAATCACTCTCTGCAACGTTTTCATTCCGTTTTCATTTTTGTTTTCGTTTATTACCGTTTTAATTCTGAATACGTGTCAGAAATTACATTCGGCGAGTTTTCCTCGGACGGCAACCGTTGTGAGGAATTGGAGTTACGTCTGAAATTGACTTTACTTTCAATCCTGCCGCACCAAGCGACCGAACTGCATTCTCTCGTCCAACCCCAGGTCCTTTTACGAAAACATGAACTTCGCGAAGTCCATAACTAACAGCCTTTTGAACCGCTGATTCTGTTACAGACTGAGCAGCAAATGGCGTAGATTTCTTTGCGCCTCGGAATCCGAGTCCGCCAGAAGATGCCCAAGACAGAGCATTTCCTTTCAAATCGGTTATTGTTACAATCGTATTGTTGAACGTTGCCTGAATATAAACGTTGCCCTCGTATACGCTTTTCTTTTCCTTTCGTTTTTTTACGTTAGGCATCTAAACTTTCCTCCATCATCAATAAGACATCTGTCGAATAAAATCGACCACTCGTATCTAACTACTTGTTAGACTGCCTTCTTCTTGTTAGCAACTGTCTTTTTCTTGCCCTTTCGAGTACGTGCATTTGTGCGTGTACGCTGACCGTGAACTGGCAATCCTTTTCTGTGGCGAAGTCCTCGATAACAACCGATGTCCATAAGACGCTTGATGTTCAGACCGATTTCGCTCCGAAGATGTCCCTCGACTTTGTACTCCGCATCGATAATCGCGCGAAGTTTTGCCTGCTCGTCTTGGTCCAAATCATTGAGCATTTTGTTTGGGTCAATTTTTGTCTTTTCACAAATTTTCTTTGCGGAAGAACGCCCGATTCCGTAAATGTAAGTCAACGAAACCACAACGTGCTTGTTTGGAAGGTCTACCCCTGCAATACGTGCCATCAGTTACTCCTTAACCCTGTCTTTGTTTATGCTTTGGATTAACACAAATGATACGAATAATACCATTTCTCTTAATTACCTTGCACTTATCACAAATGGGCTTTACACTTGTACGAACTTTCATAAAGTTCCCCCCTTGGATAAAATTACTATTATTCGCCTAACCATGGCAACTTGCAATAAGGTACAGTTAGACGATTTGTTTACATTCTACGCCCAGAATAGAGCGGTAACTATAGCATAAATCAAACGATTTATGCTACCCCCTTTTCTAAAGTCGATGAGAACGAAGACTACCTTTTTTTACAAGACCATCAACGTGGTGCATTTTCATCACCGCTTCAATCTGACTCATTGTGTCCAAATCCACGCCAACAAGAATCAAAAGCGAGGTTCCGCCCATAAGCATCGCAATCGACTGCGGAAATTCAAAAATATTTTGAATAATCGTTGGAAGAACCGCAATCAACGCAAGATAAAGAGAACCCGGCAAAACCAAACGATTTAACACTTTTTGCATATATTCTTCGGTTTTGTCTGTACGGATTCCTGGAATTGTTCCACCATTTTCGCGGATTTGCTTTGCAATTTCTGTCGGATTCAATGTTACCTGCGTATAAAAATACGCAAAGAAAACAATCAACAATACGAGCAGAATATTATACCACCAGCCTGTTGGCGTTAAAATCACGGAGAGTTTTGATACCCACCGTGGCATTGACTGATTATTTCCAATGCTCGACACAATCTGAAGTGGGAAAGTCAAAAACGACGATGCAAAAATTACTGGAATAACTCCAGATGGATTGATTTTGAACGGAATATACGTTTTTTGTCCGCCGTACATTTTCTTTCCAACAACACGTTTTGCATAATTTACAGGAATCCTTCGCTCTCCACGCTGCTCGAACACAACAAGCGCAATAATCGCAATGAACATAATCATAACGATTACCACAAATACAGGATTTATCGTATGCTTGCTGATTCCGCTACCGAGGTCTGCAATCGCCTTTGGAAGGCGCGCAACGATTCCCGCAAAAATCAACATTGAAATACCGTTTCCAATGCCGTGTTCTGTGATTAAATCGCCAAGCCACACGGTTATCATCGCACCAGTCGTAACGGTCAAAACGGCAAGAGCCTTAAAAGCCCAACCGTCAATAACGACCGCGCCTGGAATGCTGTCAGCGTAAAACGTTACCGCAAACGACTGAATCAAACAGACAAAAACCGTTCCGATTCTCGTCCAGGCTGCAAATTTTCGCTGCCCGCCATCTTCTTGAACGATTCTTTTGAGAACAGGAAAAATAATCAGTGCCAACTGGAGAATAATCTGCGTGGAAACGTAGGGCATTACGCCCAACATGAACACGGAAAAGTTCGAGAATGCTCCGCCAGCAAAAAAGTCCATGTAACTGGCAAAGGCATTTTTATTCTGCTTTACAAGGTCGTCAAAATACGCAATCAACGCACTCGCATCTATGCCAGGAATCGTCAAGATACACCCCAGACGGAAAACGACAAAAATCACAAAAGTAAAGAACAATCGACTGCGGAGTTCCTTAATTTTGAAGATATTTACGATAGGATTATTTGCCATCAGAGTCCTCGAATCCTACTTTTTGTCAGATTTTTCAGCAGATGCTTTTGCCGAAATCAACTCGACGCTACCACCCGCTTTTTCGATTTTTTCTTTTGCAGATGCGGAAATTTTATCCACGTAAAACGAGAGTTTTTTTGTCAACTCGCCACCGCCAAGAATCTTCACCAGTCCATTTCCTGATTTCAACATTCCTTTTGAAACGAGCGAATCCTTATCGACTTTTTCTCCGTCAGCAAATTTCTCGGAAATAACGCTCAAATTAAAGCAAGCGTATTCCTTTTTGAACGGATAATTTGAAAAACCACGCTGCGCAATTCTTCGGAAAAGCGGCATTTGTCCGCCTTCAAAACCAACGTAAGTCTTTCCGCCTGAGCGTGACTGCTGCCCTTTGTTGCCTTTGCCCGCAGTTGTACCGCTCCCAGAAGCAGAACCGCGTCCCACGATGTGCTTTTTCTTGTTAGCACCTTTTGGTGCCGTCAAAATAAAATCAGCCATTATTTTGCCTCCTCCACCTTAACGAGGTGGGAAACCGCAGAAACCATCCCGCGAAGAACAGGGGTGTCCTCAATTTCAACGGAAGAATTGAGTTTTTTCAGACCAAGACTACGTACAGTCGCCTTCTTTGCAGGCTTCTGTCCAATCGTACTCTTAACGAGCGTAACCTTCATTCTTGCCATAATTAACCCCACATATCCTGCAACGATTTTCCGCGATTTGACGAAATCGCACGAGCATCCATAAGGTTCGCAAGTGCATCAAAAGTCGCGCGAACCACATTTACTGGACTACTTGAACCGAGCGATTTTGAAATCACGTCCGTCATACCGATTGCGTCCATAACGGCACGAACTGTGCCACCCGCAATAATTCCAGTTCCTGGACACGCTGGCTTCAAGAGAATCGAAGAACTCTTGTAATTGCCAATCATCTCATGCGGAAGCGTTCCATTTTTCACGGGAACGTTCACCAAGTTACGCTTTGCGCGGTCGATGCTCTTGCGAATCGCCTCAGAAACATCGTTCGCTTTACCGAAACCGTATCCAACGCGCCCTTTTCCATCTCCAACAACCGTCAATGCTGAAAACGACATACTGCGTCCACCTTTTGTGGTTTTTGCCGTGCGGTTGAGTTTGACAAGTTTCTCAATGTACTCCTTGTCTTCTTTTCTGTCCCTATCAGACCTATTGTTCTGGCGTTCCATAAAATCGAATCTCCTAGAAAGCAATGCCCGCTTTTCGCGTTCCGTCAGCGAGAGCCTTTACGACCCCATGATACAGGTAGCCGTTCCTATCAAAAACCACGGTTGTGATTTTTTTGTCCTGCAACCGCTTTCCAAATGCCTCTCCGAGTTTTGCGGCTCCCTCAACGGTTGGTTTTACGTCCGCAAAATCCTTTTCAAGCGTGGAAATAGAAGCGAGCGTTTTTCCCGCCTCATCATCAACAACTTGAACGTAGAGGTTCGAGTTGCTACGATACACCGTCATTCGAGGACGGGAAGCAGTTCCAAAAATAGACTTGCGGATATGAACCTTGCGGTGCAAACGCTTTCGTGCTTTATCATTCAGTTTCTTAAACATACTGCAAAACCTTTTTATTGAAAATGTTTAAATCGCGTTTTTCACGTTTTCACGTTATTTCACGCCAGTTTTTCCAACCTTGCGCCTAATGACTTCGGTTTCATAGCGAATTCCTTTACCTTTATAAGGTTCTGGCATACGGAGTTTTCTAATCTGCGCACTGAATTCGCCGACTTGCTCCTTGCTGATTCCGCTAATTGTAACTTTGCCCTGCGCATCCGCAACAACCGTAATTCCATCAGGAATCGCCGCGATAAACTCGCTTGAATATCCGAGATTCATAACAAGCAGTTTTCCCTGAACCTCAGCGCGATAACCAACGCCCGTAATCACAAGCGTTTTAGAAAATCCAGTTGTAACACCTGTAACCATGTTGTGAATAAGCGCACGATACAAACCGTGAGCAGCGTTCGCAGCCTTTGTATTTCCAGAAGCCTTCACAACAAGTTCGCCGTCCTTCTGCTCCAAAGAAACAAGGCTTTCGTTTACGGACTGCTTCAATTCGCCCTTCGGTCCTTTTACCGAAATCTCTCCATCCTTTATCGAAACCGTAACTCCAGCAGGAATAGCGACAGGAAGTTTTCCAATTTTTGACATTCTATCTTTCCTCCTGACCGATTACCAAACCTTGCAAATGATTTCGCCACCGACCATCTTTTCGCTCGCTTTTTTGCCTGTTGTAACGCCAAGCGAAGTCGAAACGATAAGAATGCCGTACCCGTTATACACGCGCGGCAAGTCTTTATACCCAGAATACACGCGCCGACCAGGGCGAGATACTTTTTCAAGCCCATGGATAACGGAATCATTGCTATCATCATATTTCAAGATAATACGAATAACGTTTTTATTGTCTTCCTGAATTTTTTTGAAATTTTTGATATATCCCTCTGTTTTCAGGATTTTCACGATTTCGAGTTTGAGTCGTGAAGTGGGAACATCGACCTTTTCGTGCCGAGCCTGAACAGCGTTGCGGACTTTCGTCAGCATATCCGCAATGGGGTCTGATACACTCATTTTTTATCTCCTAAACAAACTTCCCAGTTTTAGCAACTTCTACCAACTGGATTTTGTAACACCAGGCAACAAACCTTCGCTTGCCAACTTGCGGAAGCAGATGCGGCACATCTTGAACTTGCGCAAATATCCGCGAGGACGACCGCAAATCTGGCAGCGATTATATTCACGCGTACTGAACTTTTGCTTGCGTCCCGCCTTAATAATCATTGATTTTTTAGCCATAATTCTATCCTTTAGTCCTATTTCCTAAACGGCATCTTGAACTTGGTAAGCAGTGCGCGAGCCTCTGCGTCGGTACGTGCGCTGGTGACGATAGAGATGTTCATTCCCGCAATTTTTGTGATTTTATCAAAGTCGATTTCTGGGAAGATAATCTGCTCTGTAATGCCAAGAGAAAAATTTCCATGTCCATCAAAACCCGTCGCTTTGATTCCGCGAAAATCCTTCACGCGCGGAAGTGCAACATTGATGAGCCTGTCCAAAAATTCGTACATGGTATTGCCACGAAGCGTAACCATGACACCAACCTCGTTGCCCTCTCGGAGTTTGAAGTTTGCAATGCTCTTTTTTGCCTTGGTTTTGACCGCGTGCTGCCCTGTAATTTGCGTAATATCAGCAGCGGCGGCATCAAGGAGTTTCTTATTAGTGAGAGCCTCGCCAACACCCATGCTCACAACCACCTTCTTGATGACTGGAATTTGCATGACAGAAGTATAATTGAGTTCTTTGAACAACTCAGGGGCGATAGTTTCCTTATAGACTTTCTTAAGCCGTGGTACGTACTTATCCATTTGTAATTCCCTGTTGAAATTCCCTCGTAAATCCTCGGTAATTTCTGTTTCTTAACCTTTTTACCTTTTTCTTTGATTGAAAAACTCGTTACAGAGTTTCTCCGCATTTTCGACAAACACGAATTTTCTTTTCGCCGTCGGTTTTGAAACCTACGCGAGTTGGTCCGCATTTTTTGCAAACAAGCGCAACATTTGAAATGTTGAGAGGTGCTTCAACTTCTGCGATTCCGCCTTGCTCTTGCTGACTTCTCCGCCGAATTGTCTTTTTGACAATATTCACACCAGACACGATGACCACATCTTTGTCGGCAACGACGCGAGAAACTGTTCCGCGTTTCCCTTTGTCTTTTCCTGCAATAACTTGCACCGTATCATCTTTGTGAATCTTGAACTTAGTATTCATGGTTCAATCTCCTAATCCTTAAAGAACTTCTGGAGCAAGCGAAACGATTTTCATGTAATCCATGTCACGAAGTTCGCGAGCAACTGGTCCAAAAACGCGCTTTCCCTTTGGATTCTTATCACCGTCAACAATAACGCACGCATTATCGTCAAAACGAATGTACGTTCCGTCAGCACGACGATATTCTTTGGAAACGCGAACGATAACCGCTTTCTCCACAGAGCCTTCTTTTATTGTTGATGTTGGAATAGCCTCTTTGACTGCAACAACAACAACATCGCCAATTCCTGCATAGCGACGATGCGACCCGCCAAGCACTTTGATAACCTGTACCTGTTTAGCACCAGAGTTGTCTGCGACAACCAGATTTGACTGCATCTGAAGCATAATTACAACCCCTCCGTTTATCGCGCACGCTCAACGACTTCTGCAAGCCGCCAGCACTTGTCCTTGCTAATCGGACTACACTCAACAATGCGAACTGTATCTCCGATGTGAGCCTCATTTTTTTCATCATGCGCTTTACATTTCTTTGTGCGCGTAACGTATTTTTTGTAGAGAGTATCCATTCTCTTTGTGTCAATGGACACTACAATCGTCTTGTCCATTTTGTCGCTCGTTACAACACCCACAAAGGAACGTTTGCCACCCTTTGTTTTTTCGGTTTTATCCATAACAGGTCAACTCCTATTTATCCAATCCAGAAATTTCTTTTTCACGGATAAAAGTATTCAGCCTTGCAATTTGTCTCCGCAGAGTCCGTCGCTCCATCGGATTGTCAACGTGTCCAATAACCGACTGAAAGCGAACGTCCATATATTTCTGCTTCAACTCGGCACGCTGGGCGACCAATTCGGCATAAGACAAATCCTTGAGATTTTTCTTTGAATTTTTCTTTGAACTAGCCATTTCTTCGCTCCATTAGTCCTTTGTGGGCTTGAAAGCAATCCGTGTCTTAATCGGAAGTTTGCTCGCCGCAAGCGAAAGTGCCTGCTCTGCCAACTTAATGTCAATTCCTCCGACCTCAAACAGAATCACGCCTGGCTTGATAACGGCAGCCCAAAACTCTGGCGCACCTTTTCCCTTTCCCATACGAGTATCAGCCGGTTTTTTTGAAACTGGCTTATCTGGAAAAACTCTCAACCAAACGTTGCCCTTTCTTTCCAATTTGCGGTTAATCGCAACGCGAGCAGCCTCAATATGCTTGGCGTTGAGCCAAACAGGTTCCATTGCAACAAGAGCAATTTCGCCAAAATCGATATTGTTTGCACGTGTCGCGCATCCTTTAATTCTCCCGCGCTGAACTTTGCGGTGAATAACTCTCTTTGGACTCAGCATTTTCTACTCCTTCTACTCTTTGGATTCCTTAGTAGAGCCAGAAGAATCCGAACTTTCTGCGTTCCGAGTCGATTTTCGCGCTCTCGTTTTTTCGTCGCCCGTGCGCTCTCTACGCTGTTTCCGAACAAGTTGTCCTGCATCTTCGTTCTGCTCTTGCCCGTATTTCATTCCGTTGTAGACCCACACTTTTACGCCGATTTTACCATACGTTGTATGCGCTTCAAACGTTCCATAATCAATATCCGCACGAAGCGTATGAAGTGGAACTCGTCCCTCTTTATGCTCTTCGCTCCGACGCATTTCAGCACCGCCCAAGCGTCCAGCAAGACGAATCTTGATTCCTTGTGCGCCATTTTTCATAGCGTTTGAAGAAGCCTGTTTGAGAGCCTTGCGGAATGAACCGCGCCCCGCAAGTTGTCGCCCGATGTTTTGCGCAATCAACGAAGCATTGATGTCTGCGCGTTTGATTTCCTTGATTTTAATCTGAACTTTTTTTGTCAGTTTAGACTGAATCTCGGCAGTAATCTTTTCGATATTTGCGCCTTTGACACCAATGATAACGCCAGGACGAGCCGTGTGAATCACAATCGTCACACGCTGAGGATGTCGCACAATCTCAATTTCTGCAATGTCAGCATTTTGACATTCTGGCAGAGTGCGAACCATATCTCTGACTTTTATATCCTCAAGCACCAAATCCGCGTACTCTCGCGAATCCGCATACCAGCGGGACTGCCACGTCTTGTTAATTCCAAGACGAAGTCCTATCGGATTTACTTTCTGACCCACTTTCTATTCCCCCGCCTTCTCATCTACAACAACCGTAATATGACTCATACGGCGCAAAAGCCTATCCGCACGTCCTCGCGCACGAAACCACACACGCTTGAGTCTCGGTCCTTCGTCGATGCGAATTTCTTTCACATAAAGCGAATCCTCATCGAGATTCTTATTTGCTTGCAATGCGTTTGCAATCGCAGATTTTAGAGTATTCTTAATCAATACCGCCCCTTTTTGAGGCATATTGTCAAGAATTGCCATAGCCTTTGTACAAGACTTTTTGCTAACCACATGAGCCACAGGACGAACCTTTGTTGGGGACGCAATGAGGAATTTTGTGGTTGCAACGTATCCTTTTTTTACAGTCATACTGCTCACTCCTACCGTTTGGCGGATTTGTCATTCCCGCCATGCCCCTTAAAGGTTCGGGTCGGAGAGAACTCACCGAGTTTGTGTCCAACAAGATTTTCCGTAATATACACGGGAATCCATGACTTTCCGTTGTAAACCGAAATCGTATTTCCAACCATTTCAGGAATAATCGTAGAGCAACGAGAATACGTCTTAATCATCTTCTTGTCGCTCTCCTTATTCATCTCAAGAACTTTTTTGTACAAGCTCTTGCAGATATAAGGACCTTTTTTTACAGACCTTGACACCGTATTCTCCTTATACTACTTTTTCCGTCGCGAAATAATGAAGCGACTAGAAGTCTTCCGCTTGTTGCGAGTTTTGTAACCACGGCAAGGCTGCCCCCACGGAGTAACAGGAACGTGTCCTTTTCCCGCACCTTCACCACCACCAAGCGGATGGTCAACTGGGTTCATAGCCATACCACGCACAGTCGGTCGAATACCAAGCCACCTACTGCGCCCCGCTTTTCCAAGTTGCGTATTCATGCGCTCTTCGTTACCAACAACGCCAATCGTAGCATAGCACTTTCCGAAAATTCTTCGAGTTTCCCCAGACGGAAGTCGAACGATAACGTAATCGCCGTCACGAGCAGAAACCTGCGCACTCGCACCTGCAGAACGAACAAGTTGCCCGCCACGTCCAAGTGTCAACTCGATATTATGAATCGTGAATCCAACAGGAATCGCCTCAAGAGGAAGCGCATTTCCTACCGTTGGAGCCACATTCTCGCCAGAAATAATTTTCTGACCAACGACAAGTTCCTTTGGAGCGATGATATATCGCTTTTCGCCATCTGCGTAATACACCAACGCAATGTTCGCGCTTCTATTCGGGTCGTACTCAATGGATTTCACAGTTCCTGGAATTCCATGCTTGTTGCGCTTGAAGTCGATTTCACGATAGCGCCTCTTGTGACCGCCACCCTGATGACGCACGGAAATTCGTCCGCCAGCACCGCGTCCGCCTTGTGATTTCAATCCAGAAACAAGGCTTTTTTCGGGTTTGTCGGTCGTCAGTTCATCTCTTACCAAATCAATACGAGTACGAGTACCCGCTGAATATGGTTTAAAAACTTTTAGAGCCATCTGATTCCCCTTACAAAGGCTTACACGCCTTCAAATGCTTTAATTGTTTCGCCTGGAGCAAGGCGGATAATCGCCTTTTTCCAACTGGAAGTACGTCCAATTTTTCCACGAACACGCTTTGTCTTTCCAATTACGTTCAACGTTGTACATGACAAAACTTTTACGTTAAAAAGTTTGGAAACCGCTTCCTTTATTTGAATTTTTGTTGCAGAGGGCAATACCTTAAAAACATATTTTCCCTCTTCGCGAAGCGTAGTCGCCTTTTCCGACAGGACAGGCTCGATTATAACGTCATGCAAATCAGCCATTATTCAGCCTCCGTCTTATACAACTCGGAAAGACTCTTTGCTGCACTTTCAAGCACAATCACTTTTCGACCATAAAAAAGGTCATGCGCCCTCAAACGATTACAAGAAAGGAACGACAATTCCTTTACATTGCGTCCAGCCTGTTTGATTTTTGCATCGTCATCCTTGAGGATTACAACAGTTTTTTCACCTTTTGCAAAATTGTTAAGAATCTTAACCAAGTCTTTTGTTTTTCCGCTCTCAATTGTAAAATCTTCCACAACGGTCAAACGGTCGCTTTGAGCCTGAAGACTCAAAATCGATTTCATTGCAAGCCGTTTAGCCTTTTTGGGAATCGAGTAACTGAAATCGCGTGGTTTTGGTCCAAAAATCGTTCCACCACCACGGTTAATCGGGGATTTTTTATCACCACGACGAGCATGTCCAGTACCCTTTTGCTTATATGGCTTTGCGTTTGAACCATGCACCTCAGAGCGAGTCTTTGTGCAAGCAGTTCCAACGCGCTTATTCGCCAACTCATTTGTAATGGCGTAGTAAATGACACTTTCGTTGACAGTACGCCCAAAAACGGAATCGTCCAACACGATTGTGCGCAGTTCCTTGCCATCGATTGAATAGACTTTCTTTTCCATCTTATTCCCCGACCCTATTTCTTAACCGCGGACTTAACAATCAGCGTACAATTCTTAACGCCAGGAACAGCACCACGAACCATGATGACTTTAAGTTCTGGGTCAATTTTTACGATTTTGAGATTCTGAACTGTCACCCGCTCACTACCCATTCGACCTGGCATTTTTACATTTTTTACACAATGCCCAGGAGTTGTGGAATTTCCAGTACCACCAGCCTCGCGGTGAAATTTTGAACCATGCGTAGAGCGACCACCGTGAAATCCCCAGCGTTTCATAACGCCCTGAAAACCTTTTCCTTTTGAAGTTGCCGTAACATCAAGGAACGACACTTTTTCAAAAAGTTCAAGACCGATTTGGTCGCCAACGGAAACTTCCTTCTCAAAATCCCGAAATTCCTTGAGATGACGTTTCGGAGTAATGTTTTCGGGGAATTGTCCCTTGTACGCCTTGGAAACTTTTGTTTCCTTTACGTCTTCTAATCCGAGGACAACAGCGTCATAACCGTTCGCCTCTTTTGTTTTTGTGGCAATAACCGTATTTGGCTCGACCTGGATCACGGTTACTGGTGTCAGATTACCGTTTTCATCGAAAATCTGGGTCATTCCCACTTTTTTTGCAATCAGACCTTTCATTCTGATTCTCCTGCAATAAAAAATATCTTTTTGAATTGAGAAACACAAACAAAGCCGCCATCCCAGATCCTTGGAACCGTACTGTTTTTTGTTTGCATTTTTAGCCTTTTGACTTTACCTCAACTCTTTTTGAATCTTGAATCAAAAATTCAAAAATTATTACCGAATCTGAACTTCTACGCCAGCAGGAAGTTCCAACTTCATCAAAGAATCCATAACTTCCGTTGAAGGCTCTACAATGTCAATCAATCTTTTGTGCGTCCGCATCTCAAATTGCTCACGCGATTTTTTGTTAACGTGTGGCGAACGCAATACTGTAACACGATTTATACGTGTAGGAAGCGGAATCGGACCCGATACTTTTGCACCTGCTTTTTGAACAGCCTGAACAATCGCTTTTGCACTCTGGTCAATCAATTCCACATCAAACGCTCGAAGATTGACACGAATTTTACCGTTAGCCATTATTTTTTTACCCTTATCTTTTCATTTTTCCCGAATCAGACATTCGCAAAAAGCGGAAAAGCGACGGCATTTTTTTTTGCCGCCGCCCCGTCTTATCGGGCAGTGTCAAAAACGACTACTCGATGATTTTCGTAACCTGTCCAGAAGCGATTGTGCGTCCACCTTCGCGAATAGCGAGTTTCAAACCCTCGTCCATAGCAATCGGGTGGATAAGCGTACCAATGATTTTAACATTGTCGCCAGGCTTTACCATTTCTGTTCCTGCATCAAGTTCTACCGTTCCCGTAATGTCGGTAGTGCGGAAGTAGAACTGTGGACGATAGCCTGAGAAGAATGGACTGTGGCGACCGCCTTCTTCTTTTGAAAGAACGTAAATCTGCGCCTCAAATTTTGTGTGCGGTTTGATTGAACCAGGAGCGGCAAGAACCTGTCCACGAACAACGTCCTTTTTCTCAACACCACGAAGAAGAATACCGACGTTATCGCCAGCCTGTCCTTCGTCAAGCGTCTTCTGGAACATTTCAATTCCAGTTGCAACCGTTGACTGAGTTGGGCGGATACCAACAATCTCAACGTTATCATTGAGATGAATCACGCCACGCTCAATACGTCCTGTAACAACAGTTCCGCGTCCAGAAATCGTGAAGATATCTTCGATTGGCATAAGGAACGGTTTATCCTGGTCGCGAACGGGGTCGTCAAACCAGGTGTCCATTGCGGTAAGAAGTTCGTCGATGCACTTTGTGTCATCAGCAGTTGCGCCATCAGCAAGAGCCTTGAACGCAGAACCCTGAATAATCGGAGTTTCATCTGCAAATCCGTATTCCTTTACAACGTCCTTAACTTCCTCAACAACGAGTTCAAGAATATCAGGGTCGTCAACGAGGTCAACTTTGTTCAAGAAAACAATAATCTTTGGAACGCCAACCTGACGAGCGAGAAGCAAGTGCTCGCGAGTCTGCGGCATAACAGAATCTGGCGCAGAAACAACGAGAACCGCACCGTCCATCTGAGCAGCACCAGTAATCATGTTTTTGATATAGTCAGCGTGTCCAGGGCAGTCAATATGCGCATAGTGGCGTTTGTCTGACTGATACTCAAGGTGGCGAGTATTGATGGTGATACCACGCGCTTTTTCCTCTGGCGCATTATCAATTTCATCATACTTAAGAGCCTTGTCACCATATTTTTTTGCGCAGTGCATGGTGATTGCAGCCGAAAGCGTAGTCTTACCATGGTCAACGTGTCCGATGGTACCAACGTTCATGTGTGGCTTAGTTCTAACGAACTTTTCCTTAGCCATATCCTTCTCCTTTGCTGGAACATTCCACGTTCCTAGCTGTAAAATATATATGTGCTGCACTTTAAACCAGAGAGAAATCCCGCAAAACCTGACAGAATAACCCTCGCAGACACGTATTCAATAAAAGGTATTACCGCATTTAGATTAGATGAAAATTCGACAAATTAAAAAAAATGCAATTATTAAAATTTTAGCCAAAATCTCAGCCATCTCATCAATTCGAGAGGTCAGACGAACGACCGCGCATATTTCTTTAGAAAAGAAATGCAAAATCGTTTTGAAACTTTTACACAATTCAGCAAAAGCATAAAAACCTGAAAATAAAGCGAAAAATCGCAAAATTAACTTTACGGTTTTCATTGAACTTAGCAAAAAGCATGAAGTTCATTCAATTCTTTCAAAGACCTTACGAAGTAATTTTTGCAGTTCTTAGTTTATACAATTTTAATAAAAAAAAGGCAATAGGTTTTTAACGATTTCAAAAAAATAAGTGGCAACACAACGTGCTGCCACTCCTTGTCTGCGAAAGTCGGCAGAAGTCGGAAGCCGTGTGGTGCAAACCTTTTTCCGTTTTCTCCCGCAGCACATTAAGAATGAAACAACAAATCTAATTTTACAATATATTTTTACTATTATTTTTTGAAAATTTTTCAAATCAAAAGTTTCAATTTTCAAAAAGCGCAAAAACAAAAAAAAATCGTCCAAAAAAATTTGGACGATTTTTGCTCTAAAACTACCAGCGATAATGCGCAAATGCTTTATTTGCTTCAGCCATTTTATGAGTATCTTCCTTCTTTTTGTAGGCAGAACCCGTATTATTGAATGCGTCAATAAGTTCCAAAGCGAGCGTATCAGCCATTCCGTGTCCAGAGCGATTTCGCGCAGCGGCAATAATCCAACGCATTGCAAGTGCCTCTTTTCGAGCGTCGCGGATTTCCACAGGAACTTGATACGTTGCGCCACCAACGCGGCGACTTTTTACTTCCACGGCAGGTTTCACGTTATCAAGAGCCTTCAAAAACACTTCAAGCGGGTCTTTTTCGGTTTTTGCTTTGAGTTTATCGAACGCCTCGTAAACGATTCTTGTACACGTGTCCTTTTTTCCATCAAGCATCATTCTCGAAACGAATTTTGTAACGACCGTGCTATTGAATTTTGAATCTGGAATTATCGGACGGCTCACTGATTTCTTATGTCTTCCCATTTTTCTTCCTCTTTAATAAAGATAAAGCGAATTACGCCTTTGGTCGCTTTGCGCCGTACTTTGAGCGAGCGCGTTTGCGTCCGTCAACACCGAGCGTGTCTTTTGTTCCTCGGATAATGTGATAGCGCACACCTGGGAGGTCTTTTACACGACCGCCACGGATAAGAACCACGGAGTGTTCCTGCAAATTGTGTCCGATTCCTGGAATGTACGCCGTAACTTCGATTCCGTTGCTCAAGCGAACACGAGCAACCTTTCGGAGAGCCGAGTTCGGTTTTTTTGGCGTAACGGTCATAACGCGCGTACAAACGCCACGTTTTTGTGGGCAAGACTCAAGCGCAGGCGCTTTTGTCTGATTTGCAATGGACTGCCGTCCCTTGCGAACTAATTGGTTGATTGTAGGCATCTGCCTCTTTCTCCTCTATTTTTTCTTTTTGAATTCGCTTGCCGACCAGCACCATCGGCAAAAATGCGAAAAACGATGTACAATGTTTTACCTGTTCCAAAAATGAAATTTCGGAACAGACTTATTGTATACTACAAATTTCCATGCGACCTGTCAATAAAGACAAGCACATGGATTTTTTTTACTCGCTTGGTTCTGATTCAGACATCGGCTCATCGATAATTTGCGTGGCAAGTTCTCGCTCTGCCCGCTGCCTATCAAGGATTTCCTTCATTCGCACGTCCAAATCCACGCCATTCTTATCCAAAAGTTGGATTTTTCGATAATTTCTGATTCCCGTTCCCGCAGGAATCATGTGTCCGATGATGACATTCTCTTTGAGTCCGTGCAAACTATCGGTAGAACCAGAAATCGCCGCATTTGTAAGAACGCGAGTCGTTTCCTGAAACGAAGACGCAGAAATAAACGAATCGGTCGCAAGAGCCGCTTTTGTGATTCCTTGGAACATAGGACGAGCAACCGCTGGCTGTCCGCCCGCCTCAATAATTCGAGCGTTTTCCTCGTGGAAATGATATTTATCGACTTGCTGACCAAAAATGAATTTTGTGTCGCCGACGCTCACAACTTCGACTTTGCGAAGCATTTGCCGAACGATTACACCGATGTGCTTATCGTCGATTGAAACGCCCTGCGCAGAATAAACCTGCTGAATTTCGTCCATGAGGTAATTTTGAAGCGCGTTTTCGCCCAAAATCGCCAGAATATCGTGTGCGCTTGGACTTCCGTCGCAAAGTGCTTCACCCGCCTCAACTTTGTCGCCGTCGCGAACAAGCATTCGGCGCGTAATCGGAACGAGATGCTTGTACTGTTTTGAGTATTTGTCCTCAACGATGACTTGCCGTTTTCCTTTTACAACATTCCCGAATTTCACGATTCCAGAAATTTGCGAAAGTACGCTTGGGATTTTTGGTTTTCTCGCCTCGAACAACTCGGAAACACGTGGCAAACCGCCCGTAATATCGTTCGTTTTTGCCGCCGCAACAGGCATTTTTGCAAGCGTCGTTCCCGCCGAAACCTGCTGATTGTCCTCAACCGTAAGAACAGCCTTTGCTGGAAGGAAATACGAACCGAGCGAGTTTCCAGCCTCGTCCGTAATGAGGATTTTTGGCTGCTTTGTGTCAAGATGCAAATCGCTGATGTATCGCTCAATGTTTCCCGTTTCCGCGTCCACGTTTTCAACAAGCGTAACGCCCGCCTGAACGTCCTCAAAATGCACGATTCCAGAAACCTCGGCGATAATCGGTTCTGAGAACGGGTCAATCGTTCCAATAACATCGCCCGCCTTCACAATGTCGCCTTCTTTCACATGGATTTCGGAACCGTTGTTGATTTCGATTTTCAACTCGTTTCCAAAAAGGTAAACCATGGCGTCTTTTATCATCACGCGCCCGTTTGCAGAGGCAAGAATCTCGCCATCGCCTTTTTTTGAAACGAGAACAGAACCTTTTGACACTTTGTCGCCGTCAGAAACGTTGATTTTGTCAGATTTTGCAACTTCAATCGTGTCGATAATTCGCGTTGCCTGCATAATTCCGCGTCGCGTAAAGAGTTTGTGTCCGTTTTCGGTGGTAATGTTCGTTCCCTCAAACTCGTTTACAAGTACAGGATATTTCAAAACAATGCGGTTATCCTCGGTATCTTTGGAAGCTGTGCCACCAACGTGGAACGTTCGCATGGTGAGCTGCGTACCTGGCTGCCCGATTGACTGCGCCGCAATAACGCCCACGGCTTCGCCGATTTCAACAAGTTTGTTACGAGCAAGATTTTTTCCGTAGCATTTTACGCAAACGCCGTGTTCCGCCTCGCACGTCAAAACCGTGCGGAGTTTCACTTTTTCCACACCCGATTCTTCGATTTTCTTTGCAAGTTCGTCCGTGATGTACTCGTTTACATCGCAAATCAACTCGTTTGTAATTGGATGAATCACGCGCTCAATCGAAAAATGCCCCGTGATTCGCTCAGAAAGCGTTTTGATGATTTCGTCGCCATTTTTTATTGCCGTGTACTCAAGCCCATTGATAGTTCCGCAATCTTTTTCGTTAATTACAACGTCTTGCGCAACGTCAACGAGTCGTCGCGTCATATATCCCGCGTCCGCCGTTTTCAACGCCGTATCGGTAAGACCTTTTCGAGCACCATTTGACGAAATGAAGTACTCGATAACCGAAAGTCCCTCTTTGAAGTTCGATTTGACAGGAAGTTCAATGATTTCTCCGTTCGGCTTTGCCATAAGACCGCGCATTCCCGCAAGTTGAGAAATCTGCTTTTTTGAACCACGCGCTCCGCTGTCCGCCATCATAAAGATTGTGTTAAAGCCGTCTTTGTCAGCCTTAAATTGCTTCATCATAATGTCGGTGAGTTTGTCGTTTGCTCTCGACCAAATGTCGGTAACTTTGTTGTACCGTTCGTCCGAAGTGATAACGCCTTTTGAATACTGACTGACGTACTCCGCGACTTGCTTTTCAGCGTCTTCGACAATCTTTTTCTTTTCCTCTGGAATGATGATGTCGTCCATGGAAAGCGTTGCTCCAAAGAACGTTGCATTTTTGTAGCCAACGTCCTTTATCGCATCGAGCATTTTTATCGTAACCCAAGAACCGTGTTTTTGGAAAACCGTAGCAATCATTTTTTTGAGGTCTTTATCGTCCATTCCGGTCGTGTTTTTTTCCTCAAAATCTTTGTCCGAAGCGTGCCAGTTCACGAATCCCACTTCGTCAGGCATTTCCGCGTTAAATCGGATTCGTCCCGCCGTAGTCCGAATTCGCTCGCCCGCCTTAAAGTCGCCGTCAAATGAATCTTTTGGAGCGGGAACGTTTATCAGTGCGCCCCAATCAATGTAACCGCCTTCCGCCGCCATTGACGCTTCATCAACATCACAAAACCATTTTCCCGTTCCGAGCGAATTCGCTTTTACGGAAGTCATGTTGTAAATTCCCAAAACCATGTCTTGCGACGGAAGCACGATTGGATTTCCGTTCGCGGGGTCAAGGAGGTTACACGCCGAAAGCATGAGCGTCCAACATTCCATTTGTGCCGCCTGCGTGAGCGGAACGTGAATTGCCATCTGGTCGCCGTCAAAGTCCGCATTGAACGCTTTACACACAAGCGGATGGAGTTTTATCGCCTTTCCTTCAACCAAAACTGGCTCAAACGCCTGAATTCCAAGTCGGTGCAACGTGGGAGCGCGGTTGAGCATAACAGGATGCTCTCGGACAACCTCGTCCAAAATGCTAAACACTTCCGAGGCTTCTTGCTCAACGAGCGTTTTTGCCTTTTTGATGTTGTAAACGACCTGCTTTTCAACGAGTTTTTTCATAATGAACGGCTTGAAAAGTTCAAGAGCCATTTTTGTTGGAAGACCGCACTGCCACAGTTTGAGTTCAGGACCAACGACAATAACCGAACGTCCAGAATAATCAACGCGCTTTCCGAGAAGATTTTGTCGGAATCGACCTTGCTTTCCTTTGAGCATATCGGAAATCGATTTGAGCGGACGATTTGACGCGCCTTTTACGGCTCGCTTTCGCTTTGTGTTGTCAAAAAGCGCGTCCACGGCTTCTTGCAACATTCGCTTTTCGTTTCTGATAATGATGTCTGGAGCAGAAAGCCCCATCAAACGATTCAACCGATTATTGCGATTGATAACGCGCCGATAAAGGTCGTTCAAGTCGCTCGTTGCAAATCTGCCGCCGTCAAGTTGAACCATCGGGCGCAAATCTGGTGGCAAAACGGGAATCACGTCCAAAATCATCCATGAAGCTTTGTTTCCAGACGTGCGGAAATTGTCCACGATTTCAATTCGCTTCAAAAGTCGCTTGTCAGTTTTTGTTCCCTTTTGAATCATTTTCTCGCGGAGTTCCGCCGCAAGCGCGTCCAAATCAAGCGATTCAAGGAGTTTTTTAATCGCCTCGGCTCCCATTCCCGCTTCAAAAGCCTGCCCGTGTCTTTCTTCTGCCTCGTTGAACTCGTCCTCGGTAAGAAGTTGCATTTTTTTGAGTTCCGTATCGCCCGGGTCAATGACGATGTATTTTTCGTAATACAAAACCGAGCGAAGCGCGGCTACCTGCAAATCGAGCAAAAGCCCCATTCGGCTTGGAGTTGAGCGATAATACCAAATGTGACTTACGGGAGCAGCAAGTTCAATGTGACCCGTGCGCTCGCGGCGCACTTTGAAGTGCGTAACTTCAACGCCACAGCGGTCGCAAATTACGCCCTTGTACCGAACCGACCGAAATTTTCCGCAATAACATTCCCATTCTTTTGTTGTGCCAAAAATGCGCTCGCAAAAAAGTCCGTCTTTCTCCGGGCGGAGCGTACGATAGTTTATTGTTTCTGGTTTTTTGACTTCGCCGTAAGACCACGAACGAATTTCGTCTGGAGAAGCCAGTTTTATTTTGATTGAATCAAAGTCCTTGATTTCACGCATTGTCGTCCTCCTTGTCAAATCCCGAACCCTCTTTATCAATGAGTTCTTGGTCGCGCTCGGTGAGAGCGATTCTCTTTCCTTGTGCGTCGTAAATCGTAAAGTCAAGCGCGAGTCCTCGCATTTCTTGCACGATTACGTTGAATGACTCTGGAACGCCTGGAGTTGCAGACGGGTCACCTTTTACGATTGCCTCGTAAATCTTTGAGCGTCCATTCATGTCGTCCGATTTGATTGTCATCATCTCTTGAAGCGTATTCGCCGCGCCATAAGCCTCCAACGCCCACACTTCCATTTCGCCCAAACGCTGACCGCCAAACTGCGCCTTTCCGCCAAGCGGCTGCTGCGTAACAAGCGAGTACGGACCTGTTGAACGCGCGTGCATTTTGTCGTCAACAAGGTGGTGCAATTTGAGATAGTAAATCACGCCCACAAAAATCGGATTCACGAACGGCTCGCCCGTGCGTCCGTCGCGCACAACTTGCTTACAATCTGGAGAAAGTCCCGCCTCTTTGAGTTTTTCTGCAATCATTTCCTGACTCGGCGTTTGGAACGCAGGCGATTCGTAATACTCGTTGAGATAACGCCCCGCAATTCCGAGTTCCGATTCCATGATTTGCCCGATGTTCATGCGCGACGGAACGCCGAGCGGATTCAAACACACGTCGAGCGGAGTTCCGTCTTCCAAGTACGGCATATCTTCTTCGGGAAGGATTCGCGCCACAACGCCTTTGTTTCCGTGCCGACCCGCCATTTTGTCGCCCTCACGGAGTTTTCGCTTGTTGGCAATAAGCACTTTTACTTTTTCGTCCACGCCTGGGTCGAGCGCGTCGTCTTCGGTACGCTTCAAACGCTGCACGTCAATAACGATTCCTTCAACTCCGTGTGGAACGCGAAGAGACGAATCGCGGACTTCTTTTGCCTTTTCGCCAAAAATCGAATTCAAAAGTTTGAACTCTGGAGTCGTTTCGGTTTCGTTTTTTGGAGTAACCTTTCCGACCAAAATGTCCCCGTTTCTCACTTTTGAGCCGATTCTGATAATTCCTTCATCGTCGAGATTTTTCAAATCTTTTTCGCTCGTATTCGGAATATCGCACGTGATTTTTTCAGGTCCAAGTTTTGTTTCGCGGAGTTCCGTTTCAAACTCCTTGATGTGAATCGACGTGTACATATCCTCTTTGACAACGCGACGGCTGATAAGAACCGCGTCTTCGTAGTTGTAGCCATTCCACGGCACAAATCCAACGAGCAGATTGCGTCCAAGCGAAAGTTCGCCGTTGAACGTGGCAGGTCCGTCTGCAAGAACGTCGCCTTTTTTGACTTTTTCGCCGACTTCCACAGTAGGACGCTGGTGATTACACGTATCGCTATTCGTGCGCTGATATTTCAAAAGCGGATATTCGTCAACGATAATCTTGCCATTTTTGTCCTTTTCGTTCGTTTTGACTTTTATCAACTCGCTCGTAACCCACACAACTTCGCCGTCGTGCTTTGCCTTTACAAGAACGCCCGAATCATACGCCGCTTTGCGCTCCATGCCCGTGCCAACATACGGCGGTTCGGGGAACAAAAGCGGAACGCCCTGACGCTGCATGTTACAGCCCATGAGTGCGCGGTTTGCGTCATCGTGTTCCAAGAACGGAACGAGTGAAGCCGAAACCGAAATGACTTCGCGCGGAGACACGTCCATATACTGAATGTCCTTCACGCTCCGCGTTGTATAGTCGCCACGGTGTCGGCACGAAACCATTTCCGTGGGGAACGAGCCGTCTTTTTTCATTCCGCTCGTAACCTGACCTACGAAATAATTATCCTCGTCCATTGCGGTCAAATATTCAACTTCGTCGGTTGCCTTGCCGTCTTTGACTTTTCGATACGGAGATTCCAAAAATCCGTACTCGTTGATTTTTGTGAAAATCGAAAGCGACACGATAAGTCCGATGTTTGGACCTTCTGGCGTTTCAATTGGACACATTCGCCCGTAATGAGTATAGTGAACATCACGAACTTCAAAACCTGCACGGTCGCGAGAAAGGCCGCCAGGACCGAGTGCGTTCAGTCGTCGTTTGTGTGTCAATTCCGAAAGCGGATTTACTTGGTCCATGAACTGCGAAAGTTGGCTTGAGCCAAAGAACTCTTTGATTGCCGCCGTAATCGGTTTGTTTGAAATCAAATCCATCGGCTTCATCGTGGCAGTTTCTTTGTTGCTCATACGCTCTTTTGCGATTCGCTCCATTCTGACAAACGCCGTTTTGAGATTATTCGTCATAAGTTCGCCAACGGAGCGGATTCGCCTATTTCCCAAATGGTCAATGTCGTCGAGCGGTTCAACAGCGTTGTACACATTGATAAGATGTTTCATCGTCTGAATGATGTCATCTTTTACAAGTGTATGCTGTTCAAAAGGCACTTCATACCCGAATTTTTTGTTGAGTTTGTAGCGACCGACTCGTCCCAAATCGTAGCGACGAATGTTGAAGAACATTCCGTTGATGTCTTTTTCAGCAGCCTCTATCGTAATCGGCTCACCAGGCTGAAGCACCGAATAAACCGCGTTAATCGCGTCTTCTTTTGTCGGTTCGTCCGTTTCAGAGCCTTCGCGCGTAAATTTCACGTCCTCGCGCTCAAAGCAGTTGATAATCATTTCGCTGTCAAGCGACGGATTTACTTCCTCTTTTTTGTTTTTGTCCGCTCGCGCGTTGAACTCGATTACGTTGATTTTTTCGACTTTTTGCTCGATGAGGTCGTCGATGTCGTGCAAATGAAGTTTTGTTCCCGCGCGGAAAATCCGTTTTTTTCCGCCCTCGCCGTCGTCAACTTCAACCGCACGCGCAAGCACACAGTTTACAAGAGAATCCTTGTCGGAAGCGGAAACCGTTCGTTCGGACGTAACGTAAAAGCATTTGATGATTTCTTCGCGCGTTTCGTAGCCGAGCGCACGCAAAAACATCGTTCCGAGGATTTTCTTTTTGCGGTCGATTTTTGCAAAAATGAGTTCTCGCTTTTGGTCGATTTCAAATTCGAGCCAACTTCCTCGGTACGGAATAATTCGTGACGAGTAAACGCCTTTTTCATGATTAAAAATAACGCCTGGCGAACGATGAATCTGCGAAACCACAACACGCTCCGCACCGTTGATAATAAACGTTCCGCGGTCGGTCATCAGCGGAATATGCCCCATGAAGATTTTTTTCTCCTGAACCATGCCCGTTTCTTTCATCGAAAGATTTATCCATGCTTGAAGCGGAGCGGCATACGTGCGATTTTTTTGCTTGCATTCCTGCTCGCCCATTGTTGGTTCGTCAAGTTCATATTTTTCAAAATCGAGCGACATTGAACCGTCTGGACTTTCGATTGGAAAAGTTGAAGCAAAAACCTCTTGCAAGCCTTTGTTTTCAAGAGGTTCGCCCGCGTCGAGTTTTTCTTTTTGAAGGAATGATTCGTAAGACAACGTTTGAATGTCGATGAGATTGGGAATCTCCATGAAATTCTGAATGTCTTTCCCGTAATAAGTGCGTTTAATCGTTCTGCTTTTTGCGAACATTTCGTTCTCCCGGTGCGTATTTTTTGCCAGCCGCCGCTACACGAATCAGTTTTTAACATAACATGATAAAAAACTGCCGCAACACTAAACGACCGAGCGTTTGCAAAGGAAAGTTCTAAAAATCGTGGACTCAAAGAAAAGTCCAAAAAAAATTGATGTGAAAAGACAAAGAAAGCGTCCGCCCAAAAATGAACGCACGCATTTTCTGTTTTTACGCCCCAAATAACGGGGCGTTCATGCGGAAATCCGCTTATTTTTTGCTCGCTTCGCCACCAGCCGCTTTGATGTCGGCGATGATTTTGTCCGCGTCTTCCTTGGAAATGCCCTCTTTGACAACCTTTGGAGCACCTTCCACGAGTGCTTTTGCTTCTCCAAGTCCAAGTCCCGTAATCGCGCGAACAGCCTTGATAACGGCGATTTTCTTTGCAGGGTCAACTTTGTCGAGCGTAACCGTGAACTCGGTCTGCTCTTCAGCCGCAGCCGCAGGAGCCGCAGGACCTGCCGCAACAGCGACCGCCGCTGTAACGCCGAATTTCTCTTCCATTGCCTTTACAAGCTCAGAAGCCTCAAGCACCGTCATCGACGCAATCGCATCGAGAATCTGTTCGTTAGTAAGAGCTGCCATATTATCTTCTCCTTAAAGTAAAAATAGGCACGTTCGATTCATTTTGATTTTTTTAATCGAACGAAATGTTTATGCGGTCAGAACAAACTGAACTGAAAACTCCGCATTTTTATTTTTGACGGGGACAATCGACAGCGTTTGAAGTTTGACCCCGCCACGCAAAAAAGGTTACTCTGCAGCGGGAGTTTCTGCCACAGGAGCGTCGCCACTTTCTTGCGATTTTTTGTCCACATAAGCCTGCAACGTTGCCGCGAGTTTTTGCGCAGGTCCGTTGATTGCAGACATGAGCATTGCGATAAGTTGCTTTTTTCCTGGCACTTTTGAAAATGCCTCGATTTTTGCTGCGTCGTAGATTTCTTTTCCAACGTAGCCACCCTTCACCGTGAGTTTTCCAGTGTCTTTGGCAAAATCAAAAAGAATTTTTGCCGCCTCGTTGGAATCCTCTTTTACCATCGCGATTGCGGTCGGTCCAGAAAGGTAATCCGCCACGCCTTCAACGTTCATTTCTCCAAACGCCACGCGAGCAAAATTGTTCTTTACGACTTTGAGAACCGCCTCTTTTTCACGGAGTTTGTCGCGAAGAGTCGTAATCTGCTCCACAGTAAGTCCGCGATAATCGGCAAAGATAAAATCGTTGTAATCCGAAAACGACTTTTTTGCTTCCTCGATTGCCGCAGTTTTTGCAGGCTGGAGTTTTTTTGCCATGATTGCCATGTTATGCTTCCTCCTTCACGCTGACCCAAACGCCAGGTCCCATAGCGGAACTCACCGAAATCGAACGAACAAAATCCGCTTTTGCGTCCGAAGGCTTTTTGCGGTCAAGTTCAGAAAGCAACGCATTCACGTTTTCCGCAACTTTTGCCGCATCCATCGAAACTTTGCCGACTGCAATGTGAACGATTCCCGTTTTGTCAGCACGGAATTCTGTTCGACCTTTTTTGAGTTCGTTGATTGCCGTAACAATATCGTTTGTAACCGTACCCGTTTTTGGGTTTGGCATAAGACCTTTGCGACCCAAAACCATACCCAAGCGACCAACGTCTTTCATCATATCGGGAGTAGCAACGGCGATGTCAAAATCGAGCCAGCCGCCACGTACTTTTTCAATGTACTCAGTACCAGCATACGTTGCGCCCGCGTCCAAAGCCTCTTTTGCGCGTTCCTCGGAACAAAACACAAGGACTTTTTTCTCAGCCGTAAATTGATTCGGGAACACAAGCGTGTCGCGCATCGTCTGACTCTTTCCGAGTTTGAGTGCAACGTGAAGTTCAACCGTTTCGTCAAATTTCACAAAATGAAGACTCTTTACGAGTTCGCACGCCTTCAATACGGGATATGACTGCTGCGGGTCATATTTTTTGAGTGCGTCGGTATATTTTTTTCCGTGTTTCATACGTTATTCCTCCACCTCAACGCCCATACTACGCGCCGTTCCCGCAATGATTTTCTTTGCCGCCTCAAGGTCGTTCGCGTTGATGTCTGGCATTTTTGTCTTTGCGATTTCTTCAAGTTGCGCCTTGGTCAATTTACCAACCTTGTCGCGAAGCGGGTTTGCAGAACCTTTTTCCAACTTGAGAGCCTTTTTGATGAGAACCGCCGCCGGAGGCGTTTTAAGAATAAACGTAAAGGACTTATCCGCATACGCCGTAATGACGACTGGAATAATAAGCCCTTTCTCCATGTTCTTTGTCCTGTCGTTAAACTGCTGGACAAATTGCGGAGCGGAAACTCCGTGTGGTCCTAACGCAGGACCTACTGGTGGGGCGGGAGTTGCAGCACCCGCAGGGCACTGAAGTTTGATTACCGCCGTAACCTTTTTTGAAGCCATATATAACTCCTTGTTGGTTCATACGACACGGACGGCTTTGGATTTTGCCCGCATCTCCCAACTCATTTTCAATTTTCGATTTTCTCGATTTTTACGGTTTAGATTTTATTTTACCAATTTCTCAGCCTGAGAAGCCTCCACCGTAACTACCGTTGCGCGTCCGAACAGTTGCAAAGAAACGTCAAGTTTATTTTTGTCGGAATCAACATTTTCAATCGTTCCGCTAAACCCAACGAACGGACCGTCATTTATTTTTACTTGGTCTCCGCGCTCAAAAATCTGCTTTATCCGAACGTTCTTTTCGCCAGCAATTTCGCCAGCAAGTTGCAACATCCGCCGAACATCAGCCGTTTTCATAGGACGCGGATGCTCGTTCGCCTCCGTTCCAACAAACCCTGCCACACCGCGAATGCGACGCACCGAAGAGCAAATATCCTTCCAGCCGATTTCTGGAAAGTCGATTTCAAGATAAATGTATCCAGGATAGATTTTTTCTTTGCGAGTTTTCTTTTTTTCGATTTCGCCACCCGTTTTTTTATCTTTGACTTTTACGAATTCGATAACATCTTTCTTTGGAACTTTCACCGAAAAAAGCACATCAGAACTGATTTCTCCGTTTGAAATCTTCTGATTCAACTCTTTTTCGATTTTATCCTCGTATCCAGTCCAAGTTTGAATTATGTACCAGTTCTTTGCCACGATTTTTCTCCAATCTTCTCGGCTTTCGTATTATCAACAAAATCTAAACTAAAAAATAAGGCGCATCGCCGACGAGAACAAAACGTCCAAAACTCCAAGGATTACAGCAATAATGAGGGTAGAAACGATTACAACTTTCACGGAAGCAATTACGTCATTGCGGGTTGGCCAACGGACATTTCTAAGCTCAACCCCACACTCTTTGAAAAACTGAACGACCTTACTCACGGCTTCGCACCTCAAATAAAAAGACTTACTTGTTCTAAAAACTGTGTTTTCCGAACAAGTTTATTTATAAAAATACAGGCCAGGTAGGACTCGAACCCACGACAACTGGTTTTGGAGACCAGGACTCTACCGACTGAGCTACTGACCTAAAAAATAATTCGCTGTTTTTCAAACGTATTGAAAAGAAACAGCGGATTTTTGCGTTTTTATTTTGCTTTTGTTTCTTTGTGCAAAATTTCTTTGCGACAGAACGGGCAGTACTTATTTTTTTCAAGTTTGCCTGTAATGTTTTTGCGATTTTTTGTGGTTGTGTAATTCTTTCTCTTGCACTCGGTACACTGAAGAGCGATGATGTCAATGGCGGTCTTTTTTTTGCTGCCCATGATTATTTGTTCTCCTAAAAAAAATTAAAATCAGGAAGCTCCCGAACGGAATCGAACCGTTGACCTCCGCACTACCAATGCGGTGCTCTACCGACTGAGCTACAAGAGCGAACGTCTTGCAAATATACAAAATCGCGTCGATTGCGTCAAGGCAAGCAGTGCCGTTTTTGCAAAAATTCGTTCTCAAGTCAAAAAAATCGTGCCGTTTTCAAATTTTTACATTTGTGATACGCTCTTTTTCAATTTTGAGGAGAAAGCATGGAAATCGAGCCAATGATTGACAAAATTCTGAATTCTTACGAGGAAACTGGCGACATCAATGCAAACGAAGCGTCCGCACTTCCAAATCGAGAAAACGTCGTTGAAGCGTTGCACGAGTTGCAGAGTCTCGTTTTTCCAGGCTTCAAAAAAGCAGAAGAAATCGACTCCAATAGAATTCGATATTTGACAGGGCAGCGAGTCAATAAAATCGTGTCGGTTCTCACAAAAGAAATCGAAAAAGCAATTTGCTACAAAAATAAAGAAAAAAGCGGGGGTTTTTTATGTGCTGAAAAAACCGCGCTTTCGCTCATCGAGGAAATTCCAAAAATCAGACGGCAAATCCACAAAGACGTTTTGGCAGCATTTTTGGGCGACCCAGCAGCAAAAAGCGCGGAAGAAGTTATCGTTTCATATCCAGGACTCGATGCGATTTTAACGTACCGAATTGCGAATTTTTTGCACAAAAACGGAGTTCCCGTCATTCCACGAATTATGAGCGAATACAGCCACAGTCGAACGGGAATCGACATTCACCCAGGAGCCACAATCGGCGAAAGTTTTTTTATTGACCACGGAACGGGAGTCGTTATCGGGGAAACGTGCGTTATCGGAAAGAACGTGAAGATTTATCAAGGCGTTACGCTTGGAGCACTTTCTGTAAAAAAAGAATTGCAAGACAAAAAACGGCATCCAACAATCGAAGACGACGTTACAATTTACGCAAACGCCACGATTCTTGGCGGAAAAACAACAATCGGACGAGGAAGCACAATCGGCGGAAACACATGGGTTATGAAAAGCGTTCCGCCAAACTCCACAGTAACGCAATAGGTCGTATAAAAACCGCAACGAGTAAAAACAGGGTGGTTTCGATAGACTCAACTACCAGAAAGTATACTTTCTGTAACGCTATTTAATTATTCATCATGACGAGTCAACTCAATGGACTCCCCCTCGAATGTGAGCGGGATTCCATTTTTGCTCAAATTTTTGTAAGTGATTTTGCCATTACTAATCGTATACTTTTCTTGAACCTCGTCGATGTCTTTTAGAGGATACTTTTCGTTACCAACAACGTCTTCTTTTTCTCCAAATCCTAAAAATCTTGTATTTGATAACGAACCCAAATCATTTATGTCGGCAGCTTTTTTGTACGTTACTGTAATTTCTCCATCTTTTGTAGGATCGCCAGTGTATGTTCCTGTTGCAATATCATAATCGTTTACAACTTTGTTTCCTTTTGAGTTTTTTTCAGTTAACTCCTGCTTTTGATGAAGTCTAAACGTGTTGTCGTCGTAAAACGCAAGCGTAATCGCTCCAATTCCGCTATCATCATTGCGATACCAGGCGATTGCGTCTTCAAAATCGTCATCGTCGGAACACGCGAAAAAGGAAAATGTCAAAAAAGCAGCAACAAAAACAAACGCGACCTTCCGCGCGGACGAATAAAAATGCTTTGAAAAAATACCCTTCATCAAAATGCTCCTCATCGCCAAACAAAAATTGACTTTATTGTATCACACGATTTTTTTTTCGTCGAGGTTTTTTATTTTGCCCGTTTGAACGCAAAAAAAAATCGAACCCTTTTTCTGCGTTACCAACTTAGGAATGCGGTGGCTTCGATAAACTCAACCACCGATTTTTTGGCAACTTATGGTGCCCCAGCCTGTCGAAACCACGCACATTCCGATTCGTTCATTTTATTTTTCAAAAATTTCTGAAAGGAGTTCTTTTACCGAAGAAACGCGAGTCGCGCCGTCATCTTTTTCGGGCGCAAGGACAGTTTTGAATCCCATGTCACGAGCGGTTTTGATTCGGCTTTTTAATCGAGCGACGGGGCGAATTTCTCCCGCAAGCGAAAGTTCTCCCAAAATCACCGACGTGCTTTTTACGGGAATGTCCGTCCGAGCAGAATAAAGAGCCGCCGCCAAAGCCGCGTCAATCGCGCTTTCTTTTAATCGCGCACCGCCAGCAACGTTTATGTACAAATCCATTTCGCTGAATTTTAATCCCGTCCGTTTTTCAAGAACAGCCGCAACGCGCGCAACGCGAGATGAGTCGATTTTGTCAGAATAGACACGGCTCATGCTCGATTTTGCAGGAACAGTCAACGCTTGAATTTCCACAACAAACGCTCGACTTCCTTCAAAAACACACGTGTTCGCGATTCCCGCAGGGCTTTCGCCCTCTCGCTTTGTAATAAACATCGCGCTTGGCTCGCCCACGCACTCAAGTCCTTTTTCTGACATCGCAAAAATCCCCAATTCGTCCACAGAACCAAATCGATTTTTGCTCGCTCGAAGAAAACGAATTTCGTCATCGTTTCGCTCAAACGAAATCACCGTATCCACAAGATGCTCAAGGCTTTTTGGACCTGCAATCAATCCGTCTTTTGTAATATGAGCGGACATCACAAGAACGCTGTCCCGCGCTTTTACCCAACCGACGAGTTCGTTCGCGCACAATTTTAACTGCCCAACCGTTCCAGGAACAACGCCCGCCTCCTCGGAGAAAACCGTTTGAATCGAATCTACGACGCAAAATACAGGATTCACATTTGAGAGCGCGGCTTCAATGTCTGACAAATGCGTTGTGCAGAGAATTTCGATTTTGTCGGTTTTTACGCGAAGCCTGTCGGCGCGGGCGCGAATTTGCGCCGCACTTTCCTCGCCCGAAACGTACAGCACCCGCGCTTTTGTTTTTTCAGAAATCGCCGCGCACGACTGAAGAAGCAGCGTTGATTTTCCAATTCCTGGCTCTCCGCCGATTAAAATCGCGCTCCGCCTCATTGCGCCGCCGCCCAAAACGCGGTCAAACTCGCTGATTTCTGTCAAAATCCGTTCGCCTTCTTGAGGCGAAACGCAAGAAAGCGGGATTGGTTTTGCCACTTCCGACCGCGCACCAGGTAAGCGCGCCACGTTTTCTACAACGCATTCTTCAAGCGAATTCCACTCGCCGCATTGCGGACAATGCCCCAACCACCTCGGCTGCGAATATCCACACGAAGAACATTTGAAAATCGTTTCCTTTTTTTTTGCCATACAAAGAAATTATACAAAAATGCGCTCAAAATAACAAAAACCTGCTCGAAAATCGAAATTTCAGAACAGGTTTTATTGAGATTTTGATAATGTTACGCAAAGTATACAAAAAGCGGTGGTTTTGACGCGCCCAACCACCGCTTTTTGCTTACAAGTCAGCAGAAAGTTCAAAAAAACGCAGAGATTTTTTATTTTAGCGTTTTAATTTTAAAGCCTTGAAGAAACCCCGCTGTCACTTGAGCCTTATTTAACCTTTTCTTTTGGAATAGAGCGAACAACGCGAAATCCCGTAGAGAAGTTTCGAGACTTTGACTCTTGATGCGCCCGTGAATAAACAGAACATGATAATAAGGAGTTATCATATGCAGAACCACCACGAACAACGCGGCTACTTCCAGTAAAAGGCCCTTTTGGGTTTTGTGATTCACGTTTGCTGTAATATTCTAGGTCGTATCTATCCCAGCAAAGTTCAGAAACATTTCCAGTCAAATCGTAAATGCCAAGTTTATTCGGCTTTTTCATCATAATTTCTCTTGGATGACCTGCGTTTGAACCAGTCCAGCCAACTTCATCGATTTTTGTAGAACCTGCAAAATTTTTGTCTCTGCCACCATTTCCGCCCCGCGCAGCAAATTCCCATTCGGCTTCCGTGGGTAAGCGATACCCGTCCGCTTGCCAGTTGCACGTCCAACCGCTGTCGCCTCTTTTATACGCAGGAGTCAAACCTTCCGCTTCGCTTCGTTTGTTGCAATATGTAATCACATCATTAAAAGTAACTTGCTCAACAGGATAATAATTTTCATCGAATTTTGAACCTTGGCAATAACTTGGATTCGTTTCCATAATTGCTATCCATTCTGCTTGAGTTACTTCGTGGCGACACATATAAAACGAGGAAACGCTAACTTCGTGAACTGGTTTTGTGCCATAGCCATCTTCGTTTCCCATTTGGAACGAACCGCCTTCCACAAAAACAAAATCGTCGGCAGTTCCAAGCGTCAACGTTGTGTTTTTTGCATCTCCGTACACTTCAAAAGTCGTTTCTGGCGGAATTTCTACTGGAGTTATCACTTCGGAAAAATAATCCGAATGCCCATAATGAGCAGTCGTCAACTTTACAGGAACGCCTGGTTTTATATTGCTCGTTTCGCGCTCCCAATCATCCATTGTGGAAATTATGTTTCCGTTTACGCCCGTAATAACGTAATCGGGGCGCACGTTCGCATTAAACGCTGGCTTTCCGTCGTAAACATTTGTAACAAGAACGCCCGTGTTCCGAGAAAGTCTGCCTCTATCCTCGTAAGTCAAATCGCGGACATTTAATCCAAGACTCCAGGCATCGCGGTCAGATTTTGGAATAGGAACAAGGAAATATGCCTTGTAATACGAAGTTGTTGTCGTATATCCAGGCGAATAAGAACCGCTAATATAATTATTTCCAATGTAATATCCAGGAGTGTAAGAGCCTTCGTGGTATGTGCTTTTTTCATCTATAATTTCCCAAATTGCCATTCTAATTCGCAACTCTTCGCAGAGATTTTTTACGTCGCTTGAAAAAGACCTAAAAACAAATCTGCGGTCAGAGTTTCCTTTCATTTGACCAACTACGCGATAAAAATACTGATTTGCAATTCTTTCTGTTTCTTTTTCGAGTTCCGCTTCAGAAGCAACTTTTTTGTCCGTTGAAGAAAAAACTTCAATTTCTTGTCCTTTTTGAAGTCGCGAGGATTCTGGCAAATCGTCAATCGGTTCAAATTCTTCAAAACGCGACAAAAGTTTTGAAATGTCTTCGTCGTAAGACAAAATAACGTCAGAACTGCTTGAGCAACTTGCCACAAAAAATGCAAAAATCGCACCAAAAACTCCCGAAATTTTTCGTCTAATTTTCATAAAGCCTCCGTTCGATTGAATTCAATCATTCTGAAAATTTAGACAACTCTACAAAAAAAAAGCAAATTTTCAACTAGTTGATTTTCAATCGCGCAAGGCTCGCTCAAAAATCGCTGACTTTTTTATCCTTTTCGGCGGACTTCAAATTCGGACGCGGGTTCGATTTCTGGGCGTTGGCGGGAAGCGTATTTTTCATGGAGCGAGGCTTGAACAGAAAACGTACCGCCTTTTACGCTTGTCCAAGAGCCGTCGCCGTTTAATTCGTGGGCGTGCGTGTCGTCCTTAAAAAAGCGCAACAGATTGTCTTTCAATTCCAAAAAGCACTCGGAATCCGTTACGGGAATCAAAAGTTCAACACGCCGCTCAAGATTTCGGTTCATCCAATCCGCGCTCGAAATAAACAATTCCTCGTTTCCGCCGTTTTTGAAATAAATTATTCGCGAATGTTCCAAATATCGCCCCACCACGCTCACCACGCGAATATTTTTATGCTCCGAAATCGCTGGATTTAATCGGCAAATGCCACGCACGTTGAGCAAAATCTTTACGCCTTTTTTTGACGCTTCGCAGAGAGAATCGATTACGTCTTCGTCGCCTATCGCGTTCAATTTTGCAACGATTAAGCCAGGATTTTCCGAAACGGACGTTTCCGCCTCCCGCTCGATTAACGAAATCAAACGACTTTTTAAGTTCACGGGAGCGATTGCGATTTTTTTCATCGTTTGGAGTGCGCTGTATCCCGAAATCAAATTGAAAAAAAGCGTTATGTCGTTCGCGATTTCTTCGTTTACCGTAAAAATCGCTGCGTCGGAGTAAATTTGCGCCGTCCGCGCGTTGTAATTTCCCGTGGAAAGATGAACGTAACGGCGGATTCCGTCGCGCTCGCGCCGAATTATCATCATCGCTTTTGCGTGGACTTTTAGATTCACGATTCCGTAAATGACAACAACGCCAACGCTTTCAAGCCCGCGCACCCAGCCGATGTTTCGCTCTTCGTCGAATCGCGCTTTGAGTTCAACAAAAACCGTAACTTGTTTTCCGTTTCGAGCCGCGCGAGAAAGGGCGCGAACGATTGCCGAGTTTTTTTCGGTTCGGTACAGCGTTGTTTTTATGGCAAGGACTTTTTGGTCGTCAGCCGCCTCTTCGAGCATTTTTACAACGGGGTCAAACGCCTCGTAAGGCAAAAAAAGCACTCTGTCGCGCTCCCGAATCAAATGCCACAAAGATTTTTCGCCTCTAAACGGATTCACGCTTTTCCATGGCTCAAATTGCTTTTTTTTGAGTTCCTCCGCCTCAAAAAGAGCCGCAAGACAATCCGCGCGAATAATTCCGTCCACAAAATACACGTCGCGGTCCAAAAGCGACAATTTTTCTTGCAAAAGACGCGCGATTTTTTCGTTTTTGCCCTGCGATTTTTTGAACGAAAGCAAAAGGCGCACCGCAAAAGACCGCCGACGCTCTTCAATAACATTTTCCATTGCTTCAATAAAACCGTCGCCCGCTTTTTCGTTTACGCCCAAATCTGCGTCGCGGTCAACGCTAAAAAGCGCGGAACTTTCCACAGAATATCCAGGAAAAAGGCGCGTTCCAAACGCAAGAACAATGTCGTCAAGCATCATAAACGGTTTTTCGCCCGTTTCCGAAGGAAGCCACACGATTCTTGAAAGTCCCGCAGGAATTTGAACGAGCGAAATTGCCTCTGTTTCGTTGTCAAGGAGCGAAAAATTTTCCACGTGGACATTCGGAATGATTTTGAGAACAAACGCGGCATACAAAGCACCGCTCGTAATTTCTGGAAATCTGCCGTCGGTACGCCTCGGAGTCAAAAGCGGGAAAATCTCTCGATTAAAAAGATTTTGCACGAACGATTTTTGATGAGCCGAAAGCGTTTCCGAAAAAATGCGTTTAATTCCAATTTCCGAAAGTTCCTTTTGAACGAGCGCGATTTCGTCGTCTTGCGATTTTGTGATTTCTCGAACGCGCTGCCCGATTTTATCCAAAACGTCTTCGTGATTTCCCGCGCGCACAAGCGAAGCCACGCGAACTTTGAAAAACTCATCAAAATTCGTGGAAACAATCCCCAAAAATCGAATTCGCTCCATCAGCGGATTGTCTTTTCGCGTTGCCTCAAAAAGGATTCTTGCGTTAAATTCGACCCAAGAAAGGTCGCGGTCAAAATAGTTCATGTTCTTTCCTTTTTATTTATTCCATTTTTGGTCGTGTTACAAGGTTTCGACAGGCTCAACCACCGAAGATTCGGCAACATCTCTCATTTTTTTACAAAAGCAAAACTTTGTAGCCAAAAACGCTCTCGAACGTGTCAGATTTTTCGCGAACGGCGAGTTTTTCGAGAACGTTGTTATGAGAGCCGTCGGTTTGAATCATCATCGTGTCGTGCGAAAACGAGATTTTGAAATTTTTGATTCGCTGCGTGTGAGAGCGGTCGAGCGCGTCGGCGATTTTCAAAATCGCGGTGAGTTTTAGAATCGTCAATCTTGCGTCCCGCGGAAGCGAGCGAAAATGAGAATCCGCGCCCATATTTTTGTGTCCGCGATGCCACAGCACGATTTGCGAAATAATTTCAATGTCTTCTCGGTTTAGCCCAAAAATCTCCGAATGTTCGATTATGTATTTTGAATGTTCGTTGTGGTCTTTTGCGCGAATGAACGTGCCAATATCGTGAAGAATTGCCGCAATTTCAAGCAACATTCGCGCATCTTCCTTTAGACCGAGTTCGTCTTTGAGCGCATCAAAAAATCGTCCTGCCGTTTGCCGAACATGCTCCGCGTGAGATTCGTCGCCTCGGTATTTTTTTAGAAGCGTTTGCGCACTCGCAATAATCTGCGAATGAAACTCCACTCGCCCGCCACCATTTTTCGTTCTTGAAAGCAAAAGTCCCTCGCGAATATTCGTTTCTGGAACAAAAATTCGCTCCGTGTTTGTAAGGCTGATAAACAGTTGAAAAACGAGCAAATTCAAATGCAACGATTCCGCTTCGGCGTGCGGCAACTTAAAACGAGCCACGATTTCTTCCGCCGAATAATCTTTGATTTCGCTCACAAAACGGTCAAAATCCTCGCGCTCCATTTGCCACAAAAATGTCGAAATCGGTTTTCCCGCAAAAAGCGCGGCAATGCTTATGTCATTTCCAACGGCAATAAATTGCCGCACTTTTCCCAAATCGAGTTCATTTTTGAGCGAACCTTTTGTGTTTGCAATATACTCAGAAACATAGCGGCGAGCGTCCATAATCGAACCCATTTTTTTGAGTTGCTGCTCGATTATCACCGTTCCCAGCCGCAAAGAATGTGCGCCTGCAATGCTTCCGTTTTCAAGAAGCATGATTTCCGTGGAACCGCCGCTCACTTCAAGAATAATCGAATTTCCTTCGTCAAGCAATTTTGACGAAGGCGCGTCTTTTGATTCTTCGCGTGCGCCTTTTAGACAATTTGCAACGGCAAGAAACATCAGCCGATTTTCTTCGATTCCGTCGATTACGCGGACTCTAAATCCTGTTTTTACGTTTATTCGGTCAAGAACGCTGTCGCGATTTTCCGACTCGCGAAACGCGCTCGTTGCCACCACTTCCGCGTCGGAACTTTTTAGCCCCCAACTCAAAAGTTGCTCGCGGTAACGGTTCAAGATTTTTAAGATTTGAAGCAGCGTTGCGCGACTGATTGCGCCCGTTGTAAAAACGTCGCGCCCGATTGAAACGGGAAATTCCGATTTATCGAGGACGCGGCTTTTTCCGCTTGCGTCCGATTCTTCAACCAACAGTCGAATTCCCGTTGTTCCAATTTCTATTGCAGCATTTAGATGTGGCATTGTTCCCTCCCTCGTTCAAAATTCAAAATCCCCGCAAAAAGAAAAATCCCCGCGTCCTTGTCGCGGGGATACGTGCCGAGGGCGTGAACTCTAAATCTTGTCTATGAGCATCGAACATTTCCCAGACGGAATCGGGAGCGTTTTTTTCTTTTGGTCGATTATGTTTATCGTAAAATAGTAGAGTTTTTCGCTCTCCATTTGGATTTCCCAACCGCGCGGACTTTTATTTGACAAAATCGTAATCAAATTCCGCTTGAGCGAGAGTTTTTCGATTCCCATGATTTCAAGGTTTGGAATTACCCAATCAACTGTTTTTCTTGGAAGGCTAATCGAAAGTCCGATGACGTTTTCAATCATCAACGCGATTGTGGAAAGCCCGATTGAAATCATGTCGCGCTTTTTTGGAAACGACGGGTCGCCTTCGCAAAGAGCCGCCCCCTCTCCACACGGAAGATACGCCCCGTAAAGGTCGCCTTTGCTTCCGTCGGCGGGGGACAAACCTTCCAAAACAAAATAGAGATGCCTAATCGCACATTCGCGGGCAAGCGCAAATTGCTGATATTTTTCAAGTCCTTTTATGACCATAAAATTGAACTCTGGATAAACGGAACCGCAAAATCCTTCGCCCGTTTCTCTAAAATGTTCGTTATCCACGGAAAGCGTTGGAAATGGATGCTCCGTTCCAAACGTTTCTGGATTTGAAAGATGCGCAATGAGCGTGTCCGCTTTGTCAGCGTTTGGAATTTCTGCAAGAAGCGGCCAAAATCCTGCAATCGTTTTGTGCGGAAGTCGCTCCTCGTTTTCGTTCAAATCGTGGTAAAATCCCGTCTGAGAATCCCACATTTTGTTATTTATTCGAGTTTTGAGCGAAAAATAATTTCTTTTGTACGTAAACGAAATGTCTTTATCGTTCAAAATATCCCCAAGCGACGACATATTGAGCGAGTTTATTGCCATTGCCGCGTTAAAATCCACGGGATAAAACGTGCCGTCCCGCGGAGCATTGAACATCGTAGACGCAGAAACGGGCACGGCGTAAAGTCCGTTTTCTTTTTTGAACGTTGCGTCAATCCAGTCCATGTATTTTTGAAGTACGGGCATAATTTCTTTTACGCGCCGTTTATTTGCGCTTTTGTGATACAAATTGAATTCTGCCCAAGCAAAAAGCGGCAACCCAATTCCTTCGGGATTTTCGCTGTCAAAAATCGGATTTCCCGTGGAAATGTCGTATTTCCAGCGAATCGCGCCATTTGGTTCTTGTTTTTTGTAAAGATAATCGAGATTTTCGCTCGCCTCGTAATTTTTATTTGAATAGACAAGGAAAAAAGTCGAAAAAATCGAACCGAACTGGTCAAGAACGGGATTTTTTTGAGTTTGAGAATCTTGCGCCTGCGAATACACAAACAATTCTCCTTTCGATGAATCACCCGTTTTTGCATTGAGCCACGAAGCTGAAATCCAATTCCATGTCTTGTCGTATATGTCAACAAAATCTTGGTCGTAAAAATGAATTTTTGGAAAGTCTTTTCTGTTCACGGAAAACTCCACATTGCGGAAAACTTCACATTATTTTGCCCTATTCAAAAACCGCAATTTCAAAATAGGTGTCTGTAGAAAAACTCTAACCGCGTCTGAATTACAGTATAGCATAGAATTTTGAAAAGTAACGAATTTTTTTTAAGGCAAAATGCGCCTCTTAAAAATTGGGTGGTGTTACAGAAAGTATGCTGGGAGCGGTGGCCCGGTAGACCGAAGGTCGTATCGAAACCACCGTAGCGTAAGAAGATGGTGGTTTCGACAAGCTCAACCTCCACTTTTTTTTCTCAATCGGCGATTTTGGATTTAGTACGTCAAGACGACGGTTTCGCTATCAACTTTGTGGAACGTTTTTAGAAGCAGCGATTTTCCTGCCGATTTGTAAACGTAGCCCGACGAAGCGTATCGTTCAAATTGCGGGTCACTTCTGTAATTTATTCCGTAAATCGAAATCGCACGGAAATTCGGGATTCCCGTCAAAATCGTGTAACTGCTGTCGCCCGTTTGCCCCAAAAATTGAATTTGCCCAGCGTCGTTTCGCTCCGTGTACACGATTTTTTCTGTTCCGCTCCACGCCCAAATGCCTTTTTCTCGATACAAAACCTGCGCGTGCGGATACAACGGATTTTTTACCACAGACGAATAAGCGTCCGCCAGTTGCGAAAAATCCGAAAGATGTTCCAACGCGCTAGAAACAAGGGCACGACCTGTGCGGGCAATTTCCTCGCCTCCTTCTTTTTCTCCGTAAGAAATGAGAACACTTCCCGCTTCAATTCCCGAAAGCGGATTTTCATTATTTTTGAGAAAAATCGCGCTGCCGTCTTCTGAAATTTCGCAATTTTCTTCTATAGTAGACACGCACGTTCCAAGCACAGGAGCAAGAAGGGCAGCAAGCGAATCCGCGCGAAGAGAAATCAAATCGGAATAAACGCGAACGATTCCAACCGCTTGCTCAAGCGAAAATGAAAAATCTTCTTTTTGAAAAACCTGCGACGGAATCGAAAGGAGTTTTTTTACGTTTTGCGTTTCTCCGATGACGTTTATGAATTCTGCAACGTCAGGTTGAGAAAGCACCGTAAGCGCGGCATCTTCTGAATCCGAAGAAACCGCGTTTTCTATCATCGAACGAATATTTGCCACTTTCATTTGCAGACTCGGAAGCATTGCCTCCATTTGCCCAAAATACGGCGCGGTTAAAAACGTTCGTTTGTTTCCACGCACAAATGAATCTGGCACAAGCGAAAGCGATTGTGCGTATTTTCCTTGTGCCGCCATTTCCGCAACAAAAACCGCAACCGCGCTTTCCGTGAGATTCGACGGATTTTTCATCGCCTCCGAAAGTTCCAAAAGAAGGCGCGTTTTGTACGCTTGAACGTTTTGCTCGTATTGAGAAACCGCAGGAAAATTCTCCGACAATTCCGCAAACGAAAAATGCTCCATTGGCGTATACGGCGCAAAAATCGCGTTTGGACTTTGAGAAGAAAGCGTTATCGTTTCGTCGCCGAGCGAACTTGCCGTCAAAAAATACGCCGAATCTTTTGCGCTAAAAACCTGCCGCGATGCCGCTTTCTCCGTAACGGAAAATGAAGACGATGGTTTGAAATTCAAAGTGAGCGAGGAAGCATCTTCTGGAAACGAACCTTTTAGCAAAAGACTTTCGCCTTGAGAAGAAAAATCAATGGAAATATCGAGCGGATTTTCCTCAAGATTTGAATTTTGAAGTTCGGAAAATCGAAATGTAACGCCCGATTCGCCGTTTTCATCAAAAGAAGAAAGTGCGAGCGGATGCAACGAACCGTCTTTTAGCAAAACGACTGCGGGATTTACGTCGTCCGCGCGAAACTCGATTCCAGGAAAAGAAACCGTAAGCGAATTTTTGAGCGAAACAATGCCTTGTTCGTCTTGCGTTTGCGCAAGCGACACTTTGAGTTCGCCAAAACGCTGCAAAAAAACGGACTCGTTTCTAAATTGGAGCGTAAAAATGCCGATTATAATGATACTGTAAAAAAGAAGGATAACTGCGGATTTCTTTATTGCATGGAACATCATACGATAAAGTTTATACGGTTTATATGGTTTGTACAACGGACGATTTTTCTTTGAAAAAATCGAACTAATCGAAATTTCTTTTTGAATTTGCTAAAATGAACCGTTTTTATTTCAGCAGGAGATTTCTCAAGCGAATTCTTAAAAATTAAAAAAAAATCTGGTGGTGTTACAGAAAGTATGCTGGGAGCGGTGGTTGAGTAGACCGAAGGTCGTATCGAAACCACAGAATCAAGCAATTGGTGGTTTCGACACGCTCAACCACCGCATATTGCTTACAGGTCAGCATACATTTTGTAACATATCCAAAAATCTAAAAGCAACTTTTTACCTTGGAGAAAAAATGAAGACAACACACCGCACAACAATTCTTGCTCTCGCCGTGCTTGCTACGGCGTTGCCGTCGTTTTCAGCGTCAAGTTCAAGTTCGCCGAAAAATTCTTCTGGAGGCGTGCGCACAGTGGCACGAACGCAATCAACTCCAGAAGAAAAAAATGCACCTTCCGCTTCGGACGCGCAATTTGCCGAAAATCTTGGAAACGCGCTTTCTACAGGTTCCCTTTCTGACGCGCTCGCGCTTTTTGATTCGTATCAAACGGAAGACGCTTCCCTTCTTTCTTTGAAAGCGAGTTTGTTGCTTTCTTCTGGCGACGTAAAAAGTGCGGATTCTGTGGCTTCTGCCCTTTTGAAACAAAATCCAAATGACATCGACGTTCTTATGACAAACGTTATGATTGCAAAGCAAAAAGGCGATGCCGTAAAGAAAAATCAATGTCTTAGAAAAATAATCGCGCTTGACCCAAACAACGTGGAAGCGAATATTGAACTTGGAGACGAGCAGGCTCTTAGAAAAAATTACGGAGGTGCGCTCAAATTCTACAAAAAAGCCTGGATGAAAGAACCAAACAACATGGAAGCACTTTTTGGTTGCGGAAAAATGAATTATTACCTTTCACACGACAAAGACGCTACGCAAAATTTCAAACGAATGTTAATGCTTGAACCAGAAAATCCGCTTGCGCTTGCGTATTTGGGAAAAATCGAAGGCGAAAATCGGCGATACAAAACGGCAGCCGATTACGCGCGGCGAGCAACCGAAAGCGACCCAAAAAACGCTGACAATTTTCTTGACCTTGGAACGTTCAGCCGTTTTCTTGGAAAATACGACGACGCGGAAGCGGCTTGGCTTAAAGCAACAGAACTCGACCCCGATTATTTTCTTGCATACGCATATCTTGCAGGACTTTACGACGAGCGCGAAAACGACGCAAAAGCCTACGAATATTACATCAAAGTTCTTCAAAAAAATCCGCAATATTATTACGCTTACGAATCCGTGGGACTTTATTCTTGGCACGCAGGAAATATCGAGCAATGCAAAAATGCTTTTTTGGAAGCAGCAAAGAAAAATCCTGAAAATATTTCCTATCCGTTGATGGTTACGGCATGTCTTTTGAAGCAAAAAAAGGTGCAAGAGGCTCGCGATTACTCGGACAAAGTTCTTCGGAAACTCGACAGAAAATCAATAGATTACAAAGTACTCCGAATGTTCCACGACCAAATCGGAGATGCCGAAGTTGCGCAGTTGATTCAAAAAGAAGACAATCGCACAAAACGCGGAAAATTGTTGTATTATCTCGCGCTTTACTTTGACTTAAAAGGCAATAAATCGCTTGCGCAAAAATATTACGTTGAGATTTGCTCAATTCAAAGTCCGCTGTTTTTTGAATACAAACTTGCAAAATGGTCAAAAAGCGAATCGAGCGAAGACTTGGCGGCTCGCGATGTGCGCACAATCACGCATTAAAAATCAAAATGCGGCGGTTGACTTTCTTGAAAAGAGTCAAACAAATCTAAAAGGTTATCGCGTAAAACAACGTTTTCTTTTATCATTTTAAGCTGTTCAGAAGCGACTGTTTCCGAACAGCTTTTTTTGAATCTAAAAAGCGGGGAAAACTCAACATGAGCAAAACAAAAAAAATCATCGAGGCGGCGGAAAAGCAATTTATTTTGATTGGAACGGCGCACGTTTCTGCTGAAAGCGTCGCGGAGGTTGAATCAGAAATCCGCGCGGAAAAACCAGATTGCGTAGCAATAGAACTCGACGAGCAGCGACTAAAAAGCCTCAACGACACGGAAGCGTGGAAAAATCTCGATGTGGTGAAAATCCTTCGCGAAGGAAAAGGATTTCTTTTGATTGCAAACCTCGTTCTTTCAAGTTTTCAAAAGCGAATGGGCGAAGGCGCGGGCGTGCGTCCAGGCGATGAAATGCGGGCGGGAATCCGCGTTGCAAAAGAACTTGACATTCCGTCGGTTATGGTTGACCGCCCGATTCAAACAACGCTTAGACGCGCGTGGGCAAAAACGTCGTTTATTGGAAAATCAAAATTGCTCACTACGCTTCTTGGAAGCGCGTTTGGAAACGAAGAAGTGAGTACGGAGCAAATCGAATCTCTCAAAAATGCAAGCGAAATGGACGGAATGATGGCGGAACTTTCGGAAGCGATGCCTGTTGTAAAAGAAGTTCTCATCGATGAGCGCGACCGCTATCTTGCTTCAAAAATCTGGGAAAGCGTTACGGGCGCACACGATGAGCGAAAAAAAGTCCTTGCCGTTCTTGGCGCAGGGCATCTTCCTGGCGTGGAGCGAACGCTTGGCGAAATTGCAAACGGAAACAAATCGCTCACGGACGTTTCTGAAATCAGCACAATTCCCAAAAAAACGGCAAAAACAAACTTTTTCAAATGGTTCATTTCGATTTTGATTGTTGCGCTTATCGCATTTGGATTTGTAATTGGTGGAAAAGAAAAAGGCGCAGATATGCTTGGCGCGTGGCTCATTTGGAACGGATTGCTTGCAGGCGTGGGCGCAATTTTGGCAGCCGCGCATCCGCTCGCGATTCTCGTTTCAATCGTGGGAGCGCCGTTTACGTCGCTTTGTCCGTTTATTGGCGTGGGATTTCTTTCTGGCTTAGTTCAAGCCGTGATGAAAAAACCGCGCGTGCGCGACCTTGAAACCGTGCAAGACGACATGAATCTAAAAGGAATTTACAAAAATCGTTTGTTGCGCGTTTTGCTCGTTTTTTTGCTTTCTTCAATCGGTTCTTCGATTGGAACGTTTGTGGCAGGAACGGATTTGGTCGTTTCAATAACGCAGGCGATTCGCTCGATTTTTTGAAAAATGCGAAATATTTTTGTTTTTTTTGCAATTTTGTTTTCTCATTCTTTTTTTTGGGCGGAAGACGTTCGCTCGCTTCTTTCTGGGTATCTCGAAAACGATTTGGAACTTCAAAAATACGTCATTCAAGCGGAGTCAAAATTGCTCGACCTAAAATCAACGAATATCGAGCACGGAATAAACGTAACGCTTCAAACGGGGCAGATTCAAATTCAAACGGGAACGAGCGGGAAAAAGCGGATTTCCGTAAATCCAAAGGCGACCGTTTCTGTGCCGCAAGCGGATTTATCGATTGGAGCAAACATTCCCGTCGTTTTAGAAGACGGCGAGAAAACCGTTTCCGACGGCTCACTTTCGGCAACCGTTGGAATCATCACGGCGGAGAAAAAAAAGCGCAAAGTCGCTCTTCTTGAATCAAACCGCGCACTCCTTGAAGCCGAGCGGCAAGTAAAAAATCGCGCGCTTTCGGGCGAAAAGGAATTTTATTCGTCGCTCAAATCGCTTTATTCCACGGCAATTTCGGTTTTTGACGCAAAAGAAGATTTGTTTGACGATTCCACGTCGCTTAGAGTGCTTTTGGCGCAAGGTTACAGCAAAACGAGCGCATCGTACAGAACGGCAAGTCTAAAAGTTGAAAGCGACAAACGAAACGTGCAAGAAAAACAGCGCATTTTTTCAAGGCAAACCACGATTTTTGCAAGAAAATGTGGCATTTCGCTTTCTCTTTTTGAAAAAGACGGCGGAAGTGAAGAAGATGTTGAAGCGATTTTTCAAAAAGCACTTTCGTTTCTTCCCGATTCAATTCCAAAAGTGGAATTAGAAAACGTTTTTAATTACGACGAGCAATTTTATTCGGAAAAAGAAAAGGCTCTCTACGAAAAATTCATAAACGAGTTAAAACGCGAATATACAAACAGCGCAACGCTTTCTCTTACAGGCGAATACAAATTGAACGATTCGTTTTACTCAAAAACGAACGGCACGGGCGAAAAAACTTCTTCTGACAGCGCGGGCGGGCAACTTTCTTTTTCGTATCGCGGGCTTTCGTTGAGCGCAGGCGCGTATTTTCCATTAAAACAACGACTTTTTGGCTCGCCCGTAAACTCAAACGAAATCGACCCGTATTTTCAATTTTCGCTCGCATTTGATTTGGGCGATTTTCGACTACATTCGATTCAAAAAAAGCAAGACAAACTTTCCGCCCTTTTGGACGAAATCGCCGTTTCTTCCGCCGAAGACAATTACGAAACGGATTTGACTTCGCTTGTTACGCAAGCGCACGACGTAAAATGGGCAGAAAAAAGTTACGCTTGGGAACTCGAAACGTATTCAAATCTTGAATCCGATATGGAGCGATGGTTTCGGCAAGGAAGCGTTACAGAAAACGATTTAATTGGCGCACGAAACAACGCGCAAAAGGCTCGGATAAACGTTTTGATAAACGCGCTTGAACAATTGATTTTTAACGACAGCGTTCGGCTTCTTTTTTGCGCTAGCGAGGAGGCAAAATCAAAAAAATGAAAAAATCGGCAAAAATCGCGTTTTTTTTGGGAATATTCATTTTTATTTTGGGCGGAATTTTCGTGGCACGCACAGTGGCTTTTTCCATGAAAAACGCCTCAGCGCAAACGTACTCGGTTCGGCAAGAAATCTACGAAGACGTAATCGAAATCGCGGGAACGGTGAGCGCGGCAAAATCTCAAACGCTCAAAAGTCTAAACGACGGAACCGTTGTGGGCGTTTACAAATCCGAAGGCGACATCGTAAAAGAAGGCGATTTAATCGTTCAACTCGACGATTCGGAGCAACTGTACAATCTTGCGAATCTCGATTACGAAATCAGCGTGGCGCGGCAAAATCAAACGGCAGGAAAACTCGCGCTCATGCAAACGCAACGAAAATCGCTTTTGCAAAAAATCCGAGACAGAAAAATCGTTGCAACGTTTGACGGAATTATTGCAAGCCTTGACGTTGATTCGGGCGATTATCTTGAGGCAAAAGATTCAATCGGCACGCTCGTGGACACGAGTTTTTTGACGGCGGAAGTTGAAATTGCCGAAACGGACGTTTCAAAACTCGCTGTTGGTCAAAAAGTCGAATTTGATTTTCCCGCAGTCGAAGGCAAATCCGAAGGCTACGTTTCGTCTTTTCCAGCGATTGGCGAAGTTACAAGTCGCGGCGCGACTGTTGTAAAAGCAAAAGTTCGACTAGACGAAGTTCCAGAAGGCGTGCTTCCGAATTTTTCGTTCACGGGGCAAATCAAAATCCACGAAGGCGAAGAGCGACTCATCGTGGAGCGGTACGCCATTGGACGGGAAGCGGGTGGTGCGTTTGTGGACGTGGTTTCTGGAAACGATGTGAAGCGCGTTTTTGTGAGCGTTGAACCGTACAGCCTTGATTACGTTCGGATTCTTTCGGGACTTTCTGGCGGAGAGATTCTAAAAGCGCAATCGAGCGCGGAAGATAGCGGAAAAATGCGCACGATGAAACGCGGAGACAGCAAGAAAAACGCAAAAGGCACGCAAACTCGTGGCGGACAAAACGCTCCGCCCTCGCCATTTTAATTCGTTTAGGAAAAAGAAAAAATGGAAGTTATACACATGGAAAACGTTGTAAAAACCTACGATATGGGTGGCTCAGAAGTTCGTGCGCTTAGGGGAGTGTCGTTTTCTGTGGAAGAAGGCGAGTTTCTTTCGATAATGGGACCTTCGGGGTCTGGAAAATCGACTTGCATGAACATGATTGGCTGTCTTGACCGTCCGACTTCTGGAGTTGTAAGAATCGGTGGCGCGGAAACGGCAAAAATGACGGAAAAAGAACTCGCTTTTTTGAGAAACAAAACAATCGGATTCGTTTTTCAGCAATATCATCTGCTTCAAAATCTCACGGTTCTCGAAAACGTCATGCTTCCGTTGCGCTATCAGGGGCTTCCGACTTTGGAGAGAAAAGAGCGAGCAATTCACGCGCTTGAGCGAGTGGGTCTTTTGGAACGGCTTTCTCATTTTCCGAGCGAACTTTCTGGCGGACAAAAACAGCGCGTGGCGATTGCGCGAGCAACCGTAACGTCGCCCGCGATAATTCTTGCCGACGAACCAACGGGCGCACTCGACAGCGAAACGGGAAAAGCCGTCATGCACCTTTTTGGAGAAATAAATCGGCGCGGAACCACAATCGTAATCGTTACTCACGACGGCGGAATCGGCGCGTCAACTCGCCGTTGTATTCGCATTTTTGATGGGCAAATCCAAAGCGACAAAGTAAACGAAAATTTCGTCCCCATAAAACTTCCGCCTTCGCCCACAATCGGAATTCCGCTCGACGACCTCAGAAGCGACGTACTTTTTTAGTTCTCTTTTTGGAGGATATTCGTGATAGACGATTTTTTTGACGCATTTCGCAATTTTTCACGCTCAAAAACGCGAACCGTTCTTTCTCTTTTGGGAGTTATCATCGGCGTGGCAAGCGTTATCGTTATAACGAGCATCGTTTCTAGCGCAACAAAACAAATCCAATCGACTTTTGGTTCGTCGGCACTCGACATGTGCAGCATTCGCTCTGGTTTTATGCGAAAAAATCGTGACGCAATTTCGCTCGTTTTTGACGAGTCGTTTCGCTCGGAACTTTTTGACAAAGTGAAAAATATCAAAAAAATCTGGTTTGAAAACACGAGTAGCGTAACGCTTAGTTACGCAGAAACGAGCGTTACGGGAAATATCACGGCGGTGGAAGCGGGTTATCTTGAAGCGTGTTCGATTTCTTTGGACGAAGGCGAATTTTTTTCCGTAACGGACGACGTGGAAGGCGTGCAAAAAATCATTCTTGGAAGCGAAGTCGCGCTCGCGCTTTTTCCAGACGGCGGTGCACTCGGAAAAGGCGTTCTTGCCGTTGTGGATAAAACGCCGTTTTCGTTTAGAGTTTTGGGCGTTCTCAAAAAACAGTCCGCTGGAATGGAAGACGCAACCACAGGAATGTACGTTCCCCGCGGATTTTACACCCGAAAAATCAAGCCAAATCCCACCGCTTCGGTCGTTATGATTCAAGCGGTGAGTGCTGAAGCGTGTACACAAGTTTCTTCGGACGCTGAATCGTTTTGCACCGAAAAATCTGGAACTCAAGGTTCGGTGAGCGTATTTTCAATGCAAACAATACTCGAACAAATGAATCAAATGACGCAAACGCTCGCGCTCATGCTTTCTGGAATCGCCGCGATTTCGCTTTTGGTTGGTGGCATTGGAATTATGAACATAATGATTGTAACGGTAACAGAGCGACGGCAAGAAATCGGCATCCGAAAGGCTCTTGGCGCAAGCCCCACGGCGATTTGTCGTCAATTTCTTGTGGAAAGCGCGTGCATAACGCTCGTTGGCGGCGCAATCGGAATTTTGCTTGGAATCGCGGTAAGCCTTGTTGTGGAATACATTTCGCCGTCGCTTCCATACGCGCTCAATGTTAGCGCGTGCGGAATTTCATTCGTTTTTTCGGTTCTTGTTGGCGTTTTCTTTGGAATAAATCCAGCCCGCCGCGCTTCAAAATTAGACCCCGTTGACGCTCTTTCATAACTCAAACGCAAAAAAAACAAGGACAAATAAGCCCTTGTTTTTGTCGAATCTCTTTTGATTTTACGATTTCATGCGCTCCGTAAGCGACGAAAGATTATTTACCATGAGAATCGGCTGACTTGTTGCGTCAAGCACGTCTCTCCAAAGAGAGCCTTCTGGGTCAACGGTGTTTCGACTTTTTGTGGCTTCTTCGATTGGAATGTAGACGTATTTATCGTGAACAAGCCCCACGACGCATTTTGTTTTTCCCGCCATTGCCGCGTGAACCGCGTTGTTTCCGAGTCGTTCGCAGTAAATCGAATCGTTTGCCGTTGTAACCGACGAGCGAACTTGATAACTTGGGTCAACGTATTTGAGATTTGTATGGATTCCGCGCGATGTAAAATATTCGTTGATTTTGTCTTTGAGATAGATTCCGATGTCGGCAAGTTTTTTGTTTCCGCTCGCATCTTTTTCGTTTGTTGTTTGCAAAAGTTCCTGCCCCGCGCCTTCTGCCACAACGATTACGGCGTGTCCGCGTCGCTTTAGCCGTGCTTCAAGATGCGAAAGAAATCCGTTTGGACCGTCCAAATCAAACGGAACTTCTGGAATAAGGCAAAAATTCGTTTCGTGACTTGCAAGAGCCGTTGCCGCCGCAATAAATCCCGATTCGCGCCCCATGAGTTTTACAAGTCCAATTCCATTTACTTGCGAATGAGCCTCCATGTGAATTGCCGCAACCGCCTCTTTTGCACGCTGAACCGCAGTTTCAAAACCAAACGAACGGTCAATGAGAACAAGGTCGTTGTCAACGGTTTTGGGAATTCCCACAACGGCAACTTTTAGACCGCGCCGAGCGACTTCATTTGCAATGTCGAGCGAACCTCGCTGCGTGCCGTCGCCGCCGATGACAAAAAGCATATTCACGCTCAAAGACTCAATGCAGTCCACGATGTCGGAAACGCGATTTCCGCCGCCTCGACTCGTTCCCAAAAAAGAACCGCCGATTTTGTGAATGTCCTCCACCGCGTCTGGAGTCAAATCAATCGTGTCAAAACCGTGTTCGTGAAAAAATCCCTTAAATCCAAAGCGAAATCCCTTGATTCTCTTGACTCCGTAGCGATAATAAAGACAGCGCACAACCGCGCGGATTACGTCGTTCAGTCCCGGACAAAGACCGCCGCACGTGCAGATTCCCGCCGTAACGTGCGCAGGATTAAAATAAATGAACTCTCTTGGACCTGCTTTTTGCAACAGATTTGCCGAAGTCAAATCATTGTCGCGGAAATTATCTTCAAAAACGTTCACGCGATTTCGCACAAACGACGAATCTTTGACATAACTTGCTCTAAACTCGCCGTGTTTTTTGGAAAGTTCAATCGGGGAAGGCACTTTGCACTCGCCGAGTTGCTCTATTGTAAAATCGACCTTATCTCCAGCCATTTTTCATTCCTCTCTGTGAAAAAAATATCAATTATTTTACGATGAATTTTTAGATTTCTCAACGGCAAGACAAAATCAGAACGCTTAAAACGGTTCAAACTCGCGGATTCTGTATTCTGCACCGATTTTTTTGCAGATTTTTGCGCACTCTTCTTCGTCTGCTTTTGAAATCGTTGTGGAAACCGTGGAAAGAATCACACGGATTCCCGATTTTACGCAATCCTCGGCGAAGCGCAAAAGCGCGGCATGGGATTCTTTTCCAAAAATCGGATTCACAGTACGAAGATAAATTTCTTCATCGCTTGAATTCAAACTGATAGAAACTGCGTCGATTTTTTTTGCCAAAAGCGGAGCGATGCTTTTTTTGTTCAAAAGGTCGCCAAGCCCATTTGTGTTGAGTCGGACGCTCTTTTTGAGTTCACGCTTTATAAACAAAGCGACTTCAAGCAAAACGTCGAGTTTTTCCGTTGGCTCGCCGTAGCCGCAAAAAACGATTTCTTTGTACGACACAAATTCGCTTTTCTTTGATTCAGCCACAAGAGCGTCAATTACTTCCACCGCAGTCGGTTCTCGCTCAAGCCAGAGCGTGTCCACGTTGGAAAATTCCGTGCGCTCTCCCTTGCGAATGCAAAAAGTACACGCGCACGGACAGCGATTCGTGAGATTTATGTAGAGTCCGTCAAATTCGGGATAGACGATTGTGAAGCCTTTTTTCAAAACGTCCTCGCTAAAAATTGTCGTCGCGGTCAAACATGTGCGTCACAAACTCAACAACAAGGGTTTTGTACACGTCGTCGCTAAAAAGCGGTTTTTGCAAAAGGTCGATTGTTTCTTTTGAAAGAACGCCGTTTTCAGCCATTTCGACTCCGCCTTTGAAATACTTATCTCGGAGCATTTTGAGTCTACGCTCGCCCCCGCGATGATGAAGCGAGCGCATTTGCGGACACGCCACAAGTTGATAGCCGTCGTGTCCCAAAATGATGTCAAATTGCTTTACGATTGGTTCGTACACAACGTCAATGTCGCACCAGGCACAACTCGAAAGAAGAAGAATTTTTTGACCTTCCTTTTGATTTTGAAGTCCGTGCATAGGTTTATTCATCGCGTCGGGGTCATCGAGTTTTTGCCCCATGTACGGATGCACCATACCCACGATTCTGTCCATAAGGCATTTCATTTGCCCCGGAACTCCAAAAAGGTAGAGCGGAAAACTCCAAATTACAACGTCCGCCGTTTCCAATTTTCGCCGAATTTCTGGAACGTCGTCATCTTTCATAAAGCAACTACCGTCTGGTCGTCCCCAGCAACTAAGGCAACCGCGGCACGGCGTTATGTTCATTTTGTCTATAAAAATGTATTCGCTTTCAAATTTTTGAGATGATTTCATGCCGTCCACAAACGCATTCGTGGGAACAAGCGTTCCGCTCCGTTCGTTTTTGGGACTTGCCACCATGACGAGTATTTTTTTCTTTTCGTTTTTTTCGATTGGATTTTCTTCCTGCATAAAAAAAATTATATCATTTTTGAGCAGAGCCTGCCACTCACAAGAAAAATCGCACAAACTCAAAAAATCGAATGATGTGTGCGGAATTGAACAAAAGCGCGTCGCATTTATTCAATAGACTTGCGCGATTTTTTCTTATATAGTAGACCTGTTCGGAAATTCCGAATCGCTCTATTATTAAAAAAAGTTGAGAAATATTACAAAAAGACGAATTAAAAAAAATAATTTCAGAGGGTGCTTTCTTGGAAACATTCAACCAGAGGCGAATCAGCGACGTGTCTTTTGTCGTAGACAAAAATCTCAACGTTTTTGAAGGAAATCGCAGTTTTTTGCGGCTTTTTTCTGTTACAGACCCACATTTGCATCTCGCTCATTACATGGACGAAGCGGACAGGCGCAATTTTTCACATTATCTTGAGCATTTTCCCGAAGGGCAAGAAGGAAGTGCCTCGGTTGCGTCGCAAAATCCATATTTTATTGTCAGTATAAAACCTAAAGAAACATCGCCGTCGCTCAGTTGTCTTCTGTATGTTGCACGGCGAGAGGACGGTCTTTTTAAGATTGACGTAAAGGAACTTTCATATTCCAAAGTCCTTCTTGACCGTGCGCTTCTTGAAAGCCGCGAATATCGCTCGCTTTTGCAAAATTTTGACGCATATTACTATGTTTTTGACGGGGCAAAATTCACGCTCAAAAATACAAAAGACGCAACAAGCCTTTTTGAAGGAAGCGCGGAAGATTTTGAAGATTATTTTTCAAACAATTTTCAGTTGAGTCACACAAACGAAGACACAAAAGCGCAACTCACTTCGATGATTGTTGACTCGCTCAAATTTACTGCGAACAAAATCTACAAACTCCTCAAAACCGACAAAGAACTTGTTACCGTTCACACCGTTCGCACATCAACGCGCTCAACTTCGCTCATAATTGGAAGCATTGCAACGGGCGGAAGCGGCGAGCAACTTGTTCAAAATCTCTACAGCGAAGACAAAGACGGTCTTACGGGACTGTACAACAAAAAATCGATTACAGAACTCGCCATTCAAAAAGTCAACGAGGCAAAAAATCCCGTTTCGCTTATCGTTATGGACGTTGACAAGTTCAAAGAATGTAACGATACATACGGACACGCCTTTGGCGACAAGGTTCTTATCGCGGTTTCAAATTGCATAAAAGATGCAATCAAAGGAATTGGAATTGGCGGACGAATTGGTGGCGACGAATTTTTGATTGTGCTCGACAAAACGGAAGAAGAGGATATTCGGACAGTTGCACGGAATATTCGCACAGGACTCCAATGGAGCATTACAGCAGTTGACCCTGCAAACGTTGTAACGTGTTCTATGGGAATCGCGCGACATCCTCTTAATGCAAAAAATTACGACGACCTTTTCAAAATCGCGGACAAATGCCTTTACATTGCAAAAAACAAAGGGCGAAACTGCTATATCATTTACAAGCCCGAAATGCACGACCCCGTGATTATTCACAACGAAAAAAACGCAAACGAAGTTGCGACGGGCGAATATTTTGGAAAAAGCGCGATGATGGAAGTTGAAATCTTTACGCTTATCAACGACGGAAAAATCGAGGAAGCGGTTAAAAAACTCGTGGATTATATTCAAATGAACTCGGTTTCTGTGTATGATTTAACATCTTCTATGTACAAAAAATTCGAGCGGATTTTTTATTCTGAAAAAAAGCCGCTGAATCACAAAAATTGGACAGAAAAGTCTGATTTTAGGCAAGAATATTTTGCATCTGATGGCTATCATAGTAATTATTTCAAGTATTTTAATGATAACGACTTTTTGCATCTGGATAATACCGCAGTTCTTGACACGATTGACCAGTCAAAATATGAAATGTACAAAACGAACGATATTGCGTCCACGCTTGAAGTTCTTGCACACGGAAACGGCGCAAAAACGCGCATTCTTGTTTGCTACGACCTTTTTAAGCCGAGTCGCACGTTCCCAAAGGAAAAAATAATATTCGCAATCGCGGCGGCGCGACTCATCGCGCTCAAACTCGATTAAGCGATGCTTTTTTGTTACAATCACCAAAAATCTAATTTTGAGCGGAAAAATCCCCTTTTCCGCTTTTTCTTTTTGAAATGGAGGAATAAATGAAAATTATCGTGGCAGGCTCTGGCGGAAGAGAACACGCTATCGCTTGGAAACTTGCAGAGAGCGATTTGGTGAGCGAAGTTGTTTGCGTGCCAGGAAACGGCGGAACTCAATTTGAAAAAAAGTGCCGAAACGTTTTGGTGGAAGGCGATTTTATTGAATCGTTTGTAAAAACGGCGATTTTTGAAAAAGCCGATTTTGCGGTAATTGGTCCAGAAGACCCGCTGTCCGAAGGAATTGCTGACGCGCTTTTGAAAGCAGGAATTCCGTGCGTAGGTCCCACAAAACGCGGGGCGGCTCTGGAAGCGAGTAAAGATTTATCAAAACAGTTTATGCAAAAATACGGAGTTTCTTGCGCAAAATCAAAAACGTTTTCAAACGCCGAGGACGCGCTTTCGTTTGTTCGCGCAGAAGGTGCGCCAATCGTCATAAAAGCGGACGGACTTGCGGCAGGAAAAGGCGTTATTGTTGCAAAAACAACAAACGAAGCGGAAGAAGCCATCAAATCGCTCACAACATCTTTGGGCGGAGCAGCAAAAAAACTCGTAATCGAAGAATATTTACAAGGAGTTGAGATTTCAGTTCTTGCGGCGGTAAGCGTTACAGAAAAAAGTGCGGCAGCGGGCAAAGCAAAAATCGTGCCGTTTCTTCCCGCGCGTGACCACAAGCGACTTTTGGATGGAGCAAAAGGTCCAAACACGGGTGGAATGGGCGCAGTCTGCCCGCCCGAAGACGTTACAGAAGAAACAATGCGCCTTTTTGAGGAGCGGATTCTCGCTCCAACGCTTCGCGGTCTTATCGAAGAAAAAATTGATTATCGCGGTTTTATTTTCTTTGGACTCATGCTTACAAAAGACGGCCCAAAATGCCTTGAATACAACGTGCGCTTAGGCGACCCCGAAACGCAAGCGGTGCTTCCGATGATGGACTCGGATTTTGCTTCTCTTTGCCGCACCATTACGGACGAAAACGGCTCTCTTTCGGACTTTTCTCTCAAATGGAAGAGAGGATTTCAGGTAGCTCCCGTGGCAGTTTCAGGCGGATACCCAGGAAAGTACAAAAAAGGAATTCCGATTTTGATTGAAACAGAGAAAATCGAAAAAACGGCTGCAAAAATATTTGTTGCGGGGGCAAAAACAAACGAAACTGGTAAACTTTTGACAAGCGGTGGCAGAGTTCTTGCGTGTAGCGCACACGGCGAATCGTTCCAAGAAGCATGGCAAAGTGCCTACAACGCGCTTTCCGCCGTCCATTTTGACGAAATGCAATACCGAAAAGACATTGGTCTTCCTGGAGCGGCGGTGTCAGAATAAAGGCGACCGCCATTTTGCGCAAAATTGCGCTTGTCGAACTCGCATTTTTAGGCGATTTCGGCAAGCGCAAACTGTTTATTTGCAGCAGACGTTTGCCGAACATATCAAAAACGCACGTTTCGCCCGCTTGAAGAAAACGCGCGAAAGCGGTACAATCAATCAAAATTTCCTATTATTCCAATAGGTTTTATAATAAAATTTCGTTTTGGCAGAGGAAAACGATGTAGGCTAGTTTTGAAAAAGTCGGAGGCAGAAAATGAAAAGTCAAGTACTCGAATATCAAACTATTTCGGTCATACAAAATGACATTATAGAAGGCTTCTACAACAAGGAAGCCTTTTATTCGCAGGTTGGGGAGCGGCTTTCGCTTGAGCCGAATGCGAATCCGTATCTCGTCTACGCCAACATCGACGACTTCAAGCTGGTGAACGACCTTTTCGGGCGCAAAAAAGGCAACGACATCCTGCAAAAAACGGCGCGATATTTGCAGGAACTGAGCCGCGCCAACGGACTGTGCGCCCACATCGACGCGGACAGGTTTTATATCTTTTTGAGCGAACAGGATTTTTCAGAAAACGCGCTCATCCACATCTCAGACCTGCTCCAAAAGTCAATCAGGAAGGCGGCGACTCCCGTCATCATCCGATTTGGCGTGTACAAAATCGAAAATCCCTCCGACAGCGTTTCCGTGATGGCGGGCTACGCAAAGCGCGCGCTAAAGACAATCAAGGGCGACGCGATTAAGCGAATCGCCTACTACGACAACCGTTTTTTGGAGGAGATGCACCACGAGCAGAAGGTCGTCTCCGAATTCGACAACGCGCTCAAAGAAAGGCAGTTCAACATCTTCCTGCAGCCGCAGGTTTCGTCCGAGAACGGCTTGCAGGGCGCGGAAGTCCTTGTTCGCTGGATTCATCCCAAAATCGGACTCGTTCCGCCGTACAAATTCATAGACACGCTCGAAAAAATCGGCCTGATTTCGCTCCTCGACAAAAACGTGTGGGAGCAGGCGGCGGCCCTCCTCAAGTCCTGGGAAGGCACGGCGAATGAAAGTCTGTATCTTTCGATAAATCTCTCGACGAAGGACTTCTACTATCTTGATGTCTATGAAACGCTCACAAAAATCGCGGAGCGGCACGAAATCGAGCCGAAAAAACTCCGGCTTGAAATCACCGAGTCGGTTTTGATGAGCGACGTTGACAAACTGATTGGAATCACGAGGCGGCTTCACAAATACGGATTTTTGATTGAAATCGACGACTTCGGGAAGGGCTACTCGTCGTTGAGCATGCTCAAGGACATTGACGTGGACGTCCTCAAAATCGACATGGAATTCTTGCGCGAGACCGAACACGAAGAAAAAAGCCGGATTATCCTCGAATCCATCATCGAAATGAGCAGGCGGCTCGGAATCGAGGTCATCACCGAGGGCGTGGAGACGGAAAGGCAGAAGACGCTCCTTGAATCAATCGGCTGTAGCCTTTTTCAGGGATATTTTTTCGACAAGCCGATGAGCGTGCGGGAATTTGAGAAAAAGTGGAAAAAGGGGGCATGACATGGCACTTTCAGCTGGAATCAGTCGGGACGGAGCGTGGGAACTTCTCAAAAAGTACAATTCAGACCCGTTCCATTTGGAGCACGGCGAAATCGTCGAGCAGTGTGCAGGTCACATCGGAAAGGTCGTTTTCCTTGTTGAAGCGCTGTGCAAGGCACGAAATAAAATCATCACTGAGCATACGCTCCTCCTGTTGCAGAGAGTGTAGCACGGCACACTATCATTTTGTGATAGTGGAGAATTTTTTTTTGCAGAAAGTGCATTATTTATTCGCAGAAAAATTCAGCTTCATCATTATGGGCAAGTGGTCGGAAACGCCTTGCTTGTATTCTTCTGTGCTTTTGTATGTTGTGCCGCCAATTTTGATTGAATCGTAACTCTCTTTTTTTCGGGGTGAAAAGACATGGTGCATTTGTTCTGATACATTGAACAGAGAATTTCTGCTGACGATAAAGTGGTCGTAATCATTTGCGAGGCTTATTTTCATGCCGGCAGTCGAAAGTGTTGTGCGTAAAGAATTTGCATCAGCATACATCCCAGAATCGCCGTCTACAATGGCATCGCCAAATGCAGAACTAGGTACGAATTCCCGTCGTCGCATATTAAAGTCTCCAGCGATAATGATTGGCTTTCTTTTATAATGTCTGTATAGGTTTTCCAATTGTTCCTTTTCTTTCCTCAATTCTTGACTTCCTGGTCCTGGTGCATGGACATTTACGACATAAAATGTTTGTGCAGAATTTTTCGGAAACGAAAATTCAAGCACCTGCTCATGATTCTTGTCAAACTGGTAGGTGCGGCAATCATCTGCTACATTGTTGTCTTGGTCATATTTATATGCGCGAAAATTCAGCTTCTTTGACAAATCATTTACAAGCAGGACATTCTTTTCATCGTACAAAACTGCGTTGTTTAAGTCATAAGAACAGGTAGCATATTTTACGCTGGTTGTAGATTTCCATTTTCCGCCTTTACCGTTCAGTATTTCAATTAAGGGATTTATATCATTCTCCGAATTCAAACGCACTTCTTGTAACAATACGATACTTGCTCCAGATTGTTTGATTACTGCAGCAATCTGGTTTTTCCATTTTGCATTTCCAAAATCATGCTCTGAACTTCCAGGACCATGCCCTTGTACGTTAAAGGACATAATCGTCAGTTCCTTCGCAAAAATACCAAATGAGCAGAGAAAAACAAGTAAATTGAACAAAAAAACTTTTTTTCTCATTCTTCTATTACATAAGCCTTGCCATTAAAGATGACGCTTACAGGAATCCTATTCTTCATTGAGTTTAACAATTTTACTGAATCGTTTAAATCTACTTCATAATTGAATTCGATAGGATATAATGTATGCTTCAACACAATTCCGCCAAAATAATAACCTTCCGTTTTCCAGTCCACTTTTTGTTTGCCTGTAGTATACACTAAATCGCAGTTCTTTACTGTTTTGGCGAACTTTTTTAGTTTTTTTGATTCTTTCTCATCGATTGACATGGAAATCTCAAGCGGCTCTGTTCTACCTTCCCTATAGAACACGGCAACCAATTCGGTGTTTGAACTCATTACCCATTGCAACGGAATCTTTGCGTTAATTTGGCACACTTTCGGCGAAAAAACAATAATAGTGCTTTGAACTTTCTTTATATCGTTTATTGCACCCTGCACCAATGACGACGAGGACTGAAGTCCGAACCAGTACAAGACTTCATTCACCGCCTGCGTGTCATTTCTGTATTGTTGTTCAATGGATGTAACAGAAACGGTTTTATCGCCGACCCGTTTCAGCAAGGCACGGCTTAATTCCAAACCATCATAATAATTCCTAACACTTAAATCGCTTGCATCATATACTTTTTGCAAATTTTTGACATCCAAAAACTGATTGTCCACCTCTGCCGAAAGTTCATTGATGTTCCGTACAAGCAGGCGTTTCGCATTTTCGGTATCATTCAGTTGCGCATACACTAATGCACAAAAGTAGTAATCATTCCATGAAGTTTTATTTGTTTCGATGAATTTGAGTTTGCGAATGATTTCATTTCTATTTGTTTTTTGATTCTTAAGCAAAATGGCTATTTTTCCTTTATACGCATCAACTGCCGTTCTGTCATATCGGAAAATTTCTATGTTTTCTTTTTCAAAACGGTCATAATAATTCAATGCAGCTTGTTCGTCACCAGTTTGGGCTGCAGCTTTTGCCAAATGATACCAAAACATCGGGAAATGCTGAACATAACGACCTTCGCTCATATTCTTTAAATTTGCATATATCCGTTTTTCATTAGTATCCTTAATATACTTGAACATTTCTTCAAGTTCCTTTTTATTAAGTCGCCATTCATCGGAAAGCTTGTATTTTTGCACCAAGTCATACGTATATATATTCAAATCTTGGTACAACGAGTTCAAATTATCTTCTGTCAAAGTCTGCAATTGAAACATCTTTTCATCGTATTCGTCAGAAAGTTTATTTTTATATTGCTGATAGCTTACAAAGATATTTCCCGCAGTCCGTGCCGTATTGATTGCAATCGATAATGGATTAAGACTCCCCGTGACGATGGTCGTAACAGGAGGAATTGAATTGTACAAGGCTTGATTCATCGACTTTTCTATTGATGCTTCAAGCCGTTCTCTATTCTTATGATTCTTGCGCTCGTTGTAAATGGCGTTCGCTAAGTTGTTGATAGTATCAACGCTGTTGTAGTCATGTATTGTTTCAAAATTCATGTTACCGTTGAGATTTTCGTATTCCTCTTCAAGCGCAATAATATTATTGTATGTCTTAAGTTTGTACGTAACATACTGCGCATAATTCATCATAAAAATTGCCTGTTTCTGCGCTTGAGTAGGCTCTGCAGCAAAGAGGGAACAAGAAAATACAACACAGATAAATAAAATACTGATATTTTTCATGCTATTACCTACAATAACTTTGTATAAAATAGAATCATGCCAATTATATTTAGGACAAGCTCAATTATATTGATTACTCCAACTATAGGGTCAGCAAATACAGAAAATGAAGCTAAAATGCTCAATAACAAATTGAAAATGAGTATTCCTGTTATAGGAAAACCTAATTTTATAAATAAAATCAATGCGATTATACGTATAATACCGATAATTACTCCTCCAACTCCTGCTCCTGTAATTTTTAAGATGGCAAAATTATATATGATTAATAATATCATAAATATGACTACTGCTTTTGCAAATGCAGTCAGTCCCAATACATTACATACCAAAAAGTAAAATAAATTCATGTAAAGCCTCCTTATATTTCAACGATTGCGTTGCAATAGGCACGAAAAATTTCCTTATCTTTTACGTCTTTCATTGCTGTATAACTCTTGAACGGCGGTGAAACTACCTTAGGTATCGTACAAAGGTCTTGTGCTGCTTGTAAAGCGTGATAAATGATGCCATCGGTGTCTCCTACCCTACAACATTGGCGGGTGATGACCTTATCATTCAAATTTCTTGAATTCAGAATGCCCATCTTTAATATAATGAAAATGACTATTTTTCAAATTTTCTCTACAAATTTTTACTCCAGCAGCAACTAAAACAATAATAATTGATGTCAGCAAAAATATTGAAAAAAATTTTTCAGTATTTTTAATTTCTTCCCAAGAAAATACTATTTGAAAGACAATCAATACCCCCCAAGCAATTGCAATTAACAATGAAAACAATCTTGTTAATTTTTGGGTTGAAAACGGGCTGTATAAAAATCTTTTTTCTTTATCAAAATGTATAAATATACGATATACACCCATTTCTTGTGCTAATTTATGTTCATAAAATGACACAACTCCTATCCATGAAAGAATCCAACGATAAAAGCCCCTCACAGAGAAATGCCAGAAACAACCTGCAACAAAACCTATGAAAAGCAATAAAAGCTTAATAAAATATACATCTACTTTGCCTTGAAGCGAATAAAATCCTATAAATATTGCCCCATTAAAAATAGCATACATATTCATCCAGTGATTATAATTCTGTTGATGATGCTCTCTGCCTTCAATCGCTTTTTCATACAAAAACTTTATGTTTTCATTTTCATCCATAGTTTTTCTCCAAAACTCAGCAAACAAATTCTTCTTTCTGCTGATGTTCTTCATTGTGTTCCTCATGAAATGTTTTTCGCATTTTTATATCCCCACGCACTTATACTGCCTCCCATATCAATGACATTACTTCATCAAAGAATTTAGAAAGAATTCTCTGCTTTGTTTGCTTTGTTTCATCAGAAACATTTTTATCATTCAACACCTGAAAATGTTTCTCTGAAAGCCAAAACCAAATAGCACCCCCTTCATTAGAAACATTAGAAATATAAGTGCCATTTTGAAACTTCCAATCAGCAGCAATAATTTCAAGTTTGCGCAAAAACTCCTCGTCAATCGCTTCCACATTCTTATTTTCAAACCAAACATCTATACTAGGTTTATTTTCAATAGGTTGAAAACCGTTCCGCCCTTTCTTGAATTTTCCAAAATAGAATTCAATAGATTTATTATCATTTAAGTTAATTGCAGTTTCTACTCCAAAACTATAGTCATTATCAGGAAATGCTTCTGGTTCTGTAAGTTTATTTTTATGCCCTTGCCGATAATCATTTATAGCTGTCAACAAATGCCCAATAAATTCTTCACTGCTAAGATAGTCGGTTTCTGTTGGTGCCCTCTCTTCAATTTCCATAATTTCCTCCAAGTATCAAAAAAATAACTATCCTCTCATTATAATCTTCACTGCTTCCACCTGTCAATTATAGTGCGTGGACTGATAGTTATTCAAACGAAAATGCGTGTATCTAAATAGCGTGTAAGTATATTCCCCATTGCCGTATAATAATTTTATGAACATCGGACAAGCCATCGTCATTCTGCGCAAAGAGAAAAATCTGAGTCAGGAGCAACTTGCTTTTAATGCGGGAATTTCGCGCCATTTTATGTATCGCCTCGAAAACAACCTCGCAAGTCCTACCGTCAAAACGCTCGAAAAACTTGCGTCCGCGCTTGCTGTCCGTCCGTCCACGATTCTTGAAAATGCCGAAAAACTGCCAGCGGAGTGAAAAGCGACAAAAGCGATTAGTAGCCCGGATAAAATATTCTGTACCTACAAACGACCTCTTTGTCATCTATATAAACTTTTACAGGAATCTTAAAACAAATTTCAAGTTCGGCATCAATCAAAACTTCCGTGCCTAAGTCATATCGCTCTATTATCCGATATTGGCGTTCTGGATATGAATCACGATACCCACGCAATTTAATAGGCACTGTAGTGTACCCGTTAGGATTTTTTATATATGACACAGGCTTTTCATCTTTTAAATAGTAAAATTCAGGTGCAGATTGTAAAAACTCTATAAGCTCCTTTACATCTTTTCGCTTTGCACTGTAATTATATGGCGTTCCCGCTTTGGTAAAATATCGGAACACATTTGACGACTGCACCGACCAATACGAAATCGAAGAAAGAGAGACTTTAGATTCATTATAGTATACTTGATATTTCATCTTTTCCAGAGAGAAAATCTCTTTGCACTCAACTTTTAAATTGACTTCGATAACACTGATTGGACTGAATGGAATCGCCAATTTAAATTGCCCTGCGGTATCATGTCTGTATGCACTAAGGTTTATGCATTTATATGTTTTTGTCGGAATTGATTCGTCTTCAAATTCAATCTGAACTTCGCCAAACAATTCCTGCCCATCGACTGGCAACAAGCCTGCCGTTAATTTGTATATGTTTTTTTGCTGATAAATGTTTTTCCAACGATGCTCACCAATTTCTCCTGCTTCTACTTCCTCTATTTTTTCAAAGATTGGAAATTTTTCTCCATCTCCGTCATAAGTAAGGATAAGTTTGTACTTGCTGTTCGTTATTTCCGCCACTGACGGCAGCAGACAAATACTACAGATAAAAAGCATTGCGATTACATTCTTCTTAATACTCATCAGAATCTCCTATGCTCGAAATTGAGCAATTTAATTTTCCGTCATCATATCATGCCCACCCGCTCAAATAATGAGCGAGCAAAAAAATTGAAGAATTTTCTGAAATAAAAAACAAACGCTCACCAAATGAGCGACTGATATGCTATAATAGACCTGTTCTGAAACTGAAGTTTCCGAACAGGTTTAATAACGCTATGAGTAAAAGCAACAGAAAGACCACGACGCGCCCAATGCTGGAGCGGATTACCAAAATTCATCAGCGGATTCTGGCGGGATGCTATCCGAACACGGAGCGACTTGAAAAAGAGTTGCAGGTGAGCAATGTTACTGTCCGCCGCGACATTGAATATATGCGTGACCGAATGAATGCGCCCATTGAGTACGACCGCACGCGCCACGGCTTTTTCTATCGAGAGGCGTTTCAGATGGCACAGTACAGTCTTTCGCCGCGGGATTTGCAGGTTCTGGGCGAGGCAAAGGCACTGCTCGCGCATTTTGCGGGAACGCCCGTGTACGAGGAGGCGTGTTCTGTCATCGACCTGCTTTCAGCCCAAGTTTTGAATCCAGCGGTGTCCGCCCTTGCAGGACGAATTGCCGTGCCTCCAAGAGCAAAACCGATTCTCGATGAGAAAATATGGGATGTGATTTGTGCGGGGTTGGAAACGAATTGCATAATCGAGTTCGACTACACGGGAATTTACGATGACAAGCCGAAGCGTCGCACGGTGCGTCCGTATCAACTTTTGATTGACGGCGGTGAATGTTCGTTGTTCGGCTGGTCTGAAGAGCGGAACGGAGAGCGGCTGTTTTCGCTCCATCGCATACAGAATGCAGTCCTCACGGAGCGCACATTTGAACTTCCCGATGACATTGATTTTGTGTCGCGGTGCGGGGGCGGCAAATTCGGTATGTTCTGCGGAAGCAAGTCAGAACGCTACAAAATCGAATTGTACGATGAGGCGCGTGTGTGGGTCAAAGATTGTGTGTGGGCAGACGACCAGCGCATAAGCGAGGACGGAGATGCTACAGTGCTGGAATTTACCTCAACGCAACATGGCAAAATCGAATCATGGGTGCTTTCGTGTGGAGCGAACGCCCGCCCGCTTGCCCCGCCGCGTCTCGTTTCCCGCTGGAAAGAACACATCGAAAACATGGCAGACAAGGTGAGTTGGTAAGCGGGGGATGGCATGAGCCTAGCCCAAATTTTGGTGCTGTTACAGAAAGTATGCTTGAGACGCTGGTTGAGTAGACCGAAGGTCGTATCGAAACCACCGTCTCAAGCAATTGGTGGTTTCGATGAACTCAACCACCGCTTTCAGTATACATTTTGCAAAAAAAGCCCCACATGGATGTGGGGCAAAAGCAAAGAGAGAATTTTTCAACAGAAAAATTCTCGTACGAATCCAAAAATCCACGGATGCAAGGGCGTTCGTTCTAGCCCTTGTTTGATTTTTGGTTCGAAGATTTCTCGACTACGCTCGAAATGACACATACTGCAAGAGTCGCGCGAGTGTCGCGTCTTTTCGTTTACTCGCTTGAGGTGAAAGTTATGCTGTTTACAAATATTCTGCCACCCGAATCTTCATTGCGTGAATACACAAGGAATACATTTTCCGCGCTTGTAACATTTGCTTTGAGCGTAGCCGCTTGATTATTGGTGTCATTTTTTAGTGCGGCAAGCACTGTGCCGTTCGCATTAACCAAGGCGACTACACCAGTTGGCGTGGTATCTGAATCACTTTTTCCCGTAGTGAGAGATGCCTCAACTGTTCCCGCGCCAGTTGCTTTTACGGCAATGAACACATCAATCTTCGTCATGTCTACGCTTCCGCCTACTTGATTGGGAACATCTGAACGACGACTTCTATTGCTGTGGCAAGACATAAAAAGATTACTCAGCGTACCTCTTTTTGTATTTACACTCATGCGGTCAAATTGATTGGAATACAAAACAGCACCATCAAAATTCCACATACCAGGCGCAACATAATAACTACTTTCATCAGAAGAAAATTCACTGGCTTTTGTGTAATTGTATTCACCTATTTCGGTATTTTTCTCTGTACTACGAATATACAAATCAACATCGCTCGGATACGCATGATTTGTAAATGTCGTTCCTGAGCCAGGCTTGATAGCGGAGAGCGAAATCCATTTCGCATACAATGTCGTGTCTTTCGTTACCGTGTCGCCATGTAAAGCGAGTTTTGTATAATTACTGTCATAATACCAACCGCAAAAATATTTTTCATAGCCTGTAAAGTTTTTGAGCATCGAACTTGTCAAAACGCCGCTCGTTGTTTTTGGACATTTTTCAACTTCATATTCGCTATCGTAGGTGAGAACATAAGTCGGTACCGTTTCTCCTGTTGATGTGGTGATTTTTGCGTACAATCGGCTGTCTTCCGTTACAGTAAATGGCTCGAATTTTCTTGTGTATTTTGAATCCATATACCAGTCTTCCAGTTTGTAGCCTGTTTTTATTGCGTAATCGGCTGGGGGTGGTAAGTCGTCTGCGGTAAATTGCTGATTTTTGTATTTTACGGCAGAACTCAGCGAACTGACCGTTTGGTCATTTGCGGACTTAACGAGAAAATTTGCAAAGTCAAACGAAATCTTGTACGACATCGATTCGTCACTCTGTAGCGTATTGTCGTTCGAAGTATCATCGTCATCGTCGCTGCACGCCGTAAACGACAGTGCCAGCATCAGTGCCGCAAACATGGCGGCGCATTTCGCAAGTTTCTTCATGCTATAACTCCTTAATTGAAAGAAATTTAGAATGACTATACAAAAAAAAAGCATTTGTGCAAGATTTTTGTGGGAGATGGGGGGAAATTTTTGAGGGAAGATGACCATGAGATTCTACAACAACAAAGAATATCTGACACACCTAAATATTGTCGCCGTTGCAACTGGTGCAATCGCAGCGATGGACTACGATGATGAAATCGGAACATACACAGGCGACCCGACAAAGGACGGGAAACTCAAAATGACCGCAACAAAGGAATTGGATAAGGATGAAGAGAAACTTGTAGATGTAGAAACAAAGACAACGGACGAGGTAGAAATCAAAGATGGAAAGGTTGAACTTGACTTGAATGCTGACGGAGAGTTTGATGAGTTCGAAATTGACACTTTTGATGTTACACTCTCTCGCCAGTAATTTTCTCTCCTAAATACAAAATCGCCCGCAAGTCAGACTTCTCTGAACTGCGAGCGGTTCGCTTTATTTGTGGTAGTGCGTTCCACAATACGCAATGTAAACAATTTCACCTTCAATTTTGTACACAATTCTATGACAATCATCGATTCGGCGGCTCGAAAAGACAAATGGGGTAGACGAACGACTGTCATGCTGAACTCGTTTCAGCATCTGCTTCCGCCGTTTTTGTACAATCTTGGGCGTGTTTCGTCCTACACGCTGATTGGTCTTGCGCTCGGCACGTCGGGATTTTTCCTCAGCGGGGAAGTTCTGGCGAAGTCGCGCTTCCGTTTTCGGCGCAGGGAATTTTGAAAATCGTCGCGGGCGTTTTTATGCTTTTGATGGGAATCTCGCTCTTGGACATTTTTCCGTTTTTGCGCCGATTCACGCCGTATCTTCCTGCCTTCCTCGCAAAAAAAATCGCTTCGGCTCAAGGCAGGAACGCAAGACCGCTCATCGTGGGATTTTTGAACGGATTCATGCCGTGCGGGCCGCTCCAGGCAATGTGGATTGTCGTGCTCGCTTCTGCCCATCCGCTTTCGGGCGCGCTTTCGATGCTCTGCTTTGGCGCGGGAACGGTGCCGCTCATGCTCGCTCTTGGCTCGGTCGTCTCAATTCTCGGAAAAAAATATACGGAGGTCGTTATGAAAATCGGTGCGGTGCTCGTCGTCGTGATGGGGCTTTCGATGTTGTCGCAGGGCTTTGCGCTCGGCGGGTGGAATTCGGCAAAAACTGATGGAAAATCGGTCGTCACGTAGGGGGAGGCGCAAAAATACTCGGCAAAAACGGAATCAAAATCAGAACCAAAGTCTGCGGACAAAAGCAATTTTGAAATCGTGGACGGAAAGCAAATCGTAAAATCCACGCTCAATCCCTACCGCTACCCCGCGATTACCGTGAAAAAAGGCGTTCCAGTCCGCTGGGAAATCTAGGCGGGCGAAAACGTGCTCAACGGCTGCAACTACAAGATGATTTTCCGCGACTTCGGCTTCATGTACGAAATGGGCTACGGAAAAAATGTGATTGAGTTCACCCCCGAAAAAGCCGGCATGTTCCAGTACACTTGCTGGATGGGCATGGTTCGTGGCGTGGTCACGATGGTGGAATAAAAACAGGGCAGCAATTTTTGATTTACTTTCAACAATCGCACACCAAACAAGTATTGTAGAATTTTTGCAAGGAAAATTGGTATAATAGCAAATGAGGAAATTATGAGTTTAAAACATCAGGTTTTACAAGATTTGTATGATTATTGCCTACAGCATAACAACATGGTCTTTCATAACGACATCGTAAAAGATATTTCTCGGAAAAACAAATTCGGCAATCCGTTTGACGCGACAAAACTCGATTCCACCGACAAACTGCCGCAATTTATGAAAGACAATGATTTGTGTATTCTGCATCTCGGCAAGGGCAACCATCGTTTTTTGAAAGGTATTCATATTTTGTACCATAAATTTGAGCCGATACAAAAATCTGTTGTTTGGGAGTATCGCAAAAGTCTTTTAAACGAATACAACGACAGTGAGAGCAACATTTTGTCCGTCGCAAACAATCAGCGCATTCTGCATGACTTTTTGTTCGGCGTAGATTTGGAATTTGACAATCTTCCCGTTTCAAAAAGACCGAAGACTTATTTTCCGCACAGGACAAAGGCAACGCTTGCATACAACTTTGGCGAAGAGCATATCGTGTGCGAGAAACAGCAGATTGAAATCGACCTGACGATAGAATATGGCGGAACAATTTGTGTTTTTGAAGCGAAAAACGGCGAGCCGACAGACTTCAACATTTATCAGCTGTATAATCCGTTTTTGTATTATTACAAGGCATTTCCTGATAATAAAACGGTCTGTGTCTATCTTGTCAGAAACGGCGATTCGCTTAAATTGTGGCTGTACACATTTGCCGACCCGTTGCAAATCGGTTCGATTCAATTTATAAAATCGCGCGAATACAATTTAAAAAGGAGTTAGTAATGGAATTCAACAAACTATACAATACCGATGTACTCGAAATTCTGAGGCAAACTCCCGATAACTCACTTGATATGGTGTTTGGCGACCCTGATTACAATGTCGGCATAAATTACGACGGTAGCACTTACAACAAAAAATGGGACGATTATATTTCATGGTATTGCGATTTAACAAAGGAATGTATGCGCGTCTTAAAGCCAACGGGAAACCTTTTTATGATGAACTACCCGAAGCAGAATGCGTATCTTCGCGTAAAATGCTTGGATTCTCTTGCTTACGATGTGCAAGAATATGTGTGGGTGTACAACACGAATGTGGGACATTCGCCGCGTCGTCTGACTACCGCGCATCGCAGTATTTTGCACGCGACAAAATCAAAAGAAAACCATTTTTACAAAGAACAGATTGCCGTTCCGTACCAAAATCCGACCGACAAGCGCATTATGCAACGGATGGCAGAAGGTCATACGGGGCGAATGCCGTATTCGTGGGTGTATTATGATTTGGTGAAAAATGTCAGCAAAGACAAGACATTTCATTCTTGCCAACTTCCGCGCGGTCTTGTCGAGATGTTCATTAAGTCCTGCACAAAAGAGGGCGACAGCGTTTTTGTTTTGTTCGGTGGAAGTGGCAACGAAATTGTACTGTGCGAAGAATTAAAACGCAAATGGATAAGCTGTGAGTTGCACAAACCGTATTTTGACATGATAAATGACCGCCTTGCAAACGCGGGGAAAATCCGTGATGAATACAGATTGTTTCCGCATGGAAGCAACACCGCATTAAAAAACAAATCTTCAATAGAGCAAGACTTGTTTTCCGCAGTGAATTTATAGAAACAGATAAGAGAAAAAAATGAAACAATACAATGTCACGGGAATGAGCTGTGCGGCGTGCTCGGCTCGGGTGGAAAAGGCGGTGTCAAAGGTGGCGGGCGTGGAAAGCTGCTCGGTGAGCCTTTTGACGAATTCGATGGGGGTGGAGGGAACGGCGAGCGATGCGGACATCATCAAAGCCGTGGTGGATGCGGGCTATGGCGCGAGCGTGAAATCTTCATCGGCGGAAAAAACTTCCCACGCGGCGGATGAAGACGCGCTCCGCGACACGGAAACGCCGATTCTCATAAAACGGCTTGTTTCTTCTATTATATTCCTCGTTCCGCTCATGTATGTTTCGATGGGGCATCTGATGTGGGGCTGGCCGCTTCCGATTTTTTTTGACGGAAATCATGTCGCGATGGGCTTGGTTCAACTGCTTTTGGCGGCGGTCATCATGGTGATAAACCAGCGTTTTTTTGTGAGCGGGTTCAAGTCGCTTCTGCACAAGGCTCCGAACATGGACACGCTCGTGGCGTTGGGGTCGGCTGCGGCATTCGTCTACAGCACTTGGGCGATTTTTGCGATGACGGGCGCGGTGGTCAGGGGCGATGAAAAATCCGTGATGAAGTTCATGCACGACTTTTATTTTGAAACGGCGGCGATGATTCTCACTCTCATTACGGTCGGAAAAACGCTTGAGGCGAAGTCAAAGGGGCGGACGACAGACGCGCTCAAAGGGCTGATGAAGCTCGCTCCAAAGACGGCGGTGATTTTGCAAGACGGCGAGGAAAAGTCCGTGCCGATTGAGAGCGTGAAAAAAGGCGACATTTTTGTGGTGCGACCCGGCGAGAACATTCCCGTTGACGGAATCGTGATTGAGGGCGCGAGCGCGGTGAACGAGTCCGCGCTGACGGGCGAGAGCATTCCCGTTGACAAAGCGGCGGGCGACAAGGTTTCGGCGGCGACGGTGAACCAGTCGGGATTCTTGAAGTGCGAGGCTGTGCGCGTGGGCGAGGACACCACGCTTTCTCAGATTATCCAAATGGTGAGCGACGCGGCGGCGACAAAAGCCCCGATTGCAAAAATCGCCGACAAAGTTTCGGGCATTTTTGTTCCTGCGGTCATTGCGATTGCGGCGGTCACATTCGTGG
>CALFJF010000049.1 GCA_937877535.1 uncultured Treponema sp.
GCACAATCATCGAGCAAAGCCCGCCGTCTTTGAGCAAATGCCGCACGCCCAGCTCAATGAACGGAATGTACAAATCCCATTTCTGAAAGAGCGTTTTGTACCTGCCGCTGTCGATTATCGCCTGCCGATTTCTCGCAAGCGCCGCGCTCGCCATCTGCGTGGGCGCGGAAACATACGGCGGGTTCCCGATAACCACGTCAAAGCCGCCGCGCGCGGCATGTTGAGGCACAACGCTGTCGTCATGTTGAGGGAGCGAAGCGACCGAAACATCTGTAGATTCTTCACGTTCGTTCAGAATGACGGGAGCGGATTCTTCGTCATGTTGAGGGAGCGACGCAACCGAAACATCTGTAGATTCTTCACATTCGTTCAGAACGACGGGAGCGGATTCTTTATGTTCGTTCAGAACGACGGGAGCGGATTCTTTATGTTCGTTCAGAACGACGGGAGTAGATTCTTCGCTGCGCTCAGAATGACAAGTGTTTTGCTCAGAATGACGAGTGGCTTTCTCAGAATGACTGGCATTGTTAATTTCTGACCACTCATTTCTGTCGCCTACATCCTCACTCCTCATTTCTGACTTCTCAGTACCAAACACCTCTGGGAATTCCGCTTGCCAATCAAACGCTTTCTCTCCCGCCACGGTTTTGTCTGCAATGAGCGAGTTTCCGCACTTTATGTTTCCACCGAGCGTGGAAAGCTTGCGGTTTTTCTTTGCGGTGCTGAGCCAGAGCGAGAGCTTTGCGATTTCCACGCTCTCTTCGTTTATGTCCACGCCGTACAGGTTGTTTTCGAGGATGGCGTTGTCTATGCCGTCAAAGTACAGCTCGCCGGGGTGCAGTTTCTGCCAATAGGATTCCAGAAGCGCGTGCTCCTTGCGCAGTTGCTTTAGCGCGGCGTTCAGAAACGCGCCGCTTCCGCACGCGGGGTCAAGGATTTTGAGCGAGAGAAGCCATGCGCGGTACTCGGCAAGGCGGGCGTCAAGTGGTTTGTCTGCGGTTTGTTTTTCCATTTTTATGCCTCCAGATTTATTGCTTCATTAAAAAATCATAGAGCATCGCGGGAGAAAACACCTGCGGGTGCTCCAGCCCCGCTTCAAGGAAATCTTTATCACCTGACAGAATGATGTCCACATTGTGCAGTAGAGCGTCACTCAAAACGGGAATATCTTTTTCGTCGCGAAGTTCGCCGAGTTTTTCCTGCGCACTTTTGCAGAAACTAAACGGCAATGTGCGATACAACTCGTACACCTTTTGCGCTTTGTCTGCCCATTTCAGTTCCAGTTTCGCCTTAAATTCCGTGTCCACATATTCCGACACCAAAAGTTCGTAGTGTTCGCCAAAAAGTGTTTCCAAGAGCTTTCCCGCCTTACCGCCGAAAACGAAAGCCGAAATCAGTACGTTCGTATCAATCAATATACGCATTTTGCAAGTCTTTCTCGACGGAACGCTGCCATATCTTCAAGCATTTCGCTCTCACTCGCCCAGCCTTTGTCCTCCGAGAATATATCTTGGATTTCGTGCAAAGTGGCTATTGCGTTGTTTTTCTGCGCTTGCGAGAGATACTCGATGTATTTTACCGCTGCAATGCGGTATTCGTCCGTGAGTGTCGCAATCATTTGCGTCAAATCAGCATTTGCTATTGCATACATATTTATGCCTCCAAATATTATTTTCTGCTCTTGCGCGTTTTTTTGCTTTGTGCCGCCTGAGATGCATACTCCGCAATCGCCTCGTCAGTCAGCCCAAGCTCCTCGCGCTTTTTGCGGCACAGCTCGCCGATGGTGTTTTCCACGATATAGCGCGTGATGTACTCCGGCGTGTAGAAAACGCCGTCTTTCTTGCGCTTGCCGATGGTGGAGGTTTTTGCGCCATGTTGAGGCACAACCCCGCCGTCATGTTGAGGGAGCGAAGCGACCGAAACATCTCTGTCTGCAGATTCTTCACGTTCGTTCAGAATGACGGGAGAGGATTCTTCGCTGCGCTCAGAATGACGCTCATTTCTGAGTTCCGCCTGCACTTCCTCAATCTCGGTCAGGCTGTTCTCAAAAATGCGCCCGAGGATGTCCACGCTGATTTGGCTTTCAAAGTCGTAGGCGGCAAGGCGCTGGGTGTGGATAAAAAGCACGTCGTCGCCGATTGTTATGGCGTCGAGCACGGGGTCAGGCTTGAAAAGCCCGCCGTTGTACGCGAACACGTCGCGGCTGTGGTCGTCCTCGTTCACAAAGCCCGTGTTTATGCGCTCAAAGAACGTCTTGAAGAGCGCGTAGAGCGGCTGCGGGTAGCCCAGTTTCTTGAGCTGCTTCCAGTCCTGTATGATGCCCAGCGCGGAGTTCGCGGGGAGCAGGTTCCTGTCCTCGCAGAAGAGCACGAAGAGGATGCGGTCGAGCAGCTTCTGCGTTTTCTTGAAGAGCGTGAGTTTGTCTATATCCAGCGCGCTGTTTGCGATGGTTGAGTGGATTTTTTCGGTGGTTGAGCCTGTCGAAACCACCGTATCTGCCATACTGGTCATTTCGACAGGCTCAATGACCGTCGTCGCAGATTCGCTCAGGTTGTTCTCGCACAAGTCCTCAAACAACGCGCGCTTGAACGCGGAGTAGTCGGCATAAAAATTGTTGGTGATTTCCTTTTCTTCGCTCACTGTTTCGTGCTTCAACTTCAACGGCACGTCGTTCGTTATGCTTTGGAGCGAGAGAAGCAAATAAAGCAAGTCGAAACGTTCTTTTGACAGATTGAAAAGGTTAAATTCTTCATATTCAATCTGCGTTTCCACATACAAACGCAATCTTTCAAAGTTTGCGACGATTACATAATTGCATTTTTCGTGGTGATTTTTGTAGCTGAACGCCTGGAACGCCACGCGGTCTAAATCCTGTGTGTCGCATCCCTTTAATTCGATAACGGCTTTGACTTCTCCGTTCAAAATGATTGCACCATCGGATTTTTTGCTGTCGCCCGCCTTGCTTTCGTTTTTCAGCTCGGTGAGAATGTTATAATTCGCTTCGGGCTTTATGGTGTAGCCGAGGCATGAGCAGAAGAGGTCGCGGATAAAGCCCTCCTGATACTGCTCTTCTTTTGAGGCGCGGATGTTCCGCTGCTTTTCGCTGTCGGCGAATGTGGCTCGAAAAAGCGCGTACTTTTCTGAGAGCAGCCCGCCGTCAATGCGCGAACGGTATTTTTCTATGATTTTCTTCTGGAACATACGGGAAGTATAGCACAAAAAGCCAGATTTTTTTGGTGGGAATCTTTGAGCGGGCATTGTCCGTGAAGAATCTCGATTTTAGATAATAGAATCATAGATTTTTTGTCGCATTTCGCTTCTCAGAATGACGAGGGGGAAACGTTCTAGTCGCTCCCCCTCCCCCTCTTTCTGTTTACCCCCGCGCCAATCCCGCCTTGCGCGCTTCGTCGGCGACCGCTTTTGCCACCACTTTCGCCACGCGCTCATCGAATGCTCCGGGAATAATCATGTCGGGCGAAAGTTCCGCGTCGCTTACGAGTGAGGCAAGCCCGCGGCTGGCGGCAATTTTCATCTCTTCGGTGATTTTGCTTGCGCGTGAGTCGAGCGCGCCGCGGAACAGGCCGGGGAACGCAAGGATGTTGTTGATTTGGTTGGGGTAGTCGCTCCGCCCCGTTCCGATGATGTACGCGCCCGCCGCCTTTGCTTTTTCGTAGGTGATTTCAGGCTCTGGGTTTGCCATGGCAAAGACGATTGATTTTTCTGCCATCGACTTGACCATTTCTTCGCTCACAAGATTAGGCGCACTCACGCCCACAAAAATATCCGCCCCAACCATCGCTTCTTTGAGCGTCATGCGGCGGTTGTCGGGGTTGGTGATTTCGGTCAGTTCGCGGGTCAAAAAGTCGTACTTTTCGTAATCTTCTTTTATAACAATGCCGTTGATGTTAAATCCGTAGATTTTTCCGATGCCGAATTTGTGAAGCATTCTGATAATCGAAGAACCCGCCGCGCCCGTGCCAGAGACGACGAGCGTACAATCTGCCGCCCGCTTTCCTGCCACTTTGAGCGCGTTCATAATCGCCGCCGTCACCACGATTGCCGTTCCGTGCTGGTCGTCGTGGAACACGGGAATGTCCAGCTCTTTAATCAACGTCCGTTCTATTTCAACGCAACGCGGCGCGGAAATGTCCTCCAAATTGATGCCGCCAAAAGTGGGCGCAATCTGCTTGCAAAAATCAATAATTTTCTGCGGGTCTTTGGTGTCAATGCAGAGCGGAACGGCATCCACGCCCGCAAATTTTTTGAACAGAACGCACTTTCCTTCCATGACGGGCAATCCCGCCGCAGGCCCGATGTCGCCCAAACCAAGCACCGCCGTTCCGTCGGAGACGACCGCAATCGTGTTGCCTTTCCAGGTGTACTTGTACACATCATCAGGATTTTTGTGAATCTGTCGGCACGGCTCTGCCACGCCCGGAGTATAAGCGAGCGACAAATCATCGCGCGTTTCAAGCGGCATTTTGAGTTCGGTGGAGATTTTTCCCTGCCAATTCTCGTGTTTTTCAAGTGCTTTTTCGTAAATTGTCATAATGAAGCAATTATAGCAAAACCACAAAAATTATTCGATTCCCAAAAAACACGGCTTCCACAAAAAATGTAAGAAAACTATACAAAAAGCATTTTAGCAATACTTTCAGACTTTTTTGCTGATTGTCTAAGCGGCAAAAAAGCGGTATACTTGTAGAAGATTTTTTAGTAACGATAAGGAAATTATGTACTATACGATAAAAGAAACGGTCGCCGCGTTAAAATCGGGCGAGACTACGAGCGAAAAACTGGTGCAGTCTTCAATCGACACCTTTACCGCCGACCAAAAGAGCGAAAAGCCGCTCAACGCATTCTTGGAAATTTACGATGACGCGCTTGAAACGGCAAAAGCCGCTGACGAACAGATTGCCGCCGCGCGAAAAAACGGCACGATTGACACGCTTTTTGCGGAAAAACCGCTTTTGGGCGTGCCGTTCGCAAACAAGGACAACATTTCCTGCAAAGGACACCGCCTCACTTGCTCCAGCAAAATTCTTGAAGGCTATGTCGCGCCGTACAACGCCACGGTAATACAGCGGCTTGCTGACGCGGGCGCAATTCCGCTCGGTCGCTGCAATCAGGACGAGTTTGCCATGGGGTCTTCCACCGAGTATTCAATCTACGGACCGACGCGGAATCCGATTAACCGCGACTATGTTTCAGGCGGCTCGTCGGGCGGCTCAACGGCGGCGGTGGCGGCAAATCAGGCATTGTTCGGCTTGGGAACGGAAACGGGTGGCTCGGTGCGGCTTCCCGCCTCGTACTGCGGCATTTACGGCTTAAAACCGACCTACGGCGTGCTTTCTCGCTGGGGTGTGGTCGCCTACGGCTCGTCGCTTGACCAAGTGGGCATTTTGGGTCACACGCCCGCCGACATCGCAACTCCCTTGTCGCTCATGGCTGGCGTTGATTTTTATGACGACACGAGCGCAGACCTCCCGAATGCAAGCGAACTCAAAAATCTGACCGCCTACACGGATTTTTCTTCTCTCAAAATCGCCGTTCCCAAGCAGTTTGAAGAAGCAAAGGGCTTGGACGCAGATGTAAAAAAAGTTTTTGACGACACCAAAGCGTGGTTCACAGGCAAAGGCGCAAAAATCGACATCGTAGACCTTCCGATTTTGGACGCGGCAATCGCCTCGTACTATGTCATCGCGCTTTCCGAGGCGGCTTCAAACCTTTCGCGCTTTGACGGCATCCGCTACGGGCATCGCGTGGACGAAGGCAAGGGCTACGACCAACTGTATGTGGACACGCGGAGCGCGGGCTTTGGGCCTGAAGTAAAACGCCGCATCATCATCGGAAACTATGTGCTTTCCGAGCAGTTCAGTGGCGACACCTACAAAAAAGGCATGAGCGTCCGCGCGCGCATTCAGCGCGAAGTTGCCGCTTTGTTCGAGCAGTACGATTTGATTTTGTGTCCGACCTGCCCCACGCCAGCATTCAAGCTCGGCGAAAAATACGACGACCCGCTTGCCATGTACCTGAGCGACCTTTTTACTACTTTTGTGAACTTGGCGCGCATTCCGTCAATCTCTGTTCCCGCAGGAAGCAACCGCGACAGGCTTCCCGTGGGCATTCAGTTTGCGGGCGCGATGTTCAGTGAGGCGAAGATTTTGCGCATTGCGCAAGCGTGGGAAGATGAGCACAGCGGATGTGGCGTGCCAGTGAAAGCGTAAGCGTTAGGAGAAAATGATGAAAAAGCGAATTCTGTTAGCCGTAGGAATCTGTCTTGCGGTGTTTGCATTTGTTGCGTGTTCTAGTGATGATGAAGAACAAACGCCCGACTACTCGAATGTTACTGCGAATATCGACGACGAGGTGAAGGCTTGCTTTGAGGCGACCAACGCTTTTCGCACGGGAAACGAGGCAAATTATGTGAACGAAGATGGCACGACGACCGATATTGTCGGGCAACTTGAAAAACTTACCCTTGACGAAGATTTATGCAAGGCGGCGCAAATTCGGGCGAATGAAATCGTGGGCAATTTTTCGCACACGCGACCGAACGGAAAAGATTGCTTTACCGTGTTCGATGACCTTGGTATTTCTGCCTCGGCGAAAGGCGAAAACATCGCTGCGGGAAGCAAAACAGGTACGGCGACATTCACGCAGTGGAAAGAGGACGGCAAGCCGTACAGCGGGCAAGGACACCGCCGCAATATGCTCAGTAAAAACTTCACAAAAATCGGAATTGCGTATACGTATGACGCAAACAGCACATACAAATATTACTGGACGATGATTTTGGCAAAGTAGGCGTTTCTCCTTCGGATTTTTTTTCGCACAAAGTGGCGTTTTTGATATAAAATTGGGAACATCATTTTTTTGGAGATTTTATGGAAACCACACTTCCGCGCCTTTTTAGAAAGAGAGCCTCAGAATATCCCGAAATTGCGTTTCAGATGAGCCGCTTTAAAGACGGTCATTTTGAGCCGACCACCTACCGCGAAGCCTACGAAACGGCGGTCAATTTTGCGGGCGGTCTTTTGGCGCATGGCGTTGTGCGCGAAGAGCATATTGGTCTCATTTCCGACAACCGCAAAGAGTGGGAACATGCGAGCATGGGCGTGATGATGACAGGCGCAATAGATGTTCCGCGCGGCTGTGATGCCACCATCGGAGATTTGGAGTATATTCTCTCTTTCGCGGAGTGCAAGCGCGTCATCGTGGAGAATTCAAGTCAAATCGAGAAAATCCTCGGAATCAAAGAAAAACTTCCGCTTGTAAATGAGCTTATCGTTTTTGAAAAGCCCACCGAAAAAGACCTTGAATCAACCAAAACGGCGGGTATCACGCTCTATTCTTTTGAGCAGATTGTTGAGGACGGCAAGAAATTCAATGCCGAAAATCCAAATGCAGTCACCGAAGAAATGGAAAAGGGCAAGTGGGACGACTTGGCGACGATTATCTTCACTTCCGGCACAACGGGAAAGCCGAAGGGCGTTATGCTCTCGCACGGAAACTTCATCACCCAGCTTGACGAAGTGTGCGAGCGAATCTATTTGTATCCTGGCGACCGCGGGCTTATGGTTCTCCCTGTCTGGCACGCATATCAGCGGGCGGTTGAGTATGTCGTTTTGAATCAGGGCGCGACCATCTGTTATTCAAAGCCCGTCGGACCGATTTTGCTCGCTGACCTCAAAACTTTGAATCCGCAGGTTCTTCCCGCCGTTCCGCGCGTGTTCGAGGCAGTGTATGACGGCATTTGGCGGAACATGCGCAAGACCGGCGGCATTGTGTACCGCATGTTCAAATTCTTCGTGGCAATCGCGCTCTTCCATTCAAAGCTCGACCGCGTTCTCTTTGACCGCACCACCCGATACGGCATGGACAAACGGTGGCTTCAGTGGCCGGCCTTCGTGCTTCCGTGGCTTATTTGTTACCCAATCAAGCTGCTCGGTCACGCGCTCATTTTCCGAAAAATCAAAAAAATGCTCGGCACTTCCTTCCGCTCCGGCGTTCCTGGCGGCGGCGCGCTTCCCCCGAATGTCGATAAATTCTTCTGGGCAATCGGAATCAAACTTTCGGAAGGCTACGGCCTCACCGAGACTTCGCCGATTATCTCAGTGCGTCCGATTGTCCGCCCTGTTTTGGGCAATGTCGGCTCTGCCGTGCGCGGAGTTTCTGCCCGCGTGGTTGACCCTGCCACACGGAAGCCCGTGAAACGCGGCAAAAAAGGCGTGCTTGAGGTAAAGGGCGGCACGGTTATGAAAGGCTACTACAAGCAACCCGAGCTTACCGCAAAAGTTATCGACGAGAACGGCTGGTTCGACACGGGCGACCTTGCGCGGCTAACCGCGAACAACGAAATCGTTCTCTGCGGGCGCACAAAGGACACAATAGTGCAGACTGGCGGCGAAAATGTCGAGCCGCTTCCAATCGAAATGAAAATGCAGGAGTCTCGCTTCATTCAGACGGCTGTGGTTCTGGGGCAAGACCAGCGGTATCTTGCGGCACTGGTCGTTCCCGAGCAGGCTGAAGTCGAGGCGTTCTGCAAGGACTCGAATCTTCCGTACAAAAAATATTCCGACATGATAAAGAGCGCGGAAGTTCTGCATTTAATCGAAACCGAAGTCGCCACGCGGGTGAACGCAAAGAACGGCTTCAAGTCTTACGAGCGAATCAACAAAATCGGCTTGCTCGAAAAGCCGTTTGAAGTGGGCGTGGAGCTTTCAGCCAAACAAGAGATGATGCGCTACCGAATCAACGAGATTTATTCAAGCGAAATTAAAAAGTTGTTCAAATAAAGCGAGCAAGGGGCTTAAAGCCCCTTGTTTTTTTCCGCATGAAAAACGACTTAATTACGCGCCTTCGCCGAGCACTTTTGGCACCTGGAAGTAGCCGTCCATAAATTCCTTTTCGTTGATTTTTTTCACGTCTTTCATTTTAAGCCCCGACACGATGGTGTCCTCGCGGAGTTTTTCTGCCTCTGTGGAAGGGTACGCATCGTAGGGATTTTCCGAATCGTCGTATTTTGAAAGAATGTCAAAGTAGCCGACGATTTCGTCCACTTGCTTTTTGAGCGTTGCCATGTCGGTACTTTCGGGAGAAAGCCTTGAAAGATAAAGGAGATTTTCGAGAGTCGTTTCGTCTACAGTTTTGTGTTCGTTCATAAAAATAGTATAGCGAATTTCGCCGATAATCGCTACAATAGATTTGTTCGGAAACAAGATTTCCTCAATGTCAAATCAAATCAAAAAATAAATGGAAAATTCGGACAAAGAAAAGACAGAGTTTGACCTTGCTTTTGAAATCGAATGCGTGATGTATTCGGCTCTCAAAGCGACGATTTCGGATTCAATAGACAAGGAAAGTCGTCAGCACAACATGGAATTCGTTGTTCCAAAAGAGCAGATATTAAAGAATCTCTTGAGTTACAATCTCTTCATGCTCGAAGAGGCGTGTGCAATTACGCCAGGTCCAAACGGTCGAATTTACCTTTGCGGAAAATGGCTCATGCGCCCGATTCTTTCGGACGGAAAAATGATTCCAATGATGGAAGAGTTGAAAAAGAAAATCGACACCTCAAACGTTGTGTTTTGCCCCGCCGAAGAAGGCAGTTCTATGAGAATGGAGTTGTGGGGAGGTTCATCAAGCGAATATCCGTCTTACAATTTATCGCCCATGCAAAAACTCGACACGTTTAACGACGATTTGCGAAAAAGCGGTCCGTCGATTCCGCGCCCTTTTGGTGCGCCGCCGTTTCCTGGCGCAAACAGAAATCCAAACGGATTTCCGCCTGGGATGGCTCCGCAAGTCTTTCCGCCCGATGGAACTCCGCGCGGAAAGCCACCGCAAGGGTTTCCGCCACCGCCAACTTCGTACAACGAAGACGAACAAAAAAATCCGATTTTTGACGACGACGTAGAAGAATTAGAAGAAATCTAAGCAAAAAAAAATGGAATCAAAATTGATTTTTACGTGCAATGCCGTTCTTCCAATCATTTTAACGATTGCGACTGGGTATTTTCTAAAAAAAATCCGCCTTCTCCCAAAGGATTTTTTTCCGCTTTTGAACAAACTTTGTTTTCGCTGCTGCCTTCCGTGCTTGCTGTGCTACAACGTTTACAATCTCCGAGAAATCAAAGAAATCGCCGCCGCGCTTCCCGTTGTGATTTTTGCGGTCGCCTCGATTTTGTGCTTTTTTTTCATTGGACTTTTGATTTCGATTTTTTCAACAAAAGACAATTCTCAACGAGGCGTTATGCTTCAAGCCGCGTTCCGCTCAAATTACGCGATAATCGGACTTTCGCTTTCGCTCTCGATTTCTTCCGAGCCCAAAGCAAGCGCAATCGCAAGCGTACTTTCGAGCGTTTCGATTCCGCTGTTTAACATTCTTGCAACAATCGCGCTTTCGGTTTTTTGCTCAAAAAACGAAAAAAAAGGCAGAATCTCAAACATGCTAAAAAAAATCGCCACAAACCCGCTCATTTTAGGGTGCGCCACGGGATTTGTTTTTCTTTTGATTCGAGCCGCGCTTCCAAAAAACGATTCTGGCGAAGCAATTTTCCTTTTGAGTCGAGATGTGCCGTTCGCGTTCAAAACGTTGCAAAATCTCGCACTTGCCGCGTCCACCATCGCGCTCATCGCGCTCGGCGGCAATTTTGAACTTTCCGCCGTTTCCCGATTAAAAAAACTCATCGCGATTGGAACGTTCTCGCGCGTGATTCTTTGCCCGCTCGTTTGCCTTTTTTTCGCGTATGCCGTCGGATTTCGCGCCACCGAGTTCCCCGCTCTTATTGCACTTTACGGCACGCCAATCGCCGTTTCGAGCGTTCCAATGGCAGCGGAAATGGACGGAGACGCAGAACTTGCAGGTCAACTCGTTGTGTGGACGAGCCTTTGCTCCGCGTTCACTCTTTTTTTGACGATTTTTTTCTGCGCCAAAATCGGAATCTTTGAACCGTAGAAAAAGGACATTTCAAAATGATGAGTTTCGTGGTGATTGAGCCTGTCGAAAACCCAGTTAACAAAAATCTCTCGAAAACGGTCATTTCGACACGCTCAATGACCGAATAAGCAACACGCATTTGTTTTACCGCTAGTTCCTAAAACTGTGTATCGGTGCGGGAATGCGCCCGCCGCGGTTGATGAAGTCCGCGCAGGAAAAGCGGTTCACGTCGATGACGGGGCAGCCGCCCAAAAGTCCGCCGAACTCCACCCAGTCGCCGGGCTTTTTGCCGGGCGCGGGAATCAGGCGCACGGCGGTCGTCTTGTTGTTCACCATGCCGATTGCCATTTCGTCCGCCATAATGCCGCTGATTGTCGCCGCGCTCGTGTCGCCAGGGATTGCAATCATATCAAGCCCCACCGAGCAGACAGTCGTCATCGCCTCCAGTTTTTCAAGCGTAATCGAGCCTTGCCTGACGGCGTTAATCATTCCCTCGTCCTCGCTCACGGGAATGAACGCGCCCGAAAGCCCGCCCACGTTGGTGCTCGCCATAACGCCGCCCTTTTTCACCATGTCGGTGAGCATTGCGAGTGCCGCCGTCGTGCCTGGCGCGCCGCAGCCCTCAAGCCCGATTTCCTCCAAAATCCGCGCCACACTGTCCCCCACGGCAGGGGTCGGCGCGAGCGACAAATCCAAAATACCGAATTCCACACCGAGCCGCTTTGCCGCCTCCAAGCCGACGAGTTGCCCCATGCGCGTGATTTTGAACGCCATTTTCTTGATTCCGTCGGCAAGTTCGTTTATCGGTCTGCCTTTGTACTCGCGCGCCGCCGCCAAAATCACGCCAGGTCCCGACACGCCCACGTTAATCACCGCGTCGCCTTCGCCCGGTCCGTGGAACGCGCCCGCCATGAATGGGTTGTCCTCCGGCGCGTTCGTGAACACGACGAGTTTTGAGCAGCCGTTCACCGCGCAGTTCTGCGATACTTCCGCGGTGCGCTTGATGACTTCGCCCATGAGTTTTACCGCGTCCATGTTGATGCCCGATTTTGTCGAGCCGACGTTGACGCTCGCACACACGCAGTCGGTGGCAGCAAGGGATTCGGGGATTGACTCAATGAGGATTCGGTCAGCAGGCGTAATTCCCTTTTGCACGAGCGCGGAAAAGCCTCCGATGAAGTTCACGCCCAATTCTTTTGCGGCGCGGTCGAGCGTGCGGCAATATTCCACATACGATTTTTCCGCCGACGCGCCCGCCACGAGCGCAATCGGCGTAACGGAAATGCGCTTGTTGATAATCGGAACGCCGAATTCCTTTTCGATTGACTCCCCCACGCGCACAAGATTTCCCGCGCAGCGCATAATTTTCTCGTAGATTTTCTGATTTGCCCGCACAGCGTCGCTATCCGCGCAGTCCAAAAGCGAAATGCCCATCGTAATGCAGCGCACGTCGAGTTTTTGCCGCATGAACATATTGACCGTTTCTTGAATCTCGTTCGGTGAAAAAAGCATTATACATCTCCTTTTTGAATGAGGCGTTCGTCTACCCGTTCTCTAAAATCTCAGTGCGTATTTTAGCAAAATTTGATTTTTTCTTCGACCGCTTGATTTTTTTTGCGTTTTGAAAAAAGAAAAACTCCTCCGAAAATCCGAAGGAGTTTTTTCGATAAAACAAAAATGGTTAGAACTCTGTTTTTATTTTCCGAGCGCGTGCGCGATTCCCGCGATTGCGTTTCCAATCGGGTCGGCATCCAAAAGAAGAATGTCGATTATAAAAAACACCGCAAATCCCGCAACCGCAACCAAAGCAAGCATTAAAATCCCTACAAGAAGTTGAACGATAACAGGAAGACTGTCAAACTTGCTTGTATTATCCGTTTTTGCAACTGCATTAGCCATATTTTTACTCCTTGAACGTGTTTCCGCTAAAACTAATTTCAATTATGATAAACCCAGACATCGCTCCCGTCAACAAAAAAATCTAGCGAGTGCGAACTCGATACATCGGCTCGCTTTGAGGCAAAAGTTCAAGGACATTTTTTTCACACTCAAGAGCCTCTGAAATATCGTGCGTTACGTGCAAAATCGTTGTTGTGCCCGTTTCGGCAATGCGTTCAAGCAAATCAAGAACAAGCGTGCGTTGCGCGTCGTCGAGTGCGTGGCACGGCTCATCGAGAATGAGGATTTCGGGATTTTTGACAGCCGCTCGCAAAATCAAAACGGCTCGCTGCTCGCCGTAACTCAACGAAGAAAACGGCTCGTTTTCCCGAAGAGAAAATCCACCGAGCGAAAGCCAAAGCCGCGCGGCTCGTTTTTCCACATCGGAAACAGGCGAATAAAGCCCGATTGAATCGCGGAAGCCCGACGCAATCACATCGCAAAGCGAAGCAGAGCCAACCATGCGGTACTCAACGTGCAAGCGATAACTGACAATGCCGAGCCGTTTTTTTATATCCCAAATCGACTCCCCGCTCCCGCGTCGTGCGCCAAAAAGCCACACATCGTTCGAGAAAACTTGATGATTGTCGCCAGTGATAAGTTCCAAAAGCGTTGTTTTTCCGCTCCCGTTCGGTCCTTGAATGAGCCAATGCTCACCTGGAAAAACCGTCCAAGAAAAATCGCGAAGAACGAGTTTTTCGTTCCAGCCAACGTTCACGTTTTTCATTTCAACGAGCGGAGTTTTCGTTTTTCTTGATTCTTCCGTTTTGAGCGAAAAAGCCGTTTCGCGCCAAATTTCGCCGAGTTTTTCAAGGAACGCTTTTTTCTCTTTTTCGCGAGCGCGCTTTTGATTTTCTTCTCTCTCCAAAACGATTTTTTCAAACTCGCTCCGAGAACCGCAAAAACACACCTGTTTTTTTGAAAACGCAAGAACGTGCGTTACCGAATGTGGAATTTCTTTGTATCGCTCCATAAAAATCATGATTTTTGGAAATCCGCTCCGCTTTGACGACGAAATCGAAGAAAAAAAGTCAAACAAAATCGTTCGACTTTCCAAGTCAAGCCCCGAAAACGGGTCGGAAAGAATCAAAAGGCGACTTTTTGAAAGCAATGCGCGGCAAAGAAGCGTCCGCCGAATTTCGCCCGTGGAAAGGAATTTTAGCCCGCGGTCAAGGATTTTTTGAATTGCGCACAATTTCACTTCTGGAAACGACTCAAGTTTTGACGCAATGTCAGGAAGCGGCGTTGCGCGATGACGCGCGTCAGGTCCTCCCAACACTTCGCTCAAAAACCTGCGAACTGTGCGTCCTTCATCAATTCTGTCCATGTGGTCGGTTTCGTCCAAAAGCCGCTCTTCTTCAATAACGCGCGCCGCTTCTTCAAGCGACACCACAGTCGTAGAATCCGAAAAATCGTTTTTGAAATACGCGCCGTCTTTTTCTGGAACAAAATTCGCCCGCAAAGAAAGCGCGGAAAGAAAATCCTCTTTGCCGCCGCCACTTTCCCCCGTTACGAGCCAGGTTCCGTTTTCCATATTCCACGAAAACGCGGGAATCCGCTCGCCTTTTGCAGAATCAACGTGGCAATCGCGAATAACAATCGTGTCAAAAATCGTTTTTTCCATTTTTATCCCTTTTTATAGTATTACAAAAAGTATACATCTACTCAGTGGTTTCGATAAATTCAACCACCATTTTTGCGACATTACAAATTTTTTTCCATTTTGACGAGGAGTCGAACGAGCGAATCTTTTTCTGCTTCCGAAAAACCGCGCCAGGCACGATTCAAAACAAAATGCGAAATCTCCGCCGTGCTACATTCGCGAGCAGAACCGTTGTCGGTCAAAAAAATCAAATGCTTTCGACTGTCTTTTTCGTCTTTTTTTGTTTTTACAAGCCCCGCCTCTTCGAGTTTTTTCACGAGCGCGGTCGTTGTGGATTTGTCGCGATTTATTCGATTCGCAAGTTCCCCCATCGAAATCGGATTTTCGCACCGAGAAAGCGTGTATAGAATAAATCCATGGGAACTCGCAAAATGCTCAAGTCCAGAGCGACCAAGTTCTTCCCGCATGATTTCTGCAGAACGTGAATGGATTTTTGAAATGAGCGACAGGACAGAAGAAGCGTTATATTCCATACGCGCTACGAGTAAAAACACTCTTTTACCATTTTGATGAGTTCCGAATCCGCCCGCTCATAACGATGGATTGAAGACGAAGCAAACGTAAGTTGCCAAGAATTATTTTCCTCTTTGAGAACGGGAATAAAATCCGTCGCGCCTTGCTCAAAGCGAAGCCAGCACGAAAGGTAAATAAACTCGCCTCCGAATGTATAGGCATTTTTTTTAGGAAGTGGCGACTCAATCGAAAACGAAGAAACAAACGTTTCCTTGTCGCCTTTGCTTTCTGCGGCTTCTTTTACTGCCTTAAAAAGCCTATACGCACGCAGGAGATTTTGTTCGTCTTCGTGAAGCGCGTGCGCACGATTCGACGACGTTCCAAGAACTCCAAACGGGTCTTTGAAAACGCGATACGTCCTTGAAACCGCTTCGCGTCGCCCCGCTTCGCCCGCGTTGATTTTTTCTTGCAAAAACTCATCGTCCCGCTTTGGCACGGTGCGTTCTTGCGTTGTTTTACTAAAACGCGCAAATCGCTTTGAAAATGCGCTCACGGCATCAGAGAGTTTTTCGCCCATGTTTTTCTCCTTTTTTCGCTCTCAAAAAAAATCGTTATTGTGCAAGAGCGCGCACGAACTTGATTTCCTCGGCGTACTCCGCCACCGTTTCGTGCGGCGTTTCAAGAATGAACGGGAGGTCGCGCAGCGCGGGGTGGTTCAACACGCGGCGGATTGCGTCCATGCCGAGAGAGCCGTTCCCGATTGTTTCGTGGCGGTCTTTGTGGCTTTTGAACGGATTTTTGGAGTCGTTCAAGTGCACCGCCTTTAGCCGCCCCAGCCCGATGATTTTGTCAAATTCGGTGAGTACGCCGTCAAGGTCGTTCACGATGTCGTAGCCTGCGTCGTAGGTGTGGCACGTGTCAAAGCACACGCCAAGTTTGTCACCCAAGTCCACGCGGTCAATGATTTCCCGCAACTCCTCAAAGCGAGAGCCGACCTCGCTGCCCTTCCCCGCCATCGTTTCAAGCAATACGGTCGTGGTCATCTCTGAAAACAGCGTGGCGTTGAGCATTTCAGAAATCATGCGGATTCCTTCTTCCACGCCCTGCTTCATGTGGCTTCCCGGGTGGAAGTTGTAGAGTTGACCGGGCGTTGCCTCCATGCGCTGCAAGTCCTCGGCGAACGCCTGCCGCGCAAAGTCGCGCACGCCCTCCTTGTCGGAGCAGGCGTTGAGCGTGTACGGCGCGTGCACCACGAGCGGCGCGAACGAATGTTCCGAAAGGAACGCCATGAGTGCCGCCGCGTCCGCCGTGTCGAGTGGCTTTGCCGCACCGCCGCGAGGATTTCGCGTAAAGAACGCAAACGTGTCCGCGCCCGCCTCAAGTGCCGTGCGCCCCATCGCCATGAATCCGCCCGCTGCGGACAAATGCCAGCCAATGTGCATCGGTTCGTCCCCCTTTTTCGGTTTTCTTCTATATAACAGCGCGATTTTTTGAAACCGCCACGCACAATGAGCGGATTTTTCGTCCAGCCACCTGCGCTTGGTTTCGACAGGCTCAACCAACGCGGATTTTTGCTCAACCAGCGCGGATTTTTGCTAAACCAACGCGGATTTTCGCTAAAATCAGCACACTTTTTTTTCAAAATCAGCGCGTTATTCCGCCGATTCCATCGATTCCGCAGCCTTTGCCTCGATTTCCTTGCAGCGGATTCCGTTCTTGACGATTTCGTTGAATTCGTCGCCTTCCATCGTTTCGATTTCAAGCAGACGCTTTGCCACGTATTCGAGCAGGTCGCGGTGCTCGGAGAGAATCTGCACGGCGCGGTTGTAGCGTTCGGTCATCACGCGCGCGATTTCGTCGTCAATGTACTTTTGCGTGTCCTCGCTGAACTCGCGCACAAGGGCAGGCTCGCCCGCGTCGTAGCCGCGCCCGCTCTTTCCGAGCGTTACGTTGCGGAACCGCTCGCTCATGCCGTAGTCCGTAATCATGCGCTTGATGATGTCCGTCGCGCGGGAAATGTCGTTTGACGCGCCCGTAGTTATCGCCTCGCGCCCAAAAACGACCTCCTCGGCAGCGCGCCCGCCCAGAAGCCCGTCCACGCGCCCCAAAAGCTCGCCGCGCGTGTAGAGGAACTGCTCGTCCTCGCTTCGGTACATGGTGTAGCCGAGCGCACCCGTCCCGCGCGGGATAATCGTGATTTTGTGCACGGGGTCGCTGTCGGGCGTAAACGCGGCAACGAGCGCGTGTCCTGTTTCATGGTACGCCACGCTCACGCGCTCCTTTTCCTTTGCCACGCGGCTTTTTTTCTTAAGCCCGATGATGACTTTTTCAATAGCCTCGTCAAAGTCCTCCATGACGACCGCCTTTCGCCCGTTTCGCACGGCGAGCAGTGCCGCCTCGTTCACGATGTTCGCCAAGTCCGCGCCCGCAAAGCCACTCGTGGCGTGCGCAAGGTTCTCAAAGTTCACGCTTGGGTCAACCTTGACGTTCTTTGCGTGGATTCTAAGGATTGCCTCGCGCCCCTTTACGTCGGGCTTGTCCACGCTCACCTGACGGTCAAATCGACCGGGGCGGAGCAGCGCGGGGTCAAGAATGTCAGGGCGGTTCGTCGCCGCAAGGATTATCAGCCCTTTTTCGTTGTCAAAGCCGTCCATCTCCACGAGAAGTTGATTCAACGTCTGCTCGCGCTCGTCGTTTCCGCCCAAATTATTCACGCGGCTCTTTCCGATTGCGTCCAATTCGTCGATGAAGATGATGCACGGGGCTTTTTCGCGCGCCTGCTTGAAAAGGTCGCGCACGCGGCTTGCGCCCACGCCCACGAACATTTCCACAAAGTCCGAGCCTGAGATGCGGAAGAACGGCACGCCCGCCTCGCCCGCGACCGCGCGCGCAAGGAGCGTCTTTCCCGTGCCGGGCGGTCCCACGAGCAGCACGCCCTTGGGGATTTTTCCGCCGATTTCGGTGTATTTTTTTGGCTCTTTCAAAAAATCCACGACCTCGACAAGTTCTTCCTTCGCCTCGTCCACGCCCGCAACGTCCGCAAAGCGCGTCTTGACCTTGCCCTCGTCCACCGCCTTTGAGTGCGAGCCGCCCGCGCCAAACAAGCCCACGCCACCGCCAAGCCCGCCCGTCATCTTGCGGAACATGAAAAAATAAATCCCGATGATGATTAAAAACGGCAAAATATTTATAAAAATCTGCAACAGAATGCTTGAGTGCTTTGACACAAACTTGTACTGCACGCCTTTTTCGTCGAGGAGCGCGATAAAACTTGCAAGAAGAACGCCCGTCGTTCTATAAACGGGACGATTTTGAACGTCAACCTCATCTGCTCGAAAAATCGGAAGATTTTTCAAAAACGAGTTTCCCGAATTCGTATTCTCGCTTGCTGGCGCAGAAAGGATTTCAGGTCCGTAGCCTGTAAACACGCTTTCGCCGAGTTCCACGCGAACGATTTTTCCGTTTTCAATGAGTTGTCGGAACGTGGAAAAATCGATTAACTGCTCTGTGGGTCTTTGAATCAAAAAAATGTTTACGAACGCAAGCACCGCGACCACGGCAACAAGCGCACCCCACAGCGGAAAACGCGGCTGACCAGATTTTCTTCTGCCTTCGCCCGCATCATCGTCAGGAAGCGGGTCTGTTGAAAGTCGAAAAAAATTGTACGGGTCAACGTCCTCGCGCTTCCGTTTTTTTTCGCTTTTTTCAGATTTTTCGTCTTCTCGACTCTCTTCTTTATGTTCTTCAGGATTTTCGTTTAGACTGCCCGATTCGCCCTGTCTTATTTTTTCGTCCTGCTCTTCGCTTTCAAAATCGCTCATCTTTTCTCCGTTTTCACCAATTCGTCGGATTTTTGCCCGTTCAAAAATCAAAATTTCTCAAGCGGGCATTTTTTGCTACAATTAAATATATAGAAAAACCGCGTAATCGAAAAGGTAGGCAAACGAAAAGTCAAAAAAGTCTTTTCTAAACATTTTTTTCAAAACGCCGACATTTAGAGCGGTACTTTCATTTTTTTTGGGAGGACGAAACAGAAAATGCCATTAGGAACTGCAAATCCATACGCAGCGTATCAGAGCACAGGGATTAAAACGGCAAGTCCAGGTCAACTTGTTGTAAAACTCTATCAAGGCGCGGTAAAAGTGCTTGTTGCTGCAGACGAATGCTTCAACGACGGAGATTCGATTCCAGCCCCTCACATCGAACCATTTGGAAAACACCTTGCAAAAGCGCAAGAAATCATCGGAGAACTTGAAGGTTCTCTCAACATGGACGAGGGCGGCACAATCGCGCAAAATTTGATGTCGCTCTACATTTATTTCAATCAAGAACTTCAAACCGTTTTGATTCGGCACGACAGAAAAAAACTTCGCTTTGTGCTAGACATGATGAGGCAACTTTCCGACGCATGGGAAACTGCCGCAAGTACAACGCCAACTTCAAACGTCGCGCAACCAGCGGTAAATCTTGAAGGTTAATTCTAATTTTGACATTGTAAGGAGGAAGCATGAAAGACGAATACTCGGAAACGCAGGCAGAAAATGGACTTTCAAGGCAAGAACTCGATGAGCGGATAGCCGTTTTGCGTCGCTTCCGCGCACTCCTTGAGCAACAGCGGCAAAAATTTCGCGACTATTTGCTCATTCTTGAAAAACAACACGAGAAAATTGAAGCGGACGACACGGATTCTCTTGAAGCGCACACGGAACTTGAAAATCAAATCGTTGCGAACATAAGCAGTTTGCAAAAAGTCATCGTTCCGATGAGAACGCTTTACGAAAAAGGCTCTCCAAGCGACGCAATCGTTCGTGTTCAAATGGATTTAGACGCACTCCAAAAGAAAGTCCTTATCCAAAACGAAAAAAATCGGCAGTTGCTTCAAGCGCGAATGAAAGATGTACGAACGCAAATGAGTGCGTTTGCTGCAAAAAATCCGTACCGAGGACGCAGGTCTATTTACGCCGAGCGTTCCGTTGGAAACACAATTTCAATCGAAAGTTAAAAAAATAGAAAACAAGGGACTTCAAATCCCTTGTTTTTTTTTCTAAAGATATGTTACAAAATGTATGCTGACCTGTAAGCAATATGCGGTGGTTGAGCGTGTCGAAACCACCGATTGCTTGATTCTGTGGTTTCGATACGACCTTTGGTCTACTCAACCACCGCTCCCAGCATACTTTCTGTAACACCACCTTTTCTAAAATCGCTTGCCACAAAAAATCAGATTTTTATGTCAACGCCGCATTTTACCGACGTGCGAATTGTTCCGAACGTTTTGAACGTTACGGAAGTCGAGATGTTTCCGTCGGTGCGCTCCTCCCCTTTGTATTTTGCCGAAAAACCGCCTTTTGCGGTAAATCCTCGCTTTTTTCCAGGCGACACGCTGACAGACGCAGAATACAGCCGCTGCTCTTGGTATTTTTCGCTATAAGGCGGAATGATTTTTACGCTCGCGTCGGCTTTAAGCGCAAACGATTTTGGCTTAAATGAAGTTTGAAGCGCGAAATCGTAATATTCTTCGGGAGAAGCCGTTTTTGTTTGAGGATTTCCGTCAAGAAGCACATTTGCGTGCGTATAGTCCGCGCGGAGAAAAAAATCGCGCCAAGAAAAACTCGCACCCGCGCGAAACTTTCCGACGAGCAATTCTTCGGCATTTTTTGTTGAAGAAACTTTTTGAGAAACGAGTGCGTGCGACCCAATTTTTACGGTGGCGCGTTTTATGGGAAGCGCGAGTTGCGGATTTATGCCGCCTTGAAAAATCGTCCGAACGACTTTTGAGTTTTGACCTAAAAGCGGGCAAACGCGAGGAGCCGTTTGAGCCGTTGGCAGCGCGAAAAATGACGAGCCGAGCATGAAATTTTTGAGAACGAACCTTGACTCGGAGCGAATGGAAAATCCAAACGCTTGATTTGAAAACGGCGACTCGTGAATTCCTGCATGAAAATCCGCGTTGAAAATCGGATTTCTGAACAAAAGTTCCGCTTCCCCCGCGCAAAGAAACGTTCCTGAAAAATCCGCGCCATTTTTTTTCAAAACAGATGAATTGTTTTCCACAAAAGCGCGAGAAACTGTGAGCGCAGCAAAAATCGACGAATATTTTGACAATGTTCTTTTTGAATACGCGCTCGCAGCCGAATTTTTGTCTTCGTCAAAAAAAATCTCAAAAACGCCGCTTTTCAAAAATTTCGTCTGAACCGAAAACGCAAGCGGCTTTTTTGACGACGTGAGCGACGGCAACGTAGAGCCAAGTCCTAAACTCGGCGAAGGATAAAGTGCGAGCGGATTTGCCGTCGTGGACGGAGAAGGCGAAGAAAGGCGCGAAAACGAGCGCGAAAGCGAAAGACTCCCCGCGCGAGCCGTGATTGGAAAAGAATCTTGAAAAAGAAAAAGAGCCGCGCCGAGTCTGGGGCTTTCAAAAGAATCAAAAGTAATTTCATCGAGCGTCGTTTTTGGAATCGTGGAATACGCGCGAAAATCCGCGTCGCGAAACAAAAACCTCGCCCCCGCATACGCCGATGCAGAATCCGCCTTTGTTGAATCGTCGCGCACAAGCGTTCCTTGCGCTGAAACTTTCAACTCCGCGTGGTCAAAAAACGGTTTTTCCGAAAAAATCGGCATCGCAAAAAGCAAACACAAAAAAAATACGGCACATTTTTTATTGAATTTTCTCATGCCATATAATTTGCAAAAAACTTGCTGATTTTTGCAAAAACTCCACAAAAAAATGCGAGAGATTTTTTGTTGCCCGTGGTCAAGAAATTGTGGTCAAAAGAGTTTATCGAAATGACCGACGACGGATTTTCTTGTTGGCTGTGGTTTCGACAGGCTCAACCACCAAAAGAACTTGGCTCAACCACCGAAAATTTGGCATTATCGCACCTAAAAATCCGTGAGGAAACAAGGGGCTTAAGCCCCTTGATAAGCAATCATCTGTCATTTTGAGCAAAGCGAAAAATCTCATTTACATCAAAAATACAGATTCTTCGGTCGCTTCGCTCCCTCAGAATGACGCAACCACCGAAACCGCAAACAAAAAAGGCACTGGCGGGAGATTTTGCCAGTGCCTTACTTTCACGCGCCGCCGGTCAAGCGGTGCGGAAAAATCAATGGTTATTCTTCGACAACTTCGTCGGCTGCGTAATCTTTTTTAAGTTCCCACGCGCCGTCGAGCGTTTTTCCGCCGTTCTGAACGTTGCAGTACACTGCAAGAGTTCCTTGCTCAGGCTCTTTGCTGTATCCTGTAACCTCTGGCTTGATGATTCCGCTTGTAGCAACTTTTTTAGCAGTTACGCTTGAATCAGTTGGGTCTTTGTCATAAAGGTCAACAACGTAGCCACCAAAATTCGCCTCGTCTGTGTTGTATGTTCCGCAGTCAGTGCCATAGGTAGATTTTTCGAATACGGGATAAATGTCTGCCCAAACGGTGAGCGTTTTGTCGCCTGCGATTGAAAGCCCTTCAATAGTTGTCCACTCTTTTACTACGATTTCAGCAGGGTCTGTTTTTACAATTCCTTCTTTGTGGGTATTAACATTGTTCGCTTTTTTTGCACCAAAGTTGTCATCTTGAATATTTGATACGTTGAAATATTTTGAGATGTAATAGCGGATTGTTCCTTGGTTGTTCTGGAAGCCAAGCGCAAAGAAGTTCTGATAGCCATCGTCGGTAATTGCAGGTTTTGTTGTTGCCGTTGTTGTTCCGTTTACTTCTTCTACAACCGCAGCAGATTTACTCTGCCTCAAATCCCACAAGAATCCCATAACGCCATCATGAGATGAAGTTGTCTGATTGTTGATTGTGATTTTTACAAGTTCACCTTCATGCTTAAACGTTGTGGTATTCGTTGCTCGATAAATGGTGTCTGTGCTATTCGTATAATTTACGGTGTAATTTGAGCCAGAACCACTAATTGCGCCCTCTGGGTCGTCGTCATCCTCTGAGCAAGACACGAATGTTCCCGCTAATGCGAGAGCCGCTGCTGCGCTAAACGCAGCGATAACTTTCTTTGAAAGTTTCATAGGTTTTCCTCCATGATTTGTTTCTGTTTTTGCGGCGGCTTTTCCACAAAAAGCCCGCTCCGCTTTTTTCAGAAAAATATGAAGTACTCTACAAAAAAAAAGAAAACACGCAAGTAGTCGCAGCAAAAAAATTGGGTCAAGAAAATTCAGAGATTTTGATGCTTGTGGTTTCGATAAACTCAACCACCGAAGAATTGGTCATTGAGGTTCTCGAAATGACCGATGGCGGATTTTTTGTTGGTCGAGGTTTCGACAGGCTCAACCACCGAATTTTTGTTCAACCGCCGAAAAATTCTGCTATCATTTTTGAAATCAATTCGTTATATTTGATTTGTCGCGGACGCAAAACAATTTTTATGATGGAGGCTTGAATGGCAGATTATTACAAAACGCTTGGCGTTGAGCGAACGGCTACGGCGGAAGAAATCAAGTCAAAGTATAGAAAACTTGCAATGAAATACCATCCCGACCGAAATCCTAATGACAAAGCGGCAGAAGAAAAATTCAAAGAGATTTCCGAAGCATACGAAACGCTCGGAGACGAAAAAAAACGGCGCGATTACGATTTTTTTGGAAGCGCACAAAATGCTGGTGCGTCTTCGCGCCAAAGTGGGACTTCGCCGTTTGGAGAAGAAACGTTTGACGGGTGGCATTGGTCAAATCAATACGCTAACAATGCTTGGAATGCCGAAACGAAAAGCAACGGAACGCGATTTTACTATTATCAAGATTCCTACAAAAATTCTTCAGATTCAATGCAAGAAAAAGAACTTTCTGCGGTTGTTACAAACGCCGTTACCGCCATTTTGGGATTTTTCTTGCTCACAATTCCGTTTGTTCGTTTTTTTGGGTTTATTTTGCTTTTTAAGGGGATTTTTGGCGTACTTCGCTCGCTTAGAAAAATCGTGTAAAAATGAAACAAGGGACTAAAAATCCCTTGTTTTTTTCATTTTATTTGATTTTTTCACAAAAAATTACCGCTCTCGGAAAATGATTCTTCCGCGGTTTAGGTCGTAGGGAGAGAGTGCGACTTTTACGCTGTCGCCAGGAACAATTTTGATGAAATGCTTTCTCATTTTCCCCGACAAATGCGCCAAAATCACGTGTCCTCCGTTCTTTAACTCCACTCGGAACATCGTGTTCGGCAGGGCTTCCTTTACGATTCCTTCGACTTCGATTGCCTCTTCTTTCGCCATATTTATGCGAATCCTCCAAAATAAAAGTTGTCTTTTTGAGAATTTATAACTATATTATTATGTATTTATCATTAAAATTGTCAACAGAGGGGTTTTTGAATGGACAAAAAATTCATCGAAGAAATGCAAGAAAAATTGATTGCGGAGCGAGAAGTCATCACGCTTTCGCTTGCCGACCAAAATGCAGAGTTCAAAAAAATAATCGAGAGCGGTGAAAAAGGCGACGAAGCAGACATTGCATCCGACGTTGTTGACGGAATGTTGCTCCAATCGCGTGGAAAACAGGACGCAAATCGTCTTCAAATGATAAACAACGCGCTCGACCGAATCAAACAAGGAAAATACGGATATTGTTTAATGTGCAAAAAAGAAATCCCGCGCGAGCGACTTGAGTCGATTCCTTACGCATTTTTGTGCCTTGATTGCAAAAGTCGCGACGAACGTCGAAATCGCTAAAAAAATTTGAGTGCATCAGTTGGGGCTTGGCACAGAAAATCATCGAATTTTTGCGCCAAGCCCTCATCAAAAAAAATCGGTGGTGTTACAGAAAGTATGCTGGGAGCGGTGGCCCGGTAGACCGAAGGTCGTATCGAAACCACCGTAGCGTAAGAAGATGGTGGTTTCGACAAGCTCAACCACCGCATATTGCTTACAGGTCAGCATACATTTTGTAACATCTCCAAAAAATCGTCTTTATTTTTAACAAAACCACATTTCAACGAAAATCCCCGCGTTTTTTCTTAAAGCGGAGCAAAAACGAACTGCCCTTTTTGCGGAAAATCCACGATTGTTTCTCGATACCCGACGCTCCGAGCGAGTTTTCGCGCTTCTTCAAAAGCGCAATCAATTTGCCAAGATTCGTGCGCGTCGGAAGAAATCGTAATCGGAACGTTGCGTTCAAAAAGGAGCGAAAGAAATTCTTTGGACGGATACGGCGAAGAAAGCCTTTTTCGCGCAATGCCACCCGTGTTGATTTCCGCCGCAACGCCCGCGCGTTTTATTGCGTCCGCAGTCAGCCGCAGTTGAGTGCGATACCAAGATTCGTCTTCGCGAAAAAAATGCCCGCGCTCGTTTGGCTTCCGAATCAAATCCGCGTGCGCGATTATCGAAAAATCTCCCGTTTGAAGCATCTCGCGTTGCTGCTCAAAATATCGCTCAACGGCGGCTTGAACATTTCCGTTATACAACTTTTTGATTCCGCCCAAAACGGATTCAAAACTGTCGTCCGCTTCAAAAATGCCGCGATTGTTGTAAACAAAATGCACCGAGCCAATTAAAAAATCGGGAGAAAACTCGGCGTAGTGTTCAAACGTTGGAAACGTAAAATCTGGAATAAAATCCGCCTCAAATCCGAGTCGAATTGCAAGCGACGGATGATGTTTTGCCGAAAGCCGCACAGAATCGCAATACTCGCTGACTTTTTCCGTTTTTAGATGCCAACTGTCAGAAAACGGAAGCATTGCGTGGCTTGAAAAACCGAGCGCGCAAAGTCCTCGCTTTTCTGCTTCAATCGCGTTTTCTTCAACCGTATTTTTTCCGTCGCAAAAAGTCGTATGCGTGTGAAAATTTGAGCAAGTGTTCATTTTGATTGTGCTACCAATGTTTTATGGCTTTTGCCGCGATTCTTTTGAATTCTGCAAAACTTGCATGAAGCGCAGAATCTTCAAGACGCGCCGTATCTTGAACGCTTTTACACGCTTTTGCTTTTTCGTCGAGTTCGCGCGCGACTCTAAACATATCTTTTGCGCTCACCGCCGCCGCGCTTCCTTTTATTGTGTGCGCGAGTTTGTGAATCCGCTCCGAATCAAGCGTATCTGCAAGATTTGCGTCGATTTCCGCAAGGAATTTTTCCGTTTGGCGCACAAAATCCACCACAAGCGATTTTCCAAACGACTTGTCGCCGTCAACTGTTTCAAGAAAATCGTCAACGTCCCACACCGCGCCTTCGTCTTTTATTTCTTCGGGAAGCGACTGAAGCGTGCTGATTTTTGTTGCCATCGGAATTTGCATGACCGCGTTCCATTTTTCAATCAGCGACTGAATCATTGATTTTTTGAACGGCTTTACGAGAATGTCGTTTATTCCGATTTTCATGTAATCGGCAAAATCGTTTGCGTCGTTGTTTGCCGTGCAAGCGATGACGATTCCTTTGTAACCGAGCGCACGGATTTCGGCGGTCGCTTCCACGCCACTCTTTATGGGCATAAAAATGTCCATAAAAACAAGCGAAATGTCGGGATGTTCGTCTATAATTTGCACCGCCTGCTCGCCGTCTTCGGCAAGAAAAACGTCCGCTCCAAACGAGCGCAAAAACGATTGAATGAGTTTTCGATTCACCGTGTGGTCTTCTGCCACAAGAATTTTTAGCCCGCTCGCAACGCCGTCTTTTTGAGCGGACTCTTTTTTGATTGCATGTTCTTGCTCTTTTGGCGTTACATCGATTTTTTGTCCGTCGGAAGAAACGCCGCGCTCCGCGTTTCTCAAAGAAGAAGAAAGCAATTCTTCGAGTTTTTCGCGCTTTACGGGTTTGTACAGATAGCCTTCAAACCAATCGAGGAGTTTCATTTTGGCTTCCCCGCGCATTTGCCCTTCTGGAACAAGAAGATAGAGTTTTGGCTTTCCGAGTCCTGGATTATTTTTGATTTCACTCGCAAGATACCAGCCGTCAACCGAAGAAAGCAAAAGATTTATAAACACAACGGAAAACGGTTTTGAAATTTTCTCTCCAAACTCAATTCTGTCCAATGCTTCTTTTGGCGTTTCCGCGCTTTCAACGTCAGCAATTCCAAGGGCAAGCAATTTTTGCTTTAGACTTTTTATGGCGAGCGTACTATTGTCCACGATTAAAATCCGCATCGAAGGCGGAAAATTCGCTTTTTTTCCAGAAAGCGGCTCAAAGGGCGTGTCTGGTTCCACGAGCGGAAGAATCACCCAAAAAATCGAACCGCCGTAAGGATTTGCCTTTACGCCGATTTCGCCATTCATTCTTGAAACGAGATTTTTTACGATTGAAAGTCCAAGTCCCGTTCCGCCGAATTTTCGATACGTAGAAATGTCCGCTTGAAAATAATCGGTAAACAGTTTTTTGCGTTTTTCTTCGCTGATTCCGATTCCGCTATCGGTGATTTGAAATTTGATTCCGTCACCGACTTTTGAAAGTTCTATATGAATATACCCTTCGCTTGTAAATTTGACGGCGTTTTTGATTAAATTCAACATGATTTGCTGAACGCGCACGGGGTCGCCCGTTACAAACGGTGGCAAATCTTCGGCGATGTCCGTCACAACTTCAACGCCTTTGTTGAACGCTTCAATGCTAATCATGTCAACGACTTGCTCCGCGACTTTTGCAATATCAAACGGAATCGTCTCCAACTTAAACTCGTTCGATTGCACGCGCGTAAAATCAAGAATATTGTTTGCAAGGTCCAACAGAACTTCCGCGCTAAACTGGATTTGCCGAACGTACTCGTTTTGTTCGTTGTCCAAATGAGTTTCTTGCAACAGTTCAATCGTTCCGATTATCGTTTGAATCGGAGTGCGGATTTCGTGAAGAGTGCTTGCAAGAAAGCGACTCGTTTCTTTTATTTCAGAATTCTCTACCAGCATTGAGTACTTCCATTGTTTTGTGAATAACTGCTTCGGGTTTTTGCGGTTTCAAAAGATAACTTCGTGCGCCAAGCGAAAGCGATTTTACAATCATTTCGCGCTGAATCGCTTGCGAATACACGATAACTGGAGTTTGAATTCCGTTCGCTTTGAGCGCGCGCAACACGTCAAAACCGCCCATGCCGTTCGTGCCTTCCATAAAAATGTCAAGAATCACAATGTCAAAGATTTTTTCTTTTGAGGCAGTTGCGCGAGAAATGAATTCCTTGCCGCTCGTAAAAAGTTCCGCCTTTGCGCCAATCGCTTGAAACGATTTTTGAAGAAGCGCGCGAACAATTTGGTCATCATCAACAACGGCAACGCGAATCGTAGTTCCGCTGTCCTCGGAAGCGGAATCGTTTTCACCATTTTCGCTATTGTCATCTTTGACAGAATCCGACACAAACCGCATTTCAATCGATGCTTCGTCGCTTCCATAATCGCCCGTATCCGAAAGAACTCGCTGAACGATTGTGTCGGACGTTTCTTCATTCACATCTCGCTTATCGACGATTTTGCTCAAAACGCTCGAAAGGTCTTTTGTAACTTCGATTCCTTCGTATTCTGGATGCCCCGAAACCAACTCAAAAACAATCGAATCAAGCGAAAGGACTTTTACATACGATTTTACGATGTGCGAATCTGAAAGCAGATTATTGAACAAAAGTTCAAGATTTTGCCCGTCCACAAACGAAAGACTCAAGCCCGTCATCATAAGAACGACTTTTGGATACGACAAATCGTTGTTTTCGATTAACTCCGAAAGTTTGTACTTCAAAAGCGAAATCTTGTCGCGGTTTAGCCCAAGCGCGATTTCCACAAAAATGATGTTGTTGTTCAAATGCAAATCAAGCACACACGGCGTGGGGTCAACAATAAAGTTTCCTTTGAGAACTTTGCTCAAAGACTCAAAAAAAACGTCGAATTTTATTGGCTTTGTAAAATATTTTATAATTCCAAACGGAATGAGTTTTGCGACTTCCTCTCGTTCCATTACAGGTCCCAAAATGATTATGGGCGTTCTGCCAACATTCGGGTCGCGCTTTTTTTTCTGAAAAAAATCCTGAAGATTCTCGTTTACAGGGTTTTCGTCGCCGACTTTTTCAAGATTCAAAATTACGAGGTCTGGAAGAGATGAAAGGAGTTTCATATACGCATCTCGATTTGTCGCGACTTCCACGCTGACACGCTCGGTGATGAGTTTATCCTTTAGAAACTCTCTAAACATTGGAGTTGCGTCGATTATCAAAACTTTCGCCATGATTTCTATTATCGGATAAAAAAGGAAACATTGGAAGTAGTTAATAAATCGATAGTGTTATCAAAATGATACTTTCATTACGGAGGTTTCGATAGGCTTAAGACCGCTGCTTACAGAATAATCAGCGTCCACAAAGCGGAGTTTTGCACAAAGCGATGGAACGAGCCTTTTTTTGTTTTTGTCGAGAATCCCATCGCTTTCCCTGTGTCTATAAAATCAGCGAATCGCCTGGCAAAAGAGGAACAGCGATTTGGCTAGTGTCTTTCAGGCGTTTGATTGTCAAAACGATTCTATGTCGCGCTTCCTCCACGTCTGATTTGAGGACAGCACCCATAACCGCCATGTCATCTTTAATCATTGCCGCCGTTGCGACTTGTTCAAAAAATGACTCATTCTGCAATTTTCTTAAAAAATTCCCCCACAAAAAGCGTAACCCGTGCTACACTACCCATAAAATCACGAACAGGAGGCTCAATATGTCGGCGGCGGAAATGAGAAGCCTTGAAAATGAACTTGCATTGCTTTCGTATTTTGAAAAACTTACGCTTATTGAATATTTGGCAAAATCTTTGAAAAACAGTCCGTCTGAAAATAATGACTTCGATGGCGAGCCGAACGAGGAGACGCTAGAGGCGGCGGCGGAAATCTGCGAGCAAGTAGCGGCTGGAAATGCGGGAACGACCGATGTGGACGCTTTTTTTGCGGAGCTTGATGACTGATGCTTGAACTCCACAAAAGCGCAAAGGAACGCACAGCGACTTGTTCAAAAAATGACTTATTCCCACAAACACACAAAAAAATGATTCCACAAACCGCAAAATCTGTGCTATACTACCGTTATGCACAGCAGAATCGGAGAGGCGCACTGCCCGCGCGGTGAAGAAAGCGTACATTTTTCCTCAAAAAACGCGAAAAAGTGTGAAAAACCACTTGACACGCCCCGCACAGCCCATATAATCGCCTGTCGCCTGTCGCCTGTCGCCTGTCGCCTGTCGCCTGTCGCCTGTCGC
>CALFJF010000050.1 GCA_937877535.1 uncultured Treponema sp.
TAAGTACGAACTTGCGATGTTTATCGTCGCGCTTTTGACTTTGATTGTTACGGCACTGAACCTCTTCAAGTAACATTGAAAAAGGACAGAAAAAAGCCTACCCCTTAGTGTAGCAAGCTTCGGATAGGCTTTTCGCTCTAAAAGAGGCGAGCCACGGTGCTGTGTTTTCCCTCTTTTTTCATAATACCACATTCCCCGCGAATGTCAAGCGAAAAGCCGCCCGCCAATGCAACGGCACGGCGGGCGTGGGTTTATTCGGAGCGGGTGTTGAGCCGTCACTTCAGTTTCTTCTTTGCCAGCTGCTTGTACAGGTTCTTCTTGAAGTCGTGCGCAGAATGAAAGAATTCAACTTCCGACTTTGAGAGCGCGTTCCGTTCCGCCTTGTCGTTCGTCAGTTCCATCGTGCAGATGAGGTCTGCGACCTGGAACAATTTGTATTCGGCGGGCTGAACCTTGCGGAATTCCACATTTGAGAAGAGGTTCGTAAAGGTCGTCGCAAGGATTTTGGTCAGCCCATGCTGTCCGTTGTCGTAATAGTTGATTATCAAGTCAAAAGAACTGAAATAATCGTAGTGTTTTTTCAGTTCGTCGCCAATCGTCTTTGAAAGTTTTGCGGTGTACGCAATCTCGTTGTCCTCGCACTCCGCCTTGTTGATTTTTGGGCAGATGTAATGCACATCAACACCACGCAAAAAATGAAACAGCGAATTAAAAAGAGATTTGCGCGTTTCCATCAAATCATTTTCGTAAAAGGATTCCTTGCGGACAATCGGTCCTGTATGGATTGCATGGTGGGGATAGCCGATTTGAGTCATGTGACGCTCAAAGTTTTCAATTTTTTCTGAAATGTTGATTGATTGGTCGTGCAGCACCATCGCCACATAGTAAAACGGCGATTTTGGATTCAGCTTTCCAAAATCACCCGACTCATCGACGAAAACGCTCAAAATTCTCTTTTGCGGCATACTTCTCTCTAGACAAAAGTGGCGGGGTAAATCCCCGCCTTTCGGTGGACCTGGGTCGCATGTTGACCAGCCCAATGTAACCTTGCGATTACGGTTGTAAGTATACCACATTCCCTGCGAATGTCAAGCAAAAAGCCGCCCGACAATGCAACGGCACGGCGGGCGTAGAGCTATTCGGTGTAGGTGATGATTTCCAAAATTATCCTACTCACTAGAACTAACAAGATGTATTGTTGTTCCCTCTGCATTAAATTCAAAGCACAAGTTATAACCAGAAGCCGCTGCAAGTTTGTTAGACAAATCCGTGCTTCCGTTCCAAACATTGTGGAGACTCATATTTCCATACCACCCAGAATCATTGGCATATTCTTTTTTCGCCGTGAATGAACCACTTTTCTTGTCGTCAGCAAGTGTCACTTCAACATCTTCACCACTGGAGTTTCCATACCAAAGTTTCATATAGGTACATTCAAAATCGTCAAAAACAAGCGTGACTGTCATAGATGTTCCCTCAGTACCCCCCCCCGTATCTACCGCTTTCAACGTTGCCGTGAGAGTGCTGTCCTTGTAGAACTGAAACCAGCATTTATTATTTTCCGTACCGCCGCCCGCATTCTTTTCGCCGTCAGTTACGGTCGAAGTCCATGAGTCGTACAGGAATGAGCCACCCGTCGGAGTTATCTCGACATTTATCCAATCGCCATCAGAATACTTGCCGCTTATCGTTATAGTCGCTTTGCTGTTTGAGAGGTTTGTCGAGGCAATGGTAGTCTTTTCAGAACTATCCGCCTTATAATACTCTCCAGAAACGCTAGTCACGCCGCTCACAGCAGAAAAGTCAAGAACAAGTGACATTGATACCGTTGGTGCTTCGCTCTTATCGGTGCAGACAACGGTGAGCGTACTGTCTTTCGTGAAGGCAAAATAACTCTTTTCGCAGTCGCCTCCCGCGTTTGTTGCGCCGCCTGACGCAGATGAAGTCCATGTACCCAAACCAACATTGCTCGTAATGTCCGTACCACTCGTGTTTTTTACGGTAATTTTTGCATTGAAGCCCCAGTCCGTCGCATATTCGCTTGAAAGCGTGACGCTCGCGCTGTTGTCTGTAACAGTCGCATCCACGGTCTTGCCACTGCTACTCGCTCCATCCGCCTTGTAGTAAAGCACGGAAATCGTTCCCGCACTAAGGCTTTCAGGGAAATCGAATTTTAGCGTCATCTCGTCATAACTTTCTTTACTATCCCCCCCGGTATCGTCGTCAGATGCATCTTCCGCCGTGTATCCGCCAGAAGGCTTGTAGTTGAAGGCATCGATGTTATCCATGGCTACGCCCTCCCAAGTGAACATGGCTCTGTTCCAGTCGCCGTGCATATCGCCGCCCCAGGCGACACAACCAATGCCTCCAGCATCGTATGTTTCCTGCATGATGTGGCGGAGAACTGCTTTTGCGCTCGCGACAGAAACTTTAAGGCAAGTAGTACCGCTGACATCTTCAGTCTCAAGGTCGGAATAAAGCGAGCTTTCGGAATCGATCATATCAAGTGCGCTGACCTTTCGCTTGTTCACGCTATCGCTCTCTGTATTACCATCCCACAATGCGGAGCATTCGACGACCATGACATCTTTTGAATAGGTCGTTTTCCAACTAGAGATATTTGTCTTCATCTGCTGAATCGTGCCGTGCGCACTGTCATTAGTTTTTGAGTCAACTTCCCACGGATAATATGAGAGACCGATAATGTCGTAAACAAGTTTAGCAGTTTTGAGCCGATTAAGAAGACTTGTCGGCTGATTGCTTGAAGTGACATGAACGATGATTTTTATAGAAGCATCAAAATTACGAACCGCCTCGCTCGCGAATTTTAGATACTCAGTCTGTTTATCGCCAGTTCCGGCATAAGTAAAGTCAGGACTCGTAGAATTTGGTATTGTTTTATCGCGAACCATTCCGCTGTTGATTTCGTTTCCAATCTGCACATAGGCAGGAACGACATCGGCTTGCTCTTTAAGGGCAGTAAGAACTTCCGTCGTATAATCAGAAAGTTTCGATGCAACATCATCAGCACTTGCGGCATCAAGCCAAGCCCTAGGTACATATTGCTTGCCGGGGTCTGTCCAGTAGTCTGAATAATGGAAGTCAAGCATGAGTTTAAGTCCAGCCGCTTTTATGCGCTTTGCCATGCTTATTGTGCGAGCCAGCGTGTTGTCACCAACAGGAGGATTGTCGTCTGATTGAACAACTTGCGACGGGTCATTCCAAATGCGCAGGCGAACGGTGTCGTAGCCATGATTTGCAAGAATCTTGAAAAAATCAAGCGTTGTGCCGTCAGTATCCTTGTATGTGACAGCCCCTTTTCCGTCAACATTATTCTCGTAATAGTCCACCGCGCTCGCGTCAAAGCCACGGATAAAGTCGTCGCCGAAGTCGATGACCGTGCCGTCTCCGCCAGTTTCTCCGCTGTTGCCAGAACCGCTTCCGCCCAATTCTTTGCGTGCGTCTTTGTCGCTTTTTCCGTCGTTAGAAGGGAGCGTCATGCTGTCGTCAGCGGAATTGTCAATGCCTTCGGAAGTGCTCGCGCTGTCAATGTCGTTCGTGCAACCAAAAAGCGCAAGAGATGCAAGAACGGGAAGAGCGCAGACAAGTCGTTTTAGTCCTCTTTTTTTCATAAAATCCTCCTGTTACCATAACAGCAAAGGTTTATTTCGTTTCTGAATCAAAAACTCAGAAACGAAATATAATTATTTAGAACTCGCGCTAATCGTAAGCACGAGAGTGCCAGAAACAGCATTGCTTTTTATTTGAAGTTTTCCGCCTTCAGCCGTTGCAGCAGAAATCAATGCGGAGGTCAATGTACAGGTATAATTTCCAATATTGCCATCGCCGGAACTCCATGTAAAATCATTCCAGTTGCCGCTATTTCCCTCCTCGCTTTGAAGACCTGCATACCATTTATCACTTACGCCTGTAAAATCGCCAGAAAAAGTCGCGGTGATTTTTTGGATAGTTCCAAAAGTTGCAAATTTTTCCGCCGTCATCACATCAACCGCTTCTGATTCAAATGTAATTTCTTTGGTAACGGCATGGACTTCCGCCGCATTAAATGAAAGACTTACGGTGTAATCATACTTTTCTTTTCCGCCGACTGGCTTGATTCCCGTAAAGGTAAAATCCGCCGTAAAATTTCTGTCCGTCAGTTCCTCCGATGATGTCAAAATGATTTTCGTTCCGTCATCAGAAACGCTTGCGGTAAACTCTGCGCCTTCGGGAATGTCATCATCACCGTCAGTTTTTGTTGCTGTTACGGCTTCGTCAATGGCGGTGATTTTTCCGTTGAGCGGAATTTCAAAAGTCGTTCCTGCGGGAGCGGATTTTGTTGAAAATGGTTCAATTTCAGCATTATACAACGGCTCAAATTTGATTTTCTTGCTAAACGTCGGGAAACTTCTGCCGTCGTAGTCGTTTCCGCTGGCGTTCGTCAAGCCCGAAACGGTAACAGAAAGTGAAATGACACTAGAAGAAGGACTCCCCGTGCCGTCAATGAGATTGATTGCAGGCGACAAATCAACGTAGTATTTTGTCTTTGAATCGCTCAACTGTCCCACGCTAGAGCCTTCGCTTTTGTACACAATGTCGCCAATCGTATATTCAAGCGCGTATTTTACGCTCGCCTTATCAGCATTCGCAATTTGCGAAAGGTTGAGCGTAAGCCAGCGTTCGTCGCTGCCTTTTACGCTTTTATCCTTTGATTCATTGTAATAAAAAACGGTGCTTTCCGCGCTCACCGAGCCGATTCCCGCCACTTGGTCTTTGAGTTGCTCGCTTGAAAGTTCGTCCTGCAAACTGTCGCACGAAGCGAACGCAAAAAGGAGCGTTATGCTTGCAACGGCTGCAACACATGTTTTTATCATCGTTCTTTTCATCGTCTGCCTCCTGCTACTGTACGCTAATCACGTCATCCGTGCCAGAATAATTTCCGTCAATTACCAAAGTAATTTCGCCTGCATCGGGGTCAAGTTCGCCAATGTAGAAGTTTTGCAACTTGCCTTCATCTTCGCTGTTGCCTTCAAGCGCGGGACACCAAGCGCGAGTCCATTCCCCTTTTTTTACCAGCGTAAACTTTACCCATGTTGCCGTAAGGTTGAATGTTACGGAAGACGTGCCTTCGCCGTCTTTAAGCGTAATGTGCGTATCGCTGTTGCTGTATTCCCATTCGGTGTCGCCATTAAAATCACCGGGAATAGCGTAGTCGCCGTCTTCCGCCGCACTAAAGTTCGTGAACTTAATCGTCACTTTAGCAGCATTTTGGTCGTGCAAGCCGTTTTCGTCCGCGCAAGAAGCAAATGACGCAACGAGCGCAAGGCTTAGGAGCACGGCACCCAGGGTTTTTACAAAAATCTTTTTCATACCGTCCTCCTTACAAATCCCAAATCAAGCCAACGCTGATGTGGCTTTTTGTGGCTTCACTATCAAGCGAGTTCAAGCGATACGTGCGATGTTGATATTTTTCGTTTGCTTCGTCGTATCGATACAACGAATAGCCGTTGTCTTCATACGGATTCATGCCGTATGTAAAATGCGCCCAAAGCATCGGCTTTCCTGGCAAGGGAAGTTGCTTGAATCGCGCACCCAAACTAAACGCAAACGGAACATTCGTATCGTCGTCATTTCCCGCGCGAACGATTGCGCCCGCGTTGAGTCCAAGTCGGTCGGTAATGTCCGCGTCCACAATAATCGAATGATACGATTTATTAAGCGAGTACGAATTTCCGCTCGTCCACTGCGTGTATTTTTCGTCAAACGAGTCTTCAGTTGTGTATTTATTTTTGATTGCGTAATCGAACGTAATTTTCTTGAGATATTTTGCAAGATTTGCCGCTTTTACCTCAAAGCCGATTTCGTGAAGAGCCGTTGCGATTTCTTGGTCTGCACTCACTTTTTCTGCAATTTTGTCAATCGTAAAAACGCCATACGTTCCAAACGTCAAACCGTGCGAGAAAATCGGGTCAAGGTCAAAATCCGCGTAAGGCTCAGTCCTAAAGCGATAATCGCGCTTATCAGGCTCGTCGCCGTCCGTGTCGTAGAACGTAATTCCTTGGTCAAGTCCAAAAGAAAGACCAAGCGGAAGATTATCGAGTCGCTTCCAAAGGTCGATTTGCGTTGTAAATGTGTCGGCGTTAATGTCGTCGTGAGCTTTTCCGTCGCTTCCCCAAACCGAATTGGCAAACTCGCCAGCCGCGCTTTCTTTTACGCTTACCTTCCAAGAATCCGCTTCGTAAGAAATGCGTCCCGCAATCGCGCCAGTTGCCGCGCTAAGATGATGCTCTGCATTAAAAAATCCGAGCGCGTGGAACTCTGCTTTTAATCCGTCGATTGGCGTTACCGCAGCATAAACCGAACCCGCGTTGTTGTTTGTGCGGTCATAAAAGAAAAGTTGCTCTTCCGTTGTGGTGCTTCCAAAAGTTAGCGCAAGTTCCGCAAGGTCAGAATATTTTGCGTCAATGTAATCGTACATTCCGTAAGTACTTCCGCCCACATTCATTCGGCTAAACGCCACGAGCGCGTCGATTTTTACGTCGCCAAATTCGCGGAGGTTCTTTCCGTTTTTAAGTTCCGTGTAGCCGTCGCCCACATATTCTTCTTGGTCAATCACGTTGTAAATTCCCGCGAATTGACTCATTCCGTTCTTTTTGAGTTTTCCGTAACCGAATCGAACGTCAATGAACGACGTTTCAAGATTGAGTCCGAGTTTGTTGAAAACGCCAGGAGTTTCATCATTTCCGCCTTTTATTAAACTAAACGGCATTGAAACGAGTTCTTGAAATCCGTCTGCCCAAGTAACGTCGGGAACGTTTGCGCCATACGAGTTTGCTTGATAGAGCGTTTTGTCAAAATTAAGAACTCCCACTTCAGCGTCAAGAGTAAACCACGAATTCGGTTTTCCCCAAAACCACCAGTTCATCTCGCCATAAAAATGCGAATTATCGAACTCGTAGCCTTTTTTGGTTCCGTCAGAAACGTTTCTGATGAGCGAAACGTTGTCACTCTTAATTTCCGTCCAGAGTCCCATCTTCACGGAATTTCCCCCGCCAGAAGCAGGAGCGTCCGCCGCCACTGTTTCAATGGGTTTTGAAAAATCTTGGTCGAGCGGCACAACAAAATCGTCGTCTGCCTCCTGCGACCAAAGTTCAAACCCGCCACTCGTACTCATCGCAAGAAACGCAAGCAACGCGGCTGTCTTTTTTGTGATTCTCATTTTTTTCTTCATAAGAAATCCCTTTTATTTTTTAATCGGAAACCTTGATAAACTCAATGTCATCAAAGTTGCCCCAACAATCGGGCTTTGCGTCAAGGTAGATTCCAACCGTTGCCTTGCCGCCCTTCACAGGAACACGAATTTTGTACTGCTTCCATTCGTTCCAGCCAGTATTTGTGATTTTTGACGTAATCTGCTTTTTTCCGTTTCCGTAATTTGCCGCAAACAAGCGAATGTTGTTCTCGCCGCCTCCGCCCATTGCCCAAACTGAAAGTTCGTAAGTCCCGTCAGAAAGCCCTGAAACGTCTTGCGTAAGAACAGACTGGAATCCTTTGTCGAGCCAGTATTTATAAGTCCATTTTCCAGTATGCGCGTTGCCTTTGTTGTTTTCCATAAAACATGCCGCGCCAGGTCCATTCAATTTCCACGCACCCAATTTGCCGCTCTCGAAAGACGGGTCTTCAAGAACGTTTACTTTGTCCGTTACCGTAACAGTTGCCTTTGCCACAAACGAAACGCCAGAAATCAAACCGTTTACGCTCACTTTTCCAACTTTTTGATTTTTCCAATCAATCGAATCCCATTTTACGTCAACAAGTCCTTCGCTGTCGTTTGTGTAAATCACTTTGATTTTTTGAGGAAGCGAGGGAGTTTCTCCTGGAAGAACCGTAAATTCCAACTCTTCCGCGAGCGCGTAGGGAGAAAAATTGCTTCCGTTTTTGGCAGAACCGCCCCAGGCATTTTCAACTTCGCCCTTTCCTCCCACAAGATTGTAAACCGCAAGAGAAGGAAGCACTTTTCCGTCAAAACTGAACAAGGCTTGATTTTCCCACGTGTTTCCTTCGGTCGCAGAAAGATTCGCTCCTTTTGTGAGAATTGCGTCCGCTTCCCAATAGAACACGCCGATTCCGCCTTTTACGCTCGCCACCGTCGCAATGATGTCGCGCAATTCGCTCGCCTGACCTTGCACGCTCGGAACATAGCCATGCGCTTCGTCCGAATACACTTGAAACACATTTCCCTGCGCGTCGCCGTTTTCTTCGGTAAACGCATACGCCGTTTCCACAACAGCCATTTCTTTTCCGTAACGTTTTGAGATGAATTCGAGATTCGCTTTGAGGTCGTCCATTGAGCCGTGCCAGTACGGATAGAACGAAAGCCCGATGATGTCGTAGTCGATTTTTGCTTTTTTCACGTTGTCAAAGACATATTTGTACAAATCTTGCTTTCCGCCGTCAGCCAAGTGAATGACAATTTTGATTTTGTCGCCATTTTTTGCGCCACGCACACCTTTTGACGCGCGGTCGAGAAGGCGCACAAATTGTTTCATTCCGCCGATTTTTGCTTTTGGGTCTTCGCTCCAAGTCTGACCAATCGGCCACATAAACCCAGAATTGAGTTCGTTTCCGATTTGAACGCTGTCGGGAGTCGCGCCCTCTTTTGTGAAGCGGTCAATCGTTTCGCGCGTGAATTTTTCGACTTCCGCTTCAAGTTGCTTCGCGGAGAGATTTTTCCAATCCTGTGGCATTTTCTGCTTTCCGGGGTCTGCCCAAAAGTCCGAATAATGAAAGTCGAGCATGAATTTTAAGCCCGCCGCTTTGATGCGTTTTGCAATGCGCAAGTCGGTTTCAATCGTGTTGTCGCCCCCGCCCATTTTCTCGCCTTTTTTTGCGATGACCTTGCCGTTCACGTCTTTCACATCGTTTTCGTAGGTCGGATTGTTCCACAAGCGGATTCGGACATAATTCACGCCGTTTTCCTTGAGAATCTCAAAGATGTCGGCTTCCCTTCCCTGCGCGTTGTAGAATTTGCCGCCCGTTTTTTCGATTTGGTCAATCATCGAAATGTCAACGCCCCGCATAAAGTCGTCGGAAATGCCATCGACTTTTTCCACGAGGATTTTCTGCGACACGGCTTCAGACGCTTTTGCACCCACCGCCGCAAAAGCAGGAAATGCCGTAGCCGCCAAAACTAGAGCCGCTGCCGCACTGATGCACTTTTTCATCGCTCCCCCTTTTCCCTTTTTTGCAACCATATTTCGTTTTGCGCAATCGGTTGCTCTTATTTTTATTCAATGTACAACCGATTGCGCAAATTGTCAAACTATTTTTTTTTGAATTTTTACATTTTTTTTGAACAAAAGCGACTTTTTATATATTTGATTTTGCGCAAAAAAATTCCCGCAAAAACGCGGGAACAACACATTTTTGTTAAATCACACGCGAAACGCCGTCGCCAGAAGAGCAGGCAAAAAATCCCGCTTCGTAGCCAATTTCTTTTGTGTACGCCTTTTGAACGTTTTTAATAAAAGAGTCGAGCGCGTCTTTATGCACAAGCGCAATCGCGCAACCGCCAAATCCTGCGCCCGTCATTCGTGCGCCAAGGCAGCCGTGTTCGTTTTGCGCCGCGAACGCAAGCGTGTCAAGTTCTTTTCCTGTAACCTCGTAATCCTCTTTGAGCGAGCGGTGGGAAGCATTTAGCAGTTGTCCGAGTTTTTCAAGATTTCCATTTTTGAGAGCCGCCGCCGAAGCAATCACGCGCTCATTTTCGCTCACGCAATGTCTAACTCGCTTTTTGAGAATCGAATCGGAAATCAATTCTTCCGCTTTTGAAAGCAGTTCGCTTTTTAACTCGCAAAGCGAATTTATTTTGATTCCACCCTCGTTCAGGATTTTGAGAGCCTCTTCGCACTGACTTCTTCGCTCGTTGTATTTTGAATCAGCGAGACGGCGGACTTTATTTGTGTTCATCACAACAAAGCGATAATCGCCCAAAACGAGCGGCGCGTACTCAAAATCAAGCGTTGCGCAGTCAAGCATCATCGCCGTGTCTTTTTTTCCATTCGCGATTATAAATTGGTCCATGATTCCGCAATTTACGCCCATAAACTCATGTTCGCTTTGTTGACCAAGAAGCGCGATGTCTTTTCGGGAAATCCCAAAGCCAAACAATTCGCTCACCGCCCAAGCAAAACCACATTCAAGCGCACTCGAAGACGAAATGCCGCCTCCTGCGGGAATGTTGCTCGCCATCAAAATCTCAAATCCTGCGTCAAAACGAAGTCCGCGCGAAAGCAACTGCGAAATAATGCCGTTCAAATAATTTGCGTAACCGTCCTCTTTTTTGAATTTGAATTCGCCGTCCAAATCAAACTCAAGTCGCCCCGGAAAACGAATATCGTCGTACACGGCTTTTCTGTCCGCGCGCTTACGAATCGCAACAAAAAGGCTTCGGTCGATTGCAGCGGGAAAAACTTTGCCACCGTTATAGTCAATATGTTCGCCGATTATGTTTATACGCGCTGGCGACGAATAAACATGCGCTCCGTCGCTTCCGCCGTACAATTTGTAAAAAGACGCAAGCAATCCCTCCGCCGTATATTCTGCATCAGTAAGAGATTTTGCCATATATTCCTCCATTAAAAATAAAAAATGTTTTCAATCAATTTCAAAATTGCCGTTACACAAAATCGAACGAAAATTCCGTTACGCTTCTAAATGTGTCGCCCGCTTTCAAAATGACCGACGGAAATGCGGGCGTGTTCAACGAATTGGGGAAAAAGCCCGTTTCAAAGCACAGTCCGTCGCGATTTTTGTGAATCGCTCCGCCTTTTCCTTTTACGCCTTCAAGAAAATTTCCGCTGTAAAAATGAAGCGCGGGAGCATCTGTGCGGATTTTCATTTTGATTTTTTCGCCCAAAACTTCAGCGACTGGCACGATTTTTCCGTTCGCATTCGTTTCAAAAGAATGGTCGTAGCCAAAACTCGGCTCGCCTTCAAGACGCGAAATGTCTTTTTTTACTTCTTTTCCGTTCAAAAAATCCCACGGAGTTCCTTGTACCAAAATCAATTTTCCCGTTGGAATTAAATGCGCTCCCGCTTCCGCGACTTTTTTGCAAAAAATTTTCACAACGTGATGCAACGCGCTTCCGCTTCCGTTCAAATTAAAATAAGCGTGATTCGTTGGAGCAAAAGGCGTGTCCGCATCCGATTTTGCCTCATATTCGATTTTGAGCGTATTTTCTTCAAAAATCGTGTAGCGCACAAAAACGTCAAGATTTCCAGGAAAACCTTGCTCGCCAGCCACGCTTTTTCTAAAAAACTCAACGCCATTTTTTAGTGCGCGCGAATTCCAGATTTGCTTTTCCCACCGAAAAAATCCGCCGTGAAGGCAATTTTTTCCGTCATTTGAATCGAGTTTGTACGATTTTCCGTTCAACTCAAACGAAGCATTGGCAATTCTATTTGCAACCCGCCCCACAATCGCCCCGTGAGAGCCAACTCCTGCCAAAAATCCGTCAGCCGTGTCGTACCCCAAAAGAACGTCGGTTTTGTTTCCGTTTTTGTCAAAAACAAAGATTTTTGCGAGTGTTGCGCCAAGTTCCATTGCAACAAACTCGATTTTTTTTGAAGAAACACTCCAACTTTTTGAGCCAGAAATTCCGCCTTCTTTTACAAAAACTTCCATATTATTATCCGAATTTTGAAAATCTTAACGTCAAAGTTTTTCAAAGCGATGTTACGAATCGCAAAAATGCTGCGCGTCCCGCCTCGTTTTCCTTAAAAACGCCCGCGTGAGAAAGCACTTGTCCAAAAACCGCGCCCACTTCTTCCCGAAGCACTTTTGAAGCATTTTCCGCGTTCAATTCACGCCGAGCGCATATTTCTTTTATCCACGAAGCGTGTTTTGAAAGCGTTTCGTCATTTTCGATTGCCTCGATTTTTCCCGCTCGAACAAAATCCTCAATGAGAGAAAGTTCCGTTTTAAGTCTTGACGGCAAAACAGCAAGTCCCATGACTTCGATTAACCCGATATTTTCCTTTTTGATGTGGTGCAACTCCGCGTGCGGATGAAAAACGCCGAGCGGATGCTCATTTGACGTAATGTTGTTGCGAAGAACCAAATCGAGTTCAAAATCCAAACCGCGCCGACGAGCAATCGGCGTAATCGTGTTATGTGGCACTCCGTCCGTTTCTGAAAAAATCCCCGCGCTTTCGTCAGTCCATTTTCGCCAATGCAAAAGGATTTTCTCGGAAAGTTCCACGAGTTTTTGCGAGTCTTTTGAGCGCAAGCGAAGAACCGACATCGGCCATTTTACGATTCCCGCTTCAATTTCAGGATAATCCGAAAACTCGACTTTTTGCTCAATCGGAGCGCGTGCCATTGGAAATTCGTAAGAACCGCCCTGAAAATGGTCGTGCGAAAGAATCGAACCGCCCACAATCGGCAAATCCGCGTTTGAACCGAGCGTGTAATGCGGAAAAAGACGCACAAAATCCAAAAGCCGCTCAAACGTTTTTCGCTCAATTTTCATGGGCGTGTGCCGCGTGTTAAAAACGATGCAATGCTCGTTATAGTAAACATACGGCGAATACTGAAATCCCCACGGCTCGCCCGAAAGCACAATCGGAATCACGCGATGATTTCCGCGGGCGGCGTGTCCAGAACGTCCTGCGTAGCCAACATTTTCTGCGCAAAGCAAACATTTTGGATACGAAATTTGCGCAGCGTTTCTTGCCGCCGCAATATCGCGCGGGTCTTTTTCTGGTTTTGAAAGATTTATCGTAATGTCCAAATCGCCCCACGGCGTTTCTGACTTCCATTTTACGTCTTTTTTGATGCGGTATCGTTTTATGTAATCTGTGTCTTGACTGAATTTGTAAAACCAATCGGTTGCTTCCTTTGGAGATTTTTTATATTTTTCCCAAAATGATTTTGAAATTTCAGACGGCTTTGAAACAAAAACCGCCATAAGAAGCGACGTAAAGCGGTCTCTAGCCTCTGTTCCGTCTTCAAAAATTCCGCGCCGAACGGCATCGTCGCAAAGAAACGTCAAAATGTCTTCAAGGTCTGCTTCAGAAACAGCAGGAATTTCCCCCGCACCCTCGTATGAATCACGCGAAAGGTGCATAAGAATCTGATTTCTTGAAAAAATCGCATCTTCTTTTTCGATAAGCCCCGTCAAAATCCCGTATGACACAAGTCGGTCAATTTGTTCAAAAACGTCCATGTAAATCATTGTGCAACCGATTGCGCATTTTGTCAATTCAAAAAAAAGAATAGAACTATAAGAAATTCAAGAAAAGTGCTACAATTTTTCCATGAATGAGAGGATTTTTTTTGCTCCAGTTTTGGTATTTTTTTTGATAGCATTTTTTTCATGCTCGTCAACAAAAGTAACGTTCCACGAAGTTTCCTCGATTTCAGAACTCGAAGGGCTTTGGATTTCAAACGACGGACAAATAATCGAATATCCGCTTGAATCTGGTGAAAAACGATTTTTTCGATATTCGCGCCCGCCACTCGACGTAACGGACTCTTTTTTGAAAAAAGCAACCGAATTTGGGCTTTCAAAAGAAAACGCTTGGGCAAAACGATTTTCTTTAATCGACAATTTTCCTGTTTTGGATTCAAACGAGTCGCAAAAAGGCGAACGGCTTTTTCTTTCAAAAAAACGGATTTTCTCCGAAAAGTCAATTCTTGCGTCAGAAATCGTGGCAATGCAAAATCTTGGGATTTTTTTGATTTCTGACGACGGAGCAATTTTGAAAATAAACGAAAAATTCAAACTTTTTTCCGAAAAATTCGATGACGAGGAAATCGCAGGCGAGTTTTGGAGGCAAAAATGAATCGCGTTTTTGTTTTGATTTTGTTTTTTTTGCATTTGTGTGCACCCGCGTTTTTTGAGCCGTGGGGAATTGTTTTTTCTGGCGGAGGCGGAAAAGGCGCGTATGAAGTGGGCGTGTACAAAGCACTTTGTGAGCGAGGAATTGCTCAACGCGCACTTGCCCTTTCTGGCTCAAGCGTGGGCGCGTTGAATTCCGCGCTTTTTGTTTGTGAAGGAATCGAAAAAGCGGAAGAGATTTGGCGCACAATCGTTCCAGACGAATTGACAAAAGACGATTCGCTCATTTCGCAAGAAGGACTTTCGGAAATCGTTGAAAGCGTAAACGTTTCTCGTTTCAAAAACCTCGCTTCTCCAGACGTGTACGTTACGACGGTTCGCAGTCGGCTTTTTATTCTAAAACTCCTTACGGCAACGCCAGGAAGTTACGCGCACCGTTTTCTGCTCAACAAAAGCGAAAGCGAAGATGAAATCCGAAGGCTTTTGCTTGCAACGAGCGCGTTTCCGATTTTGACCGACCCCGTGATTCTTTCCGACGGACACAGGCACGAAGACGGCGGAAACGAAGCAATGGGCGGCGACAACACGCCGATTTTTCCGATTATCGAAGAGCATCCAGAAGTCAAAAAAATCATCGTTGTTTACCTTGAACACCAACCGTCACGAAGAATCCGCGCAATCGACTACGAACAAATTGAACTCGTGGAGATTATTCCAAAAATCGACTTGGGTGGCATTTTGGAAGGAACGGCAAATTTTACAAGCGAAAGAATCAATCTGTTGATTCGACAAGGCTACGAAGACGCTTCGTGGATTTTGGAGCAAAAAGGAATAAAAAGCGTTGCGCCGTGGTGGTTTGAAGACGTTTCCGAGGTCAAAAAATGAAAACGTACCGCACGCAACAACGAGATTTTATTATTCACTTTTTGGAGCAAACGGCGGGGCGACATTTTACCGTCGAAGAAGTCCACGAGCATTTGCTCAAAAATGGAAACAAAGTCGGAATCGCCACCGTTTACAGAAGAATCGAGCGGCTTGTTTCTGAAGGACTTGTTGCAAAATACGAAAATGGCAACGGCGAAGCCGCGTGTTTTCAATACACGGGAAGCGGTTGCCTTGAAAGCGAACATTTTCACTTAAAATGCGAAAAATGCAATTCGCTCATACATCTTGAATGTTCGGAACTTTCGCAAATCGCCTCGCATTTACTTGAATCGCACGGATTCAAATTAAATCCGCTTAGAACGGTTTTTCACGGACTTTGTTCCGAATGTGCAAAAATTGACGCTCAAACTCAAAGTTAAAAATGTTATGAAAAGTATGTTTCCGCTACGGTGGTTTCGACAGGCTCAACCACCAATTTTCAGCATACTTTTGATAAAATTACCAAAAATGGTATTATTTTTTTTGAAAGGATTTTTTTGGAGGATTGTATGTCAAAAAGTTTGATTTGCCTTTGCCTTACCGGGCAAACGCTTGAAGAAGATTTGGAAATCGTTGAAAAATATCGCCAGTACATTGATTTAGTGGAACTTCGCGTGGATTTTCTTTTGGAAGATGAGCGACTTCGAGTGCGCGAATTTCCCGCTCTCGTTCGGATTCCGTGCATTTTAACGATTCGGCGCGTGTGCGACGGCGGAAAATATGAAGAAGGCGAAGGGTCCAGAACGACGCTTTTTGCCCGCGCGCTTGCATTTGCGGATTCGGACTCACGGAAAAATTTTGCTTACGTTGATTTTGAAGAAGATTTCCGAGTTCCAAGCCTTGAAGATGCCGCGCTCGCGTTTGGAACAAAAATAATTCGCTCGTTTCACGACATGAAAAATCCAATCAAAAATATTTCTGAAAAAATCAATCAACTTCGATTAACAGGCTACGAAATTCCAAAGGTTGCTTTTATGCCACATGGACTTGAAGACGTAACGAATTTGTTTGCAGAAGCGTCAAAATTCCATGGAACGGAGCAAATCGTTTGCGCAATGGGCGAGTTTGGTCTTCCGTCACGGATTTTTGCGCCAATTCTCAACTCGTATCTTTCTTACACTTCGCCCGCGGAACTTTCGACAAATCTTTTAGAACTTGGACATTGCGACCCAAAAACGCTCGACACCATGTACCGATTTCATTCGATTGGTTCTTCCACGCGGATTTTTGGAATTACGGGCTATCCGCTCAAAGTAACGTCGAGTCCAAAACTCCACAACGGGCAGCAAAAAAATCTGATGATAGATTCAATTTACATTCCGTTTCGTTCACAAAGCGCAAAAGAAGCGTTTGATTTTGCAAAAACCGTGGGATTTTTCGGTTACAGCGTAACGATTCCGCACAAAGAAGAAATCATTTCATATTTGACAGACGTTGACGAAAAAGTCAAAGAAATTGGCGCGTGCAACACGGTCATTCGCGAAGGAAACAATTGGATTGGACACAACACGGATTGCACTGGATTTGCAACTGCGCTTTTGGAATTTGTGAAAAAATCAACGGGCGAACAATCGATTCAAGGAAAAAAAGTTTCCGTCATTGGCGCGGGAGGCGCAAGCCGTGCGATTCTTTACGCGCTCAAAACGCTCGGCGCGGACGGTTGCGTACTGAACAGAACAATAATGAAAGCGCAAAAAATTGCAGAAAAATTCGGCTTTTCTTGGGGCGGACTAAGCGCGGAGTCGGTTTCAAAAATCAACGAATATTCTGACATAATCGTGCAAACGACTTCAAAAGGAATGGGAGATTCAAATCCAAGCGACGAATTAAACGACCCGATTTGGTTTTACGAGTTCAGCGGAAAAGAACTCGTGTACGATATAATCTACGAACCCGAAGAAACGCCACTTTTAAAACGTGCAAAAGATTCTGGTTGCAAAATTTGCAACGGCTGGACGATGTTACAATATCAAGCGCTTGAGCAAATGGAATTATTCTTAAAATCGTACACGGATTCCACTCCACAACGCGACAGGACAGCAATAATCAGAATGACGAATTTTTTGAGAAATTCATACGGAATAAATCAATAAATACGTTCGAGCATTTTGTTATCACACAGTTTTTTAGATTAAGGGAAAATAAAATGGAAATTTCAAAAGATGAACAAAAAGTGCTTGCGGCAAAAACGGCGGTGGACACGCTTTTTGAAAATGGTTCGATTTTTAGCGGAATGAAAATCGGGCTTGGAACGGGAAGCACCGCGCTTCCTGCAATTTCAAGAATCTGCGAGTTAATTAACGCAAAAAAAATCACAAACATAAAAGCCGTGCCAACGAGTTTGCAAACGGCAACATTTTGCGAAAAAAACGGAATTCACCTTTTTTCATTAAATTCAAAAGAAATTGACGGCGTTCTTGATTTAACGATTGACGGAGCCGACGAAATCGACGGGGAAAACAATTTGATAAAAGGCGGCGGCGCGGCGTTGCTTCTTGAAAAAATCGTCGCGTATTCTTCAAAAAAATACGCAATCGTCGCCGACGAATCAAAATCGGTCAGTTCGCTCGGAAGTCGATTTCCGCTTCCTGTGGAAATCATCGGAGAAGCAAAACGGAGCGTGGAAAAAAGACTCGAAAAACTCGGCGCAACGTGCACTCTCCGCGAAGGAGTCAAAAAATGCGGGCCTGTCATCACAGACAACGGAAACCAAATTCTCGACTGCCTTTGGAAAAGCGGCGTTGACGCAAGAAAAATGGAAGAGGAAATCAAAAAAATCCCCGGCGTTGTGGAAGTTGGATTTTTTACGTTCTTGCGTCCAACTGCGTTTATTGCGCACAAAGACGGAAGCGTAGAAAAGCGTCCGTAACGATTACTCAAGAATGGTAATTTCAACGCGGCGGTTTTGAGCCTTTCCGCGCTCATTTGTGTTTGGCGCAATCGGTTTTGAGCCGCCCCACCCTCGGCAAATAAAACTGTCCGCACTCACGCCACGGCGCGACAGTTCTTGCGCCACAACTTTTGCCCGCTCTTCCGAAAGTGCTTGCTCGTCAGTAATATCGCCAACGCGAGCCGTATGTCCTTCAACAAGGAATTTGCCACCAGGAACAAGCGCGAGAACGTGCGCAATTTCATCAAGGCGGGAACTTTCTCCAGCAATAAGTTCGCTCGAATCCGCTTTGAACCGCAAATTTCTAACGCTCAGTCGGATTCCCGCGTTCGTTTGCTCAACGACCATATCATTTTTTGGAGATTTTTGATTTTCAGAATCAGAAGACGCAGACGAATTTTCGTTTTGAGCATTTCGAGATTCGTTTGAAGAGCCGTTTGAACCAATGCCAGAATCCAGCATTGAAAGAATTTCGTTTCGGCGAGTCGTTTTGTCGCTTTCTAAATTGTTCGACTCTGACGATGTGCCATTTTTATCCCCGCGATTTTCTCCGCCCAAAGCAAGTCCGCTTTGATTTTCTCGATTTCCGCCCAAACCGTTTTCGCCTTCGTTTGTGCCATCAAGCGGATTTCCGTCAGAGCCGATTTTTTCGGACGCTGGAGGCGAAAAAGACGCAAGTTCTGCCCGCGATTTTTCAACGTCCTCAAGAACAGAAAGATTTTGCTCGATTCTCTCTTTTTCGCTTTCAGAGCCACTCGGAACGGAAGAATCAAGCGACGCGAGCGCGATTTCTTCTTTTGACGCACTTCCGCTTCCCAAACCTTCGGAATCCAAAGAAAGGGCTTCGGAAAATGAATCAGAAACAGACGCGATTTCTCCGAGGGCTGGAATGAGCGTTCCGCGGTCAATCGCTGGCGGAAATTCAACAAAAAGAGAGATTTTTCCTTTGAGTTGAACGTTTTTTCCGCCCGCAAATTCAAACGACTCGTCAACATTATCGATTATCAAAAGCGGCGCACCCGTTGATTTTAGAACAAGGATTTCCGCTTTGTGTCCGCCGCGCGCTTTTTTTAAGTCGGGGTCGCCATTCGGGTCGCGCCAGTTCATTCCGTAATTCGTTTGCCACATTGCACCAATTCGGTAAACTGCTTGTCCGTTGTAGATTTCCTCACCTATAAAATTGTAAAGAACTTCGATTTTAAGACGAGTAAACACGCCTTGATTCAACGGGTCAACAGACCGCTCCGCACGACTCGTCCACGTATCTCCTGGTTTGATTTTTTCTGCAGGAAAACTCGGAAAACTTCGGAACGTCGGATAGCCGTTGTCTTCTTTCATTTCCATTTTGCCGTCAGTGCCAAGTCGGAATTTTGCAGGAATCGCGTCGTAAATGCCCGCAAACGTGCTCGCTTGATTTCTAAGCGTTTTTTCCACAACGTAAAAATTGCCATCGTACACGCCGTCCAATCCAGGCGTAATAAAAGAACGCACTTCGCGATTTGAAAGTCCAACGTACCGCCCATTTTCGTACCGTCGGAGATTTGTGCGCTCCACAAGAGAATAACTCCTGCCGCCTGCATACGAAAGAGAAATGCTTTGAGCAAAAATATGAAAAGCAAAAACAAAAGTCAAAATAAAAAACGCGGAGATTTTTTTCATATTTTTATTATCGGACAACGCTTGCCGCCTCTCAACGCGCGAAGTAAAATAAGAGCCATGAAATCAAATCTCACAACGCTTTGCTATCTTGAGCGCGAAGAAAAATGGCTCATGTTGCATCGCGACGCAAAGAAAAACGACATAAACGAAGGAAAATGGATTGGAGTCGGCGGACATTTTGAAAAAGAAGAAAGTCCCGACGAATGTTTGCTCCGCGAAGTAAAGGAAGAAACGGGCTACACGCTAAACTCGTTCACATTCCGAGGCATTGTTACATTCGTTTCTGACAATACCCAAACAGAGTATATGCACATTTTTACGTCAAACGATTTTTCGGGAAACGAAATCCGCTGCACCGAAGGAACTTTGCAATGGATTGAAAAAGACAAAATAGAGTCCCTTAATGTATGGGAAGGCGACCGAATCTTTTTGGAAATGCTCAAAAAAAATGAGCCATTTTTTTCATTAAAACTCGTCTACAAAAACGGTTTTCTTTCTGAAAAATTTTTGAACGGAAAAGCAATTTGATGATATTTTTGTTTTTTTTATCATTTTTAGAAATTTCTTGAAAATTGTATTTGCTAATTTGTGGTTTCGACAGGCTACCCCAACCACAAAATCAGTTTTTCTCCAGACTTTTTACTTTCAGTTATAAAAAAACTGTTTCACGTGAAACAGTTTGAATTTCAAAAGAACAAAAAATAAAAAGTGTTTCACGTGAAACAAAAAAAAGACGGAAAAGCAAATTGCTTTCCGTCTTTTATTTTATTCGTCTTGTTTTTCTGAAAGATTTTCGGGAACTATGCGGTCAAAGCCGACTACGTAGTCGTTTTCGGAAAGATTTACAAGTTTGTTTCCAGAGGCAATTCGACTTTGCAGAGGAATTTCTGAAACATTGACGCGAAGGGTTTTTCCCATGCTCGTTACACAAATCAACTCGTTATCTGGAGAAACAGACACCGCACCAACAACTTCTCCGCGCTTTTCAGAATTTCCAAAAATGCGCTGCCCGCCTGTATTCCGCCCGTGTTCAGAAAAATCGGAATATTCGACGCGCTTTCCGTAACCGAGTTTTGTAACAACGAGCGCGTTGCATCCTTTTTCAACGCTTATCGCGGAAACCAACTCATCTCCGTCCCGAAGCCGAATTCCTCCAACGCCCGCAGCCGCTCTTCCCATAAAACGAACCGAATCCCCGTGAATCAAAAGCCCCTGACCTTTTTTTGTTACAAGCATGATAGAATCTCCGTCCCCCGTTTGCACGGCAGAAACGAGTTTATCGTCTGCATCTTTAAACGAAATCGCAGTTACGCCACGAGTGCGAGCGTTTGCAAATTCGGTCGTTTTTACCTTTTTTACGATTCCTTTTTTTGTTGCCATAAAGATGTAGCGACTGTCCGTGTAATCGCGCAAAACGACGATTGCTGTAATTTCTTCGTCGGCGGCAAGTTGAACGAGCGTTTTTACATTTGAACCTCGCGCACTTCTTCCTGATTCTGGAATTTCGTGGGCGCGAATCCAATACGCTCTTCCCGCGCTCGTGATAAACGTAATGTACGAATGAGTCGTTGCCGTTATGACTTGCGTTACAAAATCGTCCTCAACAAGACTTGAAGCAGACCCGCTCCCCTTTCCATTTCTGCCTTGAGTTCTGTAAAGCGAAAGCGGAATTCGCTTTATGTAGCCAAATTTTGAAATCGTAACAACAACATTTTCTTCTTTTATCATGTCCTCCACGTTGATTTCCGCCGCTTCTTCAACGTGAATTTCCGTGCGCCGCTCGTCGCCGTATTTTTCGGCAAGTTCGTCCGTTTCGCTTTTGACAAGTGCGTAGATTTTTTGTTTATTCGCAAGCAAATCGCGCAAGTACGCAATATGCACTTTCAATGCTTCCATTTCTTTTTTGAGTTCTTCGATTTGCAGGTTGGTGAGCCGAGAAAGTCGCATTTCAACGATTGCCGTGGACTGAATATCGTCAAAATTGAATCTTTTTTCGAGCGAAGCCTTTGCTTCTTGAACATCGCGAGAAGCGCGAATGAGTTTTATCACTTCGTCGATTGCGTCAACCGCAGTTATCAATGCTTCAAGAATATGTTCCCGCGCCAAATCTTTGTCAAGCAAAAATTGCGTTCGGCGAGTAACAACTTCCACGCGATGCTCCACAAAATGACGCACAAGCGATTTCAAATCAAGGATTTCAGGCTTTCCGTTTACCAGAGCAAGATTTATTACATTAAAATTCGACTGGAGTTCGGTTTTTGCAAACAGTTGATTCAAAACGAGTTTTGTAATCGCGCCACGTTTTAAGTCAACAACAAGGCGCATTCCCGTGCGGTCGCTCGTTTCGTCATTCGCTCCAGTAATTCCGTCAATCGCGCGCTCACGAGCCAGTTCCTTAATGCGCTTAATTATCGACGTGGTATTTACGCCGTATGGCACTTCCGTAAAAACAATAGATTCCCGCCCGTTCGCAGATTGCTCAGTTTCAAATTTTGCCCGAACAACAATTTTTCCGCGCCCCGTTTTATACGCCTTTTTGAACCCGCTCGTTCCATAAATGATTCCGCCCGTCGGAAAATCAGGTCCTTTTATATGAAGCATCAGTTCGTCGATTGAAATGTCAGGATTTTCAATGTACGCGCCAATCGCCGAAGCGACTTCCCGCAAATTGTGGCTCGGCATATTCGTCGCCATACCAACAGCGATTCCCGTAGTGCCATTGCACAGCAAAAATGGAAATTTTGCAGGAAGAACAGACGGCTCTTTTGTGGTGTCGTCAAAATTGGGAATCATGTCAACTGTATTTTTGTCTATATCGAGAACCATATCCTCGGCAAGACGAGCCATTTTTGCCTCGGTGTAACGATAAGCCGCCGCGGGGTCTCCTGCCTGCGTTCCAAAATTTCCCTGGGGAGTTACGAGCGCGTATCGCTGGGCAAAATCCTGTCCAAGACGAACAAGCGCGTCGTAAACGGAAGCGTCTCCATGCGGATGATAATGTCCAAGAACTTCGCCAACAATCGTCGCGCATTTTTTTGTTTTTCCGCCGCTCGAAAGATGGAGCGTGTCCATTGCGTACAGAATACGCCGATGCACAGGTTTCAATCCATCGCGAACATCAGGAAGGGCGCGTTGCACAATAACGGACATCGAATAGTCGATATACGCTTGCCGAACCTCATCTTGAATCGGAATTTGAATGACCGTTCCACCTTCAGAAGTTTTAATTTCTTCCATTATATAATCCTTTTTTCTAAAAATAGACCTGTTCGATAACGCGCGTTATCTCAAGGTTGACGAGTTCAAAACCGCTAAAAAACACGATTTTGAACGGTTGCATTTTAATAAATCTGTTTTGAGAAAATCAAAAATCGAGATTTGCGTAAACAGCGTTTTCTTCGATAAATTGACGACGCGGTTCGACTTCTTCACCCATGCAAACGCTGAACATACGGTCGGCAGCCTCTGCATCAGGAATTGTTACGACTTTCATTTTACGAACCGCAGGATTCATCGTTGTATCCCACAGTTGCTTTCCGTCCATTTCACCAAGTCCTTTGTACCGTTGCACGTCAGCCTTCTCCGCCATATCGCCAAGTTTAGAAAGTTCCAACGCCTTTTCTTCGTCTGTGTAAACGTAAACGGGTTTTTGCTTTCCGACTTGAATTCTAAAAAGTGGAGGCATTGCAAGATAAACGTAACCGCGCTCGATAATCTGCGGCATATAGCGAAAGAAAAATGTCAAAAGAAGCGTACGAATGTGGCTTCCGTCAACGTCGGCATCTGCCATAATGATGATTTTGTGATAACGCAATTTTTCGATATTAAAATCCGCGCCAAATCCCGCGCCAAGCGAAGCGATAATCGGCTCAAGTTTGTCGTTGCTCACCACTTTGTCCGCTCGCACTTTTTCAACGTTGAGCATTTTTCCCCAAAGCGAAAGAATCGCCTGCGTTTTTGGGTCGCGTCCTTTTTTTGCAGAACCGCCTGCAGAATCGCCTTCCACGATGTACACCTCGCACAATTCGGGGTCTTTGAGAGAACAATCCGCCAATTTTTCGGGAAGCCCAAACGAATCGGAAAGATTTTTTTTACGAGTTGCGTCTTTTGCGCGCCGCGCAGCAATTCGAGCAGAGGCTTCAGCGACCGCTTTTTCAAGGATTTTTTCAAGAACGGCAGGATTCAACTCAAAGAAAATCGTCAATTTTTCTTTGACAAGCGAATCAACGATTGCGCGAACTTCGGTATTTCCCAATTTTTCTTTTGTTTGCCCTTCAAATTCTGGCTCTGGAACTTTCATCGAAAGCACCGCAACAATTCCGCTCCGAACGTCGTCGCCAGTCAGTCGCTCATCTTTATCGAGTTTTCTTTTTAGTTTTTCGTTTGCGTCCAACGCCTTATTCAAAACGTAAGTCAAAGCCGCCTTAAATCCGTCAAGATGCGTTCCGCCATCGCGCGTGTTTATGTCGTTCACATACGTGTTTACATTTTCAGAATATCCCGAATTGTACTGGAACGCGAGTTCCGTAACCACGCCATCTTTTTCGCCAGAAATCGAAATCGGCTCTGAAGGATAATAAAATTTACTTTGAACTTGAGAATTGAGTTCTTTTACATATTGAACAATTCCGCCTTCAAATGTGAACGTTTCTTCTTTTACATCGTCCCCGCGCTCATCACGAAAGAAAATCGAAATTCCGCTGTTCAAAAAAGCGAGTTCGCGCAGCCGTTTTTTGAGCGTTTCGTAATCGTACTCCGTTGTTTCAGTAAAAATCGAGCCGTCCGCTTTCCATCTGATTGTAGTTCCGTGTTCTGGCGTGTTGCCCACACATTCAACTGCGGTTTTTGGAATTCCAACTTCGTATCGCTGATTATACACTTGACCATCGCGTTTTACGGTCGCTTCCATCCATTCAGAAAGCGCGTTCACGCACGAAACGCCCACGCCGTGAAGTCCGCCTGAAACTTTGTAACTTCCTTTGTCGAATTTTCCGCCCGCGTGAAGGCGCGTCAAAACGAGTTCAAGCGCGGAAACGTTTTCAGTTGGATGTTTGTCCACGGGGATTCCGCGCCCGTTATCTTCCACGCGAACCACGCCGTTTTTTTCCAACGCGACCGTGATTTTTGTGCAAAAACCCGCCATTGCTTCATCAATCGAATTATCAACGACTTCGTACACAAGATGATGCAAACCACGCGGTCCTGTAGAGCCAATATACATTCCAGGTCGCTTCCGTACAGCTTCCAAACCTTTTAATACTTGAATATTACCAGCAGAATAAGACGATTCCATATAAAATCCTTAATTTAATTAGGTTGCAAAACGATTAAAAAAATATTCCATATTATAATAGTATTGCGTAGAAAAGTAAAGTTAGGGTAAAATGTCGTTTATGGCTGAACAATTTTACAAAGAGTTTTTTGAGGAGGCGTTAAATCAAATCCGCGAAGAACTCGGAAACGAAAAAGAATTCCGACTTTGGTACAACCTCAATTATGTTGGAGAAACCGACGATTCCATAACGGTTACGGTTCAGTCGGACGTAATGTGGAAACTAATGAACAAAAACGGAATTGTGGAAAAAATTCAACAAAAAATCAATGAGTTTACAGGCACGGAAATCAAATTGACTCCCGCGCCACGCTCTGCAAAAAAAGAAAAGTCGCGCGAAAAAAAATCCACGCCAGTAGACACTTCCATAATGGGAGTTCCAGAAACGGAATTTTTTAACGGGAATCCGCCGCCACCGCCACCCGAAGTCGAAAAAAAACGAACGCGAAACAAAGGTGACGAAAATCGATTCAGCCGTGCGATGAGCGGTTTGCAGTCCATGATAGACGAAAGAAGCAAAATCGAAGGCGGAAATCCTCAGTCAAACGCAAATCAAGAAGATGTTGATAAAGAATACGCCGAATTTTTGCGTCAGGCTCAAAAAGGAGTTTATTCCGAAGAAGAACCACCTTCTCAACACCCGCAACTTCGGGAAGATTATACGTTTGAAAATTTTATTCCAGACAATAATCTCATGCTTGCGTACAATACGGCAAAAAGAGCCGCCGAAGACCCAGGAAGCAACGAATACAATCCGATTCTTTTTTATGGTGGCGTTGGACTTGGAAAAACGCATTTAATGCAAGCGATTGGAAACGAAATTTACGCAAGAAATCCAAAAGCAAAAATTTGCTACATCAGCGCGGAGTCGTTTACAAACGAATTTACGAGTTCGCTTTCAAATAAAACGACCGAAAAGTTCAAAAAAAAATACAGAAATCTCGACGTGCTTCTTTTGGACGATATTCAATTTCTTGAAAAAAAAGAAGCAACACAAGAGGAACTGTTTCACACATTCAACGCGATTTACGACAGAAAAGGTCAACTCGTTTTTACGAGCGACCGTTCGTTAAAAGAAATTCAAGGATTTACCGACCGACTTCGCACTCGTTTTGGACGCGGACTCGATTACGATTTGCAACTTCCCGATTTTGAAACTCGGTGCGCAATTCTTATGCGAAAAATCAACGGGCACGGAAAAGAAATTCCAAAGGACGTAATCGAATACATCGCTCAAAGTATTCAGTCAAATATTCGAGACCTTGAGTCGTGTGCTCTAAAAGTCATGGCGTATTGCGACCTTTCAGGGCAACCGCTATCGCTCGACGTGGTTCGAGATATGTTAAAAGACAGAATAGACGACAAAGAAAGCGCGGGCGCGGTAACGGTTGACGCGATTCAGCAAGCAGTTTCAAAATATTTTGGAATAAAAATCCAAGACATTACGGGAAAAACAAAAACAAAGCAATTCGTTTTTCCGCGGCACATTGCAATATATCTTTCGAGAAAACTGCTTCGAGAATATTCTCTAAAAGACATTGGTCGCGAGTTTGGCGGAAAAGACCACACAACAATTATGAATTCCATCAATAAAATTGACGCGCAGATAAAAACAAACCCAGCAGTTGCCGCAGTCGTGCGCCAACTCGAAAAGGAGGCGTACAATTACATCTGACCTCCAAAGCAAAAAAGCGCGAACTTTGAGAAACTATTTCTCAAATTGGTCAAAATGAAGTAAAATTCAAGAAAAGAACTCGAACTCGTTTGATTTTTCTCTATTTTGAAAGATGAAAATGAGAAATTTTGAAAAAATTTGTGAAATTTAGTAAATTTATGACGTTCAAAAAGGCATAAAAACAAATTCATCAAAAATTTGCTAAATTTGAGTTTTGTTGTGGAAGAAAAATAAATTCGTCAAAAATTTGCTAAATTTTGCTCGAATTTAGTAAATTTTTATCCACATGGTTTTGTGGATAAACGAAAAATTCTGTGGATTTTGAATGGGAGTTTTGTGGTCTAAGTGTGAAAAAACACGAAAAACAAAATCCAAAAGTGGATTAGTGGAAAACGAGTGGACATTTTCTTTTGATTTTTCCACCGAAAGAATCTTTTATTTTCAAGGTTTCTGACAATTATTCCACAAATTCACAAGCACTATTATTACTATTATTAAAAAATTTAAATTTAGATAAAAGTATAAGGAGAAAAAAAATGAAATTTTCATTTGAAAGAAATGCACTTATCAATGAGATTTCGATTGCACAAGAATTGACTGGAAGAAATGCTGAATCTTCTGTTTCAAGCGTATCGCTTACAGCAACGAACGGAGAACTTATCATAAAAGCGGCTGACAATAAAATGAACATTCAGGCAAAAATTCCAGTGGAAACGGAAGATGAAGGAACGGCTGTTGTTTTTTGTTCAAAACTTATGAACATTTTGACTTCTCTTCCAGATGGAGAAATTGATTTTGAAGTGCAACAAAAAGACGGTTTGAGAGTTGCTTTAATCAAACATTCTTCAAAAAAAATTCGATATACAATTCGTTGCCGCGACAATTTTGTTGAAATTCCAGATTCGGGCGCAGAGGATTTTTTTGATGTTCCCGTCGCTGATTTTAAGAAAATGATTTTACGCACTGCGTATGCTACAAGCACCGAAGAAAAACGGTATTTTTTGAACGGCGTTTTCTTTGAAAAAGAAGACGAAAAACTCATTTTGGTTGCTACGGATAGCCGTCGCCTTGCGCTTGACGCAGAACCGCTTATGGGCGATGTTGCGTCTTTTTCTCCGATAATCGTTCATCCAAAAATGCTCAACATCGTGGCAAAACACGCTCCAGACGAAGGCTCTCTTTCGATTTCTGCAAATGAGCGGAGCATCACGTTCAAATTCTCAAATTACATTCTTTCCGCGAGTCTTATTGACGGTTCGTTTCCAAATTATCGCCGCGTTATTCCAGATAATCAGCCGCACAAATTCATCGTTGATTTTTCGGAATTTTTGGACGCTGTTCGGCGAATCAACGTTATGGTTGACGAAGGAAAAATCTTCTTTGATATAAAACCTGGCGTTCTTTCGATTTCGGCAAACGGAAAACAAGGCGAAGCGCGCGAGGAAATTCCGTGCGAATACGCAGACGAGGACATTACGATTGCAATTAACTCAAAATACATTGAGGACGCGCTCAAAGTCATGGATACGGAGCGCGTAGCATTTGAGTTTAGCGAAGCGTTGCGCGGAGTTACGCTTCGTCCAGAGCCTGCGCAAGGATATTTTAATATTCTTATGCCAATGCAACAGTAAAAGTGAGTATACTGTCAATTTCTTATTCTGGATTTAGAAATGTGTGCGACGAGCATATTGACGTAAATTCTCGCGAAGTGTTTTTTGTGGGAGATAACGGGCAAGGCAAAAGTAATCTTCTTGAAAGCGTTTATTGCCTTGCTTACGGCTCGTCTTTTAGAACTCGAAGCGACGCGGATATGATTAAAAAAGGGGGCGATTCTTATCATATTCGCTCGCTTTTTCGTGGGGAGGGCGATTTTTCTGGTTCGGTTGATATTTTTTTTGACGGCTCTAAAAAGAAAATCGTAAAAAACGGCAAAAGTATAAAAGATAGACGCGACCTTATAACAACAATACCTTGTGTTGTTTTTTGTCATGGAGACCTGCAATTTATACTAGGCGAGCCTGAGCGCAGACGATTTTTTCTCGACCAGTGTCTTTCTATGTATGACTTACTTCATTTGGACGCTGTGCGAAATTATGGAAAAATACTAAAAAGTCGAAATCTTTGCTTACGTGAAGGCAAATTTGACTTGATTTCTTCTTATGATTTTCAGTTAGCGCATTATGGAGTTGAGGTTCAATCAAAAAGAGAAAACGCGGTTTTTCGTTTCAATCAGTTTTTTGGCTCTTTATACGAATCTATTTCTGGCGTTAGTGGCGTTTTGATTCGGTATGTGCCATCTTGGAAAAAAAATGCTGGCACAGTATGCGAAAAAGACGCGGTTTCGATTTTGGAAGAAAAACGCACTTCGGACGAAAACGCTCTCACCACAACGAGCGGACCTCATCGCGATAGAATTCGCTTTGAAAAAAACGGCGAGGATTTTATAAAAATTGCGTCAACGGGACAGATTCGTCTTCTTTCTGTTTTGCTTCGAGTTGCGCAGTCGATTTTTTTTAGACGAGAAACGGAACGGCTTCCGATTCTTTTGTTTGACGACGTTTTGCTAGAACTCGACCCAGAAAAAAGGCAAGCGGTAATGGCAAATCTTCCTGAATACGAGCAACTTTTTTGCACGTTTTTGCCAGGCGAGCCGTGGGAGCGATATGCCAAAACGGACACAAAAGTCTACACAATCAAAAATGGAGCATGGAAATGAATTTTGACGATGAAAAAAAAGATGCAGTTGTCGTAACTGACGTTATTTCTAGTTTGCTCGAAAATATGCATCCTGAAAATGCTCAAAGAATCAAAGACGGAAACAAGGTTTTGCGTTCGTGGCAAGCGATTTTGGAATCTATACGAACAACGCCAATAGACGGCGAGTCGCCAGAGCAAATGGGGAAAAATTTGGTATCTCATACGCGGATTATAGATATAAAAAATGGCATTCTTCTTGTGGAGGCTGACCATTCTGCTTGGATTCAAATTTTGCAAATCCACAAAAAATACATTCTCGCCAATTTGAATAAGCGGTTTCCAGAATTTTCGATTTCTACAATCGCATTTCGAGTTCGCGGAAGCAAGGCAGAATTGGTTGATTCTTCAAAAAATTATTCAGAAAATCTGAGAATTGAGCGAGAAAAACAAGCGCGTCGTTACGAAGCGGAGGAAAAATATCTTTCCGAGCGCGGGTTTGACGTGTCAAAAGAGGACGTTCCGCCGCTTCCGCCCGTCTTAAAGGATTTGTTTGACAAAATCCGAGCGGATATGTTGACCAATGAGGGCAAAATTTGATATAGTCGGTTCTATTCATTTAATCTGCTCTTTGCAAGATTTATTCAAAATGCAGTTCTTAAAGAAACGCGATTTTTGAAAAATAGATTTTAGAATCAAGATTTTTGGATTATTTTAGAAGGAGAAAAATATGTTAAGGACGTATCAACCGAGCAAAGTTAAGAGAAATAGAAAGTTTGGTTTTCGCGCACGCATGAAAACACGTGGCGGACGAATGGTTCTTGCGCGTCGCCGTGCAAAAGGACGCAAAAAGCTTTCTGTTTGTAGCGAAGGCAAAAAATATTGATTTAGGACGTTTCTGTGTCTGCGCGATTTTACGGTGAAAATGGTAGCGAGAAAATCGAGAAAAACGGTTTTTCTCGGTTAGAGCGCGTAAAACGCGCAAAAGACATCAGGAACTTGTTTAAAAGCGGGAAGCGAGTGAGTGTTTCTGGGGCAAAATTATTTTTTGCTCCAAACGAGTTGGCTTTCAATCGAATCGGATTTCCGCTTCCACGCGGTTTTGGAAACGCTGTTGCCAGAAACCGCGCAAAGCGATTTAGCAGAGAAGCATATCGACTTCTAAAAGCGCATTTGAATTTAGGATTTGATATGTTGCTTCTTGTTTATCCAGACCCAGACAAAGATTCGTTCGATGCACGGTGCGCTCAACTTCGTACCCTTTGTGAAAAGGCCACCTTGATAAAACAAATAAAACGAGAGGAACATGATGATTAGACCTTTCGTTTTTTTATGTTTTTTACGCAACGGAATGAAATTTTGTTGTTGCGTTTTGATTCGAGTGTATCAAATTTTCATTTCCCCGTTATTTCCCGCTTGTTGCCGTTTTTATCCTACGTGTTCTGCTTACGCTCTTGAAGCATTTGGAAAACATGGCATAAGGAAAGGTTTTTTGCTTTCCGCCCGCCGCATTCTTAGATGCAATCCGTATTGCGCCGGAGGATTTGACCCTGTGCCGTAATTTCTGTGGCGATTTTTTTGCGTTTTGAAATCGCGGTAATGTTATAAAAGTCATAAAAGTATGGAAAACAATACAAAATGGGCTATTGGACTTGCGACTTTAGTTCTTGCGGGGTCGTTTGCGGCTCAGGTGTTTCTTTTTCCTGCAAAAAAGCAGGCATCGCAATCGGCGGAGCAAAACGCTTCGTCAGCCATTCAATCTGAACAAACGAAGACGGATTTTGAACAAAAATCTGAGTCCTCCGATTCGATTTTTCAAAATGGTTCAGAAATCGTTTCTGAATCGTCTGGAATCGAAGAAACGTTTGTGCTTGAAACAAACAAAGTTCGAGCGGTTTTTACGAATCGTGGCGGCGATTTAATCAGTTATGAGTTAAAAGAACATCTTGACCGCGACACTGCTCGTGGCGTTGAGATGATTAACAACGTTACGGCAACGAACCGCGCTTTTGCCGTGTCTTTAGGTGGGTTCGATTCTCCGATTGTGAACGACATTTTTGTTGCAAAACGGATAGACGAGCGGACGATTGGCTTTGCTCGTGAGTTTTCCAAAAAAAATGCCGACGGAAGCGTTGGAAAATTTACGTTTGTCAAAACGTATTCGTTCAAAGACGACGATTATTTTTTCAAACTTGATATTGCGATTGACGGCGGCGAAGGTTTTGACGGGTTGGACACAAACGGACTTTCTTACACGATTCGCACCGCACCTCAAATTGGTCCAAAATTCGACCCAAAAGACAGATACGATATTCGAGAATTTGTTGCTTTTGACGGAGACAAAAAATTCACGCCAAAAAACATGAAAGAGCGCGATTGGAAATGGGTTGCGTCGGCGGGAAAATATTTTGAAATACTCGTTTCTCCGTCAGATTCCGTGCCATTAAGTTCTTCGATGAAACTTGTGGTTCCTAAAAAAAATGGCATTATGGATAATCAAGCAGTCATTGCACGAAAATCCCTTTCTGGTGGCAAAACGCGCGATTCGTACATGATTTACATTGGTCCTCGGAGCGAGTCGGAACTGAAAAAGTACGTGAAATCCGAAGATAATGCCTGGGGAATCGACGCGACGGACGGGTTTCATTACAACGAAAGTTTGCCGACTTCTGGAATCCTTAACTGGCTTGAGATTATTCTAAAAGCGATAATGCAGTTGATTTACCGCGTGATTCCGAATTGGGGCGTGTCAATCATAATTATGACGATTTTGCTAAAACTCGCGCTTTTTCCGCTGACAAAAAAGAGTCTTGAAGGAACGCAAAAAATGCAAGCGTATCAGCCGCGCGTAAAAGAAATTCAAGAAAAATACCGAGGCGACCCGCGAAAATTGCAAGAAGAAACGGCAAAACTCTACCGCGAAATCGGCTATAATCCAATGGCTGGCTGTCTTCCGCTCATAATTCAATTTGTGATTTTGTGGTCGATGTATCATCTTTTTAATAATTATTTTGAATTCCGAGGAGCGTCTTTTATAAACGGTTGGATTTCAGACCTTTCTTCCACGGACACCGTAACGACTCTTCCGTTTTCACTTCCGTGGCTTGGAAATGAATTGCATTTGCTTCCAATAATTTATCTTATTTCTCAACTGCTCTACGGAGTTATTACGCAAAATGGCGGAACGGCTGTGGGACAAAATGGCGCGCAAATGAAAATGATGATGTATGCCATGCCGATTTTGTTTTTCTTTGTTTTTTACAATGCGCCGTCAGGACTTCTTTTGTATTGGACTGTGAGTAACGTTTTCCAACTTTTTCAGCAACTTTTTGTAAACAGGATGATGAAAAATCGTCCAACTGAACCAACGCTTGTAAAGGCAAAAACTGTTGCCGCGAAAAAATCGCATACAAAAAAAGGCGGAAAAAGGCGTTAAATCCTGAAATTTTACAAACAAAGGGGTTTGTTATGACATACGAATTTGAAGGCAAAAATGACAGAGAGGCAATCGAAAAGGCCGTCGCTGAACTTGGAATCGAAAGCGACCAATTCGATGTGGAAATCCTTGAGTCGCAAAAAAAGACGCTTTTTAAGAGCGGTCACGTGAAAATTCGGATTCACGTTGCGGATAATCCAAAATCCGAATCCGAATCTGCGACAACGGCGGAAAAAGATTCGACTTTGAACGTTTCTAACCGTTCTTCGACTCCTCTCATTCCGCAAGGCGAGGTTGAGCAAAAAATAATCGATTTTGTAAAATCGGTTATTGAAAAAATGGGTTACGACGCGAGCGTTGAACTTTCATTCCGAGATGAGCGCAAAATCGAACTTCGACTTTCTTCGGAACATTCTTCGATTCTTATTGGACGCAAAGGAAAAAATCTTGACGCGCTTCAACTGCTTGCAAACGTTTACGCGGGGCATCTTGGACGCGAGGATATTCGCGTTATTCTCGACATCGAAAATTATCGCCTTCGCCGAGAAGAATCGCTCGTGCAACTGGCGTACAGCATGGCGGACAAAGTGCGTATTCGGAAAACGTCGGTTCTTCTTGAGCCGATGAATCCATTTGAGCGGCGCATTATCCATACAACATTGAACGACATTCCAGACGTAGAAACCAAAAGCGAGGGCGAGGGTTTGTATAAACAAGTCCGCGTCATGCTCAAAAATTTCTAAAAATCTTATTCAAAAAACGTGCGTGGACAAATTTTTGATTGGCTACAAGGGAAAAATCCCTTGTTTTGCTGATTTTTATGGAGGTTTTATGAAAATCCCAAAAATCTGTGTGGCTTTTGTTTTTGCCACAATTTCGTTTGTTCACGCGCAAGAAAGCGCGCTTGATTCGTTGATTTCAAAAGAGGTGCTTTTGGAATTGGAATCTTCCAACGGAAGAATTGAGCGGACGTACAAAAACGTTTCGGATTTTTCGCAAGCGATTTCTCCAAATACGGAATTTTCAAAACGTTCTGCAACAACCTGGAAAAACGATTCTTCAAAATTTGCGTCGGAAAATTTGTTTCTTGTAAAAAAATCCGATTTGGGCGGCGATAATTCGCTTTCTGCCGTTTCAAAAATTGTCCGCTCGATTTCTACGATGAAAGGAATCCAGTACTATTCAAATGGCGATAAAAAATGGGAAACGCTCTATCACGAAGCAAAAGTTATAAAATCGCCAAAAGATAAAACGGCTCTTCCTGATGAAACGGACGGGAGCGCGGACGGAAAAAGTCTTTTTTGTCTTTTGGAAGATAATTCCTTTGGAGATTGCATTTATCGCGTGGATTATCACGAAAGCGAAACAGAAGTTTCTGCTTTTTTTGAAAATGCGGCGGCTTTTAAGTATGGACCTATAAAAGCTGTCAAAACTGGAAATTTGAACATAAATCTCACTGTAACGGACGCAGGAGAGTACTATCTTGTGTATATGCTCGTTCGGGCGCACTATCCGAGTCTTCCATTTTTGGAAAGCCGAATGACTCGCTCGTTTAATGCGCGTGTTGAGGCGATGTTCGATTGGTTCAAAAATTCGTTCTCAAAATAAAAAGAGTGCGATTTTATGGAGGTCAAAATGAAAAAACTGATTCTTGCGGGTATTTTTCTGAGCCTGCTTGTTTCTTTTGGAGGATGTGAAAAAATGAGTACAAACAAAGCAAGCGTTGCGGCAACTCGAAAAGACGTTTCTGTAGCGCAAGTAAAAGACGGTTCGGCGGAAGGCATTTTTGCTATTATGAATACGAGCCGAGGGGAAATCGTTTTGGAATTGTTCTACGAAGACACGCCACTTACGGTAACGAATTTCGTGGGACTTTCCGAAGGAACGCTTGCTGCGGCAAAAGGAAAACCGTTTTACGACGGACTTACGTTTCACCGCGTAATCGACGATTTTATGATTCAAGGTGGCGACCCCGAAGGAAGCGGGCGAGGCGGACCTGGGTATCGCTTTACCGACGAGTTTCGGGACGATTTGACGTTTGACCGCCCCGGACTTCTTGCAATGGCGAATGCGGGACCTGAAACAAATGGAAGTCAGTTTTTTATCACGCACGTTCCGACTAGTTGGCTCAACGGCAAGCACACGATTTTTGGAACGGTCGTCGATTCAAAAAGTCAAGAAGTCGTCAACTCGATTAAGCAAGGCGACAAAATCGAGTCAGTGAAAATAATTCGTAACGGCGAAAAAGCAAAGGCGTTTGGCGCGTCGCAAGCGGATTTTGACAAACGTGTTCCGATTGCAAAAAAAGCAAACGAAGATGCAGCAAAAGCAAAAATCGCGGCATTCACAGAAGGTTGCGAAAAAAGCGCGAACGGAACATATTTCAAAATTCTAAAAGCGGGAAGCGGAAGCAAAATCGGCAAAGGCAAAAACGTGAGAGTCGAGTATAAAGGCTATCTTGCCGACGGTTCGATTTTTGACGGTTCGGCGAAAATGGTTCCAGGCGGACACGAACCGCTCGATTTTAAGACGAACGGCGGACAAATGATTCCAGGATTCGACATTCAAGTTCAAGACATGAAAGTGGGCGAAACCCGAAAAATCGTCATTCCGCCAGAACTCGCTTACGGTTCTCGCGGAATCCCGCAGGCTGGAATCCCAGGTGGCGCGTATATTGCGTTTGACATTTTGGTCGTTTCGGCAAAATAATTCGATTTTACAAAAATCCCGCTGTTTTTGCGGGATTTTTTTTGCAAAACAAGGAAAAAGAAAATGGAAATTAAAAATCCTGTCATTTTGTGCGATTATTCAGACCCCGACTTGATTCGTATTGATGAAACGTTTTATTTGGTTGCTTCGAGTTTTAATTTTTTTCCGGGGCTTCCAATTCTCTCTTCAAAAAATCTGCAAGATTGGCAACTTGTGAATTATGCGTGCCCTTCGTTTCCGCTGAAAAAATACGACGACGTTCAAAATGCGCGTGGAATTTGGGCACCGTCGATTCGAGCGCATGGCGGAAAATGTTACATTTTCTTTGGAACGCCAGACGAAGGTTTGTTTTTTGTGAGCGCAGACGACATTCTTGGAAAATGGAGCGAAGTTGAATGTGTTTGGAGCGGAAAAGGTTTTGAAGACCCTTGCCCTATTTGGATTACAGACGAAAACGGAAAAGAGCGCGTTTTTCTCGTTCACGCTTATGTAAAAAGCAGAATCGGTTTTAATTCAAAACTTGGCATTCTTGAACTTGACCCCGTTTCTTTGAAGGCGATAAGCGAAGACAAAATAATTTTTGACGGTTCAAAGACTCAGCCTACAATCGAAGGACCAAAAGTCTACGAGCGGAACGGTTTTTTTTACATTTTTGCGCCCGCAGGTGGCGTTACGGACGGTTGGCAAACGGTTTTGAGGTCGCGTTCGCTTTTTGGGAATTGGGAAGAGCGGATTGTGTTGCGTCAAGGAAAATCGCGCGTGAACGGTCCTCATCAAGGCGCGTTTGTGGAATTGACCGACAAAATGGGAGTTTTTGTTCATTTTCAAGAGCGCGGAGTTTTTGGGCGAATTGTTCACGTGCAGCCGCTTTTTTGGGAAGACGACGATTGGTGCAAAATGGGCGATGCGTTTTTTTCAAAAGCAGAATGTGGAGAGCCGCTCATCGCGTTTTCGATTCCTCAAATCTCGTTCAAAGAAAGCGAAGAAAATCGTTTTGCAAAAAGTCAAAAAGTCGGATTTGGCGGATTTTTTTCGGATTTTCAGTTTTCGGCAAATCCAAAAAAGTACGCTGAGTTTGAAGAAAAATCCGTTCGGCTTTTTGCGGCAAATGGTCAAAAATCGCTTTGGGAAACGCCGAACGTGCTTTCAAAAAAAATTGATGCAGAAAATTTTCGTGTTTGTTTTTGCCTCGACGTTTCCGATTTGAGCGAAGAGTCTTTTGCTGGTGCGTTCTTTTTTGGGGAGCAATATCGCTCGCTTGAGATTTTTTGCAAAAATGGCGAATTTTTTTGGCGAGTTTTGGAAGGAAGCGGAAGCGGAGATGATAAGCGGTGCGAAAAAATCCTTGAAACTGGAAATATTGCTCCGTTTGATTTGAAAAACGGTTTGGAATTTTCGCTTTTGTTCAAAAAAATTGACGAGCGAACGGGGAATTCGTGTGTTACGCTTCAAAAATCCTCTGGCAAAATAGTGGCTTCCACAGATTTTTTTCATCTTGAAAAAGCGCATTGGGTTGGCGGCAGATTCGGCATTTTTGTGCGCGGATTTTCTGGCTCGGCAGTGTTTAGCGTAAAAACTCAAAATCGCTTATGGTCGGTTTGAGCGTTTTCTCGTAACAATCTTGACAATATACACGAGGGGGTAAAATACTTCTCTATTTTCGAGGAGTGTTTTATGCCTCAAATTCTAAATCTCAAAAAAGGTTCGGTAGTATACATTTCTGAATCCCGTGCCGACCGCATTTTTGTTTTGAAATCTGGAAGAGTTATTCTTTCTCACGATTCTGTTGGGGTAAAAGAAAAATCCGTTTTAGCAGGTTCGTTTTTTGGCGAACGAGTTTTTTTTGCAGGCGTTCCGCATGAAGATTCGGCAATGTGCGCAGAAGATAGCGTTGTGATTGCTTTTAGCGCAAGCGAATTTGGACACCTTTTTGGGTTGAATCGCGATGTTATTTTGCGTATGCTCAAAATCTGTGCGCGTGATATTCGTGCAGAACATCGCTCGATTGAACGCGCGCTCGGTTCTGGAGCAATTCGGCAGGGAATGCTTTTTTCTTTGGTTCAAAGTTATTTTTCTGAAGAGATTTTATGAAATGTCCTCTCCTCTTGCTGTTTTTATTTTCGCGCATTTTCAGATGTCGGGGGTTTCGACTTTGCTCAACCACCGATATCAAAAACAAGTTTGCATTTTGCCCGTCTTTTTTGCGCCTACTATCATTGAAAAATTATTTGTGCTAGAATTAGGCAATTTTTAGTTAAGGAGATTCCTCATGGCTGAAGAAACTACGGAACTTTCTGAATCTCAGAAAGAAATCAACGGTCTGGTTGAAAAAGCGCAGAAAGCGCTTGCGGAATACGCACATTTTGACCAGGAGAAAATCGACTACATTGTGGCGAAGGCGAGCGTTGCTGCCCTTGACCAGCACGGATACCTTGCAAAACTCGCTGTGGAGGAAACAAAGCGCGGCGTTCTTGAAGACAAGGCTACAAAGAACCTTTTTGCGTGCGAATACGTGGTGAACCACATGAGACACTTGAAAACGGTTGGTGTCATCGAAGACGACGACGTAACGGGAATCGTAAAAATCGCGGAGCCTGTTGGCGTTGTGGCGGGTCTTACTCCTGTTACAAATCCTACTTCTACGGCGATTTTTAAGTCGCTTATTTGTCTTAAAACGCGAAATCCAATCATCTTCTCGTTCCATCCGAGTGCAATAAAATGCTCGATTGAGGCGGCAAAAGTCGTGTACGACGCGGCGGTGGCGGCGGGCGCACCAAAGAACTGTATTCAGTGGATTGAAGAGCCGTCGATGGAAAAGACAAACCTTCTCATCGGAAATGACGGCGTGGCAACGATTCTTGCGACGGGCGGAAACGCAATGGTTCGCTCTGCGTATTCTCAGGGAAAGCCCGCGCTCGGCGTGGGCGCGGGAAACGTTCCTGCGTATGTGGAAAAAACGTGCGATTTGAAGCAGGCGGTGAACGACATCGTAATGTCAAAAGCGTTCGATAACGGCATGATTTGCGCGAGCGAGCAAGGCGCAATCATCGACAAGGAAATCTACGACGAAGCGGTCAACACGTTCAAAGAATACAGAGCGTATCTTTGTAACAGCAAAGAAAAGAAACTCCTTGAAAAATATATGTTTGGAGTTGATGGTGACCCATCGGTTGCGCGCTTGAACGCTGTTGTTCCTGGAATGAATCCTGTCGTTCTTGCAAAAAATGCAGGATTTGATATTCCCGCTGGAACGAGCATCATCCTCGTTGAGTGTAAAGAAGTCGGCGTGAATGAACCGATGACTCGCGAAAAACTCTCTCCTGTTCTTGCGCTTTTGAAAGCGACAAGCACCGACGACGGAATCAAAAAGGCAAAACAGTTCCTCGAATTTGGCGGTCTTGGACACTCGGCGGCGATTCACACAAAAAACAAGGAACTTGCCGAAAAATTCGGCGACATCGTTCCTGCAATCCGCGTAATCTGGAACAGTCCGTCAACGTTCGGTGGCATCGGAAACGTGTACAATTCATTCATTCCGTCGCTCACGCTCGGCTGCGGTTCTTACGGACACAACTCAACGGACGACAACGTAAGCGCAATCAATCTTTTGAACGTGAAGAAATTGGGAAGGAGACGCAACAATATGCAGTGGTTTAAGATTCCGTCAAAAATCTTCTTCGAGCGCGACTCGATTGAATATATCCATCAAATGAAGGACGTACACAAAGTCATCATCGTAACTGACCGTTCAATGGTTGACTTGGGCTTTGTTGATAAAATCACCGAGCAACTCAAACGCAGGCGCGACCCAGTTCAATACCAACTTTTCTGCGATGTTGAGCCAGACCCATCGATTCAGACCGTGCGCGAGGGCGTGGAACTTATGCGTTCGTTTGCGCCAGACACGATTATCGCGCTTGGCGGTGGCTCTTCAATGGACTGCGCAAAAGGAATGTGGCTTTTCTACGAGTATCCTGAAGTTGACTTCAACGACCTCAAGCAAAAGTTCATGGACATCCGAAAACGCGCGTTCCGCTACCCCGACCTTGGAAAAAAGGCGAAACTCGTTTGCGTTCCAACAACGAGTGGTACGGGGTCGGAAGTAACTCCGTTCGCTGTTATCACGGACAAAGAGGAACACAAAAAATATCCTCTCACGGACTACTCGCTCACTCCAACGATTGCAATCATCGACCCCACGTTTACGCTTTCTCTTCCAAAGAAAATCGTTGCGGACACGGGAATGGACGTTCTTACTCACGCAACCGAAGCGTATGTTTCGCAACTTGCAAGCGACTTTACCGACGGCATTGCGGTGCAGGCGGTAAAAATGGTCTTCCAGTATCTTGAGCGAAGTTACAACAACGGAAAAGACGACTACGAGGCAAAGGAAAAGATGCACAACGCGTCTTGCTTGGCGGGTATGGCGTTCGCGAACGCATTCCTTGGCATGAACCACTCGATGGCGCACAAGATTGGAGGCGAGTTCCACGTTCCGCACGGACGGGCAAACGCAATCCTTTTGCCGTTCACAATCCGCTACAATGGTACGCAGCCGACTAAACTCTCAACTTGGCCAAAGTACAACTACTTTAAGGCGGCGGAGCGTTACGCGGATTTGGCGCGAGCAATCGGTTTGCAGTTTAATACAGTTGAAGAGGGCGTGGAGGCCTACGCAAAGGCGTGCGGCGACCTTGCAAAACGACTCGGAATCCAGATGAATTTCCAAAGTCAGGGCTTGGACGAAAAAGAGTATCTTGCGGCAATCGACAAGTTGGCGTTCCTTGCCTACGAAGACCAGTGTTCTCCGGCAAATCCTCGCGTTCCAATGATTGACGACATGAAGCAGATTCTCAAGGATGCGTACTATACGACGGAATTCTTTGACAAGTAATTTGTTTCGCTAAACGTTAAAACAAAACGCCTCGTGCTTTTGAAGTTCGGGGCGTTTTTTTTACAAATCAGGAAAATCTCCATATAATAAAGCATACAGGTTTTGCATAAGGAGTTTTTATGGCTGAGGAAATCGAAAAGAACAATGTGGAATGCGTGGCGGAGGAGCTTCGGTCGAAGGACGCGAACGCTGTGCTTGAGGTCTTGTCGAGGGAAAGCGTCCACGCGGTCGCCGTCGTCGTTTCGCTTTTGGGCAGCGACAAGGCGGCGTTCGTCCTTGGAAATTTGCCAGAGGAGCTGCGGCTGCCCGTGGCGATTGAGCTTTTGAAAGGCGAGAAAGTTCTCCTGGACTTGGTGGATATAATCGCGAAGGACATTCTTGAGAAGGTTTCTGTTGTCGAAAAGCGAAGATGCGTTACGGTGGGCGGAATCGACTTCGTGGTTGGCGTGCTCAATCGCATGGAGCTGCACAAGGAGCGGGAACTCATCAGCTCCCTTGAGGAGGCGGACGCTGCGCTTTGCGAGGCAGTCAAGAGCCGGCTCTTCGTGTTCGAGGACATCGTACTTCTCGACGACCGCTCGATTCAAAAAGTCCTCCGGGAAGTTGACCAAGTTGACCTTGCGAAGGCGCTCAAGAATGTGGACGACGAGGTGAAGGACAAGTTTTTCAAGAACATGTCAAAGCGGGCGACGGATATGCTCAAGGAGGAGATGGAGTTCATGGGGCCCATGCGGGTTTCGGATATTTTGGAACAGCAGAACAAGATTGTCGACCTGATTCGCCGCCTTGAGGAGTCGGGCGAGATAGTGATTGCGCGGTACGATTAAGGAAGAATTTATCGTCTAGCCGCTGTTTCGGGGCGAACAGGGCGAACGTGTCTTAGACCTGTTTCCTCACCTTCGCTCAAAAATCGCCCGGGCGAACTGGTCGGCGCATGACGTGCCTTTGCCGTGGCACTCGTTGCCCATGAGGATTTTTGCGACCTCCGCCGCGTCCCTGCCCTCCACGAGCCTTGCGATTGCCTTGAGGTTTCCGTCGCAGCCGCCCGTGAATCGGACGTTGCGGAGCGTTCCGCCGTCAAGGTCAAAGTCAATCAGTGTGGAGCAGACCCCGCTCGGACGGAATGTGACGTGTTCCATTTTGTACCTCCGAAAAAATCATAGCACGTTTCGCGCGGAATGAGAATCAATTTTCGGCTGGAACTGGTGGACGGGTTCATCAAAAAAAAACGCGCACGGACAAAAACAAAAAAAAGACCACCCGCAGGTGGTCTTTGCATTACTCGAATAGATTTAGAAAATAAACGCTACGCCAAAGCGAAAGTCAATATTAAAGCGACCAGGGTAAATAATGCCAAGCCAACCGTCATCCACAGACACAGATTGGCCAGCAGCAGATGCCGTTGCCTCATACCCATATGCACCAAAACCAATCAAGTTGATATACATATTCATGCCTGCAAAAAGTCCAAAATGGTCGGTCAACTTAAACGCAGATTCTACGTTCACACCCATCGTCGTCCACCAGTTAAAAATCCAGGTGTCAAAAGTTGCGTTGTAATCATTATTGTCCTCAGTAAGCACGGCAGATGTTGAATTACCACCATACGAGAGATTTACGCCAAATGTTCCGTGTACAGCCAGTATCACGCGGTCAATGTTAATCGGAGCGCCTCCCAAACCAAAAGAAAAGCGAGTGTTAAAGCCGCTCATACCATCGTAAATCTTAGCAGTATTTTTATTAACACTTGCTACACTTACTGTATGACCGTCAATTTCGATTTCATCATAAGACCAACTCGAATAACCAAATTCCACATTAACAAATGAAGAAAATCGATTCTCCGAAACGTTCAAGTGATGATACATAAAGTTAAAGCCCACTGCAGAAAACTTATTGTATACGTCAACATTATAATCGTCAGAGTTTTCTGTATCATACCAAGTCTGTCCCCAAACTGGCACATCAAAACCAAGCGCGTGTACCGACCGTTCGCCCGCATTTTCCATTTCTGCAAACGCTGCCGTTGCTCCAACCACCAACGATGCCGCAAAAGCCAATATCTTTTTCATACAAACTCCTTCCATCTCGATAGAGATGACTTTCAGATAAAAATTGTGTCATACTCTACAAAAAAAAAGTATTTTTACAAGAGGTCTTTTTGAGCAGAAGAAGTCGCCAGTTTGCGTTGTGCATAAAAAAAGCCCTGCCGAAGCGGAGCATTTTATTCAATAAAAATTCCATGAACAGAATTTACAGATATTGTCGGGAATGCTCTTAATTACATTTTAGACGAGTGTAGTAATTGTCGAGGTATAATTATGGATATTCTGAAAAAATTCAAAGACGATGTTTCCTTAGAAAAATATATCAACTGTGTTTTTATTGAATCCATGTTTCCTTGTGATAACAAAATAGCAGGTGAACTTGCAAAAACAGTAGCAAAAAGTTGGAAATTTTATTTTTTTAATGAACACCCATGTCTTAATATTAAGGTGGAACTATATGAAGATGAATATGACGGTTGGTGTGTAACATGCTATCAAGGCAAATAATTTTTCTCTCCCCATCCCGTTAAATTGCCGTAAAACCGAAAAAGGCTTACCCTTCAAACCAATTCTCAATTTGCAATTCGCTCACTTGCGCAATCGCTTCAAAATGCTTTGTGTTCCGCGTGACCAAAACCATGTGATTTGCGAGGGCGATTGCGGCAATCATACTGTCAGAAAGCTGGGTCGGTTTTCCGATTTTTGAAAGCTTTGCGCGTAAATCAGCATGAATTTCTGCGGCTTTTTGCGTATAATGCTTCATTTTAAATTCTGAAGGCACTTCCTCGTTTATGAATTTTGCAAGGGCGGTTTTCTTTACGCTTTCATCGAGCAAATTCAGTCCGAATAACAATTCTTGCCAGACAATTGTGCAAATTGCGCAGTCAGAAATGTGCATACCAAAATTTTGAAGTACATTAAAATTTGCCCGATACTTCATGAATTCTGAGATGATATTTGAGTCCAAAAGATAGTGGGGTTCTTCATCGTCTATATTTTGCATTATTCGTCAAACACTCCTTCAAAAACATTTGTTTGGTATGTGTCCATCGTCGTATCTCGGACATTGCCAAAAATTGCTTCGATTTCCTCGTCTGAAAATTTTCCGTATTCTTGTTTTTTGAACTCGGCGAGTTTTTCGAGAAAATTTGGCTTTTTTGCTTTGTGAACGAGCGCGTTGTATTCTTCAAAAGAAATGAGCACCGCCGCATTTTTGTTGCGTCGGGAGATGAACACTGGCCCGGAAACTTCCGCCTGATGAATGAAAAATGGCAATCGGTTTTTTGCCTCAAAAACGGGAACTGTATTCATAGCGACCTCCCTTGCTCTTTAAGCCTACACCGAGATAGCTAGTTTGTCAAGGGTGAGATAGCCAGTTTGGGTTGACAAAACAAAAATTATACTATATATTTGTGACTATTGGAAACATCGTACACGGTGGGCAGTCTCCTAATGTAATGTTGGGAGGACGGTGCATTATGTCGGACTATGAACTTGCGATGCCTGTCATTGCTGTTTTGAGCTTGATTATAAATGTGCTGGCTTTCTTCAAACACAAATAGAGGAATAGCAAAAAATTGTCATTTCGACCGGAGCGAATGAAACGAGCGAAATGGAGAAATCTAGCTTTCTGCCGATAGTTAAGTTCGTCGAAACCACCACACTGTCAGTCATTTTGCACAAAAAAACTCCACCCAAAAAGAGTGGAGCATTTTTCTTGCGGTGGTTGAGTTCATCGAAACCACCTTTCCCTAGTTTTTTGTGGTTTCGATACGACCTATGGTCTACTCAACCAACACTTCCAGCACACATCTTGTAACAGCACCGTAATTTTTTATCGCTGAATGCGTCCGCTTCCATCGCCGCCTGCGAGTTTGTTCACTTCGTCCTCGCTGACCATGTTGTAGTCGCCGATGATTGAGTGCTTCAAGCAAGAAGCCGCGACCGCCCAGTTGATTGAGTCCTGAGTGTTCATTCCTTTGAGCTGTGAGTGAATCAAGCCACCGCCGAATGAGTCGCCGCCGCCAACGCGGTCAACAATCCACATCTCGTATTTCTTTGAGAACGCATAGTCCTTGTCGTCCACATAAAGGAGAGCCTGCCAGTCGTTGCGGTTCGCGTTGATTGAAGAGCGGAGCGTAATCGCGACTTTTTTGAAGCCGAATTTCTCTTTGAGCTGCCGAGCGACAGAGACATAGCCGTCGTTGTTGAGCTCGCCTTTTGTCGTGTCAGTTCCCTCAGATTTGATTCCGAATACATCGTTTGCGTCGTCCTCGTTTGAGATGCAGACATCGATGTATTTGCAAATTTCAGTCATTGCGGCACGAGCCTCGTCTTTTGTCCACAATTTTCCGCGATAGTTCAAGTCGCAAGAAGTGGTGACACCGAGTTCGCGGGCGACTTTACATGCTTCGATACAAGCCGTGACCATGTTCGGTCCCAAAGCCGGCGTGATTCCCGTGATGTGAAACCATTTCGCGCCCTTCAAGATTTCTTTCCAGTTGAATTCCTCGGGCTTTGCAAGCTGGATTGATGAGCCTGCGCGGTCGTAAACGCATTTTGAGCCTCGCTGAGACGCGCCCTTCTCGTTGTAGTAGATGCCGACGCGCGGGCCGCC
>CALFJF010000051.1 GCA_937877535.1 uncultured Treponema sp.
GAAATGACCATTTTGCAATACGGTGGTTTCGAGAGCCTCAACCACCGCTATTTCATCTGCTCAACCATCACTATTTTGCCGCCTCGATTTCCGCGACCGTCGATTCTTCCGAGCGGAACACGCAAACTTTGTCGCCCGAAACACGCTCCAGCGACTGAACGATATTGAATGTAAAACTGTCTTTGTTGTCGATAAATGCAATCATTGTCTTCTCCTAAAAATGCGGTCATTGAGCCTGTCGAAATGACCATTTTGCAATACGGTGGTTTCGAGAGCCTCAACCACCGCTATTTCACCTGCTCAACCACCGCTATTTCATCTGCTCAACCATCATTTATTTTGCTGGCTGTTCAAACACGCTCCTAAGCGCGCCCAGCTTTTCGTTCGTCTCTTCCCATTCGCGGTCTGCGTTCGAGTCGTAGACGATTCCGCCGCCCGCCTGCAAGCTCCACACTTTGCCCTGCTTCAAGGCACAGCGGATTGCGATGCAGAAATCCAAGTCGCCGTTCGACTGAATGTAGCCCACCGCGCCCGCGTAGAACCGCCGCTTCGTTTTTTCCAATCGGCTCAAAATCTGAATCGCGCTGATTTTTGGAGCGCCGCTGACCGTTCCCGCGGGAAATGCCGCCCGCAAAACTTGAATCGGCTTGAATCCAGAAGCGACTTTGCCCTGAACATCGCTCACGATGTGCATGACATGGCTGAAATATTCGACTTCCATAAAGCGGGTGACATCCACGCTTCCGTTCGCGCAAACTCTGCCCAAATCGTTGCGAGCCAAATCCACGAGCATAAGATGCTCCGCCCGCTCCTTCGGGTCGCTCAGAAGATTCTGCTTCAATTCTTCGTCCTCGGCGGAATTCTTTCCACGACGGCGAGTGCCGGCAATCGGGCGGATTGAAGCCACACCCTCGCGTACGCGCACAAGACTTTCGGGAGAAGAGCCGATGAGCTGCCGCTCGCCAAAGTCGATGTAGAAAAGATAAGGGCTTGGATTCACGGCGCGAAGTCTTCTATATATTTCAAGCGCGGAATTGTCGCACTCAAGCTGCAAGCGTCGGCTCGGAACTGCCTGTAAAAGATTTCCCGCAATGATTTCTTTTTTGATTGCCTCGACTTTTTCTTTGTATTCGCGCTCGCTCTGCTCCAGATTCGTAATCGTGCGCACTGGGCAAGGCTCTTCGGGCGCGGAAAGATAGGTGAAATCCATGTCGTTCAGGCGTTTTTTGAGATTCGCGACAGTCGCGTCCAAGTCAATCTGATGCTCGTTGTAGTTTAGCGCGAAAATGTGCAATTTTTCGGTGAAGTGGTCGAAGACGACATACACATGCCCCGCCACGAATTCGCTTTCGGGAATGTGAAGCTCGTCGGTCTGGGGAGAAAGCTGAATCGTGTCGCAGCGAGCGGAAAATTCGTAGCTCAGATAGCCCAAGCCGCTTGAAGGCACGGGAATCGCATTCGGGCTTTCGTTGCCATCTTCGTCGCGCACGACCGTCAAATCATTCTGCCCGGCGACATACAAAAGCGCGTCGAGAATGTCGGGCGTGTGCAAAACGCGGCTTCCCGGCGCAATCGTCTCGCCCGTGGTGTTTTTTCCTTTATATGGCAAGCGGCGACCGTCAATCAAAAAGGCGACTCCCTCATCATCCTGCACGATGTGAAACGCCGGCTCCAGCAAGAGAATCGAATATCGTTCCTTTCCGCGCGCAAAACTCGCGCTCTCCAGAATCGCCGTCGCCCCGATTTTTCGCGCCAAAGAAAACGGCGTGTACCGGTCGCATGGAAGTGAAAAATATATTGAATCTGTGCGGGTCATTGCGAACTCCTTTTTGCGTTACTATTTATAGAAACATCGTAGCAAAAAAAGACGTTTCTATCAATAGAAACAATTTGATTTTTAAGTTGAAAATCCTTCAATTTTCTTCCATAATGAAATAAAAATTTTTTAGGTTTTTCATGAAAGGAATCATCTTAGCCGGTGGCTCTGGCACTCGACTCGCCCCAATCACAAAGGCTGTCTCAAAGCAAATCTTGCCGCTCTACGACAAGCCGATGGTCTACTATCCGCTCTCGTGCCTCATGCTCGCAGGAATCCGCGAAGTCCTGATTATCTCGACTCCGCGCGACATCTCGCTTTTCAAGGAATTGTTCGGCACGGGCGGCTGGCTTGGAATGAAGTTTGAGTACGCCGTGCAGGAAAAGCCTCGTGGTCTTGCGGACGCATTCATCGTGGGAAAGGATTTTATCGGAAGCGACGATGTGGCTCTCGTTCTCGGCGACAATATTTTCTACGGGCAGAGCTTCACGAAAACGCTCAGAAATGCGCGAGAAAAAATCGAGTCAAAGTCGAGCGAGGCGGTCATTTTCGGCTACATGGTCAAAGACCCGACGGCATACGGCGTGGTCGAGTTCGACAATGGCGGAAAAGTGCTTGGAATTGAGGAGAAGCCGGGCGAGCCGAAGTCGAATTACGCGGTTCCGGGGCTGTATTTCTACAACAACGAGGTCGTAAAAATCGCGGGCGGGGTGAAGCCGAGCGCACGGGGCGAAATCGAAATCACCGCCGTGAACAACGCCTACCTTGAGCGGGGCACTCTTTCCGTGGAGCTTTTAGGCCGCGGAATGGCGTGGCTCGACACGGGCACTTACGACGGGCTTTTAGAGGCGAGCAACTTCATCGCCACGATTCAGAAACGGCAGGGAATGTATGTGAGCTGCATCGAGGAAATCGCGTTCGCGAACGGCTGGCTCTCCCGCGAGCAGTTGCTCAGTCTCGCCGCTGGCTACAAAACCGACTATGGCGCGTATTTGAAATACATTGCGGAGCGAAACTGATGGCTTTTGAGTTTAAGAAATGCGTTACAGCAGACAGCGCGGTCTTTGAGGGACTGTACGAGATTCAGCCGAAAGTGTTCGGCGACGCGCGCGGGTATTTCTTCGAAGTCTATTCTGAGCGTGATTTCTTTGCGGCGGGCTTACAAATGAAGTTCGTGCAGGACAATCAGAGTTCTTCGACAAAGGGCGTGCTTCGCGGGCTTCACTTTCAGACGGCGCATCCGCAGGGAAAACTCGTTCGGGCGGTGAGCGGTCGCGTGTACGATGTGGCGGTCGATTTACGAAAAGGCTCTGCCACATTCGGAAAATATTACGGCGTGGTTTTGGACGGTGAAAAGCAAAATCAGTTCTACATCCCCGAGGGCTTTGCGCACGGCTTTTATGTACTTTCTGACACCGCCGTGTTCGCCTACAAGTGCACCGACTTCTATGACCCGAAAGGCGAGGGGGGCTTACCGTGGAATGACGCGGCAATCGGAATCGACTGGAGGAGCGTCGCCCCCGAAATTGAGCCGATTCTTTCTGAGAAGGACACGAAGCACCCCGCGTTCGATGCGAACGGGAAGTATTTTTATTTGAACGGGAAATGGATAAATTAAGCATGAGGCACGAGGTATGAAGTATGAGGTATGAATCATATTTCATACTTGGTCGCTTCATATTTTTAGTTTCGTGTTTTTACTATGACAAGCTTTCGTTTTTACGAAGAGCGTTGAATTACAAAAATTATAATCTGCGTAATCTGTGGTTAAAAATTAGGGAGAAATTATGAAAAGGAAATTAACTAACATATTGGTCACCGGCGGGGCGGGGTTCATCGGCTCGAATTTTATCAACTATCTTTTCGGGCAGAGCGCGACCGGCTCTTCTGAATTCATGGATTCGGGTTTTAAGGGCAGAATTGTCAATGTCGATTGTCTGACCTACGCGGGAAATTTGGAGAATCTTTCTGCCGTTGACGCGAAATTCGGAAGCGGGGTTTCGGCACTTCGACAAGGCTCAGTGACCGCAGGCTCAACCAACGCAACTTCTGACGAACGGCGGTATTTCTTTGAGAAGGTTGACATCTGCGACAGGGCGGAAATCGAGCGGATTTTCAAACAGTACGACATCGACACGGTGATTCACTTTGCGGCGGAAAGCCATGTTGACCGCTCGATTCTGGGCCCGGAAGCCTTCATCAAGACGAATGTGACGGGAACTTTCACGCTTCTTGATGTGGCGCGTTCTTACTGGGGCGTCTCGCTCGACAATCCGCGCGATGATGTTCTTTTTCATCACATCTCCACGGACGAAGTGTACGGCTCTCTCGGCGAGACAGGCTACTTCACCGAGACCACGCCCTACGACCCGCGCTCGCCGTATTCAAGCTCAAAGGCGAGTTCTGACCACATCGTTATGGCTTATTTTCATACCTACGGCTTGCCGATTACGCTCTCAAACTGCACGAACAACTACGGCCCGTATCAGTTCCCTGAAAAACTCTTGCCGCTCATGATTTCAAATATCCGCGACGGAAAAAATCTCCCTGTCTACGGCGAGGGCAAAAATATCCGCGACTGGATTTATGTCGAAGACCACAACCGCGCCGTCTGGCAAATCGTCAACAGCGGAAAAACGGGCGAAAAATACAACATCGGCGGCGAGAACGAATGGCAGAACATCGAGTTGCTCCACAAGGTGATTGAACTCACCGCGCCGAAAGTGCAGAAGTCGGCGGAAGAAGTGGAAAAAACAATCGTCCATGTAAAAGACCGTCCCGGTCACGATGCTCGGTACGCAATCGACTGCACGAAAATCAAGCGCGAGCTTGGCTGGGAGCGAAAAATGACCTTCGAGCAAGGGCTTCTTCTCACGGTGAACTGGTATTTAGGTCACAAAGAGTGGGTTGACCACATTTTGAGCGGCGAATACAAAAACTGGATTTCAAAAAACTACGGGGAAAGGAAATAAGTTAGCAATTAGCAATTAGCAGTGAGAAGTTAAAACTGCTAACTGCACACTGCTAACTTCTAACTGAATTATGATTTGGATTATCGGTTGTAACGGAATGCTCGGCACTCAAGTTTGCTGCACGCTAAAAGAAAAAAATCTCCCCTTTGTCGGAACGGACAGTGCCGTGAGCATCCTCGATTTTTCTGCGCTCGAAAATTTTGCGGGCGGGAAAGACATTTCCTGTATCGTAAACTGTGCGGCTTACACGGCGGTTGACAAGGCGGAAAGCGATGCGGATTTTGCACACGCGCTGAACTGTGACGGAGTGCGAAATATCGCGCGGCTTGCAAAAAAACTCGGCATTCCGCTCATTCATATCTCGACGGACTATGTGTTTGACGGAAAAGGCGATTTTGATGAACGGTCACTGAGCCAGTCGAAGTGCAATCACCAGATTCCATATTCTGAAGATTCTGCGATTTGCCCGCTTGGAGTGTACGGCGAGACTAAGGCGGCTGGCGAAAAGGCTCTTCAGGAAGAAACCGAGGATTTTTACATTCTCCGAACGGCATGGCTCTACGGATTTTACGGAAAAAATTTCGTCTACACGATGATTCGCGCGATGAATGCCCGTGAGAGCGTCAAAGTCGTTTCCGACCAGAGGGGAACGCCTACCAACTGCGAGACGCTTTCAAATGTGATTTCAAAAATCATTCAGAACAGAATCGCAAGTGGAGATTTTGATAAACGCAATCACCAGAACAATGAAAATCGCACGGTGGTTGAGCCGTGTAGAAACCACCGCATTCCGAACGGAATCTATCATGTGACAGATTTGGGCGAGACGACTTGGTTCGACTTTGCGAAAGAAATTTTTTCGCTTGGAGTTGAGCGAGGTCTTGTCACAAACAAAAACTGCGTCGTAAATCCTTGCGCCACGGCGGAATATCCCACGCCTGCCCGCCGCCCCGCTTATTCTGTTCTGAGCAAGGCAAAAATCCAAAACGCGCTTGGGATAACGCTTCCCGAATGGAAGGAAAGCCTTTCTTCATTCATCAATTCTCCGTGCTTTGACAAAAGCCGTTTGAATTAAGAAGAGATTTTCATTATAATTTTGCTGTGAAACGTTTTATTTGTTTTTTTACAGTAGTTACCACAAGTATTTTTCTCATTTCCGCACAGGAGGCTCTTAAATCCACGGAAGAAGAATACTACGATTTTCTTTCGCTCACGGGGCTTACCAAACGCCCCACGCTCGGCTACCGCACACTGAGCGACTCGGAATGGATTTTTAACACGGACGAAGAAGGAAACACGCTCGAAGATTCCGACGAGAATATCTGGAAAGAAAACAATCTCGGAAAAAAACGCACGATTTGGCAGCAGGATTCCCAAAAAGAAAACTGGTTCACGCGCGGAATCGACCGAAGCATACAATTTAAGATATATGGACCAGAATGGTACAACTCTTACAACACCGCAGCCCCCTACGGGCAGAACGACGGCGCACTCTGGCAAGGAAAAGGCTACAACACCAGCCTCACGGCGGGCGCACGGCTAGAAGGATTCGGCTTTGAGGTGACGGTAAAGCCACAGGTGAGTTTTAGTCAGAACAAGAGTTTTGAACTGATGCCCGCCGTCTCTGACAGCGAGTACAGTTATTTTCAGAGCGGCATTGACCTGCCGCAGCGGTTTGGCGATGATTCATTCTGGACGTTTGACTGGGGCGACACGGAAATCCGCTACACCTGGAAAAACCTGACCGCAGGCTTTGGCACACAGTCGCCGTGGCTTGGTCCTGCCTGGCTGAACCCCATGCTGGGAAGCAACAACGCCGCTACCTACCCCAAAGTCGATTTGGGCTTACGGAAAACGGCAGTTCACCTGCCGTGGCTGGGCTGGTACATTGGCGACGTTGAAGGACGCATCTGGGTCGGACGGCTGGAAGAGTCGGACTATTTTGACAACAACAGCGACAATGACTACCGCCTGCTGAACGGCATCTCGCTTTCCTTTGCGCCCGCGTTCATTCCGGGTCTGACCGTTGGCGTAAACAGGATTTTTTTGACGGACTGGGCGGTGCATAATCTCAAATACATCGGAAGATTGTTTACGCTGTCACGTAGCAACGGTAGCCAAGTGGGAACTGGAGAAGACGAAGACCAAAAGGTCGCGTTGTTTGCCGACTGGAAATTTGACAAAGTGGGGGCTGAATTTTATGGCGAAATCGGTTTTGATGATTTTTCACCAGACCAAAAATCTGATTTTTTTCGTACTGCCGTTTATACTGCTGGAGTAAAACAGAGTATACCGATTCTTCAATGCGTACAAAAATATCTAGGAAACCTACGGAGCGAATTTATCTTTGAATGGAACAATTTTGAGATGTCTCAAGATTATCAATTAGATTTTATTACATACACAGGTTTTTATTCTCATGGTTTAATATCACAAGGTTATACACAAAAAGGTCAAATTCTTGGTGCTGGTACAGGATACCACGGAAACAGCATATTCGTAAATTATCGATTTTTTTACAAATATGGTATGATTTCATTTTTTTATCAAAGATTTTGTCCTGACAACAATTATATTTACAACAAAGCTATCAATGCAACAGCAGATGATGTACATGATGAATATTTTATCAAGAACAAAGCATACAGAACATATGGATTTGAAGTATCACATTATATTACACACACCTTTTGCATAATGGGAAATTTCACCAGAATATTAATACATCGCCCCTTATACAATGACAGAAATATATATTGTTATGCATTTAAAATTGCGGGAAAATTTCAGTTATAAGGACAAACTTCCTTCTTTATACATAAGGATTTTATATGGCGAACACATCTTTGAAGAAAAATGTTTTTTTTAATGTCATCCGTTCTGTCGTAGCCCTGCTTTTCCCACTTATAACGTTTCCGTATGCTTCGCGCATTTTACTTCCAAGCGGTATAGGGAAAGTCAATTTTGTAAACAATATAATTTCATATTTTACACTTATTGCAAACTTGGGAATTAGTACATATGCCATAAGGGAGGCTGCAAAAAGACGGGAAAACAAAGATGACCTTTCGTGTTTTTTTAAAGAAATTTTTGTGCTACACATAGTTTCTACTCTCATTGCATACCTTTTGTTTTTAATAGCGTTTTTCTTTGTTCCAAAATTACAGAGTTATCAGACTTTGCTGTTACTAGCAAGCGTTACTATTATTTTTTCAACATTTGAGATAGACTGGCTCTACATTGCGGAAGAAAATTTTGCATACATCACATTAAGAAGCATTATTTTTCAAGGTCTTAGTCTTATATTTCTTTTTCTCTTAGTAAAAACAAAAGAAGATATTTTATGGTATTTATTTTTATCGGTTTTTTGTTCAGTGGGAACTAACATCGTCAATTTTATACATTCTTACACACACATTGCATTTAGAAAAAAGCATATACTACATCCATTACAACACGTAAAACCGCTCATTATTTTTTTTGCAATGGTTCTTATAACAAGTGTTTATATGTTACTTGATAATTCTATGTTAGGATTTCTGTCTTCTGACGAGCAAGTAGGTTTTTACTCATCAGCCACAAAATTAAATAAAATGGTTGTAACGCTTATAACCGCAGTAACAGGTGTTATCCTTCCTCGTCTTTCTATCTATAGTGAGAAGGGAAAAAATGATGAAGTAATACGTTTATTTAACAAAGGACTTTCGTACGTATGCTTCATTTCCATTCCTTGCGCGGTGGGATTGTCGTTATTGAGCAGACCGCTTACCCTGTTTTTTAGCGGTACGCACTATATACCTGCTATTTTCACAATGCAGTTAATGACACCGATTATTTTTTTTATATCAATCAGTGGATTTATTGGTGTCCAATTTTTTACCCCGCTTAAAAAAGAACGATGGACACTTATTTCCGTTGCAATCGGCGCAGTTATAAATTTTTCGCTCAATATTATTTTTATTCCACGCTATGGTGCATTTGGTGCAGGCATCGCCTCTGTTTTTGCAGAAAGTGCTGTAACAATGGTGCAGATTATTATTGCCAGAAAATGTATCCACAAAAAACAGCAGTGTATGGTTATTTTTAAATGCTTAATTTCTTGCACGATAATGGGATTAGGGGTGTTATTTTGCTTAAAGTATATACAAAACATTGTTTTGCAGATTGTGCTATCCATTCTTGCTGGAACGTTCTTGTATGGTTTCTCATCAGTTCTTTTTCAGAATAAACCTGCAAAAGAACTGCTTACCATAATCAAAAAGGTGTAAGCAATAAAGATTTTTTATGAATCACAAAGAAGTGCTGCAACTTCTCTAGCAAATTCTTCTTTCTCTATGGAAATTTTGTTTCTGTATTCAGAAAAGGTTTCTATTTCTGTTTCATAATTATCTAATAGAAATTGTATTTTATTTAAAATCATGGGAATGTTTTTTCGAGACTGCGTAAATTTATATTGTACTTCATCAATGGGAATGTCGCCATAATACTTTGCAGACCCTTTTTTTCCTGTAATAATACAACACCTACACATAGCGGCTTCTCTTGGTAACCTATCTTTTCCAGGATGATACCCAAAATCAATATAAACTTTGCTTTTTAGCATAACTTCTTTTACCTGCGCTCTTGTCATATTTTTTATGGGAATCCAATGAATAGTTTTCCCATGTTCTATCAGTTTTTTTGTAAAAGCATAGCCTTTCTTTGGATTATATATAACAATATCTTCTTTTTTTGGATAGTCTGTTATATGTACATAATCTTCATTTATATAATCTTTAAGAGGCATTAAATTTTCAAAACCTTTTTTTAAAAGAAAATCTCTCGCATATTCAGATTGGTATGCATGACAACATATTTTTTTATCATCACAAAGTTTTTTCAAAGAATAACGTCTTATTTTTTTTCGAAGCAAAAAAAGTTTTACACGCTGTTTTAAAGCTCGAAATGCTAATAGAATATTAAACCGAACCAAGTCATTAAACACTATATGTTCTGCTTGACAAATATAAAAATTGTCTACACTGAGCCACCAAAAAACAACTTGAGCATTGCAAATGTCAAAGTAAAAATTAAAAATGCCTTCATAAATAACAACAACATGTTCAGGAGAATCCTCTATAGTAGAGGCTAGTTTTATATCATATTTTTTATAGTCATTAGGAATCTCATGAGGAGCATCTCCAAAATAAACAATATATCCTCCAGCACAGAGAGAATTCTTATTAATCACATCTACTAATTGATGTAATAATTCTGCACCGCCTGTAACAATTCCTGCTGGACAATAGACATATACTTTCGTTGTTTTTGAAATTGATAATACATTACTCATTATTTTATCCCTTCGTTTCAACATTTTGAAGTCCTTTTAGGATTTCATCAATATTCCCATCTGTAAGCGCAGTATATACAGTGTCAAGCGCACCTCTAGTAACTCCGTCTAACAATTCTGCAATATCAACACTGACCAGTTTTTTTATTACTGCTTCACTAAAACGATAATGAATGACTTTTGCTGGCACACCACCAACTATTGCATACGGCGGAACATCTTTTGTTACCACCGCTCCCGCTCCAACAACCGCCCCTTGTCCAATCGTTACCCCTGAACAAATTATAGCATTCAACCCAATCCAAACGTCATCGTTTACAACAATATCACCTTTAGAAAGAGCCTCATGCGCATACCCAAATCGCTTTACTTTTAACGGATAGCTCGTCAAAGAATCAAGTTTATGCTCATTTCCCAAAATAAACCATACATTCTTTGCTATTGAACAATAATTTCCAATATACAATTTTGTATCTGCAAGCGTAGAGTCTTCTATATGCAAATCCCCATAAGAACCTCTGCCAACAAAAATTCTATCAAGCAACTCTCTTCTCGGGTCATACCAAACTATATCAAAATTATTATTTTTTTTGCAAAGCAAAGTGGAGATTCTTTTCTGTTGTCTTTTACGAAATTCTCTTTGCAACACCTTGCATACGATAAGAGTATCAATAAGAAAAAGTAAAGATATAAAAAAGAAAAGAAACCGACTTAAAATCATATTACATTTATTATATCAGAAAATATCCGTAAAAACAAGACTTAAACCTTGTAATTTGTCAAGCGTTCGGCGATGCTTGTTTTTGGTTATCGGAATTTTTTTGTCGTTTTCTACCAAATAAGTAAAGCCCTGTATTCTGTTCTTTAAATTTTCGCACAATAAAGTGCGCCGCTCTTTTGAAATAAAGACATTTTTTTGGAGTAAACTATCAAACCAAACGGGTATGTCAGATACGTTTTCAAGTGGCAATGACTTTAGATTTTTTCTATCCAAAAGATTAAATTGCTCGGCTTGATTATCCTTAAATGGACGAGCAGGAATATCTATAGCAGCATACGAAGTTTTGGGTAAGACTTTATTTAAAAACAAAGATTTTTCGCTATCATATACGGGCGCAAGCCCCAGCCATTCCAACGTATCTGCATTGCGAATAAAACCAAAATTTCTCAAATGCCTATCTGTATTTGCAATTATAAAATCAACGGCAAGCATTTTTTGTAAATCATCCTCTATATTCTGAATGCCGAGCGCATTACAACAACGCAAAAAATGCTGATACACAGATTCGTTGTTCATTTTTTTTAGCACTTTTGTCACATCGTATGCAGGAATCAACTCCGTATGCACATCTATAAAATTTTTACACAGAGAAAAATATTCGACTTCACCATCATCGCTTTTGAGTTCCTGTATGAGATAGCGAGCGTGAGAAATACCAAGTCTATGACACAGATAACTTGCCAGAACTTCATTAAAGGGCTCTTGCTGAAATGAGGATTCCGTGCCTTTGAGCAAAAAACGTTCGTTATCCACAAGCATCCATTTTTTAGGAAGCATTCCGTCCGTGAACAAATCAGGGGAATTATATGTACCTGCGGAAAATGTCCTGTGTCTTTCCAGCAATAAATACTCCCCAATGGTATCATCAAAGTTATTCTGGAAAAAATTGCATTTTTCCCATGTAACATCATCATTGACTTTTTTTATCCAATAATGGTCGATAAGGTTGAAACTATGAGTTTTATCAATAAGTTGTTCTTTTGTCTTTACTTTTAAAATTTTAAAAGCGTTCTCAAGATTTTTACGTCCTATAGGAATAGAACGATTTTTCCACCAATTGTCAAATTTTTTTTCGTCAACATCTTGCGTTATGCTTTTGCCCATTGCTTTTGTAATTCCAACAGGAATTAAGTCAGCATTACATACATGAGAAACCGCAATAATATTGAAATCAACATCAAGAGAAAATTGCAAAACAGGATTTTCTTTATGGAACAAAACATAATCAACCATAACCTATCACCCCAAATAAGGAGTATAACAAATGCCGTTTTGCATTTCAATTACTCATTATATTTGCTATCCCTTGCCGTTTATGCTATAGTAATCGTAATGTGTGATTTTAAGCAAGAAACCATAACCTTGTACCACGGCTCAAAAAGCGGATTACAGGGCGATATCCAACCCATAAGCCGAGACCTTTGTGATTTTGGAAAAGGGTTTTACATGGGAACAGAAGAAACTCAGCCGCTCACGCTTATCTGCAATTATCAAACAGCAGTTTTATATGAACTCGAATTGAACACATCAAATCTAAACATAAGAGAAATACCGCTTGGAATTGACTGGGCATTGTTCGTTGCATTCAACAGGGGACGACTCACAAAAGAAACTGCGCCAAAACTATATGAAAAGTATACTCATTATACAGAAAATGTCGATGTTTTTACGGGATTCATAGCGAATGACCGAATGTTTGTTGTGCTTGACCGATTTTTTGACGGCGATATTACCGACAGGGCATTGGTAGAAAGTCTGTCTGCATTAAAACTCGGAATTCAGTATGTCGCCATAACGCAAAAAGCGTGTGATGCAATAAAAATACTATCAGAAAAGAAGATTACGGACGCAGACAGAGAACATCTAAAAATGCTGAGTTCTGAAAATCGAAAAACAGGTATTTCGCTTGCAGATGAAATTTGCAGAAAATATCGAAGGGAGGGACTTTATTTTGACGAAATCATCAGAGCATAAAACGCTCCACACGCTTTCAAAATTTGAACGTCAATTATGCGCTATTCAAGGGAAGATGTTTGCATGCTCTGCAAAAAAATCATTGGAAAGTGAAAATTTTATAAATTTCTATATGAATAGCCAGACCGCAAAGTATTTTGACCTTCCCTATGACAGGACGCAGTGGCTCGGAGCAGAAAACCTTTTGCAGGATGTTATCGATGAAAATCCGGCCTTGCCAAAGGGAACTCCATTCGACAGCGAAACACTTTTTTGGCTTGGCTATATATACCGCTACTGGCATTTTCTTACTGAAGAAAGTAGCGAGAAAATCGTAAAAGAATGTGACGCGCAGACAATGCGCCTTCTTTATCCTGCATACCATACGCTTGATTGCGAAAATGCAATACTCAGAATAAAGGAAAGCATATAATTTTATGGATGTTTCTATTATCATCGTAAACTACAACACAAAAAAACTCCTTGCAGACTGTCTCCGTTCCATTTATGAGCAGACAAAGGATATTGCATTTGAAGTAATCGTAAGCGACAACGGCTCTACGGACGGCTCAGTGGAGATGGTGCGGGAAGCGTTTCCACAGGTTATTCTGATTGAAAACAAGGCAAATCTGGGGTTTGGCGCGGCAAACAACCGGGCTCTTGCGGTGGCAAAGGGCGCATACCTTTTTTACTTGAACAGCGATACGGTGCTACTAAACAATGCCGTAAAACAGTTTTATGACTGGTGGCAGACGCATGACGACGGCACGCTAGGCGCACTGGGAGCAAACCTGCTCAATGCAAACGGCGAGGTTATCCATTCCTACGGCAGTTTTTTGTGCTACAAAACAGAACTAAAAAACACATTGCGTGCACTTAGAGCAACGGCGGTTTACACGGTGCTCTCAGTTTTTAGCAAGCGTTTTCCCCCGCCCGACGTGCAAGATGACCGCACCGCATTTTTTGCGGGCGAAGTAGATTATATAACGGGCGCAGACTTATTCGTAAAAAACGATAGTGCTGCCCGCTTTGACGAGCGATTTTTTATGTACTGCGAAGAAGCCGACTTGCAATTGCAACTGGCACAGAAAGGAAAAACGCGGCTGATTATTGACGGTCCAAAGATTATCCACCTTTCTGGTGGCGGGAACAAAAGGTCAGTAGACAAAGTGCGTAGCCTCGCAACGTTTTCCAGCATACACTTTAATCTTTCCCGCGTGCAATATTTTAAGAAAAACGGCATTTCTGCCCCAAAGGTTGCCTTGCTTAAATATCTTACGTTCATGCAATGGTTAAATCCGCTTATCTTTAAAACGACAAAACGCTTTATTCCACAGTTGCTTAGAATATAATTACATTGATATGTACAAGTCGAAGTCTTTTTTGATTATTTACTTCAAAAAAATATTGTTCTATTTTTCTTTTTTTATTGAAACTGAACCTAAGTCTAAAACAAGGCTGTACGCATTTGAAAGTGTAGTTTGGTCATATGCTACCCCAACAGCAAATAATTGTACATAATATGTATCGGAAGCACTTGCACTCGAAGAATGTTTATAATCAGGGTCGCTTTCAACAGGTTCTACATCTCTTGTACCGTTGACATCATTATCGTCGTCGTCAAAAAAATCAAACGATTTTTGATTTCCGCTTCTAAATGGAACAACCTGTGTATAGTTGTAAGTATAACCATCGATTCCAGCGCGAAAATTATGCCAGTCACTTCCCTCATGATTTTCATTGCCTTTGTACGACTTCAATCTAAGCGTAATTCTCACAGAATTTTTTGAATCAACAAAAATTGACTTTCCATTTTGAGGACTCGTTCCTAACGGTTGATATGTATACGTATCAATCATTCGTGTTGCAGCAGCACTACTATTTGTTGCAGTATTAACAGAATTGATACTATCTCGTTCCGTAACGAGCGTAGACGAATTATTGTAAATTTTATAGTAAACTTCAGTTCCCATAAAAGAATCGCCAGAATCATCAGCGGAAAGAAAGTCAAAATAATGCGTCAAATAGTCAGAATTGGAATAGAGCGGGTCATGGTACGTTATCGTAGGGGATTCAACAGTAACCACATCATCAAGTCCACAGGAAAAAAGAAATGTCGCAAAAAACAGTATTGCGACAATTTCTCTCAAAACTTTTGACAAAAGGGCAAACTTCACTATTCAATTTTTCCTGTTTGTTTCAATGCAATAATACGAGATTTCGCCAAATCTGCCCATTTTGAAGACGGACGAATATCCTCGATACGACTGTATGCCTTTTCTGCCGCAGAAAAATCGCCCCTCCCCTCTTGCACTCGTCCAAGACTAAAAAGAGCATGGTCTACAAGTACAAACTCGTCATCATTTGTGGCAGTTTCATAATAAATCGTGGCTTTTTCAATATCTCCCAATTTTTCGCTTGCAACGCCAGCGTTAAAATACGCAAGCGATGCCGTATACGCCTTTTTTTTCAGTTCTGCCACGCGAATCCAAGCAGAACGCGCCTCTTCAAACTTTTCCTGCTTAAAATAAACGTCGGCAAGGAGAAGCGATGCACGAGAACCCACCACACCGCTTTTTTTTGAAAGCGGAATAAGTTGCGTTTCCGCCAAAGAAAGCCGCGTAGAAAGTTCTTCGCCAGAAAGAGAAGCCGCGTCTTTTAACAATACAAACTCAATCGTATCCAGTTGCTCAATTCCAGACGACACGATTTTTCCACTCACAATGATTCCAACAACAATTCCAATCACCAAAAGCACCGCAAGTATAAGAGCGGCAACGAGAACTTTGCGAAATCGCTCTATCGTTGAATTAACGGATACTTCTATTGTTTTTACTTCACTTTCAGGCATATAAAAACTCCTGTAAAATACTAAAAATATATGAGATTTATTGGATAGATTCAGTATCGATATATCCAGTAAATCAAAAAAAACTGCTTTGACAGTTTACGACCTAAGCGACAACTCGCGCAAAAGTCTTGAAAGATACGTCCGCTGAACGCCCAAAACTTCGCTCGCCCGCGTTTGATTCCCGCCACATTCTGAAATTATGCGCGAAAGATACATTCGCTTGAACGACACAAGAGCATTTTTTAGCGATTTATCGCCACTCGACTCGATTTCAGAAATGATGTCTTCGCCACATGCAGACAAATTGGAACGATTTTCGCGCTCCTTTTTCTCATGCACCTCTTCCGTCGAAAAACGTAAACCGAGATTTTCAAACCGAATCAACGGCGGGTTTCCAAGAACACACGCGCGTTCAATCGAATTTTCAAGTTCACGAATATTTCCTTGCCAACCGTAATCAAACAAGGCTTTTAGCGCAGACTTATCAAAGCCCATGAAATTCTTTTTCGTTTCAATGCTAAATTTTTGCAAAAAAAACGAAGCAAGCGGCTCTATATCCTCCTTTCGCGCCCGAAGCGGAGGAACGTCAATCGGAACAACGTTCAACCGATAGAACAAATCGCTTCTAAACGTTCCGTTTACAACCATCTCCTCAAGATTTCTGTTTGTTGCAGCAACGATTCGCACGTCAGCCGTAATCGTTTCACTCGAACCGACTCGCTCAAATTTTCGTTCTTGAATCACGCGAAGCAGTTTTGCTTGAAGGTCAAGCGGCAACTCCCCGATTTCATCAAGAAAAAGCGTTCCACCGTTTGCACTTTCAAAGCGTCCGACTCTATCAGAATGAGCGTCGGTAAAAGCCCCTTTCACGTGTCCAAATAGTTCGCTTTCAAGAAGTAACGGCGACAAAGCAGCGCAATTTACACGCACAAAAGCCCCCTTTCGACCGCTTTCTATGTGTATCTGCTCTGCAAAAAGTTCCTTTCCAACGCCGCTTTCTCCAGTAATCAGCACAGTTGTCCCCGTTGGTGCAACATCTCCGATTACCTTCATAATTTCAAGAATCGCAGGACTCTTTGCTACAAAAGGATGATACTCCGCTCCGCACTCGGCAGCATTTGAAAGTACCGATATATTATCACGTGCGCTTCGGTAGGTATCAGCATTCATATATGCAATACCCGCTTGATTCGATAACAATTCAAGCAATGCAAGGTCTTTTGAGTTGAACGATTCTATTCCCGATTTATTTATCAACTCAATTACACCGATACATTCATCTTTTACACGCATGGGAACTGCAATCATACTTCGACTAACATATCCCGTGCGCTCTTGAACCGAACGAAAAAAACGTGGGTCAGAAGCAACATCGTTTAGGATGAGCGGGTGATTATTTTCAACAACCCACCCCGCAATGCTATCCTTATCAACCGATATTTTTTTTGCCTCCGCCCCCTTTGGTCCTAACGCGACCTCAAAAATGAGCGAAGAACCATCCTTTCCTAAAAGAAGAATCGAAGATGCCTCGCAATCTACAAGCCGCATCGCCGATTGCAAAATATGAACAAGCAATGCATCAACATCAGAATAATGCGAATTTATACGACTATTTATCTCAACGAGGGTGCAGATTTGCTCAAATCCAATCTGCCCCACATTTTTGAAATTCGACGATAAATCGTTTATTTTCGCATTTTCGTCCATGCTACTCGACTCTACTTTCTCAATCTTTTTTCGATTGGGATTTCATCGCATCTCCAAGGGTATACGCCTCGTCATTGTCAGACGAAGAAGCCATATACTGCGAAAGTTCCTTTCTGGCGAGAGCCTTTTTGTACTCTTTAATGGAGAACGCGACCTTGCATTTATCAACATTCACATCAACAACAAAAACGTTCACTTTGTCGCCGACCTTGAATTTTTCCTTTGCTTCCTCCGAGGAAATCTCTTTGTCATCAGAGATATTCGCGTTATTCACAAGTCCTTCGATTCCATTTGGTGCTTTTACAAAAATTCCAAACGATGTAATCGACGTAACCTCGCCTTCGAGCGTTGAACCAGTTTTGTACTCAGAAGCGAACGCCTCCCACGGATTATCAAGGAGTTGTTTTACACCAACAGTAATTCGCCGATTTTCGCTGTCCACTTCAAGAACTACAACATCGACCTCGTCCCCTTCGTGGTAAACGCTTCCCGCGTGCTTAATTTTTTTCGTCCAAGAAATATCTTCGGCTCGCAAAAATCCGTCAATTCCATCATCAAACTGAATAAACGCGCCGTGCGGCGTAATTTTTACAACCTTGCCATGAACTTTTGCCCCCACAGGATACGTTTCTCCAATAGAATCCCACGGATTGTCAGTAACCTGCTTAAGTCCCAACGACACGCGCCCCGCCTGAATATCGTAACCGAGAATCATACATTTGATTTTGTCCCCGATTTTTACAACGTCGGACGGTTTATGAACCATTTTTGTCCAACTAAACTCACTGATGTGAGCAAGCCCCTCGATTCCTTCCTCAAGTTCAATGAAAGCCCCAAAATCAGTCAGTTTCGTTACCGTTCCTTCAACGATGTCATTTACATGATACTTTGTTTCAAAATGCATCCACGGGTCTTCTGTAAAATGCTTGAGAGAAAGGTTTATTCGTTTTTCTTCTGGCGTAAGCCGAATGACTTTCAACTCGATTTCTTGACCTTTTTTTACGAATTCTTTTGGACGAGTAACGTGTCCCCAACTCATATCGTTGATATGAAGAAGCCCGTCAAACCCTCCGAGGTCAATGAACGCTCCAAAATTGGTAAAACTTTTTACGATACCTTTTACCGTATCCCCAATATTCGTTTCGGCAAAAAATCTATCGCGATTTTTTTCGACAATTTCTTCAAGATATTTCCGACGATTCACAACGATATTCTGTTTATTTTCAGAATAAAGTCGCTCAATGTAGAATTTTGCTTTTAACCCTACAAGTTTTGACGTATTCTCAACTTTTTGACTATCAGATTGACTAATCGGAAGGAATGCGTGAATATCGCCTCCGAGATTAACGTCGTACCCACCTTTGACTTCTTTTTCTATAATTCCGTCAACTGGAAGTGGCGGATTTTCTTCAAACGCCTTGCGAAGGTCGCGCCACAATTGCTTTGCCATTGCTTTTGAAAACGAAATCTCAGGTCCATTTCGTCCGTCCTTGTTAATAACAACGACTTTTACGCGACTTCCGACCTCTGGAAGTTTGTCGGCGAATTCCAGAACAGGAATGCGCCCCTCTGATTTGTAGCCAATGTCAACGAAAACGTAATCATTTAATAATTGCGCCACCGTTCCTTCAATAAGCTGACCGTCTTCTACGGTTTTAAGCCCCTTCAAGGACTCCTCCATTTGAGCACGGAAAGCAACGTTTTCGTGCTGACCGTCCTTTTCTTCGTCCATTTGTTCCATAATAAACCCTTATGAATGAATTTTGTCTATGATTATTCCACAAACATCGTCTATGGTCAAGGAGGACGTATCAATGTAAAAAGCATCTGGAGCGCGACGGAGCGCACCTTCACTTTTGTTTCGGTCGATTTCATCGCGTTTTTTTATTGCCTCGCGGATTTCGTCGAGCGACATTCCGCTCACGCCTTGCTTGAACCTCCGTTCCGCCTGAACGTCTATCGAAGCATCAAGATAAAATTTGTACTCTGCATTAGGAAATACGACTGTTGTCATATCACGTCCTTCGCAAACTATACTCAAATCATGCGTTATCTCGCGCATACGGTCGTTTACCAAATGCCGAAGTGCAGGAATCGAGGAAACAAGCGCCGTTCTCGCACTCACCGCGTCTTCGTGAAGCCTATCCTCAACATCAATTCCGTTCAAAAAAAGTCGCGATTTTTTGTAATCGAGTTTTTGCTTTTTGCAAAAATCCAAAACTTTTTCACAATCCTCCGTCGCAATGTCCGTTTCGTTTAAAGCGAGCGTAAGTGCGCGGTAAAAACTTCCGCTGTTCAAATACGTTATGCCAAGTTTTTCGGCAACGATTGAAGCGACTGTTGATTTTCCAGTTCCCGCAGGTCCATCGATTGCAATTACCATTTTTTTTCTCCTTATGTTTAATACGTTTCCGAATCATTTTTATTTTTGCAGAGAGAAAGGAGTTTCTCAACCTCCATGCTTTCAAGTTCCCGAAATTCGCCAGGCTTTAGAGTTCCCAGAAGAACGCAACCAATGCGAATACGTTTAAGAGAACGGACTTTCACGCCTGCAAATTCAAAAACACGACGAATTTCACGATTTTTTCCTTCCGTTAGCACAATGCGCATTTCGTGCGAGTTCACGTCCTCGGCAAAATTCGCACGATAAAAAACGCCCTCGATTCTCATTCCTTTCATAAAATCCTTTGCAAGCGAGCGCGGCAAATGTGAACTCGCTTCAACGATATATTCTTTTTCAATTTCAGAGCGCGGATGCGAAATTTTTGCCGCAAAATCGCCGTCATTCGTAAAAAGCAACGCCCCCGAAGAAAACATATCGAGCCGCCCGACATTGTAAAGCCGTTCTGAAAAAGACGATGAAAGGATATGCGCAGCCGTTTCCCGCCCCATTTCATCAGAAAGCGTGGAAACAACCCCGACAGGTTTATTCAAAAGAACGTACCGCATTTTTTTTTCAAGAGTAACGATTTTTCCGTCAAGCATAACCGAGTCGGAATCAAACACTTTTGTTCCGAGTTGCAAGACAACTTGTCCGTTCACAAAAACTCGCCCGTCCAATATCATTTTCTCGCTAGAGCGTCTGCTTGCAACACCGCATTTTGCAAGAAAAACGTGAAGACGTATTCCTTTTTCTTTTTTTTCTTCCATAACAAATATTTTTTTTCAACATTTTTCGATTTTTCGTTTCTCTTATCGAGCAAGTCTAAATCGAGATTCATCTTGCTCATCAAGTTTTGGGAGTTCCGCTATCGATTTTAGGCGGAAAAAGCGCAAAAATTCACCTGTTGTTCCAAAAAGAACAGGATGACCTGGCGTTTCTTTTTTTCCAACCTCACAAATTAAACCGCGTTCCGCCAACTGACGAATCATCGCGTCTGGCGGCACTCCTCGGATAGACTCAATTTCATGCCGAGTTATCGGCTGTCTATACGCAATTATAGCAAGCGTTTCGAGAGCCGCCCGCGAAAGCCGTGAATCATTTTTTCGACCATATCGCTCAGACAAAATTTCCCAACACTCATTTTTTGGAGAAAGTTGCCAGCCTCCGCTCGTTTCTTGTAATACAATTCCAGAATCTTCCGCCCCAAGTTTCAAACGTAATGAAAAAAGCGCGTCCGTCGCTTCGTCTTTTGAAATATGGGCGATTTTTGCAATTTCGGAGGCGGAAATCGGTACGCTTTCAAGAAAAAGAATCGTCTCAACAAGAGCGCAACGTTTTTCTTCGGAAAAGCCGATATTTTTCGTATCCTCTTCTAATACCTGCATATCTTTATATCTCCGAACATTTTACTTTGATAAACTCTTGCAATTTTAAATTTTACCGCCTCAAGGACAGCCATAAAAGAGCAAACGAAATCAAGCAAAGTGCCGTTTTTTCCAACAATTTCGCTAAAAAAACATTCTCCTTTTCGTTTAAAATGCTCTTCGATTAAAGTAAGTTTTTCTCCAACAGAAACCTCTTCATACATATCAAGTATTCTGGAATCAGAATATTTTGACATAATATTGTAAAATAATTTTTGCATTTTCAAAAGAAGTTCGGACGTGTCAATTTCCATCATTTCTGTCATTTTGTTTTCGGGCAATTCCCTTTTTATTTTTTTTCGCTCAAACTCCCACTCGCCATCTGCTTCGATTTTTTCCATCATCGATGTCAACAGTTTGAAACGCTGGTATTCAATCAAAGATTCAACGAGTTCTTCGCGCGGGTCGTCTTCATAAAAATCTTCTGTGCCGTCGTCTTTTTTGGGAAGCAATTCGCTCGTCTTTATCAGCACCAGTTTTGCTGCCATACGATAAAAGTCTGATAAATCACCAAGTTCTACCGCTTTTGCCTTATCAAGCCACGACAAATACTGCTCTGTTATCTCTTTTATCGGAATATCAAAAACGCTCACCTTGCAATCGCGAATGAGTTTCCACAAAAGTTCAAGAGGACCGTCAAATTCTCCAACTGAAAAACATCTTTTTTCCATTTTTTACGTTTTCACTTAGTCTATTATTTCAGTTTTTCAGTTTTTTTTGAACTGCCTTCAAAAGCGGGAAAATCGGTTGCACTTTTTTCAAGAAAAACGTCTTTTGTTTCAGAAAAATGAGGGATTTTCATCGAAGACGCAAAGTCTGGTAAGATTTCATAAAGCGGAACACAGACAAAAGGTCTCTCAAAAATTCTTGGATGCGGAATCTGTAAATCATGGGCAGAAAAATGCTCATTTCCAAAAAACTCAATATCAATGTCAATCGAGCGCGGACCGTTTCTTTTTTCAAGTGCGCGATTTCGTCCAAGACACTCCTCAATTTTATGGATTTCAAAAAGGAGCGAGTGCGGCGTTATGTCTTTTTTGATTTTTCCCGCGACGACCATATTCAAAAAATCTGATTGATTTTCAAAATACATCGGTTTTGTTCGATACAAAGACGAAAAAACAAAATCGCAAGAAAAAAACGGTCTAAGAAACGAAATTGCCGAAAAAATCAGTTTTTCGCTTTTCATTCCATTCCAAGCCGAATTTGAACCCAAACCTAATACAACAAAAGGATTTTCGTTTTCCATATTTTTTTGAACATAGACAAGGGGAATATTCCCCTTGTTTACTATTGTTTTTTTTGCATTTCCTAGAAAGACTCTGCTTGCGAATCTGACGAAACATCGGTTTCACTTTTTTCCGCTTCTTGCGTTTCGCTCGGTTTTTCAAGTTGCTCTGGATAAATAGCCTCGCCATCTCTCGTTTTCAGAACTTGACCTGGAAAGATTTCCTCGCGAAGTTGCACTTCAAGCGCGTGCGTGTACTCAGGATTTTCCGTAAGGTATTTTATGGCATTTTCCTTACCCTGCCCCACTTTTTCATCTCCCCGCGTGTACCACGCACCGCGTTTATCAATAAGTCCGTGTTTTACCGCAGAATCAAGAAGCGACGCGACTGACGAAACACCTTTTCCGAAATAAATGTCGAGTTCGACTTTCCTAAATGGTGGCGCAACTTTGTTTTTGACGATTTTCACGCGGACTTGATTTCCAACGGCATCTTCTTCGCCCTTTCCGTCAATCGAACCAATGCGCCGAATTTCCATTCGTATCGTCGAATAAAATTTGAGCGCATTTCCACCTGTAGTCGTTTCAGGATTCCCGAACATGACACCGATTTTCATTCGGATTTGATTTATGAACACGATTATGCAACGACTTTTTCCAACGATTGCCGTCAATTTTCTTAATGCTTGACTCATAAGACGCGCCTGAACGCCCATTACGCTGTCGCCCATCTCGCCTTCGATTTCTTTTTGAGGAACCAACGCAGCCACGCTGTCCACAACAACGATGTCAACTGCGCCAGAGCGCACAAGTTGCTCGGTAATTTCAAGCGCCTGCTCTCCCGAATCAGGCTGGCTCACCCAAAGGTTTTCAGTATCAACGCCGAGATTTTTTGCATAAACGGGATCGAGCGCGTGTTCTGCATCAATGAACGCTGCAACTCCGCCCAATTTTTGAGCCTCTGCAATCGCGTGCAAAGCAAGCGTCGTTTTTCCAGAACTTTCAGGACCGTACATTTCGATGATTCGTCCACGAGGATACCCGCCAACGCCCAATGCCTCGTCAAGCAAAATCGACCCCGATGGAACGACATCAACGGAATTTGTATCCGCCCGTGCGCCCAAAGTCATAAGCGCACCTGTGCCAAATTGTTTTTCTATTTGAAGTCTTGCGGCTTCAAGAGCCTTCATTTTCTCACTTTTTGAATCCTCGACTTCACGAACATTTTTTTTCTCTGCCATTTTTTTTTCTCCAAAATGATTTTTTTAGGGAAAACTCATTTTTCCCACTCTTAAAAAATATGTCGAAACAGGGCTAAAACTGCAAAAATTTTTTATAATTTTTTGTTATAAAAGAAAAATTACTCGCTCATCTGATTTTTTTCTTGAATCACACTTTGATTTCTCAAATGAACGGCGTACTGTTTTTCTTCAAGCGAGATTTTTTGCCGACCGTCTTTTGAAACGGAAATTCGAGCAAGCACATCAAGCGTTCTGTCGCCAGTAATCGGCTCTCCTGGAATGTCGCGGAAAGTCATGTCAAACATTCCAAACATTTGAACTTCGTCCTCGTCGCTGACAAAAAAAGTGCATTTGTAAACGCCGTCTTCAACGCGCGGATTGTAAAGCCTACCAAGCCAGCGAACCCAACAGCCGTCATAAAGCGAAGGATTTTGACGAACGCGCTCACACGAAAAATTATCGAGGAGCGTACTGAAAACAGGTTCGTTTGCTTTGTCCGAATCAAGCGCGTCAAGAAGCGTTTTTACCTTGATTTTCAAGGATTCAGAAACAGCAGGCGACAAAAGCAATCGATTTGCCTCAAAGCGAGCCATATTCGTCCTTCGGAGCGTGCCGTCAGAGCCTGCGCTTTCGGTAGCAAAATTGTACGCCGCACGATAACTTTTTTCGATTTCCTTTTCAGAAACGGGAAGCCCCTCTTCAACGCTTCCAGAAAAATCCATGTCTTTCAAAGAATCAAGCCGAACAGCATAATCGTCCGCGCTCAAAACCGAAGTCGAAGAAGAAAATCGAATTTCCGTGGGACGAAACTTTGAAATCAAAGGCGAAACAAAAGAAAGCGAAAAAATCACGCACAAAAAAAGCACAAGAAGTCCGCCCAAACCAAAAACGAGCGACGGATTCAAACCGAGCGGAGGATAAAATCGCTTGAGCGCATTTGACTCAACAAGTCTAAGAATTTCTTCGGGTTTTCCTTTTTCGCGGATAAAAGAAAGAGCGCGTTTTGCAGTTTTGTTTTTAGGGTCAGATTCTTGAACATCAAGGTAATATTGAACCGCCCGCGCCGTATCTCCAACGCGAAGAAACAAAACTGCCTGCCCCAAAAGCAACTGCGGATCTGTAACGTTGTATCGCCGCGCAATCTGAAAATAACGATTTGCGGTTCCAAATTCATTCAAATAAAGGCAGGCAAGTCCACCAGTCAAATAATAGTTAAAACTTTCCCGATAAAGGTCAGCGGAATTTTCCAAAACGCGCAAACATTCAAGAAATTTTCTTCGGGAAAGGAGCGAAAGCGCACGCTCAAGCGGTAATTTTTTCACTTACTTTCGCTCCTGTCTCAATTTTTCAAGAATCGCGTCGAGTTCAGCATTGAGCCGCACAATTTCATCTCGGTCAATAGGACTTTCAGAGCCTGACCGAAGCGAGTTTATTCTGTCGATGAGTGCTTGCACATACGCGGGGTCTAATTGATAATCCCGCAGATTTGAAACGTCAAAATCTGCGCCTTGATTTTCTTCCGTTTCATCTTCTTCTGCTTCTTGCAACGGAGGATTTGGAGCAGAAACAGGAACGGGCAAAGGCTCGTTGTTTTTTGGAGAGGGCGCGTTGTTTTCACGCGCGTTTTCCTCATCGTCCTCGTTTTTTGGAGCAGGAACGTCAATGTAGCGAATGATTGTCCGCTCGCCGCGCTTTAATCCGCCCGCGCTCACAAAAAATGAAAGCGTTTTTTCTTCCCCATTTTCAAGGACGATTCCGTCCCAAGAAAACGCAATGGAAGAATTCAAATAAGACGACGCACTTGAAAAACTCCGTCCTTTTTCGCTCCGAACTTCGTTGCTTCGTGAGATTTCTCGCAAAAGAACATCGCGATTTGCCATTGTAGAACTCGTCGGAAAATCAGAAAACGAAAATCCCAAAAAAACAGTTCCGTCCAACGAGCGAAGTCCCGTTTCTTTTTTCAATTCGTAAGAAGAAAGTTGGTATTCAGATTTGAATTCTGTGCCAGCCGCGCTGTCAAATTGAATAGAGGCGTTGTCGCCCAAAACGGTGTCAAAAAAAGTTCTCGCAGAAAATTGTTGCCGTTCTCCAGAAAGATTTTTTATGGAAAAATCCGCGCGAATGCACGAAGGCGCGTCGCCATTTGCGTTTATCGCCCAAATCGAATCGGTTTCCGCCTTCCGAAACAAAATCGAAGACGAAAAATGCTTTGGAGACGAAAAGGTTAACTCGCACCGCTCTTCGTTTCCGCTGATTTCAATTTTTACGCCCGCAGCCGTTGAGCGAAACTCCCGTTTTCCAACAAAAACCGACAAAAACGACGGCGACGTTTCAGATTCTGCAAGCAAAGCACGACTTGAGCCGCCTTCGAGTGGCACGCGGTAAAACTGCACGATTCCTTTTTTTCCGATTTCAGCGCGAATTTCTCCACTCGAAACTCCAAATGAAGAAGGAGCGGCAAACGCTCCACAGTGAAGCGCAAACGTGCCAAACGCCACCGACATTATTATGGAAAGTTTTTTCTTAAACACACCGCCTCCATAACGCCTATTTTGCGTTAATGAACTGCCGCTCGTCCATCATCTGCTGGATTCTTCGAGCCTTTCTTCTAAGCCCTTCGAGAGCTTTTTCGTATTCTTCGTCGCTCAAATCATCGCCCTCGCCACTGCCCTCTTCAAAACCCGCGTTTGTTGCACTAGCCCCCGAATTTCCACCAGAAGCATCCGAGCCAAAAGAAGAAGCGTCGTTTGCATTGGAAGTGTTTTCGGAACTGCCGTTTACACTTTCTGTTGTGCTCACCCCTGCCGCTTGCGCATTTGAAGACGCGACTTCATTAGGCGACGAATAAGAGGCATTTACCAACGCCACGCCCTCAGCTCCCTCGTTTTTTGGCTCTTCGCTAGGATTAAACGCAAACTCATCTGGAACGAATGCACGCTCTTCATCGCCCGTCGCGCCACCAAAAGCACTTGACGCACGAATAGAGGCAAGTTCCCGTTCGAGTGCGTCAGCGCGGTCTTTTTCTTCGGAAAGTTGCCGTCTTATTCCGATTTTATCTTCCGCCTGATACTGCCGAAGTTGCCGCTCGTAATCTTCCCGCGTTGAAAGATTTTCCTCGCCAGTTACTTTCAAAAGGTATAGGAGTTTTTCTTCTCGCTCACGCCGCGCAATTTCTTCAAGTCGAGAGCGAGCCTCTGGAGCAATTTCGCTTTCAGGATACGAGTTTACAACGCGAGAATACAACGCCCGCGCAGTCTGAAAGTCGTAATCCGAAAGAAACGCCTCCGCCATCCAAAAAAGCGCGTCTGGATAGAGTTCGTGGTCTGGAAAACGATGGCAAAAATCGGAAAGAACAAGCACCGCCCGCTCTATTCGACCAAGTTGACCGAGCAGTTTTCCGCTCGAAAACAAAACGAGCGGAAGATAGCGACTTGCGTCATAAATGCGCAAAAAATCTTCGCAATCGGAAAGCGCGAGTTCTTTTTCCCCAGCATTCATTTCGCTCCGAATCAAAAGGAACATCGTGTCTTCATCTGCTCCGCCCGAAACAGAAGTCGCTCGCTTTAGATACAACGCCGCGCTTTGAAAATCCCCGTCGCGATAAGCAGAAAGCCCTCGCGACAAATCGGTTTCCACTTTTCCAAAAGAAGCGGCAAAAAAAGGCGCACCTCCAAAGAAAAAAATGGAAAAAATCGCTGACACTGTTTTGATTCTATTTTTCACTATTTTGATTCCCATTTCAAAGCACCTGAAAAAAATGCCGAGCCAGAAACCGCAATATCCGCGCCCTCAAAAAATACTTGCTCAATATTCTGCTGATTCACCCCGCCGTCAACAGAAATCAAAAACGAAAGCCCTTTCTCAAAACGGATTTGGTCAAGAGCAGACACTTTTTTTATACACGACGGAATGAGTTTTTGCCCACCAAAACCTGGGTTCACACTCATAACGAGCGCAACGTCGATTTCTGGCAACAGTTCTTCAAGCATACAAATTGGAGTTGACGGAACAATCGCAATTCCTGCTTTTTTTCCAAGCGAGTGGATTTTTTCTACATTTCTATGAGCGTGCACACAAGACTCAAGATGAAAAGTAATCAAATCAGCCCCCGCTTCAGCAAAAGACTCAAACTGCTCTTCGGGTTTTTCAACCATAAGATGCACATCAAATTGTAGGTTTGTCAAAGGTCTAATAGAACGAAGAACAGTTTGCCCATAAGTAATTTCGGGAACAAAACGCCCGTCCATAATATCCAAATGAACATATTTACAACCAGAAACCTCAATTTTTTCAATAGCGGTGGCAAGATTTGAAAAATCGGCGGAAAGCAATGATGGAGCAAGGAATGTACTTTTCATTATGCGCCGATTTTACCGAAATAACGATTCGTTGTAAATATCGACTAAAAAAAATCAAAAAAAAAGGCAATAAATATATTGACAGAACAAAAGTCCAACTGTAGAATCTTTGACCTTTTAATTCTAAGAAATTTCTTCACTTTTATTGACTAAACCCCTCTTCTTCTCTAAAATAGAAAAATCAATATGAGTAACCAATCTGTAGACACCGAACTCAAAAATGCCTACGCCCTCATCGAAGAGGGAAAAATGGCAGATGCATCTCAAATCCTTTACGACGCAATAGAGTTAGACCTTGAAAACGAGGAATTGTATTTTGCGTATTGGTGTTGCGATTTTTGGGGAAAGAGCATTGAAACAGTCGCAAATGGAACGGAACTCGAAAAAGGAAATAAGATTTTTTCGCGCTGGGTTGATTTTATTGAATTGCTCGAAAGAAACGAAAAATCTGAAAAAACGAGCGAAAAAGAAAAAAAGAAAAAAATTCGCGCAAATCCAAAAACGATGTACGCAACAAAGCGTGGCGTTTTTTCGTTTGCGCTGGATTGTTTTTTGAAGCAAAAAGAGCATATTCAAAACGACCAATCCGTTGCGGTTTCAACAAAGGCTGAACTTTTTTTGAAAATCGGCATTTGTTACAAAGAATTGGGAGAATACAACAAGGCAATCGGTTATTTGCAAGACGCAAATGTCATTCTTCCATCTTCGTCTCCGATTTGGGCGCAAGTGGCGGATTGCCTTGCACTTTCTGGCGAAGAAAAACAAGCAAAACTTCATTTTAGAGAAGCGTTTTTCTTTGATGCGCAAAAAATCGAATTGGCTTTTTTGGAATCCGAGATGATTCAAGCGGTCATCAAAAAAGCCAAAACGAGAAATTGCACAAAAAGCGAACTTTTGGAGTGGATTCCCGTTTACGGGGAACTTACATACGTGTTCAACATAAAGCACGGGTTATCATCTCAAGCGGTAACAAAACTTGAGAGAGACATAGCGGATAAAGAAATCGCTATGAAGGACCCTGCAAATAGCACACAAATGCTCACTCCAAAGTTAATAAATATGTGTTTTAGAATTATAGACCATTATGAACGAAGTACGGATGCTGGAGCCGCACAAAAAAGTCTTGAATATCAATGGCGAATAAAAGGCTACAGCGAGGAAATATATAACCTTTACACAGCATCAAGAAAAGTGTAAATGATATACACAGTATATGATAAAAGTTAAAAATCAGACGGAAACGTCAAAACGATAAAACGATAAAACGAAAACAAACACTAGGAGAAAACGATGTCAGAAACAAAAGAACTTTCGCCAGAAGCGATAATCGAAACAGTCAGAGAAAAACTAAAAGAAGAACATTTTACTAGTGCGACAATACGGGATTATACGAACAAAAACATAACAACCCTTGCGTCACTTGTGGATAACGCACGAGAATCTGGAATTGAAGACGAACTCAAACAGATTTGCGATGAACATCTTTCGCATGACAAAGACAGCATTATTGCAAGTTACATCTCTGGAATGCTCGCACTCGCCTCTGGGTCGCTTGACACGTCGCCACTCGAATGGCTCGTGGACACATTCTTGAATCACCGAAAAATGCAAGTCGTAGAAGGAATATGCGAAGCGATTTTGAGACAGGACGAGAAAAACACGTTTGCTCTTCGGACGCTCGTAACGTGCTACAACGAGGGCGGTTCTGACAAACAAGACGCGCTCATTGATGTATACAAAAAACTTGTTAGCGCGGACTCAAGCGATGCTTCAAGCGCAAAAGTTCTCGCCACTTACTACGAGAAAAAAAGCGCGGAAAAAAGAACGGCAGCAGAGGCAGAAAGCGACGAAACAAAGAAAAACGCGCTTCTTTCAGAATCGGCAGACGCAACGGAAAGCGCTATTGGATACTATAAAAAGGCTATTTATAGTTATATTCCGCAAAGGAATTATTCTGAAGTTTCTGACATTTGGAACAAACTTGTATCTCTCATTCCTGAGAAAATCGACGTTTTCTACGCGCTCCAACGGAAAATTGCAAAAGCGTACAGTGCGGAAAAATCATCAACGCTTCTTATGACGCTTTACAATCATTACAAGGAAAATGCGCGCGGAAATGAGCAAAAAAACATTGCGCCAAAAAAGGAATTGTGGGACACGGCAATAGAAATTCTCAAAAAATGCCTTTCGATTGACTCGCAAGATAGTTGGGCACGAAGAGAACTCGCTGACTGCTATTCAAATAAATACAAAAATCACGGGCGAATTGACGAGTATATTCGCGAAAGTGGCATTTCTCAAAGTTACAGAAATATTTTTGACGCAATCAGTGATTTTGAAAAGCACATCGCCTTTGACGAGAAGAATTACGTCTACCATAAAACATGGGGAGTCGGAATTATCGCAAAAATTATGGAAAGCGACGCGGACAAGCCAGAAACGCTCCGCATTCATTTTGGAAAAAAATACGGTCTTCGCGACATTTCTCTCAAAATGGCGGTGGAATGTTTGCAACCGCTCGACAAAAACCACATTTGGGTTCTCAAAGCACTCTTTAATCGCGACACGCTTTCTGAAATTGTGAAGAGCGACAAAAGCATTCCTGTGGAAAAATTGCCAAAGAAAAAGGACGGTTCTGTTGTTGACGCGATGACGGGACTTTTGAAAACGGACGGACAGGAAGAAGCCGACAGCGGAATTGTCTGGATGCTCAAAACGGTCATCAAAAGTTTTTCAAACAGTTGCGATATTAAAAAAATCAAGGCGGAACTTGTGCCGTCGATTCTCTCGCCTTCGGAGTGGACAACTTGGAACACAAAGGCAAAGCGAATTCTTGAAAACAACAGCGAGTTTAGCGTAAATCCAAACGGCTCAAATGAATGGATGGTGCGAGAAAAAGACGAAATCACACAAGAAGAAAAACTGTCAAACGAGTTTAAGTCGCAAAAGCAATTTTTCCCGCGTGTTGACATTCTTATGAAGTTTGTTGCAAGCGGTTCTGACACGGAAACGGAGCAATTCCTCGACATGAAGAATTACTTTGCAAGTTACATAAAATCGTATACAAACGCTTACGAGGATATGCACATAACTGAACAACTTATGGCTTCATACCTCATAATCAGAAAAATCGACCCGTATTTCCTCAAACTCAATTCGGAGCAAATCAGTTTTGAAAAATTGTACCGAAAACTCGAAAAGCAGCACGAGGAAAACAAGGCTCTTTTGGGACCGCGTGAAATGTACGCTTCGCTCAAAGACACAAAAAATACAACGCTCAAAGACGATTTTTTGCTTGCCGTGGGGCAACTCAAAGATTGGACGGAGCAATACATTTTGCTTTTCCCCGTTGTTTTGAAACGGGAAATGGTCAAAACGTTCTTGGACAACGGCGAAACGGAAAAACTGCAATCGCTTGCAAAAAATGCGTTTGACGATTGGCGCAATTTCCGAGACACAGTTTATTTTCTCTTTGATGAATGTAGAAAAGACGAGTGGTTTACAGAAATCGGCATTCCGCTTCAAAAGCAACTTATCGCGCTTGTAAACATCGTTTCGCAGGCGTTCAAAGCGATTGACAATCACGTAAATGCCACCGAAAACAAAAAAATCATCTCAAATATCACAAAACTCATTTTTGAGCCTTTGAAAGGCGAGTCGGAAAGCATTTACGAAGGCTTTATGAGGACAAAGTTTGAGGAAAACGACCGCGACACGGTATTGCATATGTTTACGCTCGTGGACGATATTCAAAAACTCGATGCCTCGATTGCAAGAAAACTCCGAAGAAAAATCCTCGAATGGTATCCTGGCTATCAGTTCCATTTGGCAGAAGAAAAAACGACGCAAGTTCACGGAATGCTCGTTACAAAGGCAAAACTCGACGAAAAACGACTCCTCGAAGAGAAAATGCGAACTACGGACACGCAAGAAATTGCAAAGGAAGTTGGAGAAGCAAAGGAAAAAGGCGACCTCAAAGAAAATGCCGAATATATCGAGGCAAAGAAAGCGCAACAAAAACTCGCTCACGATTTGAAGCGACTGCAAGAAGAAATCGCCAGAGCGGTTTTGTTCGACCCCACAACGGCAACAAACGCATTTGTGTCATTTGGCACAGTTGTTACGCTTTCTGTCAAAGGCAGCGACAAAGAAGAGGTTTACACGATTCTCGGTCCGTGGGAAAGTGCTCCAGAGCGCGGGATTATTTCCTATATGTCGCCGTTTGGAACAAACCTTCTTGACAAAAAAGTCGGCGACGACGTTGATTTCAAAGTAAACGAATACGAATATCATTTCAAAGTAAAAGAAATCGCAATCGCGAAGTTCTAAAAAAAAAGAGCCGCCTGTTTCAAAAAGGCGGCTCTTTTTTACGATTTTTCGTTTTTTTCCAAAAATAAATGAAAAAGAGCATTCAAAATTGCGGCAGAAACTCCGCTTCCGCCTTTTTGCCCGATTGCGGCGATAAAATCCATTTTACTTTCCATTATGAGTTCTTTTGCGCGAACAACGTTCACAAATCCAACGGGAACGGCAATGACAAGCGACGGCTCAAAAATGCCTGCATCAAAAAGAAGCCGTAGCCGAACGAGAGCCGTTGGCGCGTTTCCAACTGCGTAAATCACATTTTTTCCTTCAAAAGTTTGCGCTGCTTTGTCAACGCTTACGGCAGCGCGGGTGAGATTATTTTTTTTTGAACATTCCGAAACGTCAAAATCCGCCATGAAACACGTTTTTTTTATCCCGATTTTTTCGCACAAAAATGAGGAAACGCCTTGCAACGCCATGTTTGTGTCGGTAACGATTACGCATTTTCCGCTTTCAAAAACAGAAAACGCTTTGGAAAACGCATTCAAAGAAAACCGAATATTTTTGGCAAAATCAAAATCTGCGGTGGAATGAACCGCGCGAACAACAACGGCTTCTTCCTCTTTGCTTTCAAAAGAAATCCTGCGAGAAAGCAATTCCGCTCGGATTCGATTAAAACTTTCTGTTTCGATTTTTTTTGATTCAAACTCTTCGATTCCGTCGTATTTTTTTTCATTTTCAAAGATTTTTATCATTTTTAGAACTCGATTCCTTTTCGCGCCACGCAGCCTTTGTCAAACGGGTGCTTTCTTTTTTTGAATTCCGTGTCGTAATCCGAAAAATCGTGCAAAAACGGTGGCGCACTTCTTCCCGTAAGCACAATTTCGATATTTTTGGGAGTTGACAAAAGAAAATCGCGTACGTCGTTTTCAGAAAGAAGATTTGCACTCAAAGCCACGCAAATCTCGTCAAAAACAACGACAAGCGAACTGTTTTCACTTTTTTTTGCCAATTTGCACAGTTCCTTTGCTTTTTCAAAATGCTCGGCGCATTTTTTTTTCGCTTCCAAAAGTTCCGCATCCGTCATGTCTTTTGTGAATTTTTTTGAGCCTTTTCCGCGAATTATGGTTGCGCCCCATTTTTCGAGCATCAAAATCTCGCCCGATTCTCTTGACTTTAGAAATTGCACAAACAAAACGGGAATGTTTTGCCCCAACGCACGAACGCAAAGCCCCACTGCCGCCGACGTTTTCCCCTTCCCTTCCCCAAAATATAAATGAATCACGGTTTTTCCTCAAAAATGATGTCGTAGATTTTTTTCATATCGAGCGAATCGCGGACGATTTTTGCCAAACGCGCAATTTCACATTCAAGCGAAGAAACCAAAAACGAATTTTTGTCAAAATTGATTTTAAGTCCGCGCCTTTGTAAAAGAAAATCCGAAAAAGCAAACACAATTTCTTCTGAATCAAAAAAACCGTGAACGTATGTGCCAAAAACGTTTTCAAAAGCCAAAAATCGAACGTCTTTTCCGTCATAGTGCGTTTTTCCGTGATGAAGTTCGTAGCCAGAAACGGAAAGTCCCGAAAAAAAAGAAAACACGCCAGAAATCAAAGGGATTTTTTCGTCAACTCGCATTTTGATTTTTTCTTTTTGGAAAGTCGAATTTGACGGCAAAAGCGAAAGCGCACGAACGATTCTTTTTGACGAGTCTTCGATTCCGTTTTTGTCGTCAATCGTTTTTCCAAGAATTTGAAAACCGCCACAAATACCAATGACGGGATTTTTTTGGGAAAAATCCCGAATCGCCTCAAAAAATCCGCGAGAAAAAAGAAAATCGCAAGAAGCGACCACATTTTTTGTTCCAGGAAGAATAATCGCATCGAATTTTTCGATTTCCTCTGTGCGCTCAAAAAATTCCACGGAAACAAATGGCAAACGCGCAAGTGGCAAAAAATCTCCAGAATTTGAAAGAAATGGCAAACGCACAATGCCAATTTTTATCACGGCATTTTTTTTGGGTGGCGGAAAATCAGAAAGGCTGTCCTCGCTGTCGATTTTCAAATCTTCCACAAAAGGAATCACGCCAACAGTTGGAACAAGCGTCATTTTTTCAAGCGAAACGATGCCAGAATCGAGAAGCGATTTATCGCCGCGAAAACGATTTAGCAAAAAGCCACGAATACGCTGCCGCGCTTCGTCTGGAACGAGCGCGAACGTGCCAAAAATCGACGCAAACGCGCCACCTTTGTCGATGTCGGTTGCAAGCAAAACGGGCGAATCCAAAAGGGAGGCAAGCCCCATATTCACGATGTCATCGGAAAGGAGATTTATTTCAGCGGGACTTCCAGCGCCTTCAACCACCACAACGTCGCGCTCAAAAGCAATTTTTTCGTAAGAATCCAAAATGAGCGGAACGAGCGACTTTCTAAATGAAAAATAATCGCGCGCACTCATGCGCCCCGTTTCTTTTCCAATCAACACAACTTGACTTTGACTATTTCCCTCTGGCTTTAAAAGAATCGGATTCATTTCGGCAGTCGGTTCAAGCCCGCACGCAAGAGATTGCACAACTTGAGCGCGAGCGATTTCAAGGGCATTTTTTGTTACAAACGAATTGAGAGCCATATTTTGACTTTTGAACGGCGCAACGCGAAAACCGTCGTCGCGCAAAATTCGGCACAACGCGGTGCAAATCATGCTTTTTCCCGCATTCGACGCAGTTCCTTGAATCATAATCGGGCGAGTTTTTTTCTTTTTTTGCACAAAAAACGATTTTTCGTCGATTCCAAGGATTTCGCGTAACGCGCAAATCAACCGTTCCGTTTTGCCGTTCCCAAAAATCGACGCGCGAAAATACGACGAATCGAGCGAAAAAAAATCGCTGCAATTCCGAATTGCAATATTTTTTTCAAGAAGAGCCGTTTCAAGATTTTGTTTGATTTTTATCCGCTCTTTTGGAATTCTAAAAAGGACAAAATTCGCCTTTCCGTCAAAAAATTCGATTTTATTTTTTGAAAAAAACGAGCAGAGTTTTTCTTTTTCGCTCAAAACGATTTTGCGGATATTTTTTGTCCAATCGGATTTTTCAAAAAGTTCCGTTTGAAGAATCGACTCGGCGCATTTTAATGAAACCCCGTCCACCGACCACGGTCTCAAAAATGAGTTAAAAACGCCCGCGCCTCCAAAGCAAAGCGCGTAGCCCACCCGTAACGATGCCATTCCGTAAAATTTTGTAAACGCATTTATCACAACGACGCTTTGAAATTCCGCTCGACGCAAAATCAACGCGCGCAAAGATTGTTCCGCTTCAAAAGAAAATTGCGCAAAACACGAATCCAAAACGAGAAGCGCACCTGACGAAGCGCAAACGCGGGCAAGCGAAAAAAGTTCGTTTGTGGAAAAAATCTCCCCGCTCGGATTTTGAGGAGAAGAAGCAAACACAACTGACGCGCCCGCAAAAACGGGAAGAAGCATTTTTTCTGTACTTGAAAGCGAAAAAACGGGCGGAGCCGACGGATTTTTCTCTGACGAATTTTCGGTTTTTGAAAGAAAAGCGCGAACATCATTTGTTAAAACATGCCGCACTTCAAAACCAAGCGAAGAAAGCGAGCGCGAATATTCGCTAAAAGACGGTTCAAGAACGACAGCGCATTTTTCTCCGTAAACGTGCGGCTGAAAGCGAGCGGCGGACTTTGCTCCGTGAAAAATCGCAGAGCAAACAAGCGAAATCAAATCTGACGCGCCGTGCCCCACGATTATCGAGTCCTTTGGGAAATTCCAAAACTCGCCCAAAAGAGCGCGAAGCGTTTGGGAGTCTATTTCAGGATATTTTGAAAGTTTTTCAGGAAAAAGCGAGCAAACTTTGAGGGCATTTTTTGCCGAAGGATGCAGCCCTAAAGGAGAAACGCTCGCCGAAAGGTCAATTACGCCTTTTTTTTGTGTGCCGCCGTGAAAATTCATACGTAAATGGTAGCATTTTTTCTCTCAAACTGGAATCACATTTCTAAAGGCAAAAAAAAGTGCGCAAAAAAACAGTACAAAAAACGCACTCGAAGCGTACAGCAAAGCACACGCGCGAAGAACGTCTTTTTTTTCGATTTTACGAAGCGCGTTTCCTAAAAAATCCCGAGTCTCCCATTTTCCGCCGTAAAACGCGCCTCCACCTAACTGAATTCCAAGGATTCCTGCAACGGCACTTTCGCTTTGCGCCGAATTGGGGCTTTCGTGCTTATTTCGGTCGCGAAAAAAAACGCGCACGCCCAATATCGGGTGAAAGGTTCTAAATCCAAACACGCGAAAAACAAAAGCGGAAAAAAGCAAAAAAAACGCGCACAGTCGCGCACCAAAAAAATTGGCAATATCGTCAAGACGCGCGGCGACTTTTCCAAAATAAAAATAACGCGCGTTTTTGTATCCAATCATCGAATCAAGCGTACTTATCGCCTTAAAAAAAAGCGAAAGCGGGCTTCCGCCAAGAGCAAAAAAAATCAATGGAGAAAAAACGCCGTCCGTAGTTCCTTCGGCAACGGTTTCAACGCACGCGCTCAAAATGCCCTCGATTGATAACAGTTTTGTATCTCTGCCAACGATTCTCGAAAGTGCCTTTTGACCTTGAAAAATCGATTTTTCAAGAGAAGAGAGAACGTTTCGCGCTTCGTCAAAAAGAGCGCGAGCGGCAACGGATTGGTAGCCCCAAAATAAATCGAGTGCGAGCGCGAAAAAAACAAAGGCTGGATTTTGAAAACGAAAAAAAGCACGAAAAAGCAAAAAAAGCAAAGAAAATGGAATCAAAAACGAAATCAAACAAACAAAAAAAACGAGAACAAGACCTGAAAAAAACTCGCCGCGCGGATTTTTTGGAAAAACGGCTCGAAGCGGAAACTCCAAAAAAGAAATCAATTTTCCTATAAGAACGACAGGGTGAAAATACGAAAGAAAGCGCGGCTCGCCAAAAATCGCGTCCAAAACAAAAGCGAGCAACGGCCGAATCGAAACATACAGAAAAAAAATGCGAAAATCAAACGCCGTATCCATAAAAAATCCACCTTTGTTTCAAAGCGAAAGTGCGCCAAATCGAAAATCAGCGTTTTCCGTTTGCCAGCGAAACGGATTTTCTTTTGAAGAATCGAAAAAAAACTGAGAGCAAAGCGACATTTGAACGCCACCGTGCGCAACAAAAACAATGACGATTTGATTTGAATCAAAAATGATTTTTCTAAAAGACAGAGCAGTCCGATTCAAAAAATCCGACAGGGATTCGGAAGGAAAAGTCGGAGAACTCGGCGGAGCGTTTTTTCCGTTTGAATCGAGCCAAGACTGATACAAAGTGGCATTTTCCTTTGACTGCGTTCCGTCGGCATATTTCCCCAAAACGAGCTCTGAATGCGTCATATTTTCAAAAAGTCCCATTTTCATTTCGCGAAAATCCTCGATTTGATTTTTTTTTGCCAAAGGAAAAAGAATTTCCGCAGTTTTTACGGCTCGAATCATCGGAGAAACAAAAATCTCCTTTGGATTCAATATTGCTTGACGAACATCCTCTTGATAGCCTTTTGTGCGAGAAAAAAGGGCTTCGCGCGACAAAAAAACGCATTTTTCGCCTTCTTCTGAAAGCGGAACGTCGCTCACGCCGCCAGCAAATCGTTTTTCGGAATTGGAAAGCGTTTTTCCGTGCCGAAAAAGAGCAAGAAGCGGTGCGTTTACGGCTTTTTCAAGAGAACGCCCTTTTATAACGTGCGCAATCCCCGACACAACAAGCACTACGGCGGCGGCTTCTCTAGCAAGAAAAATGTTCAATTTGCCGTTTTTCTCACGTTTTTCGCGCTCTTCTTTTGAAAGTGGCACGATTCCGCAGCCCATTTCCGTTGCCACAACAACAGAAAACGAAGAAATGCGCTCAATGACGTTTCTTTTGAAAGAATCAGTGTCAAGAATTTTTTGTTGTTCAAGAAAAAACTCGTCGCAATCTTTTTCAGTAACGTCGTACACGTCTGAAAAAAGTCGCTTTTCTTTTTTGAGAGACAAAATCCGATTTGCAACATCATGCCGACCTGAAAAAGCCCCGCCAATCACCAAAACCATGACACCACTCCAAAAAACGCAATCCTTTTGCCGAAGAATCTGAGTTTGATTGCGATTTTAGCCTAAAACCAAACGAAAAGAAAGCGAGAAAGAAATTCATTTTCTTTTTTTGACAAATTGATTTTTTGCACTTGACCAAATTTTTCTTTTTCGGCATAATTCTTTTTACATTCCGCGCGGTTAGCTCAGCGGTAGAGCATCGCCTTCACACGGCGGGGGTCATTGGTTCAAACCCAATATCGCGTATTATTTTGCGGCAGTCATATAACGGCTATTATCTCAGCCTTCCAAGCTGAAGACGAGGGTTCGACTCCCTTCTGCCGCTCAAGTTATTCAAAGGCTAACTTGTTGCAATAATAAGTTAGCCTTTTTTATTTTTCTTTGATTGTATAGAATTCGTTTTTGATTGATTCAACGTCGCCGTAAAAATCGCGTAAAAACTAATTTTATTTTTTTGGTGAGAAAATTCTAAAATTCATCCAAGGAAAAAGCGGATGGCGTTTTTCTTGCCGAGTGAGCCATTCTGTGCTTACGGTATTTGAGCCGAGTGAATCGTATACAACGATAAACGCTTTTATGCACTCTCTAAAGTTTTTTTCGGCATATTCTCTAAAATCGGCATTTTCGCTTGTAAGCCTTGCCCACTCGCCGTCTTGTGAAAGCAACAGTTCTTTTGCGCCAAGATTCAAAAGTCTGATTTTTAATCCCGTGTCATGCGGAAAACGGTCAGAAATGTCTACCATACGCTCGCACATTTTTCTTGTATAGCGCACCATCCATGCGTTTGAACTGTCCAAAAGGTTTCCTGCAAAACCGTCTTTTGTGGACGCGCTTGGATAAACTCGAATCTGACGCAATTTTGCGCTGTCGCTTCCAAGGTCGCAAAGAACGTCGGACGCTCCGCAAAGCCGAATCGATTTTTCTTCCGCCGATTTTTTCAATAGTTCAGAAAAGAAAACAGAGCCTTCTTCCCACGTTTTTCCAAGCAACGAAGCATCTATCACGCACACCATTGTTGCGCTTGCAGAAAGTTCGTTTGAAGCGTCAAAAAGCCGTTTTGTGCGCGATTCCAAAAACATATCCGCCGCATCCGTTGCCGCCGAAATTGCTTTCTCTTCATCGTAGATTTTTCCGTCTTTTGCAAAATAACGAAACAAAGTCGGAATCCGTGGAGAGCCTTCGGGAATAAAATGAGAGAGAGTGGAAGAATCCACCTCAAAGCCGATGTCGCGCGAAACTGCACGAAAAACGGAGCGAGTGGAAAACGACTCGATTTCTTTCAAAACATTCGGGTCGGTGGCAAAAAACGCGAGCGGATTTGAAGGGTCGCCTCGAACTGGCTCAAAGATGCCGCTTCCCGCGCCGTCTGGACTAAAAAAAAGCGAGCGAGAATCAATTATCGTATAATTCATTCCGTAAGCGCGGAGCAATCGCTCAATTCCGGGAGCATAGCCCAAATATGGAAGAAAAAATCCGTCAGGAAGATGTCCAAAAAAACGTTTGTGCGCGTGAAGCCCCGACTCAATTTGAGCGCACACAACTTCCTCAAGGTCGGCGTAATGCGGCAAATACGAGTACGTGCCACACGTTGCAAGAAGTTCAATTTTGCCTTTTTCTGAAAGCCGCGCGATTTCTTTTATAATCCCACGCGAATATTTTTCCGTAAAATCCGCTTTGTCTTTTTTGGCTTTTTGAGTTGTACGAAGCGCGACTTTTTGTAATTCGCCGTCGTTTTGAAGACGCACCATTTCGCTTTCACCAAGTAAAATACGCCTGTCAAGCCAATCAATATACTGCTCACGTATTACAGAATCTGTAAGAAGTTCACACAAAATAGGAGAAACAACGAGCGATATTTTGCAATCAAGTCCATTCTCCTCGGCTTCATTCAACGAGTTCAAAAGCGGAAGATAGACATTTGAAATGGACTCAAAAAGCATGTTATTTTCAGCCCCATATCTTTGAGCATCATGCTCGTGCCTTATATAACACTGATGAGCCGATATAACTATGCAGAGATTTCGTTTTTTTTCGATATTATGTTTAACACTATTTTCACTGGACTTCATTTTTTTTGCTCCGTTTTTCAGGCAAACGTTTCGCGGTGGGCTTCGTAATGAGCCTTTAGAACTTCAGGAAGCCCCGAAAGTTCAAGCAATGGCGGAAAACGCATCTCAAGTCCAGGACGCACCGCAGAAAGAAGCGCGGAACTTTCTGGAAGTTGAAGCCGACGAGAAACCGCAAGAGAATCGTCTGAACCATCTGGAAAAAGAGAAACAAGGTCAATCCGAACGAATTTTGAATCTGGCGAAAGGGACGAAAACATCAAAAACTGCCCGTTGTCATTTTTTGAAACGTTCAAATCAAACGTCGTGAGCGGCGAATTTGACTCTTCGGACGAAAAACTCGAAACGCGAATGGCGAGCGTCGCACCCTCTTTTTCAAGTCGAGTAGCGTCAGCAGCCTTCAAATCCCAAAACACATAAGCCCAAATCGGATTTCTAAACACAACGTCAATTTGCGTTTCGTTAAAAGACTTTGGAAGTTTGTCAGAAAGCAGGCTGTCGAGTCCTTTTGATTTTGCACTCTTTCTAAGCGATTCTGGAACATTTTTTTCCGAGTCCGAAGACAGCGAGTCGAGTTCTTGAATATCCGTTTCAGATTCATTAAAAAACTCTTCCGCAATTTCCAACAGTTCCCCAATTATGAATCTGCGATTCAAATCATCTGGAATGTCAAGTCCATAACTATCCGAAAGAGCAATAAGGTCGGCGGTTGAAAGCGTTTCAAGATGCGCCCGCGATAACGTTTCTTTTTCCATTTTTTATAACTCTATAATCGGAAAAAATGGAATAAATGTCAATCGCAATGCCAAAAAACGCGCTTTGTCAAGAAAAATCGAAAAAGCGCAAAAAAAACCAGCGTTTTTCACACTGGTTTTTTGTTTTTGCGACTTAGCTGCGCTTTACGTTATATGCGCCAAATCCTGGATAGCACGCTGCATCTCCAAGTTGCTCTTCGATTCGGAGGAGTTGATTATACTTTGCAACTCGCTCACTTCGACTTGGAGCACCTGTCTTAATCTGGCAGGTGTTGAGAGCGACCGCAAGGTCGGCGATTGTCGTGTCAGCAGTTTCGCCAGAGCGGTGGCTTGAAATTGCGGTGTATCCCGCCTTGTGAGCCATCTTGATGGCTTCGAGCGTTTCTGAAACCGAACCAATCTGATTGAGTTTGATGAGAATTGAGTTTCCCGCTCCAAGGCTGATTCCCTTTGAAAGTCGCTCGGTATTTGTTACAAACAAATCGTCTCCAACGAGTTGCACCTTGTTTCCAAGTTTTGCCGTCATCTTCTGCCAGCCTTCCCAATCTTCCTCGTCAAGTCCGTCCTCAATCGAAATAATCGGGTATTTATCAACAAGGCTTTCCCAGTGCGCGATGAGTTCGTCGGTTGTAAAGTCTTTTCCGCTTTTTGGCTGATGATAAAATCCTTTTCCCTTTGGACTTTTCCACTCAGAAGAGGCAGCGTCCATTGCAATAAGGAAGTCTTTTCCTGGCTCGTATCCCGCCGCGCGAATCGCCTCAAGGATTTTTTCGATTGCTTCTTCATCACTTTTGAGACTGTTTGGAGCAAAACCGCCCTCGTCGCCTACTGCCGTAACGTCCTTCATCTCCTTGAGCAATTTTTGAAGCGCGTGGAAAACCTCTGTACACCAGCGCAATCCTTCTTTGAAACTTGGAGCACCAGCAGGCATAATCATAAACTCTTGCGTATCAACTGCGCTGTCGGCATGTGCGCCGCCGTTCAAAATGTTCATCATCGGAACGGGGAGTTTTGTTCCCTGAATGCCACCAAGGAAGCGATAGAGCGGGATTCCAAGGCTTGTTGCCGCCGCACGAGCCGTTGCGATTGAAACGGCGAGGATTGCATTTGCGCCAAGATTTGACTTGTCTTTTGTTCCGTCCGCTTTAATCATTGCCTTGTCAACGGCGTAAATGTCTTGAGCGTCCAAACCTTTCAAAACCGTTGCAATTGTGCCGTTAATGTTGGCAACCGCTTTTTGAACGCCTTTTCCACCGTAACGTTTTTTGTCGCCGTCGCGAAGTTCAAGAGCCTCAAACTCACCAGTAGACGCTCCGCTTGGAGCCGTTCCAAGAGCCACAGTGCCATCGCAGAGATGAACTTCCGCTTCAACAGTTGGGTTTCCGCGCGAATCAACAATTTCGCGTCCAATAACCTTTACGATTTCCAGTTTCTTCATTTCTTCCTCCATTTATTTCTTGAAAAAATTTAGAAAATCGTGCGAATTCTACCCCATACAGACCGAAAAATCAAGAATCTAAAAGAAAATCACCCGTGGAATTATAAAATGAAGAACGCCAGAGGCAATGCAAAAAAAGCCAATAAATCTGCGAGAACTATTCAAAATCGAAGAGATGGAAGAAGGAAATTTTGGAAATTGCCCTCCACGAGAATCGAGCCAAAACGCAATCAGCACCGCGCCCCCAACAAAACCTGACAGAGCGGTGAAAAAATCTCCAAAAAACGGAATACCGTCTTGCGTATAGCCAAATTTTATAAAACCGACGAGAAAACTCACTGCGCCAACAACAAGTTGAAAAAGCGGTTCGTTCAAAAAAGACGAAAATGCCGAACTCGCCTTTGATTCAAAAGGTTCATCTTCGATTGCATCGTCGGAAAAAATATCGTCTTCGTTTTGCGTGTCGGGCATTGACTCGTCGAGTTCTGCGTAAAAATCGTCTTCATCGAGCGGATTTTTCTTTACCTCGTGTTTTTTTTGCGCAGCAAAAACCAACACAAACCCCACAACAACGTTTAACAAAACCGAAAGAAAGTAAAATTGAAGCATAATAAACCCTGATTTTTTACGATTCAGCGAGATTTTTTGGCATAATCACCGCCGCTCGACTTTTGTGCGGAGGTTTGCCGTCAACTCTTTTCCGTCAACAACAAGCGAAACAGACGCTGACACAAAAAGTATATCAAAATCGGTGAGCGTTGTCCGCAAAAAAATTTCATTTCCTTCGTAACGTTCCGCATCGTTTCCAAAAATCAATGGCGTATTTTCAGAATCCAATCCCGAAAAATCAACCGTAATTGTAGCACTTTTTCCTTTTCCGTAAAAATCGCGGAATTTTTTTTCAGGTTTATCCGCTCGAACGCTTGTATAAATGGTGTCTTCCACAGAAAACGCGCTCAAAGAAAGCGGAATGCCAGAAATGCTTGCGCGGTCGTTTTTTGGTCCAAAAAACATATTAAAAATGACAACGCCCACGCAAATTAAAAGCGCGAAAAAAATAAATCGATTCGCTTTGGTGGAAACTAACGCCTTAAAAATGCCTGGCTGATACGCTTTTATTTTTCCGTCGTAATAATCTTTGACGATTTGAGGCGCATTTTTTAATCGCTCTTCGCGGTTGTAATGAAAAACGAGAGTTTCCGCGCCGTCATTTTTTCCTTCTTCATTTCCAAATGAATTTTCCATATTTCTCCCCTACTCCGCTGCAAACGAAGACAAAAGCGAATCCGTGCGCCACCAAGAAATCAGCGCGTTTTCTCGTCTGGCAAATAGTCCGCTTATAATTCCCGTATCGCTCAAAGAAATCGAATGATAGAGAATTTTTGAATGGTCAACCGCAAGCGCACGTTTTACAATGCTTTGCCCGTCTTCTCGAACCATTTGAACAAGGTAGCCAGATTCCGTGGGAACGATAAAGAAAAACCACCCGCTTTCCGTAACGCCAAAAAAATCAAACGGAATTTCAGTCCAATTTCGAGAAAGCTCGTCGTCGGAAAAAGAAAGTTCGTAGCCAGGGATTTCAAGACCGTCGTCGTATTGCCCGCTTTCAACATTGAGCGGAAAAAGCACGGTTTTTGCGTAATCGATTCCCGTTGCCACTTTCAAATCCGAGTCAACGCTGTCCTCGTAATAATCGACTTTCAAATACAGTTTGTGCTTGCTCACGTCTGGAATCGCGCTTTCTATTGAAAAATGAGAATAATTTTCGTCTTCTTCAAAATTGGGAACGGTCGAGCGATTGATTGGAATGTCGTACAAAAGAAATCCGTTTTGAGCAAACCAATACACGTTAAGACCTTCGTTTGTTTTACACACCACAACGAGTTCTTCGTTTTTTGTGGCATATATATTTTGAACAAACGGAAACGGCGTACCGCCCGGTCCTTGCTGCCCGATATAATCTACAAAATTGCCGTTCAAATCAAAGCGAAGCACCACATTCGACAAATGAAGACGCTTTTCGCTGTCAAATTCGTGCCGCTCTTCTGGAAGTTCGTCAACGACGTAAAGCGATTTTGAGCCGCCCACAGAAATTGAACCGAGTTTGTTAAACGGATAAGAAATCGCTTTTCTTGTGGAATTTCCTTCATTTTCTTGGGCAAAATCGAGATTTCGCGCGTAATCGGCATTGTAATAAAGGCTCAAAAGGTCGCCGTAAGAGTTTAATTCAATTATTTTTCGCGATTCGCCGTTTGCAATGAAAAAAAATCCGTCTCTCATAAAAATGTGCGTATCAACGCTTCCAGATTCGGCAATGTCAAAAAGATTCAACTCGTCTTCAAAATTTCCGTATTCAAGCGTAAAAAGGTCGTTTTCCCCCACCTCCGAAACTCCATTTTTCTTTGAGCATGAAACGAGGCACAAAAACGCAACAAAAGCGAAAAAAACGTTTTTCATAAAAAAAGAATAGCGCAAAAATCGCTCTTTTGGAACGGCATAAAAAAGTAAAAATGCGCGGTGTTGTTTTTACGGTCGATTTTCTTTATAGTATTTGCATTAGTTTTTTTATCGAGGATTTTATGGTTGACAAGATTTTGTCGGTGATTTTCGGGTCGCAAAACGAGAGAGATGTAAAAAAACTCGTTCCGATTGTCGCAAAAGTAAATGAAAAAGAAGAGTGGGCAAAATCGCTTTCAGCGGAGGATTTTCCCAAACAGACGCAACTATTCAAAGAGCGACTTGAAAAAGGTGAATCGCTCGACGACATTCTTCCAGAAGCATTCGCGCTTGTTCGCGAGGCGGCGTTCAGAGTCAGAGGCGAGCGAGCGTATGACGTTCAAGTTATGGGTTCAATCGTGCTTCATCAAGGAAAAATCACGGAAATGAAAACGGGCGAAGGAAAGACGCTCGTTGCGGTTGCGCCTTCGTATTTGAATGCACTCACAGGAAAAGGCGTTCACGTTGTTACCGTAAACGATTATCTTGCAGAGCGCGACGCTGATACAATGCGTCCTGTTTTTTCTTACCTCGGAATTACCGTTGGAACAATTCTTTCAAACATGGACAACGAGCAGCGTCGGCAAAATTACGCGCAAGACATCACATACGGAACGAACAACGAGTTCGGTTTTGACTATCTGCGCGACAATATGCAAGTCGAACTTTCTCGGAAAGTGCAACGCGGATTTCATTATTGCATCGTTGACGAAATCGACTCGATTCTTATTGACGAAGCGCGGACTCCGCTCATAATCAGCGGGCAAGGCGAAGATGACACGTTCAAATTCTACGAAGTCGATAAATACGTCGGAGAGTTTTCAGAAATGGAAAAAAACGAGCGTGGCGATTATCCAGATGAAGTTGATATGCTTCCAGAAGAACGCGCTGCGCTTAAAGGCGACTACAAAATCGACGAAAAATCAAAGCGCGTTTCGTTTACGAACAACGGCATGAACAAAATCGACGAGATTCTCCACAGGCAAAATCTTATCGAAAGCGATAGTTCGGTTTTTGACGAAAAGAATTTTGAGTGGGTGCATTATTTTACGCAAGCGATTCGCGCTCACAAACTGTACGAAAAAGACGTTGAATACGTTGTCCGCGAGGGCAAAGTCGAAATCGTTGACGAATTTACAGGGCGCATTTTGGAAGGACGACGTTATTCCGACGGACTTCATCAAGCAATCGAAGCAAAAGAACACGTCAAAATCGCGCAGCGAAACCGCACAATGGCAACCGTAACGTTCCAGAATTTTTTCAGAATGTACGAAAAACTGTCGGGAATGACGGGAACAGCGGCAACGGAAGCCGTTGAGTTTAGCAAAATCTACAAACTCGACTGCGTTGTGATTCCAACGAACAAACCAGTCGCCCGAATCGACGAAAACGATGAAGTCTATTTGAACGAAACTGACAAATGGAACGCAATCGCAAAGGAAATTGATGAAGCGCACAAAAAAGGTCAGCCCGTTTTGGTCGGCACGGTTTCCGTTGAAAAAAGCGAACATCTTTCAAATCTTTTGACTCGAAGAGGAATCAAGCACGAGGTTTTGAACGCAAAAAATCACGCGCGGGAAGCACTCATAATCGCGGAAGCGGGCGCAAAAGGCGCGGTTACGGTTGCAACAAACATGGCAGGGCGCGGAACGGACATTAAACTCGGCGGAAATCCTGAAATGCGCGCTTGGAAACGATGCGGAACGGATGCTTCGAGCGAAATGTACGAAAGCGCGCTCGCAATCGAAAAGGCAAAATGGGAAAAAGATTACGAAGAAGTCAAATCGCTTGGAGGACTGTACGTCATCGGAAGCGAGCGGCACGAATCCCGCAGAATCGACAACCAACTTCGAGGACGAAGCGGACGGCAAGGCGACCCGGGGCGTTCAAAGTTTTTTATTTCGATGGACGACGACCTCATGCGCCTTTTTGGTGGCGAGAGAATGAAAAACATCATGCGGAGAATCGGAATGCAGCCAGGCGAGCCGATTGACCACCCGTGGCTCAACAAGGGAATCGCGAATGCGCAAAAAAAAGTCGAGGAGCGCAACTTTGAAATCCGCAAAAATCTTATCGATTATGACGACGTTTTGAACGAGCAGCGCGAGTTCATTTACGAGCAACGCGACGAGATTCTTTCCGATAACGACCTTTCTTCTCGCGTTCTTGATACCGCTACCGAGTATCTGAAAAACTGGTTTAGCGAGTACGAACATTCAAAGAAAAACAAAGACGAGCAAAAAGAACTTCTCACAAAAATCCGAGATTCGTTTGGACTCCAACTTTCGCCCGATTATCTTGAACAAAAAAAAGTCGAGGACATTTTGAGAGGCGACATTGCCGAAAAAGAGCATTTGGTTGGAAAGGAAAATTTCAATATGTTCCTTCGCTACCAGTACATTGGCGCGATTGACAGAAAATGGCTCGACCAACTTGAATATTTGGATAGTCTTCGAGAAGCGGTACATTTGAGAAGTTACGGCTCAAAAAATCCGCTCACCGAGTACAAAATCGACGGTTTTAACCGATTCGACGAACTCATCGAACAAATTAGGCTGGGAATTGCGGGTGTAGCATTCAAAGTTCGCATTCAAGTGCAGCGAGAGCCGAGTGCGCCGCCTGTCGAAAAGGAAATCAAGGGTGAAGCGAGGCACGCAGAGGCTTCGGGAATGGCAGAGGCTGCAAAAAAGCAGGCTTCGCGTACAATGGCTGGAGCAAGTACGGGAAAAAGCGTTCAAGTGGTGCGAACGTCGCCAAAAATTGGAAGAAACGACCCGTGTCCGTGCGGAAGCGGAAAAAAATACAAAAACTGCCACGGACGCTAAAAAAGAAAAAGGGGGCGAATCTGCCCCTTTTTCTTTGAAAACGAAACATTTTATTTTCCCGTGTGTCCAGGAACTCCGCGGCGAGAAACTGGCCAAAAACGATAAGCGGTTGTTCCAAGGATTTTTTCTTTTGGAACGGTTTGCGGTTCTATATTGCTCGGATACGTTGCGCTAAACGGGTCGGTTTCGTCAAGTTCCGCCAAATGCTCTTCGTATGAGTGGCGCATATCAAGGGAATTAAAACGATTATCGCCCATCATAAAATAGCAGCCGTCTTGAATAAACGCAGGCGAATCGTCGCTGTTGTTTTTTGGAAAAATCGGCATATTTCTTCTGTCGAGGAGAAAAACGTAACTTAAAAGCATTTGCGCGTCGGAAAGCAATTTTTGCTTTTTTGGGTCGGACGCTTGCGAAGTCGCAGAGCGTTTTTCCAAAAGCAACTCGCAATTTCGCACAACAATCCTCCCAACGGTGAGTTTTATCATAAGATTCAAGCGGAAATTCGCTTCGCTGTACAAGTCGCCGTTAAAATCGCGTTCGCGCCAATCCGTCATAAACGCTCTAAAAACGCTTTCGCCGTTCGCAGAAGAAAGCAAATTGCGCGTCAAAGATTCGTTTTGAGAAAAAAGCGTGTAAACGTACCGCTCCCTCGGAGAAAACGAGATTCCCTCCGTGTTTTCTGGAACTGCAAGAAGGGCGCGAAGTCGAGAAAACTCCGACGAAATCCCTTCGCACTCAAGGCGGGCGGAAGAAATGTCGAGCAAACGGCGTTTTTCTTCACATTCAAGCATTGACGCAATTTGCTCTTCGCTCACATTAAATTCAAGAATCCCTTTTTTTACAGAAGATTTTACTTCATTCAAATCCCAGCACGCCCAAGAAGAGTCAGCACTCACCTCCGCCCAATCCGAGTTTTGAGTGCGCGAATAGAGAATGCCGTCTTGCATCATCAGTTGCTCGCCCGGAAGACCAACGACCCGTTTTACAAGCGGGTCTGCCTTTGCGCGTCCGTACTCGTCAACGTTTATGTTTTTCATTGTGAGCGTACACATATAAATCAACTGGCTTACAAACGTTCGCACCTCGCTTTTTCTGTCGTCAGAATAATGCGGGTTTCTAAAAACAACGATGTCGCCACGCTTGTACGATTTTACGTGCGGAAAACCGATTTTTGAAAGCGGGAATTTTGGTCCGTTAAAAATCTTAAAAACGGCAACTCTGTCTTTTACCAAAAACTCTGGAACCATTGACTCCGAGGGAATTTCGTAGAGTTGCACAATAAAAACGTTCAAAAGAAGCACCATAAAAACCGCTTGCACAAGAGCGTCAATCCAACTAAGCGTTTCAAAAACAACAAAAAAAAGTCCTTTTTTCTTTTTTGAAAAGGCGGCTTTTCTGTCGATTTCCGCTTGTTTCCATTCGACGCTCACGCGAGAAAGATGCTTTACGTTCAAAAAATGAAGAATCACAATGCAAAGAATCGAAGACAAAACCCACAAAAGCACTTGAAATAAATCGAGTGCGCCGCTGGTTCCTTTATCCCCTGCCCGTTTGAGTACAAAAGAAATCAAAAGAACATACGGCTCATATTGCAAGAGTTCCCTAAAAACCGCAATAAAAGCGAGATTTTTTTCAAGGAACAGTTTTTTTAGAGAAAAAAACGAAAGCAAAATGGAAAACAAAAGCGAAAGCGGCAACGCAAAAATCGCAACTCCGTCAAAAAAAGAAAAACAAGAAACGGAAAAAACGACCGACAAAGCGCAAAGCATTGCGGAAAGACGAAACAAAACGGTTGTGTTCATGCAAAAAAGTATAGCGATTTTTTTTGATTTTGGGGAGTCGTTCGCGCCGTCAAAAATCCGTAAAACGAGTTTTGAATCGGTCGATTTATTTTTGGCTCTTCCAAGACCGTTTTTCGTGGTATACTTTTGTTATGAAAAAAGACGCTTTTGAACATTTTGATTTTTTTCCAATTTCCCAAAATGAAGCCGTTTTAGAGGAAGCCACAAAAGCCGCGTTTTCAAGATTATCGTTTCAATTTTCAAAAGAGCATCTTGAATCATTGATTTCAGTGTGCCTTTCCCCCGATTCAAGTGACAACGACCGATACGTGTGCGCCTGTATGCTTGAAAATGCGCGTGTTTCTGCAAAAGGAACATTTCCAATTTGCCAAGACACGGGAATTGCGACTGCGTTCGGCTGGGCAAAAAAAGGATTTTTAATAAACGGAAACGAAAGCGAGCAAATCCTTTTGGGCGCAAAAAAAATCTACGACGAAAAAAAACTTCGATTTTCAACGTTTCTTCCAACGTCTTTTTTTGACGAACAAGCGTCAAAAGACAATATGCCCCCGCAAATTTCCATTTTTGCCGATTCCGCTTCTCTTGCCCCGCTTCCTGATTTTGCAAAAAATGCTCCAGCGGATTCGCTCGCGCTTTTATTTGTGGCAAAAGGCGGCGGCTCTTCCAACAAAACGACTTTTATCCAAGGAACAAAAGCGGATTTGTCTTTGGAGCGATTTTCGCGCATCATGGAAGAGCAAATCAAAAAACTCGGAACGAGCGCGTGTCCGCCGTACAATATTGCGGTGGTGGCAGGCGGGCTTAGCCCTGAGCAAAATCTCCTCACGCTCAAACTTGCAACGGCTGGAGCGTATTCAAACATGACTTTTGAGCCAAACGATTCAGGTTTTCGCGACAAAAATATGGAAAATCTCGCGCTTGCCATTGCAAAAAACACAGGATTCGGCTCTCAATTTGGCGGAAGCGCGTTTGCTCTTAACGCTACGGTGGTGCGCCTTCCACGACACAGCGCAAGTTGCCCGATTTCGTTTGGAGTTTCTTGCTCCGCGCACAGAAATCTTATGACTATTGTTACCAAAGACGGATTTTTTCTTGAAAAAACGGTAGAAAATCCAGAAAAATTGCCGCATTTTTCACAAGCGGTTTTGTTTTCAAAAAAAGAAACTGGTCAAACCGAAACAAAAATCAACACGGAAAGCGGAATCAAAAGCGTTTTGGAAAATCTAAAAGCGTTAAAAGTGGGAAGTCGAATTTTGCTTTCTGGAAAAATACTCGTGGCGCGAGATGCCGCTCACGCAAAATGGAAAGCACTGCTTGAAAGCGGAAAAGAACTCCCCGACTATACAAAAAAATATCCGATTTGCTACGCAGGTCCTGCGAGAACGCCCAAAGGCGCAGTAATCGGCAGTTTTGGACCAACGACCGCAGGCAGAATGGACTCTTACGCAGACGATTTTATGTCCCGTGGCGCGTCGCTCGTAACGCTTGCCAAAGGAAACAGAAGCAAAACATTTACAAATGCGTGCAAAAAATACGAAGCCGTCTATCTTGGAACGCCTGGCGGAATTGCCGCGCTCATCGCTTCGGAGTACATAATCTCTGAGCGCGTCGTTGATTATGAAGAACTGGGAATGGAAGCGGTGAGAATCGTTGAAGTGAAAGATTTGCCCTGTTTTATTTTGACGAGCGCAGATGGAGAGGATTTTTACGGAGAAAATATAAATGGAAGAAAATGATGTTATTTTTGATATTGATTTTGCGCTTGAAATGCTTGACGGTGACAAAGAACTCCTTTTTGTGCTTCTTGAATCGTTCCTTTCCGATACGTCGTTTTCTGTGCAAACGCTCCAACAATTCATTCGAGAAGGAAAAAAATCTGAAGCCGCCGCTTACGTTCACGCGGTAAAAGGAGCCGGAAGACAACTTGGCGCAAAACGACTTTCGGAAGTCGCGCAAAAATTAGAGGACGTTCTTCGAGGAAAAGACACGGGAAATATTTTTGACCTTTCTCAAAAAATGAACGAAGAATACAAAATCGCGCTTGAAGAAACAAAAAAAATTCTATCTGACAAAAAAGTCTAAAAAAAATAAAAAAACGCCCCCATCCCTGGGGCGTTTCCTCCCTAAAAATATCGCGAAAACCAAATTGGCTTACGCGGTAACCGCCGTGGCTTCCTGAACTTTTGTAATGTAGCCAGTTCTAACGCAAGAGTCGAACAAAGGCTTGCTCAGGTAATCTGTCGTGACATCTTCGTAACCATCCATGTCGCGGACAATCCTAACGACATACCCGTCGTCAAGTTCCCGCACGATTGTCATGTAGTCCACGCTCTTTCCGATGCTTTTCAATGTGTACGTTGCCATTGTAAAATCTCCGTAAAAATCGAAAAATGGATACAATTCTATTCTCGGAAAAATTCGCACTTTATTGAGGATTTTCTATGTTATTTGACGCACACGCGCACCTGTGCCATTGCCCGCCACTCGATTTTGAGTTTTGGAGCGGAATCGCAACTTTTTGTACAAAAGACGAATGGATTTCGTTTCATCAATTTCATCAAAAGAGCGAGAAAATGTTGAAATCCTTTGGAGTTCATCCTCAGTTTTTTTTGAAATACGGGCAAAAAGACGCGGAGGCGACTCTTGATTTTTTGCGTTTTCTCCTTGAAAAAGACGACATTTTTGCAATCGGCGAAATCGGATTTGATTTTTTTACAAAAGAGTTCAAATCAACGCGAACGACTCAAGAAGATTTTTGGAAAAGACAACTTTCGCTCGCGCTTCAATTTGAAAAACCCGTGATTCTCCACGTTCGGAAAGCGATGGAAATGATTTTTTTGAACGCTTCCACGCTCAAAAAACTTCCTGCCGTTGTTTTTCATTCGTTTTCTGGTTCAAAAAATGACGCAAAATCGATTTTGAAGCACGGCGTAAACGCTTTTTTTTCATTCGGAAAGCACCAAATTTTAAACAAAAAAAAGGCTTCCGTCGATTTTCTAAAACATTGGAATGATTTTCCAAACAGGATTCTTTTTGAAACCGACGCGCCGTACCAGACTTTGAAAGGCGAAACAAAAACCGACCCCAAAGAAATCAAAAAAGTTTACGAGGAAGCGTCAATCATTGCGGGCAAAGATTTGGAAGAAAACGCTTTTGAATCTGCAAAAAAACTCCTTTTGGATTGCGGAAAAAACGATTTGGAGATGTTATAAAATGTATGCTGACCTGTAAGCAATATGCGGTGGTTGAGCTTGTCGAAACCACCATATTCTTACGCTACGGTGGTTTCGATACGACCTTCGGTCTACTCAACCACCGCTCCCAGCATACTTTCTGTAACACCACCAACGATTTTTTTTGACTTATTCTAAATTTTTGATGATTTTTTCGGCTTCTTTTACGCGCTCTTCAACGCTTTCTGTTTGAGAAAGCCAGTGGATTTTTACGCCTTTTTTTTCCATTCCGCGAAACCAGGTTTCTTGACGTTTTGCAAACTGACCGATTGCCGTTGAAAGCGTTTCAAAAAACTTGTCTTTTGAAGAGATTTTTCCTTCAAGAAAAAGCGAAACGAATCGATATTCAAGCCCCAACGATTCAAGACGCTCCCAACTCGCGCCGTTTTTGTGCAACTGTTCGACTTCTTCGATAAGTCCGCAAGAAAGCCTTTCTGAAAGCCGCCTTTTTATTCGCTCGCGGACAACGGGACGCGAAAGCGTTGTTCCCAAAACAAGCGGAACGATTTTTTCGCGCTTTGACAATTCTTCCTTTAGACGCGCGAATTCGGCAGTTTTTTGAAATCGATTTAGGAGAATCGCCTTCAAAATCCGTTCGCTGCTTCCAAATTCACTCGTATTATGAAGATGTTTTTTTTCTTGTATCAAAATCGCTTTCAATTCGTCGTAATTTTTTTGAGAAAGTTCTTCTCGCCACGATTTTACGTCCTCCGTTTCCAAAAGCGGAGTCAAATCGTACCGTCGAAGAATCGAGTCAAGATACATTCCCGTTCCGCCCACAACAATCGGAAGTCTTTTTCGAGAACGAATGTCGGAAAACGCCTTAAAAAAAAGTTCTTGAAAATCGAGCAAACTAAACTCGTGCAAAAGGTCGCAAACGTCAATTCCATGATAAGGCACGCGCGTTCCGTCAGAAAGTGTATACTCGTCAAGGTCTTTTCCAGAGCCAATGTCAAGCCCGCGATACACTTGCCGAGAATCCGCGCTGATTATTTCGCCACCAAAAAGGAACGCAAGCCGCACGCCCACTGCCGTTTTTCCCACCGCCGTTGGTCCTAAAAGAAAAACCGAGTTTATTTTTTCCATCACCTCGATTATACATGATTTTTCTTTTTGGTATAATTCCCTTATGAAATCAGAGGAAGTCAACTACAAAAAAAATTTTTGCGAAAAATATTTTGACAAGAACTGCTGGGATTTGGACGTTTTGAACCAAGTCGATGTGCTTCTCAAAGACAAAAAGGGCAATTTTCTTCTTTACATCGAGGCGAAATTCCTTGTGGCAAGCGAAAAAGACCGAAAGAGTGCGCTCGCCCAAGTAATCCTCACGAATAAAAAGCAAGCGTCGATTTTGAGCCGAGTCGCCCTCATTTATCAGGATTCTGCGAAAAACGATGTGCTTGAACTCATCGATTGCAGCGAAAACTCGGTCATGTACAACAACGACATCAACTGGAACGCCGAAAAGCCGAGCAATCCCACAAAGGATGCGATTGACAGAATCAACGACCGCATCAAAGGCAAAATCACCGTCTACACGAACGAGGAAATCAAGGAATTTTACAAAAAGCTAAAAAACGGTCTTGATACGGAAATCGACATCACCGAGCACAATTTCAACGTCGTCTACAACCAGTGGAAAAACGAAATCCGGTTCAAGGAAAAAATCGAGGACGAGCAAGATTTAATCAATCTTTTTTTGGTGGATATATTAAACGGCACGAAGTACAAAAAAGCCGTCACGGACGCGGGATTGTTCGGCAGTGCAGAAGATGCGGTGGTTGAGCGTGTCGAAACCACCGACAAGCCTCAGCAGGTCATTTCGACAGGCTCAATGACCGAAACCTCCGCCTTGCAGCAAGACCTTATCCGTGAAGGCACGAATTTGAGCCACTACGAAATTATCCGCACGAACGAGAAAATCCGAATTCTGTACGAGGGGAAAGAAAATTCTGTTTTCTACACAATCGCCGACAGCGAAAAATACGCATTTTTTTGGAAAAAATACAAGCGTCCGCCCGAAAAAAACGAATTCTTGAAGATTTTGGAGCGCAGCGCGACGCTTTATTCTGAAAAATACCGAAAGGACACGGGCGGCGAGTACACGCCGAGTTGCTTCGTCGAAAAGCAGAACGAGATTTTGAGGCAACATTACAATCTTGACGAGTTTATTGTGTGCGACCCGTGCGCCGGCGTGGGGAACCTTGAGAACCAGTTCGGAAAGGACTTCAAGCAGTACTGCTACCTTTCCACGCTGGAGCCGATGGATGTTGACATCTGCAAAATCAAAGGATTTGAGAACGCCGTTCAGTTCGACTACCTCAAAAACGCCGGGCAGCCAAAGTGGAAATACAAGGGAACGCCGCTCGACATAAACGAAATTTGCCGCCGCGAGAACCGCAAGCTGATGATTGTGATGAACCCGCCGTATCAGAAAAAAGCGGGATTTAAGAATAACCTTGCGATTGAATTTTTTAACAAAGTCCTCAAATTGAATCCCGATGTGATTGTGTTTTATTACATGACGGAAAGTTTTTTGCGAGATGAAATAGAAAATTATAAAAAATCTGGTTATAAAATTGTTTCTCATATTTTTAGCAATGCAAAAACAACTTTTATGCTTTCAGAATGGCCTATTTCTCAAATTATTTTTGACAAAGAAAAAGGAATTGATATTAACGATAATGAAATAACAGCAGAAAGATATGAATTGCAAAACGGCAGATTCAATTTTATAAATTCATACACCTATAACGACAACCGGCCTGGATTGATTTATAAAATCAATGACAAAATTATTGAAAATGAAACTGGATTAGTGTTAGGAAATTATAGTTATATGACAGCTGGTTACAGCATAAATTTAACGAATAAAACAAATTCTACTAAAAACCATATCACACAAAATAATATTTATTACTGTTTGTTATCAAAAGGATTGATTTTTAACACTCATAATCATTATTTTGAAAGAAATCAGTATGTTCATAAGGGAGAGGTTTCTGAAATTTCAGACGAGCTGAAAAATGATGCTATAATGATGGCTTTGTTTTATAAAAATTGCGCCTTTACAAACAAAGGGCAGAAAAATTACGTCATGCCGTTTACCTCAGAAGAACTTGGCTGCGCAAAAAACGATTTGAACGTGCTTTTCCCACAAGAGCAGGAGCCGGATTTGTTCTCTTCCGTGGCGGACACTGGCAACAACAAGGGGCTTAAGTCCCTTGATTCAGACCGTCATTCTGAGCGTAGCGAAGAATCTCATTCGCACAGAGATTCTTCACTCGCTTCGCTCCCTCAGAATGGCAGTTACGCCCCGTTCGATTTTAGGCAATTTCTTTCGCAGTTTGATTTTTCTGTCGAGGCGAAAGATTTGTATGCGGCGGCGCTGGAGATTTTCAGGTTCTACCACAAATCAGAGGAATATGCACAAAATCGCGATTGGAACGACAGTTTCTACGACATCACGAACGCGATTATGGGAAAAGACGCTTCGAGTTTCAAGGTGCTGGAAACAGACAACGACACGCGAATCACGCGGACAAAGACCACAAAAGGCACGAAAGGCTTTGGCAGGAACACAATAAAATACGCGGTTTCATCCGTCGCCTTGCCGATTTTCGAGCGTTTCTTTGACGCGCGCGATGTTCTCGCAAAGAAAATTAACAGGCAACTCGTGGAAAGCGGGCTGCTTTTGTGGGAGCGGGAAAATATTTACTAGAGGGGGCTTTTAGCCCCTTGATTCGGACGCGACTCAATATGACACTCAAAAAGTCTTTTGCGGGCGAGTTGATTCTTGACAAAATTATATTTGATACAATATAATTTTTGAAAAAACGAGGAAGGGCTTATGAACTACGATGTAATTATAATTGGAGCGGGACCTGCTGGAATTTCTGCAAGTCTTTACGCAAAACGGGCAAATCTTTCGGTTTTGGTGATTTATTTTGGCGAAAGTCAACTTGAAAAGGCGCACAAAATCGACAATTATTACGGATTTACGGACGGAATTACGGGCGCGAATTTGTACAAAAATGGCATTGAGCAAGCAAAAAATCTGGGCGTGGACGTGCTTTTTTTGGAAGTTACGAACATCGAAATGCTCGATTCTGCTCCAAAAATACAATACTCTGTAAAGGCGGGCGAAAGCGAGTTTACGGCTCCTGCCATAATCATCGCCACGGGAAACAAAAAACTCCGCCCGAACATTTCTGGCATTGCAGATTTTGAGGGCAAGGGCGTTTCGTATTGCGCGGTGTGCGATGGATTTTTTTACAAAAAGAAAAATGTCGCCGTAATCGGAAACGGAACGTTTGCCGCCGAAGAAGCATCTTACCTTTCTCACGTTGCTCAAAGCGTAACTATTTTGACGGACGGAAAGAGCGACGAAAAAATCCGCTCGGAGTCAAAACTCGAAAACATCAAAATCGATTCTCGAAAAATCGAAAAAATCGTTCCGAATGCTGAAAAAAACAAAGTCGGCGGAGTCGTTTTTTCTGACGGAGAAACGTTTTCTATTGACGGCATTTTTATTGCACTAGGTAGCGCAGGCGCGGCGGATTTTGCCAAAAAACTCGGTCTAAACGTAAACGGCGACGCAATCGCCACAAATGACAAAATGGAAACGAACGCGCCTGGCATTTTTTCGTGTGGAAACGCAAACGGTGGCTTGCTTCAAGTTTGCAAAGCCGTTTACGAAGGAGGCGTTGCAGGTTTGAGCGCAGTGTCTTTTGTCCAAAATCAAAGAAAGATAGGATAATTCGATAGAATTGAAAAAAGTCGATTGCAGTTTTCAAACCACAACCGACTTTTTTTTACAGAACGCGACAGAGGGCGCATTTTAGGTAATCCGATTTTGGATAGCCAGCAAGAACTGGGTGGTCAGGTCCTGCGCCTGTTTTTGAAAGAATCTGAACGCGCCGTTTTGCGTCGCTGGCGGCTTTCATAAGCATTCCGTAAAAATGCTCCGCGTCAAAAAAGTACGAACACGAACACGTGGCAAGGATTCCGCCTGGAGCGAGCAATCGCATTGCTCGCATATTGATTTCTTTATAACCGCCATACGCTTTTTGAATATTTTTCACGGATTTTGTAAACGCTGGCGGGTCAAGGATGATAACGTCGAATTTTTCTCCTTTTTGCTCGTATTCTTTCAAAAGTTCAAAAACGTCGGCGCACACTGTTTTGAGTTTTTCACCCGCGTAATTCAATTCGCCGTTCTTTTTGATGAGCGAAACGGCATCTTCCGAAATGTCCACGGCAATCGCTTCTTTTGCCCCCGCCCGAAGCGCGTTGAGCGCAAACGCCCCCGTGTGCGCGAACGTATCAAGGACGCGCTTTCCCGCGCACAAAGTCGAAACGAGTTTTCGATTGTCCTTTTGGTCCAAAAAATATCCCGTTTTTTGCCCGTTCGTCAAATCAACCTCAATCAAAATATCGTTTTCTCTGATTACGATTTTTTCGTCGCGGACTTCTCCGTGCCAGCACGATTTGAGCGGAAGTCCGTCTTTTTCTCGTGTTGGAGCGTCGCTTTTTTCATAAATTCCCCACGGACGACAGACGGCTCGAAGGGCGGCTAAGATTTCTCGTCTAAAAACCTCGCACGAAAGGGTCGAAAATTGCACAACGATATACACGTTTTTATGAACATCAACGTATCGCTCCACGATAAGACCTGGAAGAAGGTCGGATTCTCCATAAACGAGTCTGTAGGAATCTTTGGCAGAATAAAAGAGTTTTCGTAAATCGTAAGCGGCTTGTATTTTTGCAAGAAAATATCCGTTTGTGTCAGAAAGAATTTGCTCTGCCCGCCCGCGTCCAATTATGCGAACGGCAATCACAGAGCGGTGATTCAAAACGCCTGTTCCCAAAAAATCGCCCGAATGAGAAAAAACTTCCACAACGCTTCCGTCTGGAACGACCATCGACTCTGCGTCAAAATACGGAACGCTTTTTGAGCCATTTGGAATCGAAAAGCGCACAAACTCGATTTCGTTGTTGTAAACCCACGGAAAACCTTGCTTTACTTCAAATTCTTCCTTTGATTTTAAAATAATGCGCGGAATCATTTTTTTTGTTGATTCTGCGCTTGGCGCGTCTTTTTTTTCCGTTTTTTCACCAGCCATTTTTCTCCCCTCCAAAACTCAATCTAAAATCCGTAGCCTTTTGTGTCTTTCTTTTCCTCTGGCAAAAACACGTTCGACATAACTTCAATCGCGTTTTTTACGGGAACAAAATGAATCCCTGCGCGCACGATTTCTGGAATGTCATCAAGGTCGCGCTCGTTTGCCTTTGGAATGAAAATCGTCTTGATTCCATTTCGCTTTGCCGCAACGGTCTTTTCTCGAAGTCCGCCGATGGGAAGCACGCGCCCCGAAAGGTCAAGTTCCCCCGTCATTGCCACGTTTGGCTTCATAATTCTATTCGTAACGAGCGACATAAAAGCCGTCGCCATTGTGATTCCTGCGCTCGGTCCGTCTTTTGGCGTGGCTCCTTCGGGAATATGAAGATGAACGGCGTTCCTATCAAACCACTCCGCCGAACGAATCGAATGTTGAACGGCGTATCGACGCACAAAATTAAACGCAATTTGTGCCGATTCTTTCATCACATCTCCCAGTTGCCCCGTAAGTTGCAAACCGCCATTTGCGCTTTCAAACGAAACCGCCTCCAAAAGAAGCGTATCGCCTCCCATGCTCGTCCAGGCAAGTCCTATCGCGCTTCCAGGCGCATCCGCCTTTTTGATTTCGCTTTCGTCAAAAATCGGTTTTCCAAGAAATCGCTCCAAATCCGCGTCGTCAATCGTAAACGTTTTTTTTGAAAAATCCGCTTGAATCTCCGCGGTATCGTTTTTTGATTTTAATTTTACGCTTGAAAGTCGCTTTACGTCCGACGGAATCCCAGACAGATTTTCAAGAACAAGTTTTCTGTGGATTTTGTCAACGCATTTTTCGTAATGCCGAACGCCCGCTTCACGCGCGTACTCCTCGGCAATTCTCAAAAGAGCCTCTTTTGTGTATTTTACTTGATTTTTTTTCAGACCGTTTTTTTCAAGATTTTTTGGAATCAAATATTTTCGCGCAATTTCGATTTTTTCTTGGTCGATATAGCCCGAAAGCGTGATGATTTCAGCGCGGTCAAGAAGCGGCTGCGGAATCGAGTCGAGCGTGTTCGCGGTCAAAATAAAAAACACATCGGACACATCAAACGGCAAATCAAGATACGTGTCGCGGAAATTCACGTTTTGCTCAGGGTCAAGCACCTCAAGGAGCGCACTCGCGGGGTCGCCACCAGAATAAGAAGCCCCCATTTTGTCGATTTCGTCAATCATAAAAACAGGCGAGCGCGTCTTTGTGATTTTGAGTCCTTGCAAAATCTTTCCAGGCATTGCCCCCACATACGTTCGTCTATGCCCGCGGATTTCCGCCTCATCGCGCATTCCGCCCACGCTAAAGCGGTAAAATGGCTTATTCATCGCGTCCGCAATGGAACGCCCGATTGACGTTTTTCCAACTCCCGGCGGTCCAACCAAAATCAAAATCGAGCCTTTGTTGTCGCCGCGCAATTTTCGCACAGAAAGAAATTCCAAAATGCGTTTTTTTACGTCGTCAAGTCCGTAATGGTCTTTTTCAAGAACGCGGAACGCACGCAAAAGGTCATAAGTCGGCGCGTTTTCTTCTTTCTTTTTTCCGCTTCCCCACGGAAGAGAAACGACCAAATCAAGATAATTTCGCACCATGAAGTACTCGCTGGAATTTGGGTCCATGAGTTTGAATTTATCGAGTTCATTGTAGACGAGTTCTTTGACTTCGCCTTCAAATTCAAACTCGTCGATTTTCGCTTTGAGTTTTTGAAACTCGCTTCCGTCCTCGCCACCACCAAGTTCTTCTTGAATATTTTTCAACTCTTGGCGCAAAAAATGCTCGCGCTGATTTTTTTCAAAATTATCCCGAAACTCGTCTTGAATTTTCCGCTGAATACGAATGATGTCTTGGTCGCGTTTTATAAAAACCAAATCTTGCTCAAGACGGCGACGAACGTTCAGTTCTTCAAGGATTTTTTGCTGCTCTTCGCGCTCAACATTGAGAATCGTTGACACAAAATCTGCGATTCTCCCCGGATTTTCAATATTCACCATATTGAGTCGCATTTCGTCGGAAAAAAGCGGATTATTTTCGCTGATGTCCTTCATTTCGCTAACGAGCGCACGCGTGAGAGCCTTCACCTCAAACGAATCCGTTTCTTCGTCGTCCAAATATTCAATCAAAGCAACAAAAGGCGGGCGCGACGAAATGAATCGCCGAACTCTAAACCGCCGAATCGTGGACACAAAAATGTTCACGCCACCGTCAGGAAGATTTATGCGCTTCATGATTTTTGCAACGCAGCCAATGCGATACAATTCAGAAGAATTGAGAGCACCTTCTTCTTTTTTTGTAAGAATAAAGCCGATAAAACCGCCCGCCGCCTGCGCTTTTTCCACGGTCGCAACGTCATCTTCGCCGTTCACAACGATTGGCGTAAAAATGCCAGGAAAAATCGGACGCACAGAAAGCGGCATAATCGGAATCTGTGGCGGCATAAATTCGTCCATGGAAAGCAAAGCGTTATTCAGCGCAGAAGCAAGCGAATTCGTTATCGCTTTTTCGATTTTTTTTGTTACCGAAGGCGAAGGTGCGCCTTCAGTTTCTTCGTTTTCATCTGAAATCGAAGAAACCACTTCAGGCTCTTTTCCCGGAGATATTTGAATCTCAAGGATTTTGCGCTTTTCTTCTTCGTTTTTTTCTGCCCTTTCTTCCGATTCGATTTCTTGAGGGGCTTGTTCTTGTTCTTTGTCGTTATTTTCGGTCATGCTCTAAAAACTGACCCGTTCCAACAAATCAGAACGGGTTTCCATAAAAATCTCATTTTTTTAAGCGGCAAAGCCTTTCAAAAAATGGCAAAAAGCCCGACGTTTCTCGGACTAAAAAGCCTGTTCAAGAACTCCCGTTTTAGAACAGGTTTCATTTTAATATAACAAAGCCACACAAAATCGGCAAATTTTCACTCAAGTCCTACGTTCACGATGAGTTTGTCTTGATACCAGTCCACGCTCATCGAAAATTCTTTGTCGCTATATCCTTCACACCGCGCCCGAACTTTCCAAACCGTTCCCGCAAAAAGGTCTTTTGCAGGAATTTTTGAAAGCGAAACCCACTCGCCTTTGTAATTTACGGTGAATTTTGTTTTGTCCGTCAAATCTTTTCCGTCTTTGAGCGAAAACGACTTGGTGATTATTGAAATCTGGCGATTTTCTTTTAAGAGGTCGTCAAATTGAATCGAAACCGTTTTGTTTCCGCTTTCGACTTTGAACGACCGCCAAAGAACGTAAGAACCCAACACGACTTTGAGTCGGTAACTTCCGCGCGTTAAATAGGCGGGCTTTATCGAGTATTTTCTGCTCGCCTTTTTTGTTTCTCCCGAATCGAGCGAGAAAACGCGACGACTTCCGTTCACCTCTGGTTGGTCTCCGCCGTCTTCAAAAAAGAACGCCATCATTGGAAGGTTCGTGTTGTACGCCGTGCTGATTCCTTTGTCTGGAATACTGATTGAAACATTCACGGGCGTAAAGAACGGCGAAAGAATCGTTTTGTGAATCGCTCCACTCCTCCAAAGCCAAACGGCAAGCGAACACAACATAATCGCGCCAAGAAGCGACGAAAGCACAATTTGAAGAATCGGCTTTTTTGGCGTAAACGACGCGATTCTAAACGAGCGTCCGCTTGAAAGTGCCCCCACGGTTTTTGCAAGCGACACGCGAATTTCGTGCGTGTCGTAGCGAGAAAGGATTTTTTTCAAAAGGTCGATGACAGGTTCAAGAGAATCATAGCGTTTTTCGCGATTGTACTTGAGCATTTTTTTTACCGCGCAACACACGCTTCGAGGAACCGTTGGATTCAATTTTCTAATTGAAGTGTATTTTCCGCGTTTTATGCACTTCATCACGTTTTCGTCAGGGCGCATCGTGCTCATGTTTACGGGACAACCGAATGGTTTTTTTCCGGTGAGCATTTCGTAGAGCATAACGCCCATCGAGTAAATGTCCGCCCTATAATCCACGGACGAAGAATCGAGCACTTGCTCTGGAGACATATAAGACGGCGTTCCAAGCATTGAACCTGCAAGCGTAAGCGCGTCTTCGCCGTCACCGTTTTCAACGACCATTCCGTCATCGTCGTCGTCAGCACTCCCCTCTTCTTTGTCGTCCGCAGCAATTCCAAAGTCGGTGATTTTCACTTCCCCCGTCTTTGAAATCAAAAGGTTCGCAGGTTTTATGTCGCGATGAATGATTTTTCGCTTGTGCGCAAATTGCAAACCTCGACACGCATCCATAAAAATCAAAAGTGCCAATTCAAGACCGAGTGGACCACATTTTGCCACGTTTTTTGGGTCATCGCGGGCATCTTGCTCTCGCTGTTTTGCGCATTTTTCGATGAGTTTGTCGAGCGAACACCCGTCCACGAGTTCCTCAACAAGATAACTGCTTCTGCCCGCTTTGAAATACTCATACGTGTTTACGATATACGGACTTTGCAATTCTCGAAGAATCGTTGCCTCCCGCTTGAACCGTTCTTCCGCAGCCGCGTTGTTTTTTAGAATCAACTTTTTGAGAATTAAATCGGTTCCAAGTTCAGGGTGCTTTGTAATGTAAACCGCCCCCATTCCGCCTTGCGCGAGTTTTTTTATGAGCGGATAATTTCCGATTTTTTTGTGCGCCGTCGTTTTTTTTGCAGCAGGCTTTTCCGCGCCCTTTCCTGAAACACGAGGCGACGCAGAAGTTTGCGAAATGACAGTGGCTGCCACCGTTCTCTCCACAGGAGTTTTCTTTGCCACGGGTTTCGCGACCACGGTAGATTCAACTGTTTTTGGCTGCCGTGCGCTCGGAGAACTTTTTGCGCCACCTGCAACAACGGTTTCTGACGTATCTGCCATATTTTTTCTCCTTAAAAAATTAAAAATTCAGTTTTTTGACTTACAACGTTCGTTTTTCGACCAAAAAAATATCCGTTTGAGGATTGAACGTGCGGTCTGGGAAAACGCACGCAACTTGCTCAACATCTGGATTGTGAATTTGAACAAAAAGTCCGCCTTGCCGCAGCGCGAATGTGTCTGAAACGGGTCTGTGTCCGCCAATCCAACGAACGGCTTTTTGATTTCGCCCCAAAAAGCCGCGTTTGTAAAGCGACGAAATGGTAAGAGAAACGCTGTCCTCTGACGCGGCATCGTTTGCAGTCCAAGTCAAATCGTAAACGGCAGAATCGTTTGTAAGTGCGTTCACCAATTCTTCTCTTGAAAAATGACGGAAAGGCTCTGCGTGGCTCAAAATGCAATTTTTCAAAACGGCACAAACGGGAAGCGCGTGTTCAAAACAAGCAAGGCAATGCAAAAAAAGGTCGTCGTATTTGTTGCGAATGAACTCCGCGCACATGACTCCCTCTTCGCAAAACTTTCTAAAAGCGCGATTTCCAAACTCAAGATTCACGCCTTTAGAAAAAGTGGCGTTTCGCACATTTTCGTGATTTCCCTTCAAAACGTGAAAAAAGTGCGGAAATGCCGTTTTTAAGATGAACACGCTTTGCCAAACGGCAAGATTTTCCCGCATTTCTTCGTTCATCGATTTGCTTTTTAGAAAAACGTCAACATCCTTATCGTCGTAATAAAACGAGCAAAAATCGCCGTAGGCATCTGCCCATCTTTTTCTAGCACGAGATTCTGCATGAGGAAGGTCGCCCAACAAAACAACAAGCAATTTTCCAGCAAAAAGGAGTTCCAGAACGCTTTTTCCCTCTCCAAACGGAGGCGAAAAATCCAACACATCCAAAATAAGAGAAAGACGCGCGTGAACATCTGGAACGACTATCACGGGGAGCGCGTTCATAGAAGAAGACGCAAAATCCAAAAGTCCGCCGGGGCTTCCCGAAGAATCCGACGGACGATAAGACGCATCTTCCGTTTCAAGCACCGAAGATGCGTCGTTGCAAAGAGAAATAAAATCGTCGTACAAAGGAAGACCGTCAAGGTGCAAAAGCGCGGTTAACCGCGCTCGCACATTTGCGACATCTGTTTTTGGCACGCTCTTTTCTCGCGTTTACGCCATAACCAACGAAGTCGTTCCGATAGTTATTTTATCCCCAGCGTTGAGTTTCAAGAACTTTCCGTCGCCAGGAACGCGATGTCCGTTTACAAAAGTTCCGTTTGTGCTATTCTCGTCTTTGAGGAAATAAGCGTCCTTGATTTTTTGAATCGTAGCATGAACGCGGCTGGCGAGTTTGTCGTCAATGACAATAGTGCAATCTGGACTGCGACCAAGCGTCATTTTTGCGACAAGATTTACTCGCTGTTTGTTGAACGTGAGATAAGAAACGGGCGCACCTTCGGAGATTTTTTCGAGATGCTTACCAACTGGACTTGATGACATAATTGTTGCTTCTTGCATAATGTACCATTTTACTCCCAAAATGCTCTATGAGCAAGTATTGATTTTTCCTTCCAAAACGCCTTAAAGGATATATCGACTCGTGTCTTCGTCTTTTACGATGTCGGAAAGTTTTTCGTCAACGTAAGCAGCGTTCACAGTAACGGTTTCTCCCGCCTTTTCATCAGCGTCAAAACTGATGTCTTCAAGGACTTTTTCCATTATCGTGTGAAGTCGCCGCGCTCCAATATTCTCGCTCCGCGTGTTCACGTCTTCCGCAAGAAAACTCATGCGCTCAATCGCGTCATCGGTGAACACGATTTTTAGCCCTTCCGTTTCAAGAAGAGCCGTGTACTGCCGAGTGAGCGCGTTCTTTGGTTCAAGCAAAATTCGTCGGAAATCCTCTTTTTTGAGCGATTCGAGTTCCACCCGAAGTGGAAAGCGTCCTTGCAGTTCTGGAATCAAATCGCTTGGAGCCGAAAGACTAAACGCTCCTGCGGCAATAAACAGAATGTGAGTTGTATCAACAACGCCGAATTTTGTGTTGACTTTGCTTCCTTCGACAATCGGCAAAATATCGCGCTGAACGCCCTCGCGACTCACCTGCCCCGAAGACGAAGCGTTTTTTGTAGCGATTTTGTCGATTTCGTCGATGAAAATGATTCCGCTTTGCTCAACGCGCTCCCGCGCCACGTCCGAAACCTTGTCAACGTCAATCATCGAATCAAGAACATCCTCTTCGATAATTTTTCTTGCCTCGCGCACAGAAACGAGCCGTTTTTTCACGTTCTTTCCAGAAAGCATATCTTGAATGTCCATCATGCCGCTTTGAATGTCATCAAGGCTTCCGCCCGCAATGATTCCCATATTCGGTATTCCGCGGCTTTTTCTAACGGTAACTTCCACTTCCCGCTCTTCGAGTTTTCCGTCACGAAGCATCGAGCGGAATTTTTCGCGCGTTTCTTCCGAAACAACAGGCTTCGATTCGTCCTCGTTTTCCGCGCCGTCTTTTTTTTCGCTTCCTGGAAGCAAAAGGTCAAGCAACCGTTCTTCGACTTTTGGCTCGCTGTCTTTTCTCATCGATTCTTCGACTTCGCGCTTCACGTCGTTGAAACCAACTGCCATAAGGTCGCGCACCATTGATTCCACATCGCGTCCCACGTAGCCGACTTCCGTGTACTTTGTTGCTTCCACTTTTACAAACGGCGCATTCACCAGTTTTGCAAGCCTTCGCGCGATTTCAGTTTTTCCCACTCCCGTAGGTCCAATCATCAAAATATTTTTTGGTGCTACTTCGTCGCGAATATCTTCAGAAAGGCGAAGACGGCGAAGCCTGTTTCTTAAAGCGACGGCAACCGCTTTTTTTGCCTTTTCCTGCCCAATTATATATTGGTCGAGTTTTTCTACGATTTCTTTTGGAGTAAGTCCTTTGAGTTTGTCCATTTTTTCATTCCTGTTTTTTTTACAAAATCAGCCGAGTTCTTCTACGGTGATGTTTGAATTTGTGTAAATGCAAATAGTTCCTGCGATTTTTAGGCTTCGCTCGGCGATTTCTCGCGCACTAAGCGACGACGAGTCGAGATACGCAAGGGCAGCAGAGTACGCATAATTTCCGCCCGAACCGATTGCAAGAACGTCGTTCTCTGGTTCTATCACGTTTCCGTCCCCAGAAACAAGAAGGATTTTTGACGAATCAGCCACCACAAGCATTGCTTCAAGATTTCTGTACATTTTTTCAGTACGCCACATTTTTGCCAATTCCACGCTCGCCCGCGTTATGTCGCCCGAAAATTCCTTGAGTTTTTCCTCAAACTTTTCAAGAAGCGTGAACGCATCGGCAACGCTTCCCGCAAAACCTGTAAGAACCTTGCCGCCGTAAATCTTGCGCACTTTTCGCGCGTTTCCTTTACAAACTGTGTTTCCGAGCGTAACTTGTCCGTCGCCAGCCATTGCAACTTTTCCGTTTCGCTTTACAGCCACAACCGTCGTACTCCGAATTTTTGTTTTTTCCGACATATTTTTTCCTTAAAATAAATTTCAAACGTTTATTTTCCGTGCGGATGCGCTTTGTTGTACATCGCAATCAATTTTTCTGTGCTTATATGAGTGTATCGTTGCGTCGTGGAAATCGAAGAATGACCGAGCAATTCTTGCACGAGTCGAACGTCCGCGCCAGCAGAAATCATCGCGGTTGCAAACGTGTGCCGAAATGCGTGTGGCGACACCCGATGATTTGTTCCTTCAACGCCAGAATACCGATTCAAAATATAAGCAATTCCGCGCACACTCAACGCGCCCCCGTGCTGGTTCACAAAAAGGCTTTTTTCACAATCGTCCTCGCCAAACCGCTCGGCGCGCGACTTCAAATATTCTGAAAGTGCGCGCGTGGCATCAAGAGAAAAATAGACGATTCTGTCCTTTTTGCCTTTTCCCGTTACGAGAGCCTGCGAAAAATCATCAGAAACGTTATCTATCGAAAGCCCCGCGATTTCTCCAACTCGACAACCGCTCGAATACAAAACCTCAAAAAGCGCAACATCGCGCTCTTTCCAAAGGATTTCGTTTTTTGTAGGCTCAGAACAAAGCGCGTCGATTTCCGCTTGTGTCATAAAGCGCGGAAGTCGCTTCGGCTCTCGAACAGAATGAATCGAAATCGCAGGATTTATGGAAATGTAGCCAAGTCGCCTGCAATACGCAAAAAGCGAGCGAAAAGACGCGATAAATCGATTGATTGTACTTGACGCGCGATGTTTTTTGGAAAGTTCGCCAATGCTCCGCCGCAAATCCTCGGTTTCAACGAGCGAAACGGGAGCGTTTTTGTCAATAAACGGCATTTTTAGAAGTCCCGTAAGGTCGTTTTGATACGCTTTGACCGTGTTTTCAGAAACGGAAAGCACGCCTGTAATATAAACGAGATATTCTTCTACACATTCGCCAAGCGTTTTTAGTCCGTCAGCGCGGATTGGACGCAATTTGTCTTGAATCATCATTTTTCTTCCGTTTCGTCTTCGCTGTGCAAAAAATCACACGCAGGATTTATACACGATTTATACGAACCGTTTTTCTTGTCGAATTTTTCGACCAAAAACCAACCGCATTTTGGACACGTCGCTTCGATTGGCTTAAAATGCGTCAAGAAACTGCATTTTGGGAAATTGGAGCAACCAAAAAACGATTTTCCGCGCCCTTTGCTTTTTCGTTCAACGATTTCGCCATTGCACCCGTCCATTGGACATTTTGCAAGTGGAATTGATTTTGTATTTCGACATTCTGGAAAGCCCGAACACGCAAGAAAATAGCCAAATCGCCCGAGTTTTTTTAACAATGGTCTGCCACATTTTTCGCACAATTCTTCGGTTTTTTCGTCCATAAAACCTTTGACAGATTCTTGATTTTGCTCGACTTCGTTCACTCTTTTTTTGAACGGCTCGTAAAACTCTTCAATCATTGCGCTCCAAGCGATTCCTTCGTTTTCAACGCCGTCGAGTTTGTTCTCTATTTCTGCGGTAAATCCTTCGTTTATCACGTCAGGAAACGCCTCCACAAGAATTTGGCAAATCATTTTTCCCAAAATCGTTGGAACGAGTTGCTTGTTGCTCCTTGTAACATAATAGCGGTCGAGGAGCGTCGAAATAATCGGAGCATACGTTGAAGGACGACCGATTCCTTTTTCTTCAAGCGTTTTCACGATTGACGCATCGGAAAAACGCGAAGGACCTTGCGTAAAATGCTTTTCTGGATAGAATTTCCGCTCGCTTGAAAGGACTTCCCCGACTTTTAATGACGGAAGATTTCCCGTAACGTCCTCTTTGGAAGAAAGGAGTTTGATGACTTTGTAAAATCCCTTTTCGACTAAACGACTTGCACTCACGCGAAAAAGCGCGTCGCCCGCTTTTATATCAACGCTCGTTGTGGAAGTTTTTGCCGCCGTCATTTGACAAGAAACGAATCGCTCCCAAATGAGCGCGTAAAGCCGAAACTGGTCGCGCGAAAGGTATTCTTTAACGTCGTCGGGCGTGTAACTCGAATACGTTGGACGGATACATTCATGCGCGTCTTGCGCCCCTTTTCCCACAGAATACAAAACGCTTTCAGGCGGAAGTTCGTTCGGATGATTTTTTGAAATCCACTCGCGAACCTCATCAAGCGCAGTCTTTGAAATACGCACGGAGTCAGTTCGCATATAGGAAATCAAACCGATTCGATTTTCTCCCATCTGAATTCCCTCGTAGAGTTGCTGCGCAACTTGCATTGTTTTTCTTGATGTAAAACCGAGCCGATTTGCCGCTGCCTGCTGCAATTTTGAAGTCGTAAAAGGCGGGCGCGGTTTTACCGTCTTTTCAGTGATTTTTACGTCGGAAACGCTACATTCCGCGCTCAAAATCGCATCGATTATGTTTTGAACGTCTTTTTCGCTTTTTAGGTTTGGTTTTTCGCCCTTAAAAAGCACAAGTTGAGCCGTAAAAACGCTTTTTCCTTTTGAAAAATCCGCTTCGAGCGTCCAATATTCTTCGGGAAGAAAATCCTCGACCTCTTTCTCCCTGTCGCAAATCAGTCGCAAAGCAACAGACTGCACTCTTCCTGCAGAAAGTCCATTTTTGACCTTTTCCCACAAAAGCGGACTCAAATTGTATCCAACGAGTCTATCCAAAACACGACGCGCTTTTTGCGCATTCACCTTGTTTTCGTCAATAACGCCAGGATGTCGAACCGCGTCTTTTATCGCTGGCGGCGTAATTTCATTGAACACAATGCGCATAATTTTTGCATCGGTCTTGTCACGCAAAGCATTGTTCAAATGCCAGGCAATCGCCTCTCCTTCGCGGTCGTTATCGCTTGCAAGCAGCACGATGTCGCTTTTTTTGGCATCTTTTTGCAATTCTTTCAAGATTTTTGCACGCCCGCGCACCGTTATATACTCTGGCTGAAATCCGTGTTCAACATCCACCGCCAAGCGCGATTTTGGAAGGTCTATCAAATGCCCCATCGACGCTTTGACGACATAGCCTTTTCCAAGATATTTTTCGATTGTTGAAGCCTTAGCAGGAGATTCCACAATAACAAGCGTCTGTTTTTTTGATTTTTGAGTCTTGTTTTTTTCGACTTTTTTCGATGATTTTACCGTTTTTTTTGCCGTACCATTACTGGACACGCTGTTCGACATGATGCTTCCCCGTTTTCCTTTTACTTTTCCATTTTAGCGAGTATTTTGCCACTTGCTATTTTCATTTTCGACAATATCGACCTGTATTTCAACACGGCAAAAAGAAGATTTTTCAAAAATCACTTGTAAAATCACCGACTTTCGGGCGGAAGCGACATCGCTTTCAAAAAATCCGTGTAACTCGAAATGACTCTCGCGCCCTCGCTGACAAATCGCTCTGAAGTTGAACACGTTGCAGCCGCGCTTTTTTTCATTCTTGCTCGAACCGCCTCTGAAAGAGTTGCCGCTCCAACCGTAAAATTCGACGAGTGAAACAAAAGGTCTCTGTCGTAATCAAGCGCGAATGACGCGGTGTGAAGTGCGCCGCTTCCTGGCGGGCTTTGCATTACAACGGTTGCAGGCGACAAAGCGGCAATAATTCGATTTCTTTGCACGAATCTCCAAGCGGCAGCAGGCGTGCCTGGAGTGTACTCACCGACGATTGCCCCGCCATTTTCCAAAATGCGAGCGGCAACACGGATATGACTTTTTGGCGTAATTTCGTCGATTCCACCTGGCAAAACGGCAACCGTGGCTCCTTTTCCTAAACTCGCAGAGCGAAGTGCTCCCCTGTGCGCCGCCACGTCAACTCCAAACGCAATTCCGCTTACAATCGTTCGCCCGTCAGACGCTGCGTCAAATGCAAACTCCTCCGTCTTTTTTATCGCTTCCGCATCTGCCCGTCGGCTTCCAACAACGGACACGCATGGCGACGACAACGACAGCAGATTTCCTCGATAAAAAAGCGAAAACGGCGGGTCTGTGATAAGACTAAGAATCGGCGGATACTCTTTGTCGCCATAAAAAACGGCAGAAATCCGAAGCGAGCAAAGAATCTTGTACGATTTTTCCGCTGCCAAAAGCCGAGCCGAGCCGTCCCACTCTTCAAACGAGCGGATTTTTCGACCAACGATTGCCGAAATTTTTGCAATCGAAAGCGAAGTAATTTCCAAAAAGGCGGAATCCGAGCCAGACGAATCAAACACGCGGCGAAGATACGAAAGCAGTCGCATTTTTTCTTTGAGCGTCAAAAAATGCGCATCTGCAATAACAAGGCGGCAAATAAATGATTCACGGCTATTTTGCATAAGCGGTATCCAACACAATTTGGCGGTTTGCCTCCGCCTCTCGCTTTGTTTGCGCATTTTGCGTACTTGAAATGATTTCATCGTACATCGCAACCGATTTTTCGTAATCCGCGTTTCCAAAATATGCCGCCGCAAGTGCCGCCTTTGCACTTGCATCTTTTTTTTGCGTCGAAACAAGCGTTTCAAGAAGCGGAATCGCCTTGTCAAATTGCTTCAAATCCCAAACGTACAAAACTCCAAGACTGTAAAGAGCCTTTGCGTGATTCGGTTCAATCGCAAGCACACGCAAAAAAGCATCTTCCGCCATTTTCAAATAACTTTCTTGCTCGCCCTGCTCTCCTATGCCGATTTTTGTATTTGACATGAATGAAGCACATACGCCAAGGTAATAATACAAGTTTTGATTATTTGGATAATATTGAAGTGCAATCTGAAAATTTTTCAAAGCCTCGCCATACATTTTTGCGTCAAGGTATCTGACGGCAAGCATTTTGTACCAAATTCCGACTTGCGCGTCCGCAAGTTGAATGTCTGCGATTCTGTCTTGATACTTTTTTATCGCGTCTTTTAATTCCGCCTCGGTCGTTGGAGAGCCAACATTTTCTTCCATGCGTTGCATTCGCTGAATCGTGCGATTCGATTTTGTACAAGACTCTAAGGCAAAAATCATAAAAATCGCGATTGTTCCAAACCATATTTTTTTGCATTTTCTCATAATAATCCTCCCTTTTTATTTATCACAAAAATTCGATTTTTTGCGATTTCTTTGTGCAATTTTTCAAAAATGGTTATACATCAGAATCGATTTTTCCGTTTTCGGAATTTGAAGATTTGTGTCCTGGAAAATATTTTTTGTGTCCCTCTCGAAGAAAACGGTTTTCAACGTGCGTGTAAATCGTTGTGGTTGAAAGGTCGGCGTGTCCCAACAGTTCTTGAACGGAACGCAAATCCATTCCGCCAGCGAGCAAATGCGTTGCAAACGAATGTCGGAGCGTGTGGACTTTTGCGTCAATTCCGCATATCGCATTAAATTCCTTAAACCGTTTCCAAACGCCTTTTCTTGAAATCGGCTCGCCTCGATAATTGACAAAAACCTCGTTCACAACTCGTTTTCCGACCAAGGAAGGACGCACATGTTCAAGATAATCAGAAAGTTTCAAAAACGCTTCTTCTCCAAACGGAACCATGCGCTCTTTGTCCCCTTTTCCGCAAACGATTACGATTCGCTCGTTCAAATGCAGATTTTCGATTTTCAAAGAAACCGCCTCGCTCACGCGAAGTCCGCACGAATAAATCAACTCAAAAAGAGCGCGGTCGCGAACTCCGAGGGGCTTTGTTGTGTCAATCGAAGAAAGAATGTTATCAACTTGAGAAATGCTCAAAACCTTTGGAAGCGAATGAGAAGCGTGCGGACGTTCCAAAAGTTGCGCGACGTTTTCAATCCACATTCCGCACCTCACAAGATACTCCCCGAGAGAGCGAAGCGCGGAAATGTCCTTTGCAATCGTCAACTCATCGATTCCGCCCGTTCGCCGCCAAAGAAGAAAGTACATCAAAACGTTCACGGAAACGTCGGCAAGTTTTACGCGCTCCGAAGAAAGCCAGTTGAAAAAAATCTTTGAACACTCGCAATACGTCAAAGCGGTAAGTTCGCTACGTCGCTCCACGGAGATGAGGTCTGCGTAAAAACGCGAGAGCAAAAGCTCTTGAGTCATCGGCTATTTTCCCAAATTGATAGCGCGGGGAAGCCCATCAAGTTTTGACGCACGACGCAAAATCGCAGGTTGTTCAATGTCGTCTGGGTTTGGAACAAAATCCGAAGGAATTTTTAATCCAGGTCTGCCAGCAACCGCCACTCGTTGCCCGTCTTGCGCATGATTTCCCGTATCTTCGTAAACCGCCGCTCCGTCAAAAAGTCCGTCAGAAAGAATCGTCGTTTTTTTCTGCTGATTTTGTACAGTAGTCTGAGGATTTATGATTTTTTCAAAATCTCCCGCAGAAACAAAATTCGGATTCGACGCACCGTCTTTTTTTCCTTGCCGAGCGTCGCTTTTTTGTGAAGGAATCGAATCTTGTGCACTAAAGCCCGTTGCAATGACGGTTACGCTGATTTCTTCTTCAAGATTGTCGTCGATTAAAAGTCCCCAAATGACATTTGCGCCAGGATGTGCGCGTTGCGTAATAAAATTCGCGATTTCGCGGCAATCTTTCATGCTCACTTTTTCGTTTCCGCTCACGTTGATAAGAATATTTCTCGCCCCGTCAATGTGAGTATCTTTCAAAAGCGGATTTGAAATCGCAAGCGTTGCGGCATCGATTGCGCGGTTGTCCCCGCTCGCCCGTCCAATTCCCAAAAGCGCGTCGCCCTGCCCTTTCATCACGCTTTCAACGTCCCTAAAGTCGCGATTTACAAGCCCTGGTCGCTTTATAATGTCCGTGATTCCTTGAACGCCTTGCCGCAAAATGTCTGTAACCGCTTGAAACGCAACTTTCACTGGGAGGTCTTCGCGCATTTCAAAAATCTTGTCGTTTGGCACCACGATGAGAGAATCGACTTCCGCTTTGAGCCGAGCGATTCCGCTTTCTGCATTTTTTGCACGAACCTCGCCTTCAAAACTAAAGGGAGAAGTAACAACGGCAACCGTTAAAGCCCCCATTTCTCGCGCGATTTTTGCAACAACGGGCGCACTTCCTGTTCCCGTGCCACCGCCCATTCCAGCCGTAATAAAAACCATATTGCTTCCAGAAAGCGCGTCTTTGATTTCGCCCTCGCTTTCTTTTGCCGCCTCCTCGCCGAGTTCTGGATGTCCACCCGCTCCAAGTCCGCCAGCATTTTTTCGACCAATTTGGATTTTTACACTTGCCTTTGATTTATCGAGGTCTTGCCCGTCTGTGTTTAAGACAAGAAACTCAACGCCTTGCACACCTGCGTCTATCATCGTGTTGACGGCATTTCCACCTCCACCGCCACAGCCTATAACTTTAATCACGGCGGGATTCGCCGCGTGCAAATCCGAAGCGTCTTTTTCTACTTGATAATCAAACATTCGATTCCCCACCCTTTTTTTCAAAATAAAAATGACATTTTCTTTCTATTTTATTAGATTTTACAAAATCAGAAAAGACACCGAGCGAATTTTTATGACGTTTTTCTTACAAGGCGCAAAAAAATGCGAAGACACGCTCCGCATTTTTTTGTTAAAAGAAAAATTTTTTGAGTTTTGAAAACGCGCTTTCTTTTGGTTCAGCACTTTGTGAAGCGTCTTCGTTTGAACGACGGGCTTTTTCCTTTTTCTTTTTTCCGCCTTTTTCAGAGGAAGACACGCGCACGTTTTCTTTGTCAGCAAGCACAAGTCCAACGGCAGTCGCAAACTCTGGAGTTCTGTAACTCTCCTCAATTCCGCCAAGACTCGACGGCACACCAATTCGCACGCTGCTCGTTCCAAAAACGTATTCGGCAAGTTCCACCGCACCGCTCAACTGCGCACCGCCACCCGTCAAAATGATACTTCCAGAAAGTTGCGTCAATCCGCTCCGCTGCACAATTTCATCACGAACGCGCGTGAAAATCTCTTCCATTCGGCTTTGAATTATCTCGCACAATTCCGATTTTGAAGTAAGTTCTGGAGGACGACCGCCAAACGCGGGAATCACGACTTCTTCGTCGTTTCCGTCAATGAGTTCCGACCAACAACAACCATGCTCCAATTTGAGTTTTTCTGCCGTTGCCGTGGGAACGCCTTTCATATACGCGATGTCGTTTGTAACGAGATTTCCGCCTGCGGGAATTGATGCTGTGCAAGCGGGAGCGTCCGCGATTATCACGATTACGTCCGTAGTTCCGCCGCCAAGGTCAATCAAAATCGAACCGAGTTCCTTTTCTTCTTTTATCATCACCGCTTCAGAGGCAGCGAGCGTTTTTAAGAAAACTCTGTCAAGTTCATATCCTGCGCGTTCAACGCATTGCGTTATATTTGAAATCTGCGTTCTACTTGCGGTGATTATATGAACGTCAACTTCAAGACGCACGGCAAGAGAGTTGAGTGCGTTCTCTTGCTTGTACCCCGAAACGCCGTTCACGATGTAATCCTTTGGAATGAGATGAAGAATGTCGCGGTCAGGCGGAATGGGAACGGCATTTGACGCTGTAAGCACACGCTCAATGTCGTCTTCAGTAATTGCGCGGTCTCGCTTTCCGATTGACGAAATCGCCACAAAACCATGAGAATTCAAACTTTCAATGTATTTTCCGCCAATTCCCGTAACGCACGAGCGCACTTCGTAACCAAAATTTTGCTCAACCTCGTCGATTACCTGCTTTATGACGTTTTTTGTGGACTCAATGTTGACGATTGCTCCGTGGCGCAAAAATCCCGATGACGGCTTTTTGGCAACGCTCAAAATTTCCACCGAGTAATCTTCGTTTATCACGCCGACCACCGCACGAACAAAACTCGTTCCGATGTCAAGTCCAATAATAATGTTGGTCAAAGATAATCTCCTCATCTAACGCCGAGTTCTATATGAAATCGAACCGTATCTAAGGTCAATTTCCGCAACTTCAGGCTCTATCGTGTTCACCACATCAAGCGCAATCATCATGTACTGCAACGCTTCTTCCGAAAGTTCCCGCCCCGTAAGGATTCTCGTTCGTCCGTGAATCGGATAAAGAAGCAACTCGTAATTTCCCGCATCCTTTGGAACAACATGGATTTCAGAAATCGCCGCAAAATAATTTTGCGAAAGTTCGCTTATCGCAGAAATTCGCTCCAAAAGTCCGCGATATTTTGCAGGAATCCTTAGATTTCCTTGGACATTTTCCACAGGGATTCCCGAAACAAGCGGAATGGAACGCGATTTTACGCTTTTTGCCGTGAATAGTACACCATTTCTGTCAATTTGAACAGGCAGAGTCCTGTCGGAAACAGAAACAAAAGTCATCGCGACTCCCGTCCGCTCCAAAACGTTAACGTACACTTTGTCTGGAAATCGTTTTACAATTTGAACGTCCTCGATTCCAGAAACCGACGAAAGCAAAAGCCCCGCTTCTTCCGTGCTGAATTTCATCCAACTTTTTTCAAGAAGTGGCGAAATAACGCGCGTCAGTTCTGCTTCAGAGTAAGAGCGCGAGCCGCTAAAAATCAAAATCGGTTTTTGAAGCGACGGAATCAAGACAAGATACACAATCGCTTCAATCGTAAAAATGAGCGCGAACACAATCGCAAACCATTTTATTGCCCAAAATCTGCCACGTTTTCCCGCCTTTCCAAACGTTTTTAGAGAAATTTTTGAAACGCTCGAAAGCATAAACGTTCCAAACGACAAAAATGTCTCTTTTACCCTTTCAAAAAATGCCGTCCATTTTTCAGGATTTTTCCGCCCAAAAGCAAAATCACTCATTTTCACCCCTTTTTTGCCATTTTTAAGCCAAAAGATTTTTTTTTATTTTTTTAATGCCACTTTTTTTCGCCCAAGCCTTCGATTTTTTCGCTTTCTGGACGAAAAGATGCGTCAACGCGGTCAAGGCGAGACGCGCTTACGATAAATCCGCACATTGCAAGCGTTACGATTATCGAAGAACCGCCCGACGAAAAAAACGGCAACGGCACGCCCGTTGTTGGAAGAACGCCAACCACAACGCCCACGTTCATAAGCGACTGCCCCACGATTGCAAGCAAAAAGCCAAATGCTCCAAGCGAAGCAAAGCGATTCGTTGTAGTGAGCGCGCAACGGAGAACGCGCCAGGCAAAAAACGTCAAAAGTGAAAAATAAATGAGAACTCCAAAGAATCCCATCGCTTCAACCCAGCCTGCAAAAATGTAGTCCGTTTGCACTTCTGGAACGCTTGAAAGTTTTGAAAGCCCGCTTCCAAATCCTTGTCCCCAAAATCCGCCCGACGCCATCGCTTTTCGAGCCGCTTGAATTTGATAATTGTACGTTTGCTCAAACGAACTTTGGTCAAAAAAACCGATTATTCGATTCAAGCGATAGGGCTTCAAAAGCACCATTATCACGCCAAACGGAATCAAAATCAGAGAGAGCGGAAGCACCCAAGTTACTTTTTCGCCCGCAATTACAAACATCGACACGCCCAAAATCAAAATGAACGTGCTCGTCGAAAAATCCTGCTGCATTATCACGACCGCAAAAAACGTTACCAAAAAAAGCACCGCAGGAAACATCGATTTGTCCATTCGCCGAAGCGAACTCATTTTGTCAAAATAATTTGCAAGATAAAGCACGCACGAAAGTTTTATCAACTCGGACGGCTGAAACGTTCCCAAAAGCGGAATCCGAAGCCATCGCCTCGCTCCGTTCATCTCGACTCCAACGTGCGGAATAAACGTCATAAGGCATAAAAGAATAGAACCGAGGACGAGTGCTGGAAGAAAACGCTTTATCAAGTCCATGCTCATCGAAACGAACAAAAAAAATACCGCAAATCCAAGCACCGAACAAAATAATTGCCTTTTTACAAAATAGAGCGAATCGTTTTTGAGATTTAGCCCCGCGCCGCGAGAACTAAAATACAAGGTGAGCAAACCAAATCCCCACAAAAGAAGCATTGCCACCAAAATCATCGGGTCGCTTTTTCTGTATTTTTCGAGGGGTTTATCGGTAAAAAACTTGAATCTCATTTTTTTGCTCCCATGCTCGCTCAAAAAAATCACATACCAATCAACGGAAGAATCCGCTCAAGCGCAACCGCCCGCGAACCTTTCAAAAGAATCAGGTCGCCTTTTTTTGCTTCTTTTTGAATCAATCGAGCGGCTTCTTCGATTGCGTTTTCGTTTCGTCCGGGAATTGTTACAACATTTTCCACATTCACTTTTGAAAACTCGTCTCCCACAAGAATCACAAGCGACGCGCCACACTTTGTTGCAAGAAGAGCGGCTTCTTCGTGTGCTTTTTTTGACTCATCTCCGAGTTCGAGCATTTCGCCTAAAACCACGATTTTTTTGTTTTCTTTTTGCGGAAGCTCTGAAAACAAACGGAGAGCCGCCTTTAGAGAATCGGGGTTTGCGTTGTAACAATCTTTTACAACGGTAAACGTTCCCCGAACAACCTCGCTTCGAGCATTTGAAGGAAAAACGGATTCGATTCCCTCTTTGATTTGAGCAGGCGAAACTCCCAAATACAGTGAAAGAAGCGCGGCAGCGATTGCGTCAAGCGCGTTGTGCCGCCCTGGAATATGGACGTTTATTTTTGTATCGCACACGCGGATTACAGAAGGCGAAAGCGCGTCAAGCGAAACAAGCGACGCGCATTTTGAATTCAATGAAAAGCGCACAATCGAACTTCGCACACCGTCGCACAAAAAATCCGCAAAATCGTCTTCCAAAGGAACAAGTGCGATTCCGTCTTCTTTTACAAAATCAAGCGCGTGTTTTTTTTCAGAAGCGATTTTTTCTCGACTTCCCAATTTTCCCAAATGCGCAGAGCCAATATTTGTAATTATTACATAATTCGGCTTTAAGACGCGCGAAATTTCTGCCATTTCGCCCACGCGATTCATTCCAAGTTCAAAAACGCCCGCTTCGTGCTGATTTTGAATTCCAAAAACGGAAAGTGGCAACCCCGTTTCCGAGTTCAAATTTCCTTTGGTGGAAATCACGGAAAATCGAGTTGAAAGAATCGAAGACAAAAATTCTTTTGTAGTCGTTTTTCCGCTCGACCCCGTAACGGCGCACTTCAAAAGATTTGGAAAACGCGAAACGTACTGCTCCGCCACGTCCTGCAACGCTTTGAGCGTATTTTGAACAAAGACAAACGGAACAGACGGATTTTCCATCGCGATACGTTTTATCTGCTCGCTTTGACTTGAAACTAAAACGGCACTCGCGCCGGCGGAAATTGCGTTTTTTATAAAAGCGTGTCCGTCTTGCTTTTCTCCGATTAACGGCACAAAAAGTGAACCTTTTTTTACAAGCCTTGAATCGGTTGCAACGTCTTCGATTTTGGAAAAATCGCGAGAAATCGGAGAAATCAACTGTCCGTTGCAAGAAGCGAGCAATTCTTCCACAGAAAAAAGCGTCATCTTTTATTTTCTCCCGTTATTTCAACACGCACGATTTCCTCTTTGCTCGCTTTGTGCATTTGAAGTTCGCGCTCCGCAATCCTACCAATTCGGTCACTCGAAGAAAGAACGCTGATTTCAGAAATCAACTCGCGATTTTTTTCAACAAGCGAGATTTGTTCATTTTCAAGGTCGCGCAATTCTTTGAAAAGCCTCGTATGCCTGTCTGCTTGAAAAGCGCACACGGCAAGAAGCACGGGAATCAAAATGGCAAGCGCAAACGCAAGAATATGAGAGCGCAGTTTTCTCTCTCCAGTGTATTTTTCAAAAGCGTGAATATTCATAGTTCCTCCCACAATTTTTCAAAACGAAACAGAGCCGAGAGCCGAAAAAATGTACTTGATTTTTTCGTCCGAAAGCTCGGATTTTTTTTTTATTGTTCGCAATTTTGCACTTCTGCTTGGCGAGTTTTTTTTGACTTCCGATTCAGTCGGCTCAATCGGCTTTTTTGTAAGCAAAACCGCACATTCATTCCCGCCACAATTACACACAGGAATTTCAGGCGGACAAACGCACGCACGAGAAAGAAGTCTAAAACAATTTTTGACAATTCTGTCCTCGATAGAATGAAACGTAATCACGCCCATTTTTCCGCCAATCGAAAGATTTTTGAACGCCCAAACGAGCATTTTCGGAAGCCTTGAAAGTTCATCGTTTACGGCAATGCGAAGTGCTTGAAACGTTCGCGTTGCAGGATGAATTTTTGCGTCATGCGGAATCGCGTCTTTGATTATTTGAGCAAGAGCCGAAGCCGTTTCGATTTTTGCATCCGCGCGAGCGACGCAAATCGCGTGAGCGATTTTTCGGCTTTTTTTTTCATCGCTAAACCGAAATATCAAATCCGCAAGTTTTTCCTCCGAAAGCGTATTCACGATTTCTGCCGCGCTTTTTTTTGACAAAGGAGAAAGCCGCATATCGAGTTTTTCGTTCCCACGAAATGAAAATCCGCGCCCGCTTTTTTCGTAATGAAAAACGCTTATTCCTAAATCAAACAAAATCAAATCGGCTTTTTTCCTGCCCGTTTCTTCGCTCAAATCGGAATAATGTTCAAAAAAATCGTTCGACCAGCCATTCCAAAATTTCATTCTCTTTTGAGAAGAAAAATCACAAAGCCTTTCTTTTGCCCGCGCCTGAATCGAAGAATCCGCGTCAAGTCCTAAAATGCAAAGCGTCGGAAAAGCCTTCAAAAACGCCTCCGAATGTCCGCCCTCGCCAAGCGTACAGTCAATCATAAACGCCCCTTCTTTTTCAGGGGCGAGAAGCGCGAGAGTTTCGTCGAGAAGAACCGGCGTATGCACAATTTCCACGATTTTTTTTCCTTAATTTCAATTTCGGCGAAAATACGGTGCAAATTAAGAGGGGCGAAAAAACAAAAGAAATGATAAAATTTCAAAAATGATAAACACGTACAACGAATCTGCTCTCCACGAAACGCTCAAAAATATCGCTGCAAAACAATGCGACGGAAAAACGGAACAAAAAATCGACGGCGCAGACTGGATTTTTGACGTTGTAGCAAAAAACGGTAGCGTTACAGAAATTCAATGCGCATCGCTCTCCCCGCTTGAAAAAAAAATCAGATTTTTGCTTTCAAAAAAAAGAAATGTTCGCGTAATTCGCCCCGTAATCGTCCAAAAAACCGTAGAAACGCTTACGGCGGAAGGCACGGTGCGCTCAAAACGAAAAAGTCCAAAGCAAGAAAGCGTATATTCGATTTTACGCGGAATGGGAAAAATGAGCGATATTCTTTTGAAAATCGAAATCGAGGTGATTTTTGTAGAGGCAACGGAAACGCGCAAAGAAACAAAAAATCCCGTTCAACTCAAAAACAAAAGCCGCCGTCATCTCAAAAAATTCGTTCCGCTTGGAAAATCGCTCACAAAAATCGTTGGAAAAAAGACTTTTTGCAAAAAAGACGATTGGATTTCGCTTTTAGCAGGCGTGGAAATGCCGTTTACTCAAAAAATGCTACAAAACGCAATTTTGAAAGCGGACTTTGGAGTGGAAGGCATTTTTTTCAACGACTTTTCGAGAAAATCCGCAGCAAAATGGTCAAATTATCTTTTGTGGCTTTTTGAAAAAATGAATCTTTGCAAGAGAATCGGAAAAAAAGGACGCGAAATTATGTGGACGATGTAACTTTCTAAATCCAAAACCTGAGCGCAAGCGAGAGCGGAAAAAAAAGCGGACGCAGCGTTACAGAAAAATCCCCCGAATCTTTTCCCAAAGCAACGTAAGGATTCCAAACCGCTTGCGTCAACAATTCAATTTTTCGGTCAAAAAACATAAAACTCAATCCCGTTCCAAGCCGCGCACCGCTTCCCACAAAAAAATCGTCTTGCGTTTTTGCAAAAAACTCCGCAGAAATTCCCCACAAAACAAAAAAATCCACAAACGAAGAAAGCCGCTCGTACACGAACCAGTTATCAACAAAAATCGAAAACTCATGTTTGAATTCTGAAAAATCTGACTCAAACAAAGCAGAAAGCGTAACGCCCCACGGACTTGTGTCGGTTCTAAACGAAACGGAAATGGCAGAAGACGACTCGTGCGGAGAAGCAAAAAAATCGCCACCGCCACCCACGCCAACGTGCGAAAACGCACCAAAAACCGAAAAAAGCGCGAACAAGAAAACAAAGAAAAACCGTTTCATGCAAAAAATACGTGTAAAAAAATCCCTTGCTCGGAAAACTTGTAAGCGTTCCCGAACAAGGGTTCTCGACTATTTCGTTGCCAAAATCGCGATTCCTGGCAGAGTTTTTCCTTCGAGGAATTCAAGGCTTGCGCCGCCACCCGTTGAGACATGGCTCATTTTGCTTGCAAGGTTGAATTTGTTCACCGCAGCAACAGAGTCACCGCCGCCAACGACAGTCATTGCGCCGCGACCAGTTGCATCCGCCACGAGCTGCGCCACAGTAGCAGTGCCTTTTGCGAACGCCTCAAACTCGAATACGCCGACAGGTCCGTTCCAAACGATTGATTTTGCCGTAGAAAGCACTTCTTTGTAGCTTTCAATTGTCTTTGGACCGACATCCATTGCCATAAGACCGTCAGGAATGTCAACGCCGTCAACAGCCACGGGAGTTGCGTTCGCATCGAATTTGTCCGCCGCAACATGGTCAACTGGAAGAACGATTTTAACGCCCTTTGCCTCGGCATCTGCGAGCAATTTTTTCGCCGTGTCGATGAAATCGTCCTCAACGAGCGAGATTCCGACTTTGTGTCCCTGCGCCTTCAAGAATGTGTAAGCCATGCCGCCGCCGATAACGAGCGCACTTGCATTCTTCAAGAGACTTTCCAAAACAGCGATTTTTGAAGAAACTTTCGCGCCGCCGATAATCGCGACCTGCGGTTTTGGCGGATTCTCAACCATCGGCTGAATGTATTTGACTTCTTTTTCCATGAGGAAGCCGCCAACGCTCTCAACTGGCATGAATTTTGCGATTGAAGCGGTAGAAGCCTGGTCACGGTGAGCCGTTCCGAACGCATCGTTTACGAAAATGTCGCCGTAAGAAGCAAGCTCTTTTGCCATTACATCGCGCTCTGCCGCATCTTTTGAAGTCTCTTCCTTGTGGAAGCGGGTGTTCTCAAGCATTGCGACCGCGCCCTCTGGCAAAGCGTCAATCGCCGCTTTCTGACCAAGAGCATCCGGCAAGAATGTGACTTCCTTGCCCAATTTTTTTGCGAAATATTCAACGACGGGGCACAAACGGTTCTTTCCGTTGATGAATTTTTCCGCGTCTTCGCTCGTCCAAGTTTTGCCGGCTTTTTCTGCCTTTTCCTGCGCTTTTTTGACATCTTTTTTTGGGTCACCGAGGTGGCTCATCAAAACGAGCGAGCGCGGATTCTGCTCCAAGATATACTGAATGGTCGGAAGAGCCGCCATAATGCGAGTGTCGTCCTGAACCACGCCGTCCTTCATCGGAACATTAAAATCAACGCGCATGATAATGCGTTTGCCTTTCAAATCGACATCTTTGACTGTCTTAATCATCTTACCGTTTCCTCCAATAGGGAATAAATCAATAAATTATTGAACTCATATTACATCAAAATGAAAGCAAAGTAAAGGAAGCGAAAAACGACTCTCAAGCGTTTTTGAAAAAGTAAAATTTATACTCATAATATGACACAAAATTTTTCTTTTATGCGCTCAATTTTTGTGCTATTATGACTTATGCACGCATTAAAAAGTCGCATAAGTCCAAACAAAGCAAAATTCATCTCAACTTTTATCGTAAGCACAATCGTTCTTATTATAGTATTCGTTCTTACAGGAATTATTATGGACCGTGCGCTCAAAACCGAAAAATCGCGGTATATCGAAAGTTGTAACAACGTTCTTGACGGCTACTCCGCCGTTGTACATGTTTTTCTTGAAAATTATCACTCGTCGCTTTCTACTATTTACAATGAAAGTATTTTTGAAGGAGAGGACAAAAAATCAATTCACGATTGGCTTATCAAAAACAAGCATTTTTTTCATCCAGATTTTTTTGAAACATTTTATCTGGACGAAAACCAAACAGGATATTTTTCTGACGGCACGATAAAAGACCTTTCTAACATTCTCCATTTTGAACAAAACATTTTTTTTGTAAGCGACATCGTGAATTTTGGAAACGAAAAAACGCCCGTTTTTATCATAAAAAAGCCCGTTTTTTCAAAATCAAATAAGTTTCAAGGCTTTCTTTGCGCCGCAATAAAAACCGAACATGTCAAAAAAATCTCAAACGAGTTAAAAACGACGGACGCTTATTCCATGTGCATTTTTGACGGAAATGACGCATTTTTGATTCCGCCTGCTGAAAACGGGATTTTTGGAACAAAAAATGAAAAAAACGACAAATACAACGTTTTGTCCACACCAATCAAAAATAGTGCTTGGACGCTCAAAGTGGCGTTTGAAAAATCAAAAATCGAAAAAATCACTCAACAACAATTTTCAACGCGGCTTTTTGTTCTTGCCATTTCGCTTGCGTCGCTTTTTGTGCTTTTGTTTCTTGAATTGATTATCTCAAATTATTTTTACAGAAATCAACTAATCGACGCGGTGTACGACCCAGTAACAAAACTGTGGACAAGGCAACGATTTGAGCGAAAAACAGAAGCATTTATGAAGCGAAATCAAAAAGCAAAATTCATGCTTGTGGAAGCGGATATTCGCGGATTTAAGTTCATAAATCAAAATTACGGCGAAGAAGCGGCGGACAAAATCATTTTCTTTTATTCCACCGTTTTGAACAAAATCGTAAAAAAGTGGCACGGATTTTTGTCTCGCGGATACGCCGACCATTTTTACGCAATCGTAAAAATTCGGCACGTTCGGACGGCAATGGGCGAATTCCGAAAAGAACTCAAAACGCTTTCTGAAGAAATACGCGCTTACGAAATTCCGTTTTTTCCAAAATTCGGAATCACGTTTCTTCGACCAGACGGAAAAGAGCGCGTAAGCATTCGCGAGTTAATCGGGCAGGCTTCTTTTGCAAAAAGCACCATAAAAGACAATATGCTCCAGCCTTACGCCATTTACAATTCGCGCCTTCTTGAAAAAGTGAACGAAGAACATTTTATGGAAACAAACATGGAAAACGCGCTCGAAAACGGCGAGTTTTTTGTGATGTACCAACCAAAAATTCAACTTTCAAACGACACGGTGGTTGGAGCGGAGGCTCTTGTTCGCTGGAGATGTGCAAAGCGCGGCATTTTACCGCCCGATAAATTCATTCCGCTTTTTGAGCGAAACGGATTTATCAAAAAACTCGATTTTTACGTTTATGAGCAGGTTTTTCGCTTTCTTGACAAAGAAATCAAGGCGGGGCACAGCGTTGTTCCCGTGAGCGTGAACATGAGCCGCGCACACAATAAAGTCGAGCGTTTTATGCAAGATTTTCTTACGCTTTTTGGAAAATACAACATTCCGCCGTCGCTTGTTCAAATTGAGATTTTGGAACGGTCGGTCATGGACGACGAAACGCTCTGCGAAATCACGGAGCGTCTTCACCGAGAAGGATTTACGGTGGCAATGGATGATTTTGGCTCTGGCGAATCTTCTTTGAATATGCTTACAAAAATTCCCGTTGACGTTTTGAAATTCGACCGAGAGTTTTTGCGTTCCTCAACAAATAAAAATGGAAACGTAGATGAAAAAGGTGCGAAATTCATTCAAGGGCTCATCGACCTTTCGCGAAATCTGGAAAAAGAAACGATTTTTGAGGGCGTTGAAACAGCAGCGCAGCGAGATTTTTTGCGCTCCGTTTCTTGTGACCAAGTGCAAGGATATTTTTACTCAAAACCCCTCGCCGAAGCAGATTTTGTGAGATTCATTGAAGCAAGACAGCGTTTTTGAGCATTCCGTACTTTATATTGCAATTTTTCCTTCAAAATCATTTTCAAGATTTATGACTGTAAATTTATGTTCCTCAAAAAGCGTATCTTGCATACGTGAAAGTTTATTTTTTGCAACCTGTATCGCCTGCTCCGACTGGTCGATTCCTATCCATTTTCGTCCGAGTTCTTGGGCTGCGCAAAGCGTCGTTCCCGAGCCGCAGAAAAAGTCCAGCACGACGCTCCCTTCATTCGAGGAAGTTTGCACAATATGTTTGAGCAAATCAAGATTTTTTTCCGTCGGGTAAACGGGATATTGGTAATCCTTGAAATCCCAAATGTCCTGCATTTTCTTGCCCTTTTGCTCATCTGCGAAAATCTTTCTGCGGGGAACGCCGTTCGCCGACCATTCAATCATTTCATAACCTCATCGAATTTGTCCGCGTCAACTCTCTTCGCTTTTATGATTTTGCCAGCCGTGTCAACGAAATCATAAAAATCAAGATTCATATCCGCAAGAAAGTTCATAAAGTTTATGTCAACAATTTCCCTCTCCCGCGCGGAAACGACGATTTCGCTTTTTGAGGGATTGCCCACATTCAATTTTATTACGCCGATTCCGTACCCGTTGTTCAGCCGAGTGAGATTTGAGAGAAAAACTTGGTCGGTGTCCAAATCGCCCACAACGAGATAGCCGAAATTCGCCCACGCCGAATTTGAGACCGCCTGAAAATAGCATTCCGTAAAATTGCTTTTGTCGATTTTGAGTTTTAGCTCAAAGCTGTAGAACTGCATTACTTTCGTTGAAAAAAGTCCGAGTTTTTCTATTTCCTTTTGAAAAAGCGGATTCAAATCCAAAATGGTCGGGTTTATCCCCACAATATCGGGATTCGTCCACTTGCCGATTTTGTCCTTTTTCTTGGAGACTTTCAGCGCGTTTATCGTCTTGCAGTACACCCCGAAGCGTTCCCTTGCAAATTTCACGAGATACGGATGCAGAGAGGATTCAGGAATGACCGTCGCCTCTGGAATGTCCTTCGTCTTCAGGAAGAAATGCTTTCGGCTCTTCTTTGCCTTTCCTTCGTCTTGAATTCCAAAGACGGGATTGCTTCCGCTCGAATATTTAGAGAGGCATCGGGCAACGGCGGAGAGCGGAACTTCTACCGAATGCAACTTTTCGCATTCGGCATATTTCTCGTGCTTTTCCGCAAGCGCGAGGATTTCGCCCTGCGTCAGAGGTGTTTCGGATTTATCCAGAATGTCGATGATAAGTTCAACAAGTTCCATGCTTTTCTAGTTTTCCTTCGAGCGCATCGCCTCAAAGTCGGATATGACATTCTTGACGCGCTCGATGTCGTGTCAAATATTCTAAAAATCACTGCGAGCATTTGCAATTTCGCATTCTCTACTTTTTTGAGCCAAAACTATTCTAAAACGGTCGATTCCATTTTTGGAGTTTCTTGGATTTCAGCGGGAGAATCGAGGAACGATTTTACAATGCAAACAGTTCCAAAGAGAATCGTGCAGATTCCAAACGCAACGTTCAAAATGTGATGAATCCGAATCGTAATTTTTTTTCGCAAAAAATGAACAATAAGGCAAATCGACGACCACCAAACAAGAAGACTCAAAACCGTTCCGCTCACAAGAACAACCGCTTGCGAAAATTCAAGCGTTTCCGTGATTCCAAGGAAAAAAAATCCTGCCACAAAAGCAAGAAAACTCGCAGGATTTAAGATTGCAACAAGCAGAGCGGAAAGGAAACATTCCACAACGCCTTTTGTTTCGCTCAAATCCGCGCGTGTTTTTGGCTTTCTAAAAATCGAACTAATGCCAATTCCAATTATCACAAGTCCGCCAAGAAGTTGGATTGGCTGTAAGTGCGCGTTCAAAAAATTCGCAATTATCGTTATGGAAAACGCGCTCACGCTCGCGTAAAAAATGTCTGCGAGCGTACTTCCCATTCCCGTGGCAAATCCGCACCAAAATCCGCGGGCAAGCGTCCGCTGAATCGTCATTGCGCCAAGAGCACCTGCTGGAAGCCCAAAAATAAGACCCATTAAAAGTCCTTTCACCAAATATATCCAAAGCACGATTTTGCCTCATAAATCATTTATAAAAATTGTCTGAAAACAGATTTTTTCAAAGTGAGTTCAAAAATTATAATATAGAATAAAGCAAGAAATCGCATTTTGCAAGGCACAGAAAGCAAGATTCCTCCCCTGCTCTATTTTGACCTATTTTTGAAACAAAAAATTCCAAATGGATTTATTGAGAATTTAGGAGTATACAAGCCGAGTATTTTCGATATATAATAGTGAGAAGAATTTTTTTCTAAAAATTTTCAAAAATGGAAGGATAAAAAATGAATACACCAGCAGAGATTGCAGAATTGTATATTATGGTAGGCGACGGAAAAACGACACGGCGACTTTGGGTGCTGTTCGTTTTGGGAATTTTTGCGGGAGTGTTTATCGCGTTAGGCGGTTTGACGAGTCAAATTGTTTCTTGCGGAGTTGTTCCTGTAGCACTTGGGCGCGCCTTGAGCGGACTCGTCTTTCCAATCGGTCTTATGATGGTAATCATTTCAGGTGGCGAACTTTTTACAGGAAACTGTTTGATTTTCATTTCGGTTCTTTCAAAAAACACGTACCTTATGGCAATGCTTCGGAGTTGGCTGTTCGTTTACCTCGGAAATATCGTTGGCGGACTTTTCATTTCGGTTTTGGTGAACGTGGGTCACATTCTTGATATGTATGACGGCGAATTGGCGCGTCTTGCGGTGAATACGGCAAAAGCAAAAGTCGATATGCCTTTTTACGTTGCAATGATAAAAGGCATTTTGTGCAATTTCCTTGTGTGCGTTGCCGTTTGGGTTTCGTTTTCTACCGAGGAAGTTCCTGGAAAAATTGTCGCGCTTTATCTTCCAATCATTCTATTTGTCATCTGCGGTTTTGAGCACTCGGTTGCAAATATGTATTTTATTCCAACGGGAATTATCGCAAAAACCTTTTACGGCTACACCGCAGACGGTTTGAATTGGTTGACGTTCCTTTATAAAAACTTGCTTCCAGTAACACTCGGAAACATCATCGGTGGTTCGGTGCTTGTCGGCGCAGGATACTGGCTCGTCTTCCTCTCTCAACACGACGACGACTAAAAAACAACAAAAAAAATCCCAGACTTTTCTGGGATTTTTTTTGTCAAAACGCGCTCAAAACGTTACTGCACTTTTTCAAGCGCACCGTCAAATTCCACAGCGGAAAGATTTTTATTTCCAAAAAACGAACGTCCGTCTTCGAGCGACAAAAACTCACGCTCAATGCATCCTAAAACCGCGTCAAAATCGGCACTGTCAAACGGCAAATCCAAAACGGGCGAGCGACTCATTCTCGAAGAATATTTTTTTGCATTTGCGTTTGGATTTTTTGCGTTGTAAAGATTCCAAAGAAATCGTGCGGCAGCGTATTTTGAAACCAAATCTGCTTGCCCCAAAGCGTTGTTTGCGTCAAGTGGCTTTGAAACGGGATTCAAAAGCCCCGTTGCCGCCGCGCGATTAAACAATTCCTTGTCGCCGAGTTTTTTTCCGCCCGTAAAATTATAGAAAAAATCCGATTTTGAGCGAGCCAAAACGAGCATTTGCACAACCGTTATCTCTTTGAGCGGCAAAAGCGAAGCCACGTCGCTATCGGCATCAACCGAGCGCAGATTCCACGCCATGTTTCGTATTTTTTCGTATGAAGCGCGATAAAAATCTGGAAGAGCCAAAAACGCCTCATCGAATTTTGCAACGGACTCAGAAAAGCGTTTTGCTTTGTACAAATTGAGCGCGGCTTCAAGCGTCAAAAGCGACTTTTCGGAAACTTCCCCCGCTTTGCTTTCAATATCCGCAGGTTCATTTGACGGCGAAAGGCGCGAAAGAAGAATTGCCGCCTGCGCATCGCCCTTGTACGCTTTTTCTGCCTCCTCGTAAAACGACTTTGCCCGCGCGTTTTTTCCCAAAAGAAAATACGCCTTTCCTTTTAACGAAAGCAGTCGCGCAAGTTCCGACCTTTGCACCGACGGGTCGGACGCAAAAGCGGAGATTTCATCAATAAAATCTTCGAGGGCTTGTTCTCTGTGCAATTCTTCGTTTTTGTCTAACGGCGGCTCAAAAGAAGTCGCGTCCAGACTCGCCATTTTGCTTTCAAACGCGAGCACTTCCTCGCTGTACGAAACTTGCTCAATGCTCACGTCTTGTTGCAAACTCGTACAAGAAAAAATAAACGGAACAAAAGCAATCAAAAAAATCGATTTTTTCATAAAAAACTCCTCAATTTAGCGCATTTTCCACGCAACGATTTTTTTATCGAGCGTAATCGAAATCAACTCGTCGATTTTATCTCCGTCAACGTCCAAAAGAACGGGAATCCCGCTTCCAGAAAGCGGAAAGCGCGGCAACAGTTCCAAATCCTCGTTAAAAGCGTAAATGACATTTGAATCCGCGTTCACAAAAACGCCTTTTTTATTTTTTCCAATCGGAAGAACGCAAATATGAGCATTTTTCGCGCTTGCATGTGGGATTTTCACAGAAAGCACGTCGCCACTCACGCTGATTCTGTGAAGAGTTGCGTCGGTCGAAAGCGCGTAAAAATATGTTCCCGAAGAAACGATTTTTCCTTCAAACGTGCCGTCAAGTTGTTTTTGAATTACAGGATTTTGCATTTGAGATTCAGAAAGACCTTCCCAAATCGTCAAAAATCCTGCCTGCGTTATAAAAGCCGTGTACGTTTTTTTCTCAAAAACCATGACCGACGGAGAGCCAAAGCCGATTCCGTCAACCAAAAGCGGCGAAGACGAGTTCACAGCAGAAAGCGTCTTTAAGTCGATTACATACACTCCGCCAAAAAACGATTTATCGTAAACGGCGGCAACGGTTTCGCACACGGACGGCGCGGATTTTAACGAAAGCGGCGGGCAATCAACCGCAGTGATTTTTGCAGAATAATCCACAAAAACGATTTTTCCTGATTCGAGCGGAATCAAAAGCCCGTTTTCTGTTGCAGCAATTCCCGCTTGAGAACCGCTCGTTTTTTCGCCCAAAGACACGGGAAATCCTTTTTGAACGGAAAGATTTTTGTCGCACAAATACACGTTTCCGCCCTCGCTGACCGCCCACAAAACGCCGTCCTTTACTTTTCCAGAAGCGGCACAAAGAGCGCAGCGACCAACATTTTCAACGCTTTTTAATTCAAGCGAAGATGTATCAAGCGCGTTCACGCTGTTTCCCGCTGAAAAGAAAACGCTCGTGGGATTTTTTCCGCCCTCCAAAACAAGGCTTTCAGGATTCGCATTTTTTGCGGCAATTATTGGAAAACCAGGAATCGCTCTAAAACTTTCCGATTTTTTTGAATTCGCCTTGAGCAAAAGCGAAATCGAATTTCCTTTGAATTTTGCGTCAAATCGACCAAGAGAATAAAGTTTCAAAACGTCGGAAAAACCTGCATTTTTTCTGATAAAAAATGGTGCTGAATGTGCAAGGTCATAAAAAAGCGTTATAGAAGAATCGTTTTTAATTCCAGAAGAAACCGTTTTCCAACCTTCGCTTTTTAGAAGCGACTGACCGCTATCGCGGGAAGAAAAAACGGCAGAAAGACTTTCGGGACTTTCGGAAAAATAAATAAAATCGCCCAAAACCATGTAATACGGAGAAGGAATTTCAACTCCAAAGAGCGAAAGAAGCGAAGTCAAAAAGCCTGGAAGTTTAAGGCGCGGCAATCTGACTCCGCCCAAAATCAAAGAATTGTCGTCTTTTATAAAAATCGACGAAACGAATTTTTCAAACACTTCGCGCCGTTTTTTTTCGTCTTTGATTTGAATCGCAAACACGGGGTCATTTTGATTTTCGATTCCAAATGCCGCAAATTCGACTCCCGTCCAAGAAAAAACGAGTTCGTCGAGTCCCAGCCCAAACGCCAATCGGCACGCAAAATCGGCGCGTCCCCAAAGAGAAGTCGCGTCTTTTACAGGAAGAATCGGAAAAAGCGCGTCTTTTAATTCAGAAAGACTTCCCGCATTCAAAATCGTGCAGTACTGAACCAGGTCGCCAAGAGTTGAAAGCACGGACGGCACAGTGGATTTTTTTTCCAAAAGCGAATCGAGCGCGGACGGTTTTTCTGTATCGCCCGTTTTTGAAATCGGAATCGAGCAATCAAGAAAAATATCAGAATCCGTAATTTTTACAGAAATCTCAGAAAGCGCGTCGTAAGGCAACAATTCGCCAAGGCTTCCAAGAACATCGTCTTCTTGCGTAAACGACTGTGCAAGTTTTCGCGCGTTCATAACGATTTTGATTCCATCAACTTTTCCCGAAATGGCTTTTTTTTGCGTTTCCGAAAAAAACGTGCCGTTTTCCGCTCCAACAGAAAGAAGAAGCGTGTCAAGACTCGAAGAAGCGCAAACGAGATTTTTTACGGGAAGAAGATACGTTATAGTTTCCTTGCCTTTTTCATCAACGCTTTTTAGAACAAAATGCGGCAAAATCTCGTCTTTTACGAACTGAATATCAACGCCGTTTTTCAAAAGCAAATCAGAAATTGACGGCATTTTTGAAAATGCAAAGGTGAGCGGACGAGTCAAAAACGAAAGAAATCCCAAATCAACTACAAAAACAAAACTGTCGTCCTCGTAAAGCGCGGCAGAAGCCGAGCGAGCAAGGGCGAGTTTTACGAGGACGTTTTTTCTTAACGCAGACGAGCGAAGATTCATAAAAAGCGGGCGGAATTTTTTTAATTCTGCAACGCTTGCAAACGCAACGTCCGCTGCATGAATATCCAAAAGCGGATTGAGCGTAGAAAAAGCGTCATCAGTCCGAACGTAAGCCGAAAAATTCCCCGGAATTGCGGAAATCGGACTTTTTCTGTCAAGGGCGCAAAACGCAAAAAGCGCAAACAAAAGAACTATAAAAATTGCAACGATAATTAAAACGGCGCGAAAAAAACGCACGATAAGTGGCAGTTTTTTTCGCGCTTTTTTTGTCGCCGCAGGATTTTTTTTGGCATCAAATGCCTGTGAAGAAACTTCTGACATACAATGATTTTCAAGAGAATCGGCGAATCTGTCAACCGAGCAATTCGTTAGCCCACGATGTCGTTTTCGTCAAATCGGTCGCCACAATTTGGACAAAATTTGGGCGGATTTTTTGGGTCTTCGGGTTTCCAACCGCATTTGTCACACCTATACAGAGGCGCGGATGCAGGTTTTGGTTTTCCACATTCTTGGCAGAATTTTCCTTCGTTTACCGCTCCGCATTGGCACGTCCAACCGACCGAAGGAGCGGGGCGCGGTTTTCCACATTCAGGGCAAAACTTTCCAGTTGCCACAAAACCGCATTGGCACGTCCAACCGTTTGTTTTTGCGGCATTACTTGCAGGCGCAGAAACCTGCACTTGACTTTGAGAAGAAGCGTACAAATTGTGAATCGTTCCCGCGCCACCTATCATATTCATGCCCATAAAGCCCGAAACGGCTCCATTTGAATTAGCCGCCGCAGTTCGTGCCGCGCCAACAAGCCCCCCCGCCGCCGCCTCTGCCGAAGAATATCGCCTGATTTCTCGCGCCATATTCATGTCGATTTCTTGCTGCTCGCTGTATTTTTTCAAATCCTCTTCCACAGGAACAGCAGAGGAAACGTACACTTTGATTGGCTCAATTCCAAATCTCGCCCACTCCGAAGCCATTGCTTCAAGAATAAAATGTCCGATTTGCTCTTTTGCGCCTTCAAGTTCGTAAGGTCGGATTTTTCCGTCGGAAAGTCTTTTAAACGCAGTTCCCAAAACCGTAGAAATCGAACTTCGGAGATTTTGATTGAGGTCGTCTTTTGTGTATTTTTCCGAAACGTTTCCCACAAGCGCAAAAAAAGTCAGCGGGTCTTTTACGCGATAACTGAACTCGCCGTTGCATTTTACGCGAATGTCCATGTCGATTCCTTTTTCAGAATCAACAACTCGAAACATCGCAGGCGTTGGAGTTCCGAATTTATTTCCAAGGATTTCCTTTGTGTTGATGTAATAAACGCGCTGATTTGCCCGAAGTGCGCCACCACCAAATGAAAAATTTTCCATAAGACCAGAGCCAATCCAGCCTTTTTTTCGATTTTTGTCGAATAGTGTCTGGCTCGCGTTTTCGTCGCTTCTAAACTCAAAAACGCCTGGCTCTAACGCAACGTCAACGACTTTCCCGCCATCCACAACGATTGCGCATTGCCCCGCGTTCACTTCAATAATCGAGCCGTTTGTAATCACGTTCTCGTTTCCTTTTGTATTTGACGAACGCTTGTCCGTTTTTTTGCGACCTTTGACCAAAAGGTCGTCCGCACCAAGCGAGTCGCTTTCAAATTTTTCAAGCCACTGATTTGAAAGCATCGCTCCCGCCGTTCCAAGAGCCGCCTTTATAAGTCCCATACATTCCTCCTCATGCTCAAATTCCATAAACCTTTTGGTGGTTTCGACACACTCAACCACCGCTGATTTTGTATACGTTCCAAACGCAACATTTGCGCTCAATATTCCACGTGCAAAAGCTCGTGCGCCTTGTGGCTCAAAGGCTTTCCCAAGAATTTCTCGTAGCAGGCGACAATCTCAGGGTTTTCGTGGCTGAAACGCAGGGCGCTCTTTTTGTCAAGCGTGTACAGCACATTACTTCGCGCGGCAATATCCGCGCCGCCGTCGTGGATTGGCTGACCGCCGCCGTTGATGCAGCCGCCGGGACATGCCATGATTTCCACAAAGTCGTAGTCGCACTTTCCCGCCTTGACGCTTTCCATGATTTTTCGCGCGTTCCCAAGTCCGCTTGCCACGGCGACCTTGATTTTCGTTCCGTTGATGTCAAGCTCGCTTTCGGTGATGCCGCCCGTCGCGCCGATTTTGCCGCGCACGATTTTGAACGCCTCTGGGTCGGGATTTTTGCCCGTGACGAGTTTGTACGCCGTGCGCAACGCGGCTTCCATGACGCCGCCCGTCGCGCCAAAAATCACGCCCGCGCCACTGTAGACTCCGAGCGGCTTGTCAAAGTCGTCTTCGGCTGTGCTGGCGGGGTCGATGTAGTAGGCTTTTAAAAGGCGGGCGACTTCGCGCGTGGTCAGCACAGCGTCCACATCCGCGCCCGTCTTGCACGAGTCCATGCCCTCAAGCGTGATTTCGCGCTTTTTCGACACGCAGGGCATGAGCGACACGACGAACAATTTTTCAGGCTCAACGCCAAGAATCTGCGCGTAGTAGGATTTTGCGATTGCGCCGAACATCTGTTGCGGCGACTTCGCGCTGGAAAGGCGGCTCGCATATTCGGGGTACTGCGTTTTCATAAAGCTCACCCAGCCGGGGCAGCAGGAAGTGAACATCGGCGTTTTGGATTTTTTGATTTCGGGAAGCCGCTCCAAAAATTCGCTTCCTTCTTCCATAATCGTAAGGTCGGCAGAAAAATTTGTGTCAAAAATGTAGTCGAAGCCAATTTTGCGCAGAGAGCCGACCAAGCGTTTTTCCGTGGCAATCTCGCGGCTCACGCCGAATGGCTCTCCCCACGCGGAGCGCACGGCGGGCGCAATCTGCACAATCGTGATTTTTTCGGGATTTTCCACGGCGGAAAGCACTTTTCCCACATCGTCGCGGGCGTGGAGCGCACCCACGGGGCAGTTCACAATGCACTGACCGCAGAGCGAGCAGGCGGAATCCTCGATTTTCTTTCCGTGGCTCACATTCACCGTCGTGCGAGAGCCTGTGTTCACCACATCCCAGATGTTGAGCGTCTGAACCTTGTCGCAGACCTGCACGCAGCGCATACACTTGATGCACTTGCTCGCGTCGCGGATGAGCGGAAATTCCAGATTGACGGGAGTTTCTTCCGGCACATTGTCGTAGGGAAGCGTGGAGATGTTGAGGACTTGCGCAATGCGCTGGAGCGAGCAGTTGGAGCTTCGTATGCAGGTGGCGCAGTGGAAATTGTGCTGCGAGAGAATGAGTTTCACATTCGTCTTTCGGACGCGGCGGGCTTTCGCGCTGTGGGTGAACACTTCCATGCCCTCGCTCACGACCGAATTGCAGGCGGGAACGCACCGTTCGATGCCCTTGACCTCGACCACGCACACGCGGCACGCGCCGATTTCGTTCAGTTCCTTCAAAAAGCAGAGCGTGGGAATCGTAATGCCCACGGATTTTGCCGCTTCCAAAATCGTCGTTCCTTCGGGAACGCTCGCCTGAATGCCGTTTATTGTCAGATGAATCATCTTGCTCGTATCTACCATGTTTCTTTTCTCCCGCCTCTGAATGAACCGAATCCAAAATGGTCGCACCTCAGGCAGCGACCCGCTTCCTGACAGGCTTCCTCGCAGCTCATGCCGTTTTCAATCTGCGCGAAGTCCTTTTTGCGCTCAATCGGGCTTCTGAACGAAAGTTCCACGCGACCGCACGCCTTTTTGTTCGTGAAGTCGGGCGCGGGAATCTCAACATCGCTTGCAATTTCGTGATGGAAGCCGAGATATTCGTCGATGTTTGCCGCCGCGACCTTTCCCGCCGCAATCGCGCGGATGACCGTGGCAGGACCTGTCACGCAGTCGCCGCCCGCAAAAATGCCCGGAAGGTTCTGAATCTCGCTCGAATCCAATGCCTCAATCGCGCCGCGCTTCACGCCGATTCCGAATTCCTCAAACGGCTTTGACACGATTCCCTGCCCGATGGCGACCAAAATCAGGTCGCAGTCGATTTTTTCTTCGGGAAGATTGGCGTTTTTGGGAGCGGGGCGACCGCGCGAGACTTCGCTAATCATCTGCGGCTGAACGACCAATGCCGTCACGCGATGATTTTCGTCCGTCTCGATTCTGACGGGGGCTTTGAGCTCCACAACCTCGCAGCCTTCTTCTTCCGCGCCTTCGATTTCCTCAAACAGAGCCGTCATGTCGGCTTTTCTGCGGCGATACACGATTTTCACCGAATCCGCGCCCGCACGCACGGCAGAACGGGCGACATCCATCGCCACATTGCCGCCGCCCACCACGACGACGCGTTTTCCCGAATAGTCGGGATAGTCGCCGTCACCGATGGCGCGGAGCATTTCCACGGCGGAAGTCACGCCAATCGCGCCGTCCTCGCCTTCAAGACCGAGCTTTTTGTCCGTGTGCGCACCGATTGCGATGTAGAGCGCGTCAAACTGATTTTTGAGTTCCAGCATGGAGATGTCTTTCCCCACGCTGATGTCTGTTTTCACTTCGATTCCCGCAGACAAAATCGCGTTGATGTCCGCGTCAAGCCGCTCGCGCGGAAGGCGGTAGTTCGGGATTCCGTAACGGAGCATGCCGCCGAGTTTTTTGCGCTGCTCAAAAATCGTGACCTTGTGCCCCATGAGCGAAAGATAATACGCCGCCGAAAGACCGCCAGGGCCGCCGCCCACAACGGCGACCTTTTTCCCCGTCGCTTCGTTGCACTTCGGAATTGGAACTTCGCCCGCCTCGTCCACGGCAACGCGCTTCAAGCCGCGGATGTTCACGGAAGAGTCGAGCATAGTGCGCTTGCAGCGGTTTTCGCACGGATGCTCGCAGATGAACGCGCACACCACGGGCATGGGGTTGTCCTTTCGGATGAGCCGCACCGCGTCCGCATAGCGTTTTTGCCCCACAAGCGCGATGTAGCCGGGAATGTCAACATTGGCGGGGCAGAGCGACACGCAGGCAGGCGGCTGGTTTGAATTGCAAACGCAGTGATGTTCTTTTATGTGCGAGACAAAATCGTCGCGGCAGCCGTCCACGCATTTTACTGCCATGCGCGCCGCCTCAAATCCAATCGCGCAGTCCGCAGACTCATAAATGCTCTGCGCCGTGTCGCGAATCAAGTCAATCGTCGCCAAATTCGCCTTGCCGTCCAAAACGGAATCCAAAAGCCGCGCGAGCTGAAAAAGCCCCACGCGGCACGGAACGCACTTTCCGCACGACTGCGCCAGACACAGCTTGACGAACGAACTCGTCAAGTCCACATAGCACAGCCCCGGCGGGCTTGCGACAATCCGCCGCTCAAGGTCTGAGTACAATTCTTCTATAGTGATTTGCGCTTTGTCTTTTGTCCTGATTGTCAATCGACTCATATTGAAATCCCCGCTTTTTGATGATTTGAGATACGTTTTGTAAAAACGCCAAATCGTGTGCAAAATTCATTTTAGCAAGAACGGCAAGAATTCGCAAAAAGAAATTAGTCGGTAAGATTCTCAAAAACGCTTTGACGATTTTGCGCGAATTGCGGTGGTTGAGTTCATCGAAACTACCGCAGATTTAGCAGACACTCTATAGCGTATCAAATTAAATTGTGTTAAACTAAAAATGACATACCAAAGGAGCGAGAAAATGGATTCTATGCAAAATCGTGAACAAATCATCGTCCGAACGAGCGTCATCGGGATTCTCGCAAATGTCGCGCTTGCCACGTTTAAGGCGGCGGTGGGGCTTTTTTCGCACTCAATCGCAATCGTGCTGGACGCGGTGAACAATCTGACGGACGCACTTTCTTCGGTCATTACGATAATTGGAACGAAACTCGCTTCTCGACCTGCCGACAAAAAGCATCCCTTCGGACACGGACGCGCAGAATATCTGACCGCGCTTGTGATTTCAGTCATCATTTTGTACGCGGGCGTAACGGCGTTTGTCGCGGCGAGCAAAAAAATCATCGCGCCCACTGTGCCGCAGTACGCACCTCCTTCGCTCATCATTGTGGCGGTGGCGGTCGTGGTCAAAGTCGCGCTCGGACTTTTTGTAAAAGCGACGGGAAAGCGCGTCAATTCGGATTCTCTCGTGGCGACTGGGCAGGACGCGCTCATGGATTCAATTATCTCCGCTTCCACGATTGTTGCCGCGCTTGTGTTTGTGTTTTTTGGATTGTCGCTTGAAGCGTGGCTCGGCGTGATTATTTCGCTTGCAATTATCAAATCGGGCGTGGAAACATTGCGTGAAACGTTGAGTAAAATCTTGGGTGAGCGAATTGACGCGGAAACCGCCCACGCAATCAAAAAAACAATCGCTTCTGCTGACCCCGAAATTCGCGGCGCATTTGACCTTGTGCTGAACAATTACGGACCTGACAAGCATCTCGGCTCGGCGCATATTGAAGTGCCAGACATTTGGACAGCGGAAAAAATCGACACGGTAACGCGCAAAATCGTCGCCGAAGTCTACGAAAAACACCATGTGATTATGACGGCGGTAGGCGTGTACAGCGTGAACACCAAGCACGATAGTGCGGCGCAAATTCACGAGCGTGTGTCAAAAATCGTGCATGAACACAAGGATATTCTGCAAATGCACGGCTTTTTTGTGGACGAAGAGGCAAAAAAAATGCGGTTTGACATCATCGTGTCGTTCGACTCGCCCAATATGCAGGCGATGTATAATCACGTGGTCGCCGATGTGCGCGAAGCGTTCCCCGATTACGATGTGCAAGTTCAGTTTGATTTTGATGTGAGCGATTAACGCACGGTCCGCACTCAAAATAAGGAAAAATGAAAAATTATGGAAGAGAAAAATTACGATTCACTTAAACTTAAAAATCAACTCTGCTTTCCGCTGTATGCCGCAAGTCGAGAGATTTTGCGAAAATACACGCCGCTTCTTAAAGAAATCGGTCTTACGTATACGCAATACATCGTAATGATGGTTTTGTGGGAAGAAAAAACGCTCACTGTGGGCGATTTGGGGAAAAAATTGTATCTTGACACGGGAACGCTCTCTCCGCTCCTAAAATCAATGGAAGAAAAAGGTTTGATTGTTCGTAGTCGCGACAAAACCGATGAGCGCGTGGTCAAAGTGGCGATTACCGAAACAGGCGAGGCGTTAAAAGAAAAAGCCGTAAGCGTTCCCGAAGAAATGGGCAAGTGCGTCAATCTGAGCGCAGACGAAGCACAAACGCTCTACGGCATTTTGTACAAAATTATCGGATAAAATTTGTAAAGATTTTCTTTTCGGATTCGGGCTGCGCGACTCCCGCTTGCTTTCCCGCTTCAATGCTCTTCAAAATCCACGCCATGTTACGCCCGATTGTGCGCATGATTTGGATTCCTTCTTCGTCTTGAAGCACATCTGCGCCGTTTAAGCCGTGAACCATGTTCCAGTAGCGAGATGTAACAACGGGTTGCTGCGCGTAAGTGATGTATTTGTTCAAAACATCAAGGCACGCCGTTGTTCCCGCTCGCCGCGCCACCGTAACAGCCGCCGCTGGCTTAAAACGCAAGAATTTTTCGCCCTGCCAGTACAATCTGTCCAAAAACGCAATCAACTCGCCGCTCGGAGAAGCATAATACACTGGCGAGCCGAGCACGATTCCGTCCGTGCTCTGAAGTTTTTCGACCGCTTCGTTTACGAGCGCGTCAATTTCGCCGTTCACCGCGCGATTCCCGACCCAAAAGATTTCGGTCTCCACGCCGTTTTTGTTCAATTCCTCAGCGACGAAATTCAACGCCGTGTGAGTGCTTCCATGTTCGTTTCGGCTTCCGTTAAACAGTATGACTTTCATGTTGTCTCCTCTTTTTTTCTATTTTGAAAATTGCATTTTTACGCCTTTTTCCAAGCGTCGATGAACTCAAGCATAAATTGCTGAACGTCCCCGAACCATTTTTTTTGAAACTTGCACGCCTCAACTCCGATGTAACGAAAATGCCAACATTCGTAGCGATACCCCGTAACATCTTCGTAGTCCTTTGGAAATGAAAGCGACCACCCGTATTCAAAAGCGTGTTCCAAAAGCCACTTTCCGACTTTTGTTTCTTCGTAACTCGAATCGATTGAGCCAAAATCCACAGCCGCGCCCGTTTGATGCTGACTCGTTCCCGCTCGCGCACTTTCTCTGTCCGCTTCCGCCTGCCCGTCTTGCTTTACGAGTGCGTCGTATACTTCTTTTTGACGCGAAAAACTCCTATACGTTGAACTCACCAAAATCGTTAATCCGTCTTTTCGTGCCGCATCGCCCATTTTTTTTAGAGCGCGAACGGCAGGCGCACGAAGAAAAAGCCCTCGCCGATTCACGTTGTAAGAATCGTTTGGAAAAAGTTCTGCAAGGTCGAGCGGCTCAAAATTGTCTGGAAGCGGATGCGTTTTGTCGCAGAGAAGCAAAAGGTCATCGCGGTCTGCTTGCAAAACGACTCGCAAATCCGAAAGAAATTCAAACGGAGAGCCGTTCGGAATCTCGTCTTTGCACCGCTGGCTCATCGAAGAAAGCACTTTTGCGAGTTTTTCGATTTCAGGGTCAATTTTTGGCACATTTTTGACAGGCTTTTTTTGACACGAAACCGAACACAAAACGAGAAAAATCGTAAAAGAAAAAAATACGCGACGCATGGTTAGACAATTTCCGTAACCGAGTGGATAAACTCAAAAATCGAAATAAAGCCCGTGTCTTCAATGGCAGTGCGGGCGGACGGCGACGGATTCATCAGATAAAATTTGTGATTGTACTCAAGTCCGTCGTTGAAACCCGCCATAATTATCCCTACGCCCGTAGAGTCAATGGAAATGATTTGCGACAAATCAACAACAACGCTCGTGGACTTTATGTTCTCGTAGACTTTTTCTTGAAATTCCGAAGACGTATACGAATTCAAACTTCCAGAAAGTTCGTACATGACGTAATTTGTTCCGACTTTTTCTTTTATGGAAAGTTGCTCCATGTTTTGCTCCTGTTTTACTTGTTGAGTTTCATCACAAAAATACTCACGTCGTCTTCAAGTTCCGCGGAAACGAATTCCATGAGATTTGAGTACGTGATGTCGGCGATTTTTTGCGCATTCATCACCATGTTTTCCGTAATCGCTTTTTGAACGCGGTCTTTTCCAAATTGCTCGCCCCTAAGAGAATGTGAATCCACCAGTCCATCAGAACACGTAACAAGTATATCGCCTGCATTTAACTTGACTTTTTTGACTTTTATATAAGGCGAAATGTCTTTCACAAATCCCAAAACGTGTCCTTCACCTTGAATCTCAACAACATTGTTAAACGAGCGCGTGTACAAAAATAACGCAGGAACGCCACAGTTTATGTAATATACCGTATTGTCAGAAAAATCTACGAGCGCGAAAAGACCTTCAAAAAAAGTGCCTTTTGGAAGGTTAAAGCGAATAAATGCGTTGACTTTTTCAACGAGTGCCTTAAAATCCGTGGACGCAGCAATATACGAGCGTATAATCGACTTAACGATAACCATGCTCATTGACGCGCTGATTCCTTTTCCGCTAAGGTCGCCAAGGACAAAAATGTGCTGGCTGTCGTTCAAACGCACAAGGTCAATAAACTCGCCACCGATATTGTGCGCGTGCACCATCAAATGTCCCGTGTCGAATTTTTTATTTTTTATCGCGTCCATGTTGCCTTGAATCGACTCGATTATCTGCTCGCTCATGTGGATTTCGCGGTTTACCGTACCAACGATTTCTTGATTTCCGATATTTTTCATGTAATAACCGAACACGAAAAAATACGAATACAATTTTGTAAAAACTTCATAATCGTAGTCCGAGTAAATATTTCCGCCGCTTTTTGAGCCAAGAATTATCGCGCCAAGAACGTGCCTTCCTTCGTTGAGCAAAATGAGCGCGTCGCTTTTTGTCTTTTTGAAAAAATCAAGAAGCTCGCGCTTTATGGACGAAAATCGGTAGCCATTTTCAACAGAACCGCGAAGAACGATTTGCGCATTCAAATTCAAAAGCGTGTCGAACATCAAATTTTTCACGTTAAAAACGAGCGGTTTTACGCCTTCGTCGTCGTAAACGGAATGGATTTCATCGTTTCCCACGTCGATGAGCGCACGAAACGAAGAAAGACCTATACTTTTTGAAAGGATTTCGTGCATGTGCTTTACGATTTCCGACGGGTCGTCGCTGTAATCCATTTCCGCAAGGTCTTGTTCAAGCGCGGGCGCGTACTGATTTGAATGAAGAACGATTCGAGAACTAAAATATTTTTGAAGTCTGTAAGACGCAATAATTGCAATGGCAACAACCAACAAAAGCAAAAAATAAAACTTTACAGGGGCGGAAGAATGTAATTTCCACAAAGACGGGAACAAAAATCCCACAACGGCAGACGGAATCACGTAGCACCCAAGTCCTTTGAGCAAAAAACCGACTCCGCTTCGCGTGTCGTACAGGAAGTTTTGCACTGCCGCCTGAACCAAAATCGCTTGCGCGAGAACGAACGAAAGCAAAACAATCGAAGAAAACAGCGGAACGCGGGTGCTCGCCACGCGAACTAAAAACAGCGTGCACCAACTCAAAACCATTCCGATTGCCGTAACCGCAGTTTTTTGATGGTCAAGACGACTTGCTCTCGCTTCGCTCCGAAGAAGCATAATTATCACAGAAAGCGAAGTAAGTCCAAATGTCATAAAGATTTCGTAAAAATCGTACCAACTATACGGGAAATAATTTGTGAGTCTTCCCGTAAAAATCGATTTTGCGTCAACGCGCAATCCAAGAAACGTCGTGATGTTCACCGCAGTAAATTGCGAGAAAACGAGCCAAGCGCAAAATAAAATTCCGCCCCACTTTACGATTTTTGCCGCAAGCGGTCTTTCAAAAGAGGGAAAAAAGCAACAATATATGCAAAATTCAATCGCATAAACGCCTATCAAAAAGAACATACAGCGACCAAAAAAGAACGTGAGTCGCTCTGGAGATGAAGAAAGCGAGAAGAAAATTGCCAACGCGATTGAAGCACAGGAAGCGGCAAGAACCGAGTTCATCACGATGATTGGGTTTGAAACAGTTTGCTCGCCCATACGCCTGTCGGTGTAATAGGAAAGCCATATCAAAAGTGCGGCAAAAACAAAATTAAGTACCCCGTAAATCATTCTCCCCTCCCCTACCGACTTCCGCCGATTTTTGCCACAAGCATTGTAACGTCGTCATGAAGCCTTGTATCCGCATTATAAGACATGACCAATGAAGCAATGTCGTCCACAAATTCCTGTGGAGTTTTTGACGCAGAGGCTTTTATGGTGTCCGTATAAAGCGTTGTGTCGCCAAGTTCAACCTTGTCCTCGTTCATAACTTCGCTCACGCCGTCGGAAGCCATCAAAATAAGGTCGCCTGAAAAAAGACGCTGCTCTGCCACCGCAATGTCGTCGTCAAGCGGAATAATTCCAACGATAGAGCAATTCGACGAAAGCGGCTTTATTCTGTAGCCTTCAGGCGATTTTGTTACAATAATGGGGTCGCTCATCGAAGCGTTTATGTAGCGGATTCGCATTTTTTCCGTATCGATAACGCCCATAAAAAGAACAGTATACTTATCTTGCAAGTGCATTGATTTTATTGCCGCATCAACAGCGCGAAGCGCACCAACCAAATCTTCCTTGTCCTCGCGGATTTTTACCGTATTCATCACGAGTCCCATAACAAGCGCAGCAGCCATTCCTTTTCCAGAAACGTCGCCGAGCATGATAAACGTCTTTTTTTCGTCGATTGGAAGAACGGTGTAGTAGTCTCCAGAAACGTTTATGAGCGGACGGAAATACGCCGCAAAAGACACGCGCTCGACTTGTGGCAATTCTGGGGGGAGAAACGACTGCTGCGTAACCGCAAGTTGCGCCCACTCGCGCGAAAGTTCGGAAATCTCTGAAAGGCTCGATATGATTCTGGAACGATTTTGAAAACGCGCAAATTCTTCAAAGAGTTTTGGATAAATCTCCGTGTCAAAAAGGTACATATAACGACAAAAAACATACAAATGCTCGCCGTTGCTAACGATTAAAAATCCACGCCCGTCTTTTTCTTTTGTAACAAGCCCGCATTCGTCGTTAAAATAATACACGCCGTTCGGCCACTCTTCGCGGAAATTGGCAATGAGCGTTTCCATCATGTTGCTTCTTCCGCCCATTTCTCCAACCGTAAGTTTTCCAGGACTGTTATAAAGCGTATAGTTTGTTGTTCTGTCAAGGTAAAAAACAGAGCAATCTGCTTCAAGTTCAAGGATTTCATAAATTGCGCGGTAAAAATCATCGAGAGAATAGCAAAAACGCAAGCGGTCAATAAAATTTGTCATATATTCCGTGGCTCCCGTTTGCATTGCTTTTTTTTCGATTCGTTCGCGCGTGTTTTGAAAAATCGAAATGCTCGCAAACATCAATATTCCAAAAAGCACTGCGGTAACGCACATCGGAAACAGATTTGAATACGTGCGATAATCGTTGATTTTTGTCTGGGGAGCGACCGAAACCGCAATTACCGTAAAAATGACGGCGGCAACCACATTTATCGAAATGAGCGCGAACCGCCTTCGATTTTTATACATTTGCTTCTCCAAAGATTTTTTTACAATCAACCCGCGCAGAAAATCTATCGCTCAGGTCACATTTCTAAACAAGTTTTATTATCGGCGATAATCGGTCGTTTGTCCATTTTTAGCAAAAATCGAGTTGCGTCTACAAAAAAAACGTGCCTTTTTTTATAATGTGTTCATGCTAAAAAAAGAAATTACAGATTTTGAATTGCTCGATTCATTAAAAAAAGCAACGGAAGATGGAATGACGATGTTCATTCTTTCTGGCGGAAAATTTCGAGGCGCGTTTCTTTCCGCTCCGCGCCTTTTGAACCAAATGCGAGAAAATCATTCGCTCGGAATTCTTGAGTCGCTTGCGTTGGGACACGCGCTTCTTTCAACAGCCCTTTTGATTCCAACGATGAAAGGAAGAGAGCATGTAACGCTTCGATACGAAACGGACGGAAAATGCGCGGGCTTTCAAACGGAAGCGGATTCTACGGGCTACGTTCGAGGATTTTTGCTCACAAATCCTATTCCAGTTTCCACGCCACCAGAATCTTGGGATTTGTCGCCGTTTTTTGGAAACGGATTTCTCACGCTCTCTCGCTTTGGAGAAGGAATGAAAGAAGCGCAAACTGGCTCAGTCGAAATCAAAAATCGGAACATCGCGCAAGACCTCGCTTGGTATTTTGACCAAAGCGAGCAAACAAAAACGGCGTTTTCGACTTCCGTTCAATTTGACAAAAAAGGCAGAATCATTGGAGCGGGCGGCATTTTTTTGCAAAAAATCGCACGAACAGGCGGAAACAAAATCGAAGAAGAAACGGACGAAGAAGACGAGTGGCTTACGGAACAAATCGAAATCGCTCTCAAAAAATCAAAATCAATCGGAAAAATAATCGCGTCGGGTGAATCGGCGGAAAACGCGATTCAAAGCATTTTCAAAGATTTTGAGCCAAAAATAATCCTTTCAAGAAGCGTTATTTTTGATTGCCCGTGTAGCGCAGAAAAATTTGCACAAAAAATCCGCGCGTTGGGAAAAGACGAATTAAACGATATTTTTGAGCATGACACCGACCCGCTTGAAGTGTTTTGCCACAACTGTGGTTCAGTCTACAAAATCTACAAGGAAATGCTACGATGAACGAAAAAGAAGAACTGCACGCTCCGCTCGTTTCAAGGGACACGGGAAGCGGCGCGGATTTTTCAAAGTCCGTTTTGATAAAAGCACTGGCAAAATTCAACGACGAAGACTCCGAAGAATTGCGAAAAAGTTGGGAAGGTGAAAGTTTTGTTCGGCATTACGAGCGCAGAGTGTTAACGTCAATCGAGTCTTACAGAACGGTGGGAATTTTGTCGCTCGTCGCGCTTCCGCTGGGAATTGCGATAGGTCTTGTGGAAGTCATTTTTGCGTCGGGACTTGCGTTTGTAACAAAAACGCGGTTGTCGAATCCCGTCGTTTTAACGTCGTTTCTTCCGCTTGCGGGCATTTTTATCGCTCTTTTGTACAAAGAATTTGGCAAAGGAACAGAGCGCGGAATGAATCTTGTTTTTGAAGCGGCGGAAGAAAAAGCGTCCGTTCCACTTCGATTAGCTCCGCTCGTGATGATTTCGTCTTGGCTCACGCATTTATGCGGCGGAAGCGCGGGACGAGAGGGCGTTGCGGTTCAAATTGGAGCCACAATCGGCGACCAACTCGGAAGGCTTTTTAAGAAAATCTCGCCGCTTTTTCAAAACAGCCGCGACACGTTTATCGTGTGCGGAATTGCGGCAGGATTTGCAGGTCTTTTTCAAACGCCACTTGCGGCAATTTTTTTCTCGCTCGAAGTTTTGGTCTGCGGAGAACTCAAATACAAGTCGCTTTTTCCCGCTGTTGTGAGCGCGTTTTCTGCGCAACTGGTGGCGCACTATTTTGGACTTTCTGGCTATCACGTTTGGGTTCACGCGGTCAAATTCACGCCAAATCTGCTTTGGAAACTTCTTCTTTTGGGGCTTCTTTTTGGACTTTCTGGAGCATTTTTTTCGGTTTCGCTCAAACACACAAAGCGATTTCTTTCGCGCACTTTCAAAAATCCCGTTGTCCGCTCGTTTTTGTGCGGAACGATTCTTTCTCTCGCGTTTATTTTTTTGCACGGCGGCAGATATTCGGGCTTTGGAGAAGAAATCACGCACGCTTCTCTTCAAGGCGGAGACATTTTTGCATACGACTGGATTTTGAAACTCGTCCTTACGGTTTTTACGCTTTCGGCAGGATTTCAAGGCGGAGAACTCACGCCGCTTTTTGCAATCGGGTCGAGTCTTGGAGCGGCGGTCGCGACTTTTCTTAGTCTTCCTCCCGAATTCGTTGCCGCGCTTGGCTATTCCGCGCTTTTTGGAAGCGCAACAAACACGTTTCTCGCTCCCATTCTCATCGGCTTTGAATGCTTTGGCGCAGAAAATCTCCCCGCAACGGTTGTCGTTTGCGCGGTTGCGTTTTTTGCAAACTTTGGACGCTCGATTTACGGAAGTCAAAAAAAACTCGGCGTATGAAAAATTGCCGATTAAGCGATTTTTTTGTATATTGAACAATGATTAAGAAACATAAAATCAAAAATTTTCTAGGAGAATCTAAAATGGCAAAAAAACTCACGCCAATGACATTGCTCTGCGGCTATCTCGGAGCGGGAAAAACGACTTTGCTCAACAAAGTCCTCAACAATCAGGAAGGCTACAAGGTCGCCGTTATCGTGAATGACATCGGCGAAGTGAATGTTGACGCGCGGCTCATCGCTGACGGCGCAAAAATCACCGACACGAGCGACATTGTTCCGCTCACGAACGGTTGTATCTGCTGCACGCTCAAAAGTCAGCTCGCACAGAATATCGAAAATCTGATTAAAACGGGAAAATACGACTACATTATGATTGAGGCGAGTGGCGTTTGCGAGCCAATGCCGATTGCGCAGGAACTCCAGCTCATTAAAAACGGCACGCTCGACAATGTTGTGGGCGTGGTTGACGCGGCTCGCCTTGTTGACGAATTTGCGGGCGGCGACAAACTTCTTGCAAAAGAGGCGATTGGCGAAGAGGACATCGAAAGCCTTCTCGTTCAGCAGATTGAGTTCTGCTCGACGCTCGTCATCAACAAAAAAGATTTGGTCACGGAAGCCCAGTTCAAGAAAGTCCGCAAAGTCATCGAAGTCTTGCACCCTGGCGTAAAGATTATCGAAACGAGCCACGGTGATGTGCCTGTCGCCGACATTCTCGCCACGAACAGTTTTGAATTTGAAACGGTTTATGCGAGCGCAGGTTGGTGCAAGCAGCTTGAAGAAGGCGAGATTGAGGACGACGATGATGATGAGCATGAAGAACACGGACATCATCACCACGAGCATGACGATGAACACGAAGAGCATGAGCATCACCATCACCACGATGAAGATGAAGATGACGACGAGCATGAGCATCATCACGAGCATGGCGAAGATGAACACGGACATCACCACCATCACCACGAACACAGGCACGAGGGCGAAAGCGAAGATGAGTACGGAATCGGAACTTTCATCTATTACCGCCGAAAGCCATTCGACCGCCAAAAACTCGATGAGTACGCGAGCAAATGGCCACGCAACATTATCCGAAGCAAGGGCTTGGTGTGGTTCAGCGACGAAGAAGAAATGGCTTATGTCTTCGAGACGAGCGGAAGGCAGATTTCTGCGGGCTATAGCGGTCAGTGGATTGCAAGCGCGCCCAAAAAAGAGCAGGAGAAAATCCTTGCCGAAAATCCCGAAATCAAAAAGGAATGGGACGAAACCGTGGGCGACCGCATGATTAAACTCTGCATCATCGGGCAAAATCTTGACAAAAAGCAGATTTCCGCCGAATTGGACGCTTGCCTGGCATAAAGTCGCATCAGTAAAAGGTGAAACGCCCGTCAGAAATGGCGGGCGTTTTTTTTTGGGAGGTGGGGCGTTCATGGTGTTTTTAAAACAACTGCTGATAATAACTTTTTACTTCGTTATAATCTAAACTAAGTTGAAAATTCTTTTTTGCCCATAAAACTACTTGATTTATCGGTAGCATAACCAAATATCCGTTTTTATCTTCCGTACAAAATAAATCAGAATATTTTTTAGTATTTCTGAAATTATCTATATACTCATCAGCCTTTTCCTTTGACGATGGATTTTTAAATTTTATAGTATGAATACTAAAATCATTTGCATTCATAAGAATAAAATCAACAGATTTATAATGCTCAATTGGAATGAGTAATTTCTGCTTGACAGTTGAAGAATATACATATTCTGGAAAAATATAAAGAGAAGACAATAAGTTCCTAATTGATTCAGAAATTAAATTTGTTGCCTTGTAAAAATCCTTCACTAGAGTTAATTCAAACATATTTGCATAAGTTTGAGCATAAGAAGATTCTTTATTTTTAGCGACAACTTTTGTTGGCTTTATGCCATAAAATTCTTTCATTATTTCCCGTTGGTATTTCGACAACGGAATTTGTTTTATTTCCATTTTCATCTCCGCGTTACTGCGCCGTCAAAGCATACTCAAAGTCTTTATCAACAAAACTGATTTTCTGAACCAGTTTCACGACCGTGGCATCGAAAACGGCAGGATTCCCGTTCTCAACTTTGAAAGATGTAATGATGTTTTTTATCGTTTCTTTCTGCTCGTAACTCAATTCATCGATTATCAGGAAAATGTGGATATTTGACTCGAACGCTTCCAGCAATTCTTTTT
>CALFJF010000052.1 GCA_937877535.1 uncultured Treponema sp.
CTTGGCTCATCGAGCAAATCCGCCGCGTCAAAGTCAATCCAGCCGTGCTTGTTTTTGGCAAGCGGGTGGTTGGTGGCGATTTTAACTGTGGGAACAGGGGCTCCGAGCGGGGTTCCGCGACCTGTTGAAAACAAAATGATGTTCGCGCCAGCCGCCGTCATGTCGGTAGTGGAAACGATGTCGTTGCCAGGTCCTTCAAGAAGCGTAAGGCCCGTTACATTCTGCGGCAGCCGCTCGCCGTATTTGAGCACGCCAGTGACCGGGGCTTTTCCGCCTTTCTGCACACAGCCGAGTGATTTGTCTTCGAGCGTGGTGATTCCGCCCGCTTTGTTTCCCGGACTTGGGTTTTCGTAGCAGACTTGGTTGTGCCGTGCGTAGTAGCCTTTAAATCCGTTGATGAGGTTTACCGTTTTGTCGAATCGTGCTTTGTCCACACAGCGGTTCATCAGCATTTGCTCCGCGCCAAACATTTCCGGCACTTCGGTAAGCATAACGCGCCCGCCCATGCCTGTCATTGCGTCACAAATACGACCAATCAATGCGTTTGCGGTGATTCCGCTCATGCCGTCAGAGCCGCCACACTTCATTCCCAACACGATGTCGGTGAGCGGGGCTTCTTCGCGCTTGCATTTGCCCGCGTAGTCGGCAAGTTCGGCGAGTAATTTTTTGCCCTGTTCCAGTTCGTCTTCAAAACTCTGCGTTATCATGAACTTTACGCGGTTTTCGTCGTATTCGCCCAAAAATTCTTTAAAATACGGAATGTTGTTTTCCTCACAGCCGAGCGAAACGACCAAAACGCCGCCCGCATTCGGGTGATGCACCAAGTCGGCGAGAATCGTTGCCGTTGTCTCCTTGTCGCCGCCCATCTGACTACAGCCGTAGGGATGCGTCCAGGTGAAAAATCCTTCCAGCCCGCCTTTTTCGCTCGGTTTTGGGTCGCCGTCGCAGTATTTGGCGTTTGCCCACATCGCAAGTTTTTCAGAAATGCGGTTCACACAGCCCACAAGCGGAACAATCCACACTTCGTTGCGGCTTCCCACGCGCCCGTCCGCCCGCTTGTACACTTTCACCGTCGGCACATTGGCGCGGAGGCGTTCGGTATCTTTGTACCATGCGTCATACGCGGCTTTGGCTTTTGCCTCGTTGTAGGTGTACGAAAGTTCGCCTTCAAGCAGGGTGTGAATGTTGTGCGTATGCACATGTTTTCCCACTGCAATATCTTCGGTTGCCGAGCCAATCGGATAGCCGTACTTGATGACTGGCTCGCCCTTTTTGATTTCGCGGATGGCGAATTTATGCCCCGCCGTAATATCCTCCTGCAAGGTGACAGTCACTTCGGGAACATCGTCCATTGCTTCAAGCGTAACGGCAGTTCCCTTTGAAAGTGGTTGGAGCGCAACGGCGACCACATCCGCCTGGTTTATTCTGATTGCGATTTTGCTCATCGTGTACCTCGTTTGTCATTTTCGGGTGGGCGATTTGCAAAAAATTCAACACGCCGCCCGAAAATCTTTTTTTAAGTTCATTGATTTTATCACACAATCAAAAAAATCGGGGCAAAAATTTCGTTTTCTTCAATAAAAGAGTGGTTAAATCGGAGTGCCGTCGTTGAGGGAAACTTCTTCGCCGTTGACGATTATCGTTTGCGGTTTTTCGGTATTTTGAGTTTGAGGAAAAGCGGTAGGCGAGTCGTTTTGCGGTTTTTCCTTTTTTTCTTGCTTTCCGCTTCCGAATCGAACGGTGAACGGAGCCATTACAATTACGCCACCCAAAAACGAAAGCAAAACCGTAAGAAACACTGGAATCCCGTGGAGCGTTCTAAATACAAGATTGATGTCGCATTTGTTTGCGTCCGCCGTGTTGAAGCCGCAAAAAATCCCCACGATTACGACCAAAATCACCGTTCCAATTAGTTTTATAGGCATAGGTTTCTCCTTATTTTGTATCTTTTGAGAGCAAAGTTCCTCGGAACGTGCTTCCCGAAAGCGAATCGAGATGCACGGTTGCAAATTGCCCGATTAACGATTTTTCTGCACGAAACGCAACGCGCTCGTCTCGGCTCGTTCTTCCCAAAACTTCGCCGTCGTCGTTTCGAGTCGTTTTTTCAACCAAAATGCGAATGTCCTCTCCCACGTGCGCAGAAAGTGCGCGATGCGAGATTTCTTGCTGAAACGCAATCACGCGGGCAAGTCGCGCCTTTTTTTCTGCAAGCGGAATCTGATTTGCCATGCTCGCCGCAGGCGTTCCCTCTCGAACGTTGTAATAGTACATGAACGCGCTCGAAAAATTCGCTTTTTCCATCAAATCAAGGAGTTCCAAAACGTCTTCTTCCGTTTCGCCAGGAAATCCAACCATAACGTCGGTCGTAAGCGAAACGTTTTGAATGCGCGCTCGGATTTTTTGAACAAGCGAAAGAAAATCCGATTTTGTGTAATGACGGTTCATCGCCTTGAGAACGCGGTCGCTTCCGTGTTGCACGGCAAGATGAATGTGTTTGCAAAGCACGTCGTTTTTTGAAATAACATCGATGAGCGAATCGCTCAAATCTTTTGGATGACTTGAATCAAAGCGAACCCAGCCGATTGAAGAATTCGTTTTTTCCAAATGACGCGCGATAATGTCAAGCAGCGTCGGAAAATCGACTTCCGATTCAGTGCCAGTTTCGTCTTTTTTCATTTTTCCGCGATACGAGTTGACGTTTTGCCCCAAAAGCGTGATTTCTCGAACGTTGCGTTCTCCGAGCGTATCGATTTCTTTGAGGATTTCTTCGACGCTTCGGCTCATTTCCCGTCCACGCAAATACGGCACAATGCAATAAGTGCAAAAATTATTACAACCGTGCATGATTGGAACAAACGTTGAAAACGCGCCATCTTCCGCGCTCACCGCGCTAAACGTATACGCCGCGTCTTCTTCAACGATTCCGTCGCGTCCGATTTTTGCGCTTTGTTTTTGTGCACCCGCCTTTTTTTCAATTTCGTCGATTATGTCGTCAAAATGTTCTTTTGCATACGTTCCAACCACAAAATCAACTACAGGATAATCGCGCTTTAACGATTTCAAAAGTCGCTCCGCCATGCACCCCATAACGGCAACGTACACAGGATTTGCCCCCGTCTTTGCTGCCTCTGCCGCCTTCGCAAGCGATTTATCTTTTGCGCCTTCTTTTTTTTGCCGAACCGCCTTTAATCCCGCGTACCAACCGAGTCGCCCAAAAATTCGATTTTCAGCCGTTTGTCGAACAGAACATGTATTTATAACAGCAAGGTCGCATAATTCTGCGCTTTCCGCGCGAGTCCATCCACGCGCAAGGAGTTTTTGCTCTGCTGCTGCACTTTCTGCAATGTTCATTTGACAACCGTATGTTTCAAAAAAATATGTCATACAAAAATTTCCTTAGTCGTTTTTTTGAATTTGTTTCCTCGGTCGAATTCGTTCTTGAACATGCCGAAACTCGTCGCGCCGGGCGAGAACACCACGATTTGCACATTGTCGTTGCGTTTATCGGAATGGCTTGTAGCGGTGGTTTCGACGCGCTCAACCACCATTTGGTCATTGAGTTTATCGAAATGACCGCTTTGAGTGGTTTCGACAGGCTCAACCACCGCATTGTCTTGCCCAGCCACCGCGTTTTCCAAATCGGATTTGAGCGCGGCGAGCATTTCGTCAATCGAGGCAAAAACGCCTTTGTACGGGATTCCCTCTTTCTTGAAGTCGGGAATCATTTTGTCGGTCGCGCTGCCTTTAAGCAAGTACACGGCGCGGGGAACGATGTTCCTGCCGTTGTCCGAAATTCCTGCCGCAATCGGCGACAAATCCAAGCCTTTGTCCGTGCCGCCCGTGAGGAAATAAACCGGCTTTCCGAACGCTTGCGTCGCTTCGGTGCTAGCCTCGGGAACTGTGGCTGCGGAGTCGTTGTAAAAGCGGAAAGTCGTCGTGCCGATTTTGCATTCGTGGAAAAATTCAAGGCGATGCTCGATTCCGTTCCATCTTCCCAAAACTTCGATGATTCGCTTTGGCGACACGCCCATAATCCGTAAGACAAGCGCGGCGTTCAGCACATTCTGCCGCATGTGCTTTCCGGGAACGATTAAGTCTTTAAGCACGGTTTCGGTCGTTTTTTCGTAATCCTGCGGAAGCGAATCCAAGATTTTCGTGGAAAGTCGCGCCTTGCCGACTCCTTTTTTGTCCTGCCACACACCGAGAACGCCTTCGGGAAGTGGCTTTTTGCTGTAGCGGAGAACGGTCGCCTTGCATTCTTTGGCGAAGATGTCGCCCCAGTTTTCGATGAGCGTTCCGCCGTCAGCCGCGGGGTCACTGTCAAAGTCAAAAATCGCGAAATCTTTTTTGGTCTGGTCGGCGTAAATCAGTTTTTTGTCGTTCACATAGGCGAGCATCGAATGGTAAAAATTCTGATGGTCGGGGATGATTTTCGTGATGATTGAGACTTTCGGCTTTAAAAGTCTCCGCCCGCGCAAATCGGCAAGCTGCCAGCTTGAAAGCTCCAAGACGACGGGCGTTGTTTCGTCAGTTTGGTCTAAAAAAGTGAGCGGCGAGACGGTGATGTTTCCACCCAAAAACGCATTGAATCCCGACTGCCTGAGTCCGTAGTAAATTGCGCTCACAGTCGAGGATTTTCCTTTGCTTCCTGTGACGGCGATAATCGGGGCTTTTGAAAACGCCAAAAAAAGCGAAATGTCCGTCTCGATGTTTTTTGCCGCCGCGAGAAACTTGTTTCCGTCGTATTTTACGCCGGGATTTTTGATTACGCAGTCAGCCGTTTCAAAATCTTCGAGGCGGTGCTCGCCCAAGCGGTAGGTGAGGCGGGATTTGTCAAGATTTTCGTCGTTGTTGAGAGAATCGACCGTGGTCTGCAAGTCCGACTCAGATTTCATGTCCGTGGCGATGACGAACGCGCCGTGATTGAGCAAAAATCGCACGGTCGCTTCGCCGCCGCCGTTCAAGCCCAAGCCCATGACGGTGACGCGCTTTCCTGCAATGTCGTCAATCGATTTAAAATAGCAGCCAGCTGGATAAAAATGGATTGCGGGCGGTTTGAGTTCTTCGGACATGGCGGATTCTCCTTTTATTATGGAAGAATTGTACAACAGATTGCGCGAAAATGCCATGTCCGCAGACAATCGGTAACATCTTCTCAAAAAAAATCAAAAAAGCGTTTGACAAAGCGGGGCGGCTATCGCATAATGAATATATGAGCAACCGATTGCGCACACGAGAAGAAGTTACTATGGACGACATCGCTTTTGAACTCGGCATTTCAAAGAGTACGGTGTCTCGTGCGCTTTCTGGAACTGGGCGGATTGGAGCGGAAACGGTTGCGCGTGTTCGTTCGTATGCGGAAGCGCATGGATTTCGACCCAATCTTGTGGCAAAGGCTTTGGCTGGAAGAAAATCGCTCAATTTGGCGGCGGTAATGCCCATTGAAGCAACGGCTGCGCAAATGCTTTTTTACCACGAATGTCTTTCTGGAATGGTTCAGCGGGCGGCAAAAGACGGCTACAACATACTCGTTTGCATGACCGAAGGAAGCAATCCCGAAGCACTTGAAGACGTGATTCTAAATCGAAAGGCGGACGCGGCAATTCTTACGCAGTTGAAACACAACGACAAAAACGTGGAGTTTTTGCGTTCTCGAAATTTTCCGTTTGTTGTAATCGGAAGCGATTCGAGCGGAGAAATCGTGCAAGTGGATTCTCGAATGCGCGAAAGTTGCGCGGAGTTTTCAAAAATCTGCGTTTCCAAAATGAATAACCGCGGAAACGTTCTTTTTGTGTGCGGTTCTCTTGATATTGAAGCGAACAATAATCGACTTTCGGGATTTCTTTCTGCAATGGAGTCGGTTGGAATTGAAGCGTTGCGTTACGCTGTTTGCACCGACGTTTCTGACTTGGAAGGCGAAAAAAATCTTTCTGATTGGAGTTTGATTCTTTGTTCTGACGACGTTGTGTGCATGGAGGTTTTGCGGCTGTTTCGGCTTGCAAACATTCGTGCGGGAAAAGATGTGCTTCTTGCGTCGTTTCACGACAGCGTGATTCTTGAAGGCGCGACTTCGCCAGTGAGTGCGCTTCGCGTGGAGTCTTCTGCGTTGGGAAGCCGCGCGGTTGAGGTTTTGCTTTTGATGCTTTCTGGAAAGCCGTTTGAGCGCGAAAATTTTGTGGATTGCTCGTTTCAGTTTAGAGAATCCACGGAAAGACTCGCAAATTGAAAATCGTAATTTTTTTTGAAAGAAGCGGTCGTTTTCTTTCAAAAATTGAAAAAAAAGGGGTGTTTTATGAAATTAACGAAGGCGTTTACCTTTGCTTTTTGTGCGTCAGCGGCACTTTTTGCTTTGTCGTGTTCCAAAAAAGACGGCTCTCAATCTTCGTCGGGAGCGCGTGGCGCAAAAGACGGAAAAATCACGCTGACCGTTTGGGAATCCACAAATGGACCCGACGAGTTTATAAAGCAAGCGGGAAAAATCTACTCGGAATCTCATCCGAATATTGAAATAAAATTCGTGAACGTAGAACTCGGAGACGCAATCGGGCAAATTGCTTTGGACGGTCCTGCGGGAAAAGGCGCGGACATTTTTGCCGCTCCAAACGACCGCCTTTCGTCACTTGTTTCAGGCGGACACGTGCTTCCAACTGCTGACTCCGTGAGCGTAAAAACGCACGCGCTTTCTTCTTGCGTCAAGGCTCTCACAAGCGAGGGCGTAATGTACGGCTATCCCGTTTCCGCAGAAACGTATGCACTTTTTTACAATCGCGCTCTCATCAAAGACGACGAAGTTCCTAGAACTTGGGAGGAACTGGCAAAATGGGCGACCGATTTTAACGCAAAAAACGTTCAAAACGGCAAATACGGATTTGTGATGGACGTTGGAAGTGCTTATTACACGATTATTTTTACTTCCGCGAACGGAAACAGACTTTTTGGACCAGACGGAACTGACAGACAACATTCGTATTTGAATACGCCGTCTTCGGTGCGCGGAATGCAGTTTTTTCAAACGCTTCGCCCCGCGCTCAACAACGTTCCTGCCGACGACATGGGAACTTCCACGGTTGACGCAGCATTCCAATCGGGAAATGCGGCAATGCACATTACGGGGCTTTGGAACGTTGTGCCGTTTCAAAAAGCGGGCGTGGATTTTGGAGTCGTTCCGCTTCCTTCGCTTCCTGGAGATGAAGTGCCTGCGGCGAGTTTTGCGGGAACGCGGGCGATGTTTGTGTCCGCTTACAGCGACCACCCTAATGAAGCGAACGATTTTGCTCGATTTTTGATGAGCGACGAAATGCAAAAACTCCGCTTTGAGTTGACGGGAACGCTTCCGAGCGTGAACATCAAAATCGAAAGTCCGTTTGTTGGTGGATTTTTGAATCAACTCGAATATGCTTTCCCGATGCCGTCAATTCCAGAAATGGCGATGTTCTGGGAAGCGATGAACAATGCGTCAAAAAATATTTGGAACGGAGCCGAAGTTAAGGCAGAACTTGATGCTTGCGATGCGGCGATTTTTTCAAGATAAAGTGTTCGCTTTTGTGTAATGCAGTTTATGGGCGACCGACTGTGGTTGCCCAATACAGTGGAGAAAAATATGGCTGATTTACCAACAGACAACAGCGCGAAAAAGAAAATCAAAGTCACGGCTACGTGTTTTATGGGGCTGTCGCATTTGCTTTTCCTCCGCGATTATGTAAAAGGCGCGTTTTTCGCGCTCTGCGAGATTTGTTTTCTTGCGTGCCTTCCTGTAACCATAAAAAAACTCATCGGAATGATTACGCTCGGAAGTCCGCATCCTGAACTTCCTGTGAAAATGCGCGACAATTCGATTTTTATGCTCATCGACGGAATTCTTTTTGTGTCGATTGTGGCGGCTTTTGTGATTGTGTACGTGCTTTCGATAAAAAGCGCGGAAAAAGGCTATGCCGAATATTGCCGCACGGGACGATTCAAAAGTCAAAAAGACCTGCTTGACCAAACAATGGGAAAGAGTTTCCCGATTTTTGGACTTGCGCCTGCGTTCATTATGATTGTGGTGTTTGTGGTGGTTCCGCTCGTTTTTAGCGTTCTTGTTGCGTTTACAAATTACTCTGACCCCGCACACATTCCGCCTGCAAACACGGTTGATTGGGTCGGTTTTCAAAATTTCGCTGAACTTATGGGCGGCGGAAACAATTGGTCGCATGGATTTGTGCGCGTTGTGATTTGGACGTTCGTTTGGGCGGTTTTGTCAACGTTTACGTGCTACTTCGGCGGGCTTATCATTGCGGTTTTGCTCAAAGAGGTGAACGTAAAAATTGCGCCCGCGTTTAGATTCATTTTCATTTTGCCGTATGCCGTTCCGAGCGTTGTTTCTATGCTCGTTTGGAAAAATCTTTTGAATGGAACGTTCGGAATCGTGAATCGCACGTTGATGGCTTGGGGATTTATCGAAAATCCGATTCCGTGGCTTGGCACTCCGCACATGGCTCAATTTACTGTAGTTATGATAAATCTGTGGGCTGGTTTCGGTTATTTTATGCTTCTTTCGATGGGAACAATGACTGCAATCAGCGAAGATATGTACGAGGCTGCCAGAATCGACGGAGCGAGTAAAACGCAGATTCTCACAAAAATCACAATGCCGCTCGTTTTGTATCAGACGCTTCCGCTTATCATTATGAGTTTTGCGCACAACGTAAACAATTTTGGCGCAATCTTCTTCCTTACAGGAGGCGCGCCGTCTGTGGCGGATTCCACAACAACGCTTGCGGGTGGAACGGATATTCTTGTAACGTGGATTTACAAACTCACAATGACGCTGATGAAATACAATTACGCTTCGGTTATTGCGGTGATGATTTTCATCGTGCTGGCACCGTTTGCGATTTGGCAGTTTAGGCAAACAAAGGCATTCAAGGAGGGTTCCGTATGATTGACCACGGACGCGCAAATCGAGGAAATACAATGGAAGGAAGCGGTTTGAAACCCGTTCATTATCGTTCTTTTGCACAGGATTTGAACCGTACCGTCATTTACGTTGTATTCCTTGCAATTTCGTTTTTTGTCATTTACCCGCTCGTTTACGTTGTGGCGGGCGCGTTTTCGCCAGGAAACTCAATGGCGAGTTTGAACATTGTGCCTTTTAAGGACGGCGTTACGCTTGAGCATTTTGTTCATCTTTTTACGAACACGGATTACGGGCGGTGGTTTTTGAACACGCTCATCATCAGTTTGGAAACGTGCGTTGCCACGGTTATCATTTCATCGCTTTCGGCTTACGTTTTTAGTCGATTCAATTTTCGATTCAAAAAATCGTTTTTGATGAGTTTGTTGATTTTGCAAATTTTTCCGTCTTTTGTTGGAATGATTGCAATTTACGTGATTTTGCTTCGCGTGGGCGGACTTGACACGCTTTGGGGGCTTGTCCTTGTGTACACGGCGGGAAACATTCCGTACAACACCTGGCTCGTAAAAAATTACATGGACACGGTTTCAAAAAATCTTGACGAGGCGGCAAGAATCGACGGAGCGAGCCATTTCCGCGCGTTTTTTCAGATTATCATGCCAGTCGCTCGTCCCATAATCACGTTCCTTGCAATCACGAGTTTTACGGGACCGTGGATGGACTTCATTTTTCCAAAAATGGTGCTCCGAAGTCCCGAAAAACAAACGCTTGCGCTTGGACTTTTTGGATTTGTGAGCGATAAAAAGAACGAATTTACGATTTTTGCCGCAGGAAGTTTAATCGTGGCAATTCCGTTTGTGATTTTCTTTGTGATTACGCAAAAAACGCTCATCACGAGTTTTGGTGGCGCGGCAGTCAAAGAATAAATCGCAAAAAATGAGGTAAAACATGAGTTATACATTTGACAACGTGAGTCTTTTTAAGAACGGAGTGCGGATTTTTCCAACGATGGGAGAAATCCATTATTCTCGCGTGCCGCGTTCTCGCTGGGCGGACACGCTCAAAAAAATGCGAGCGGGCGGCGTGGACGTGGCAAGTTGCTACGTTATTTGGATTCACCACGAAGAAATCGAAGGCGAGTACGACTGGACGGGCGACCGCGACCTCCGCGCGTTTTTGCAGACGGCAAAAGACGAAGGAATGGAAATCCTTTTGAGAATTGGACCGTGGGTTCATGCAGAAACTCGAAACGGCGGTTTTCCAGATTGGCTTTTGAAAAAAGATTTTAAGCCACGCACGAACGATGAAAAATACTTTGAGACCGTTCAAAAATGGTACGAAAAAATCTACGAGCAAGCGCGAGATTTTATCCAAAATCCGATAATCGGCGTTCAAATCGAAAACGAGTTTGGGCATTGCGGCGGACTGTACGACGAGTCTGGCGACGAACACATGAAAAAACTCAAAAAAATCGCCGAAGATGTGGGATTCCGAACGTCGCTTTACACGGCAACGGGCTGGGGTGGCGCACGAACTGGCGGGCTTCTTCCTGTTATGGGCGGCTATTGCGACGCGCCGTGGGATTCGCGCACTACGGAAATTGAGCCGAGCGGAAATTACGTTTTTACGTATGAGCGAAACGACCACAACATTGGAAGCGACCACGGTTTGGGCTACGGAATTACGTTTGACGCAAAACAATTTCCGTATCTTACGGCGGAACTAGGCGGCGGACTTCAGCCATGCGCTCACAGGCGCACGATTGCCACCGCAAAAGACGTTGCGGCAGTCGCGCTCACAAAAATGGGAAGCGGTTGCAATTTGCTCGGCTATTATATGTACGCAGGCGGCACAAATCCCGACGGAAAACTCACCACGTTGCAAGAATCTTGCGAAACGGGATTTCCGAACGACCTTCCTGTAAAAAATTACGATTTTCGCGCACCCGTTCGGGAGTTTGGGCAAGTTTCGTCTTCGCTTCGAGAATTGAAATTGCTTTCGTATTTTACGCACGATTTTGGAGAAAGCCTTTGCTCGCTTGAAGCAAAAATTCCAGAAGAAAATCCGCTTGACCCGAACGATACGCAAAAACTCCGCTATTCGTTTAGAACCGAAAAAAGCGGAAAAAGCGGCTATCTTTTTGTGAACAATTACATTCGGCATCACACGCAAAAAAATCACAAAAACGTTGTGGTAAAAACTCCCGCTGGAGCGGCTCTTCCCGCGTTGAACGTGCAAAATGGCAGTTTTTTCTTCTTTCCGTTTGCGCTTTCATTTGGCGGCGCAAAAGTCGATTTTGCGGAAGCGACTCCGTTTGTTTTGGCAGGTGGCAAGATTTTCTTTTATTCGCGCGAGGACGAAACTCGAAAATCAGGATTTTTTGCGTTCTCCGACGAAAAATCAAAAGAAGAAGGAAAAAAATCGTTTGTTGTTCTCTCTCGTGCCGATGCGCTCAATTCGTGGCGGGCAAAAGGAAAACTCGCTGTTACAAAAAGCGACGCTTACGTTTTGGAAACAAAAGACGGAATTTCAATTACGGGGCGCGGAAAAACGGCAGAAATTTCGATTTTTCCGAGCGAAGGAAAGAGTGGCGAACTGGGCGCGGAATGGATTTTTTCTGGAAAAACGAATTTGAACCGCGATTCTTCGTTGAATCCGTTGGAGGCGGCGGTTTTTACGCGAAACACAGAGGCTCAAGCGGGAAAAATCGAAGCAAAAAAAATCGAAAATGGGCGGTACGCGCTTGACCTTTCGGCACTTCGCAAAAAAATCGGCGGAAACGTGAGCGATATTTTTGTTCGCTTTGACTACGAAGGAAATCGCGTAGCCATTTACGACACACGCGGTGGCAAAAAGAAACTGCTTCTTGACCATTTTTTCCTTGGAAAATCGTATCCGTGGGAAATCGCGCTTTCGCGGTTTTCGGCAGACGAACTTTCAGAATTGGAACTGCACATCGTTCCGCTCGAAAAAGACGCAAAAATCTATCTTGAGTCAAAACCAGAATTCGGAACAGAAAAAACGCTTTGTACGCTTCATTCGATTGACTGGGAAAGTGAATGGTCGTATAACATCACACTTTGATATATGCAATGTAAGGGGGCGGTTGCTCCCTTTTTTTGACTTTACGCTCTCTAAAATCATCTTGTAAAATAGATTCGTTTCAGAAAATCAAAAAACAGTCTGAAAAATGATGGAGGAAACAATGTCTGTTCAGTTTTATCAATGCAAAAAATGCAAGAAATTCGTGGATTTGATTCAGTCGTCAGCGTGTCCCACACTGTGTTGTGGCGAAGAAATGGCACTTTTGAAGGCAAACACAACCGACGGCGCGGTTGAAAAACACGTTCCCGTGGTGAGCGTCAAAGGCTCGGAAATTGAAGTGAAAGTCGGTTCAGTTTTTCATCCAATGGAAAGCGACCACTGGATTCAGTTTGTTGCGCTTGAAAGCGAGCAAGGCGTTCAGCGAAAAATCTTACATCCCGGCGAAGAACCCGTCGCGCGTTTTGCGCTTTTGGAAGGCGACAAAGCACTGAGCGTCTACGAATTTTGCAACAAACACGGTCTTTGGAAAGCAGACGTATAATTTTGAAAAAACTGCGGTGGTTGAGCCGCGTCTGCCTGTCGGCAGACAGGTCGAAACCAACACAAAAAAGACAGTTCTAAAAAAATGCTGGCATTTCGACAGGCTCAATGCCCATTCTTGGACTCAATGCTCATTCTTGGGCTCAATGCCAGTACTTTTGTAAAAAGACAGTTCGATAAAAATGCTCGAACTGTCTTTTTGTTTGTCAAAAATCAAATTCTTCCATGACTTTTTGAAAAATCTGCTTACGAAGGTCGTTGCAAATGCTTTCGTACAATTTTTCGCCAAGTGCGGCGACTTTTTCTTTTTGCTTTTCTTGATTTTGTTTTTGGAACAACTGATACGGTTCTATTTCAAGGGCGCGGGCGATTGCGTCGATTGTTTCTGGTTTGGGAAATTTGTGTCTGCTTTCGATTTCCGTGATATACGTTTCGCCGTATCCAATCAACTCCGATAGTCGCTCCTGCGTCAGATTTCTCTGCTTTCGGTACGCTTTCAGATTTTCCCTGAAATTTTCGCGTGTTCCCATTTGGCAAGAATACTCTGAAAATAAAATTGATATTATAGTTTGAACGCCTTTACAAAAATTTATATCTATGCAAAATCCTGTCTTTTAGACTATAATCGAAAACGGTATGAAAGGAATTCAGAAATTTTTTGATTTTGCCTGTTTGCTCTTTTTTTGCGCATTTTTTGCGATTTCTTGTGCGAGTTCTGCCGTGCAAGAAAACAGACCCGCTTGGGCGCAAGAATCGTGGCGCGAGGCGTTTCCTGATTCCGTTTATCTTGCCGAGCGAGGCACGGCTGACAATGCAGCTCTTTCAAAAACCGAGGCTCTGGCAGCCCTTTCTCGATATATCAGCACGAGCGTGAACGCAAATCTCACCACGTCGATTCGTTCGATGGATTCAAATGGCGTTATGGACGAAACGATTTCGATTCAAAATGACGTTTCGGTTTCATCGCAAGTCAATTTGTTTGGCGTGGAGTTCACCGAGCCGTATTTCTCGCGGAAAGAAAAAAAATGGTATTGCGTTGCGTACATCGACCGCGAGCGCGCTTGGGAGCAGTACGTTCCTCAAATTGAAGTTGCAAAAAAAATATTTGACGGTTTTTACCGCGAAGCAGAAAACGGCGAAGAACCGCTTTTTATCTGCTCGTTTTACAAAAAAGCGTGGGAAAAAGGCAAGGATTTTTTGACAAAACTGGAATACGGACGGCTCATAAATCCTGCGCGAGAAAAATCGTACAGCGCAGACAGAATGCGGCTCGCGCTCATTCCGTCGCAGATTGAAGCGGAAATGAAAAATATCTCCGTGAGCATACACATTGAAGGCGATTACGGCGGAATCGTGGAAACGGCGATTGCAAACGCATTCAAAAAGGCGGGATTTACGGTTTCGCGGCGCGGAAATTACACGGCGGACGTTTCCGTGCTTCCAAATGCAATGGGAAACGACCCAATCGCGGTTTTTCCGAGCGTGGACGTAAAACTTGTGGGGCGAACGGGAAGGGCGGTTTATTCCTACAAAGACAGAATTTCAGAACGAACAACGGCGTTCTCGCTTGAAAACGCACTCAAAAAATCGTACCCAAAACTTTCGGAAAAAATTGAGCGAGAAATGTCCTCTGACCTTTCTGAAATCACCGAGGCAAATTGAGCGGAGCGTCCGCTTAAAAAATAACATTCCATCATCAGGAGGAAAAAAGATGAAAGGAACAAAAATCAAGATTGCCGCAGGCTGTGCGGCGGTTTTTGCGGCAGTATCATTGGCGAGCTGCGGAAGCACAAAAGTGGAGGCAAAAACTGCAAACGTTGACATTTCTAATGTTCAAAGACCTACGCCAATTGACTGGAAAGGTGCAAGCGTTGGTGCGCAGTTCCCAGAGTGGCTTGAGCCAGCACTTAATGATGACATTGATGGACTTCCCTCTAACATGAAGAATCAACTTGAAGGCAAGTATTATGTCATCATTAACACATCTCGTGTTCGCCGTGACCAAAATTCCACAAAGGATTTGAAAATGGCGCAGGAACTTGCTGCGGCAAGTTATATGCAGAATATCGCTCGCTCTCTTAATTCTGCCGTTGATACAAGATTCCATGGAATTCTTTCGGAGAGAGAGGAAGCACAGTCTTCATCTTTGGCAACAGCAGCCGCTGCACGATTTACGGGATTTAGTCGCGTTGCTGATAGTTGGGTTCTTGGACGCAGAAAAGATGCTGACACGGGTAAAATTACCGACACGTATGAGGTTGTGCAAATTTATGCGTGTGAACAGAGCCTTTGGGAATCGCAGGCGGCAATCTACATTCGTTCACTTGGCGCAAATTTGGAAAGCGAAGCCATGCAAAAGGTTGAGGAACAAGCAGACGACCTTGCTGCGACAATAAAACCTGGCACTATTCGGGCTTCGGAATAAAAAAGCATTGGACTAGTTCAAAAAAAAGTCGTCCAAGAAACAAAAAGTTTGGGCGGCTTTTTGATTGTAGCGAACGGCAGAACGCGACACGCCGTTTTGCCGTTTTTAAGGGCGGGTTATGAAATTTTTTCGGATTTCTTTTGTTTTAGTGATTCTCACGCTTTTTCCGTTTATGGCGTTTTCTCAAAGTGGTTTTTACACGGGCAATGGCGGGGACGGAAAAGTCTATCTTGTGGAAACGAGCGTACTCTCAAATGGGGCTGCGGACGGAAGCGACAAGCAACTTCCTTCGCGTGTCAAGGAAACGTTTATCAACGGCGTTGCGGGACATTCTGCAATAAAAATTGCAGATGTTGCCGAAGCGGAGCGGAGTAAAAACGCAATCGCGCGGAGCGAGGGCAATGAATACGAAACGTCGCTTGACGTATCGTTTTTGCAAAGCGATATGCGGTTGAACATTGAAACAACGCGCCTTGCTGACGGAAAGTACATTGTTACCGTTTCTGTAACAAAAGTTGGCGGAAAGCAAGGAAATCAGCGAATGGCTGGCGCAATTGAAACCGAGCCGATGAGCCTTGTTGACGTGCAATTAAAAGGCGGTGCGATTGCGGCAATGAAATTCCTTGAAGGACAGGGCGTAAAACTCACCGCAGCGGGCAAAAACGACCTTGTGCCAGGTTCTGTTGTCTTTGACTCAAAAACGAGAAGCGAAGAAATTTCTATGCGCGAAAGTTCCATTAACTCCTTTAACGAAATGCTTGCGCAAGCGAACAAAGAACTTGAGCGACTTGCAAGTGCGAATTCGCTTGATGCAAGAATCGTCGAAGAGCGAAAGCGAGCGGAAGCGGCAATGCAGGCGGCTGAGTTCAAATTGCGCCGTGAGCAGGAACTTTTGGAAGAGGCAAAACGGCGAGCCGAAGCGGAACGAGAAGCGGAGCAAAAACGGGCAGAGATGAATGAGGTGCACCGTGCGCAATTTGATGAAGCGCGGGAAAAGGCGGAAGCAGCTGCACTTGAATTGCGTCTTTCTGCGGCGCAAACCCTTTCGGCTCCTGAAAAAATCGTGAATATTGAAGTAAATAAGCAAACGCTCGACAGCTTTTGGAAAGAAATCAAAGAGCAAATCGTGGAGTACAACGCAGAAGAAGATAAAGCACTTATGGATTCGATTGCAGATGAACGGAATGCTCTTCAGGCGAGTCGTGGCAAAGTGTTTGATTCTGACGGTTTTTTGACAGAAGAAAGATACTTTAACGCATTTATAAATAGTATTAAGCCAAAACAAGAAGCCTCGGAGCGTAGACGAAGAGAGTTTGCGTTGAATCAGGCTTCCACGGCGGATTCTTTTAAATCCGAAATTGCAAACCTTATAAAAGACCTTGAAAGCCAATCGTACACGGCGGATTCTCTTCTTCCAGAAACAGGACTTTTTATTTCGTTTTCGTCGCTTGACACCAACAAAAATGAATGGAAGTACGATTTGCTTCTTTCACTTGGAAACGACTCTTGGAAATTTTCTGGCACAATTTCATATTATGAATTGACTGGAAAAAAGCCTCCACGTGACGGTGCTGATATGGTGGAACTCGATGAATGGTATGACAATTACACTCGGTACGATATGTTGTTTGGTATGGGTACTGATATTCTGCAAGCAAAATTGAAATATAAAGTCCGCGTTGGAGAATCGTCAAGATACCAGGTTGAAATTCAAGAACTCGTTATAAGCGATATTGGAACTGGAAAGAAAATCAAAAGCGAAAAAGTAAAAGGCGTTAAGCGCGACATTCAGTATACGCCTGCTGTAAATGTGAATCTTATGACAGCACAAGAGATTTTTGCTGCAAAACAAAACGAGAAAAAAAGCATAGATAGAACGCTTAGTTTGATTGGTTATGGCAAAAGCCTTGTGAGCGTAAGCGGTGGCTCATTTTTGATGGGGCGAAATTATGGCGATAATGACGAAAAACCTGTCCACATGATGGATGTTGACGATTTTGAAATGCTCGCTACCGAAGTGCCAGTTTCGCTTTATAGAGCGATTATGGGAAAAAATCCAACGAGTTCTTCTGACGAAAGAGTGCCAGTTACGAATATATCAAAATTCGACGCGATGGATTTTTGTAATGCTTTGAGCAAAAGATGTGGGCTTGTGCCTGCATATACTCTAAGAAAAAATAGCAATGGCAATACAACATACACGTGTGATTTTACCGCAAACGGTTTCCGCCTCCCAACTGAAACTGAATGGGAATACGCGGCTCTTGGCGGAATTTATTCTGCGGAGTACACCGTAGCAAATCCAAAAAAGATTCCAGACGGGTGGAACAAAACGAATTCTGGGGCTGTGCTTCACCCTGTTGCTGGCAAAAATGCAAACTCGCTTGGATTGTTTGACATGGTAGGAAACGCATACGAATGGTGTTGGGATATTTTTTCAAAAGAAAGTTATCAAAAGGCTCGTAAATACGGTGTTGGATATTCGGAAGAGAATAAAAATACTGTAATTAGGGGCGGTTCTTTTAAGGAAAACCCTCAATCTCCGTTTTTCAGAAATAGCATAGATGGAAATGGAAAAAACTATGAGATTGGTTTCCGTGTGGTGCGTCCCGTGGGACTTGACGTGGAGGTTTTGTATCCAAAAACAGGTGCAAGCATTACGAGCCCTGCTCCAAGTTCGGTTTCGTCTTCGTCAACGCCGTCGTATTCGTCGCGCGGAAGTTCGTCGCCGTCGTACTCGTCTTCTGACTCGCTTTCAGGAAAATGGTCAGACCTTTCGTCGCACGTTCGCGTGAGCGACGCATTCGGCATTGGCTACAACTGGATTGGAAACAAATCTGCAAGTTTTGACGGACTTTATGTCTACTTTACATCGCTTCACAGAGGACCGTTCTTTGTGAACTGGGGCGACATTTCTTACGCGGGTTCAGATGACGGCGATTTCTTTAACATCGGTTCAAATATTGGACTTTACAAAGGAATCAAGCGGTTGTTCATTTTCACAAAAGCGGGCGTGGGCTTTTATTATCTTGGCATTGGCAATGAAGACGATGACAAAGACGACTCTTCTAGCAGTTCCACGTGGGATTCGAACTATGACCCGTATGCAAATTACGAGCCAGAGGACGCATTTGGCGTGTACTTTAAGTGGGGACTTGGCGCGGAGTTGAAAATCTCTGACCACTTTAAGGCGGTTTTTGGTTACGACGTGTATTTCCTTGCGGGGTCTGAAAGCAAATCTGTTGACAGCATTCGGCTTGGAATCTGTTTTGGTCAGCCCGTAAATCAAAAATAAACTCGGTTTGGTAGCAAAGTTCACAAAAGGAGGAAATCATGAAGCATTTTTTTCATTTTTTGGTTTTGGCGGCATTTTCTTTTGTTGCCGTTTCTTGCTCGAATATTTTTTCTGAAGAGATTGGTGAAATAGACGACGTTGACAATAACGGAAGTCTTACGGTTTACTCGTCTGCGGGAAGTTCTTCGAGCGATTATGAAGCGGTAAGTCTTGAGTCGAATCGCACCGCGGTATATACATTTGAAGCAACATCTGGGCAGACTTATTACATCGAATATATAGATAATTCTTCAAAAAGCGGAACAACGTTTTCTTCTTCTTACTATCTTGGTTCTGGAAAATTCCGCGTGCAAACTCCGTCTGGCGAAGCAAAATCTCTTTCTGGCTATTCTTCCTATTCTTCAGAATATGTTTACGGAGATGGCAGTTCTACGAGTTCTTATTACTTTACTGCCACTGAAACAGGAACATATACGATTTCTATACGACCGCGGTATAGTTATAGTACTTTCAGTAGCACTGTTTATATTCGCGTGTATTCTACGAGTAGTAGTTCTGGAACACCTATAACAACTACTGCTAATGGTTGGACAGTTGGAAATATTGCGTCAAGTTATGGATATATCATTTATTCATTTAATGCGAGTTCTTATACAAATTATAGCGTTTATATGGACGATTATTATGGTGGTAGCGGTTCGTATACGCTTGATGCAAAGATTTCTGCGGGAACATCAAGTTCTTCTCCAACGAGTTACTTCTCTAGTGTAGATAGTTGCTACAGTTCTCCAAGAACATTATACACTTCTTACTTATCATCAGGTACTGTTTACATAAAAGTTGAGCCATATAGTTCTGGAACTGGCACGTTCGCTATAAAAGTGCAGACTTCCAGCGGTACTATTGTGCCTTTGACTGTGTATAGTTCGTATGGAACAAATTCGGGCGGAAGTTCTAGCACATTATCAACAACGTCATATCAATATAGCAATGATATAAATGATTTTACCGTTGTATATTTAACGGCAGGTTCTTCTAAAACGTATACATTTTATATGACATCGAGTTATTACTTTTACCTTGATATTGCAGAAAGCGATGAGTCGCAATGGTTGAAAAATAACGGATATTCTTCTGCTGCGAGTACAACTTTCACAATGTACGACTCGTCAAACAACTTTGTTGGTAATGGCTCTGGTTCAAGTCTTTGGCGGCTTACAGCGGGTACTAATGGATATTGGAGTATAACAATCACCGCATCTACGAGCGGTTATGTTGCGTTAAGAATGTATAAACGTTCAACCTCATCGTCTGCTTCGTCTGCTACAGTATATTCATCTGACTCATCTTATTCATCTGGATTTACACAAAAATATATATCTTCTGGTTCAACTTATGAATATACATTCTACGCTACAGCAGGAAAAACATACAATATTCACTGGATTGATTCAAATTCTAGTTCAACTTTGTCGATTGGAACTCGAACAAGCGGACTTTATTTGATATATGACAGCACTGGAATTTCGCAAGGCGTTGGGACATATCTTGAAAACAACACGTTTACACCAACTACAAGTGGAACGTACACGTTCTCAATTCAAACGTTTGGAACTTCAACGAGTTCAGGTTACGTTGGATTTAGAATATACACAAATTAAACGCATTTTTACAACAACGCCCCATGTCAAAAACGCGGGGTGTTGTTTTTTTACGCTAAAAACGTAAATTAGTAGGCTATTTTCTTTGATTTTTGTTATTTTTACACTTATACTTTTGTAATATACAATTTTGTATCAAGGAGATTTTTATGGTTCATTTTAAGAAAAACATGGTCGCGCTCGTTTTCGCGCTCGTTTTTGGTTCTGCGATTTTTGCGCAAACTTCACAATCAACAGAGAGAGTATTTTCAAGAAATATCACAAAATCTGATGTAAACCCAATAAACCTTCGCTCCATTCTTACAGATTCATATTCTAACAATGAACTTGACAGCGACGGCGACCTTCTTATCAGAAAAAACGGAATTTCGGCATACGTTTTTGTGGAAGAGTCGCAGATTCTCCTCAAATTCATTACACAATGGTCTGCGTCGGATTCGATTTCCGATACCAGAGCCATAAAATTGGTGAATAAATGGAACGAAGAAAAAGTGTTTGCCACCGCTTATTTTACAACAAACAAAAGATTCCGCCTTGAATATTATCTTTCTTACGAAGGTGGCGTAAACGCCGAAAATTTCAACGATTCTTTGGATTGGTTCTTCTCGCTTGCAAAAACGTTTGGGCAAAGACTCGAAGAAGAAGACGCGCTCTAAAAAAAAAAGAAAATTGTATGCGTTTTTTCCAAAAATCGATTTTTCTGTTTTGCATTTTCCTTTTTTCGATTCCCGTTTTTTCGGCAACAATGGACGCTCGCGTTCGGCGCGTGCCGTTGGAGTTGACGGAAAAAATCTTTTCCGACCCCACGGCTTCCGACATTTTCGCGCTGGCAAAAAATCTCACGAACGGGCTTTCTGACACGTCGGCAAAAGTCAAAGTGCTTCACGATTGGATTTGCGACAACATCTCCTACGATACGGATTTTTTTACCGTGGGAGTAGGCGAGCAAGACCCGATTTCTGTTCTAAAACGTCGCGCCGCAATTTGCGTGGGCTACGCGAATCTCATGTACGTTCTGTGTTATTTTGTTGGCATTGAAGCCCCGCCTATTGCGGGCTGGAGCAAAGGTTTTCGTTACCCTGGCTACCTTCGCGAACAAAGCGACCACGCTTGGAACGCCGTAAAAATCGGTTCGCGGTGGCAACTTATTGACGTTACTTGGGACGCAGGATACGTTGATTACAAAACATTTATAAAGCATTATTCGACCGAATATCTTTATCTGACGGCGGAGCAATTTGTGTATTCGCACTTGCCAGAAGACGAGGAAAAACAATTTCTTCCAAAGCAAAAAATCCGCTCGCACGAAGATTTTGAGCGCGAACCGTATCTTCCTGGCAGATTTTTTTCCTACGGATTTTCACTCGTCAAAAATTCGCCGAATTACGCAAACAAAATCGAAGGCGAATCAACATTTGAATTTGGATTGTCAAAGCAAAACGTCCTTTTGAGCGCGGAACTCAGCGGAAAATCGCGCGCTGTTCCAAACTATACTTGGGTTGAGCGAAGTGGAAAATCGTTTAGCGTTACGCTCGACGTTCCCGATGGCGAAAAATACACCGCTCGGATTTACGCAAAAAACATGGGCAATCATCGCATTTTGGATTACATTCCGATTTCTGTGTTTGAAAATCGTGTGCTTCCCGCCGCATCTGCCTTGCTTTCTGAAAAGAAAATCACGCAATCCGAGTTCGATTATTTAGAGCCGTCGTACTTCAAAGTCGAAGAAAACGGATTTTATTATTACAAAGAAGATGTGTTTGACACAAAACGAAATGCCGCCGTTTTGAAAATTCTCAAATTGACCGAGGAAAACACGAACGCGCTTGAAGAAGTGGTGCATTTTGACGTTCAAGCAAGCGGCGAGTACGCAGGAACGCAAAACGAGCCGAATCGATTTCCTGAGGCGTACCGAACGTTCAACGAATCGAACAACATTCGCCTTGTTTTTCCAAAAAACGGTTCGGTTGTTCGTGGCGAAACGGTCGATTTTTCGATTGTGTGCGCCCCGTTTTCGTCCGTGGGAATTGTGGTAGACGGCGAGTTGACTTTGATGCAAAAAAACGTCAAAACAGGTCGTTTTGAACTTTCGTTCACGATTCCGCAAAACGCGCAAAGGGTTGCCATTTATGCGTCCAAAAACAAAACCGACTACGCAGGACTGTTAGAATACGCCGTCGTTGACCCAAAACCTGAATAAAACAAGGAACTAACGAGGGGCTTAAGCCCCTTGTTAAAATGACAGTTCGATTTCTCGGTGGTTTCGACAGGCTCAACCACCAAGAAATCGGTGCTCAATTACCAAGAAATCGGTGCTCAATTACCAAGAAATCGATGCTCAATCACCGAGGATTTTTCTTATTTTGAAATGCTTTGCGACCAATATTCTTGTTCGTAAATGTCCGTAAATCTGTATACGATTTTGACTTTTCCGCTTCCAACGTCAACGTTGCTCACTTGCGGCGAACCTTTTACGGTCATCGGTTCTCCCAAAAAGAAACTGTCGTTGTATGCGCCTGAATATGTATAGTAATCGCAGAGAAAATCGAGTCTGTCACCTTTTTTGAGCGAATTCAAATTTTTTGCCGCAACTTCTGTTTTTCCTTGATAATCGGTTTCCGCTCCTGCCACAAAGCCTCTCGGATTTTCGTCCGTAAAAACAAGAATCAAATTTACGCGCTCTTTGTTCAAAAGCGCGGGAACTCTTCCAACGATTTTGTATTTTTCTTTTCCGCCTTCCGTCCATTCTTCCGTGGAAAGGTGATAGTAAGAAACGACTTGCCCGTCGAGCGCAAGCCAGTTTTTGTCGGTATCGGCAAGAAGCCTGCCTTCGCGGTCGTAATCAAACGTATTGTCAAATCCTAACGCCACAAATCCCGCGCCATCGTCGTAAAACATCGCTTTATCGAGCGAGTGGACGAGCGACCATTCTTTTTCTGAAAGCGAAAGCGCGTAATTGTTTCCCGATTTTTTCCAGACGAGATGTGAACTGTCGAGTTTGTTTTGAACGATGTACGACGACGTGGATTCGTTGCTCGTTTTTCTGTCCGACAAAAACGACGAATTCGCGCTTGTCAGTCCCGAAATAAGCCCGCTTCCCGCGTTTTGGAGAAACGCGCCCAACAATTGTGAAACCGCATCTCCGCCCGCGCTTTCAATCGCGCTTCCCGCAAGATTTCCCAAAAGCGATTGCAGCGAAGAGCCTTGTCCGCCTTGCGCGGCTTGCCCGCTCACTTCCATTCCCGCGAATTCTTTTATACATTTTGAATAACTGTCATCAAGTCCGATTTTTTTGTACGCTTCGCACGCTTTGTCAACGTTTCGCGCGCTTCTGTACGGAAAAAAAATCGAAAGTCCGTGCGCGTCCGTTACCGTGGAGCGATTGTATTTTACTGCGCTTTTTACCGCTTTTTTGAGTTCGTTAGCCGCGCTCCCGCCCGCGTTTACGCACAAATCCACAAGGTCAATTTGGTCGATTTTTGAACTTTGCGCAAATTCCCGCGTTCGATACCGTGCGTCAGAAACCGCTTTGTATTCCTTTTGAATGATTTTTTTTGAAAGCGAATCCGCAAAATCCGAAAGCGGCTTTTTGAGCGTTGCGCCCGCCTCCGCTAAATCCACCACGGAAAGCGTTGTTTTTTGCCCTGGGCATCTTCTTGAACACTCTGCGATAAAATCGTCCGAGATTCTTTTTCCAATTTGGAGCGTTGAAAGCGACGGGGAGCGACCGAGTTCAGAAAGCCAATTTGTGTAATACCAGCCGATTCCTGGCTCCGTTTCCTCGCTTGCAATTAAATAATCCGCGTGTTTTTCGAGCATAAGAGCCGTTTCCGCCGTTGCCATAAGACAAGCGTCAAATCCAATAAAATCGAATTTGATTTTGCCAGCAACAAGCGCGTCGTTTATTTGCGGAAGCGTCATTGACCCGTTTGAAAATTTTTCGTCGTAGCCAAACCCAGAAACTGAACCGCCGCCGTGGTCCCAAAAAATCAAGCCGTATCGCGTGGCAGGATAATTTTTTGCGCCCCATTTTATAAACGAACTGAGCGTTTTGGGGTCGGTCATTGCGCCTTTTCCCGCGTTTGCTTCAAGGCGTTTTATTTTTCCGTCTTCGATTTTGTAAATTTGATTTTGACTTGCGCTAATTCCGCTCGTTTGCCATTTTTTGCAACCGCCCGTGTACACCAAAAGATTCACTCGCCCCAAATCTGCTTTTGTCATTTCGGCAAGGTCGTTGCTCGCCATTGCGCTTTTTGATTCAAGGTCTGTGCCGCACATATACACCAAAATCGTAACGTCGTCGCGCCCGCCGCCCGCTAAATGCGTGAATTTGCTTCGCGCTTGCGAAGAAACGGTGTCATCGATTTTTTCATAAGACGTTTGCACGCCGTTTCCCGTGGCGGCGTGGTAAGATTGCCCGCTCAAAGTCGCCACGCTTTCGCCGTCTTCTCCAGAAGAAAAAAACAACTTAAAAATCACGGCGATTATGATTGCCACGATTCCGCCCGCGCCCATTTTTCCGCCACCACCGCCGCTGCGTCTTCCGCCGCCGCCGCCTGAGCCAACGGGACCGCTTCCAAGTCCGCTTCCCCTTCGATTTACGCCGCTGCCGTTTCCGTCGGTAACGAATTTTTCTCTTCCTCTCGGTCGATTTTCCATGTTCCTCACCATTCCCCAAAATCAAATTTTTGAAATAAAAGTATAGCGAAAATGCCATTTTTCGTGCGCCAAAAACGCAAAAGTTTTGTAGAAAAAACGCGGGGAGTTGAAAAAGAATGCAGAGGGTTGAAAAAGAATGCAGGGAGTTGAGCAAAAATGTGGTGGTTGAGCCTGTCGAAACCACAGCCAATTACAAAAAATGTGGAAATGCGGAAGATTTGTGGAAAAACGCAAAAGTTTTTTGTTCCACAACGCCGTTTTTTTGCTGTAAAATCAATTTTATGAAAAAAGCATTTTTGATTTTTTTTGCGGCATTATTCCTCTTCTCTAGCTGCGATGATGATGAGGATAAAGTAGAAGTCGGCGACATTATTTTGAAAAATGGCGATACTCAACACGTTGAAGAAAACGAAAATTTTGAAATCGATAACAAAAATCCTCCAATCGGGGTTGTTTTTTCTGTTTCAGACGATTACGCGCTGGCGTTTGGTCTAAATATTGCGGAACGTAAGGAGTGGGCGACAGATGGTGCTGGAACGACAACAAATTACGAAGCAATCGTCTGCACACCGTCTACAACTATGGCTAGTTCTGCGTCTTTTTCTGGCGACACCGACGGAAGCGACAATCTTTCTGCTATAAAAAGCGTTACAAAACTTGAGAATTTGACGGAATTTCCCGCGTTCGAATTTGCCGACGAGTATACAACTTCCGATGGTACTACAGGTTGGTACATTCCAAGCGTTGCAGAACTTGCCACGTTGTTCAAAAATAAATCAAAAGTGGAAAAAACTCTCCAAAAACTTTTGCAAAAAGATGACAACCCCATAAACGCAAGTACCCGGTTTTTCTTTAAGGTTAAAGCCCCTAATATGTCCGAAACCTCTGGCACGCCTGAAGAACCAGAAGAGTCTGAAAAAACTGATGATTCTGAAGAACCTGAAGAGTCTGAAGAACCTGAAGAGTCTGAAGGCCAAAATAATTCTGATAATTCGTCGCAAGAACCGCAAATATTTTGGACTTCTTCCATAAAATATCCAGACGTTGAGTTGAGTGGTTTGGCGGAGTGCATAAAATTCGACGCAACAGGTTCGATTTTGCTTGAAAAAAAGACAGAACCACACTCGGTTCTTGTAATTCGGAAATTCGATATACCGTAAACTCGCTTGTCAAAAAACTCGTTGGTTCAGTGGTTGCAAAAAAATGTGGTGGTTGAGCCTGTCGAAACCGCCATGTTCTTTTTTGTGGTTTCGATACGACTTTTTGTCTACTCAACCACCACTTTCAGCATACTTTCTGTAATACTATCAGAAATGCGGAGGTTTCGACATCGAATCAAAAAAGCGGTTAAAAATGTACGCGGGCAAAAAATCCAAAGGGAGTGAGCGAAAGTTCGGGCGTTTTTTGGGATTTTTTTTCAAAAAGAATTGAATGGACGAACGGGACGGCAAATCCAAAGAGTGTTCCGATTGCGCCACCCGCGAGAACGTCGGTTGGAAAATGATTCGCGCTCGCAATTCTAAACGCGCCAACGGCAAACGCAATCGCGTAACTTCCTGCAATAACGGGAATCTGTAGTTTTGAATCTGGAAAAACGCGCGGAAACGTGTACGAAAGAAAAGCCGCCGACATAAAAGCGTCCGCCGTATGCGAACTCGGAAAAGAAAAATGCGCGTCTCCGTCGGTAAGTGCGCCAGAATCCCATTCGTCATAGTACAAAAAAGGTCGGTCGCGTTTTGCGGCAAGTTTCAAAAGTCCGCACGTGCCTTGCGTCAAAAAAAAACTTTCTGCGTACAAAACGGCAAGCGTGAACGCATCAGAAAAATCGATTTTTTTTGAAAAATACGATGCGGAATAAACCGCCACTGGAAGCGCTAGCGAAAGCGCGAGCGTTGCGTCTCCTGCAATGTCAAACGATTTTTTGTAGTTGTGAGCCGCCCAGCGGTCAAATGCGGGAACGGAAGATAAATCGCCTTTTTTATTTTCGAGTTCTCCATAATCGAGTGCCTTTGGAAGGGTGAGCGAAAGCGCGGTTTCTGAAAGCGCAATCAAAAAAATCGGAGAATCGAGTTTCCAATCAAGAGAAAACGGAATCTCCGCGTGTGCTTCAAAAGAAAAAATGATGAGCAAAACTGAAAAAAGTGCGTTCTTCATGCAAAAATTGTACCTTTTTATTTTTTTATTTTTTTATTTTTTTATTTTTTTATTTTTTTATTTTTTTATTTTTATTTGAATATTTTTGTTGTAAAATGATTTTACTAAAAATTAGCAGGAGGCTAAAGATGAATAGTATCAAAAAGCGGGGCAGTCTTTTTTGCCATGCCGTTTTTATGTTTGCACTTTTTTTTACGATTTTTTTGAACGCCTGTTCAGGCGACGGCGGTTCGTCAAATACCGAAAGCGATTCCCTTACATCGGTGAGTATTTCAGATGCTTCAAAAGTTAAGCCTTCGGAGACGCTTGAACTTTCAGCAACAGTGAATACTACGGGAAATCCTACAGGCATAACTTATAAATGGGAAGTTACAGAGGGCGCAAGCCTTTCTTCAACAGATGAAACGAAAACAACACTCACCGCAGGAGATGATGAAAAAACAGTGACCGTTACATTTACCGCAACTTATGGCGAAACTGTAAAATCTGCCTCAAAAGAAATTAAAATCACTAATTCCCTTGCCGACCTTATCGTAACGCCGGGTGCAAAAGTAACGACAAACGGCTGGGCGGACATGGCGAACAACGAAGCGGGCATGAGCTACCCCGATACGACGAATATCATCGTGATTGACGACAAGACTTATCCAACGGCGAAAGCAAAATGCACGGCATTCACGAACGCAATTGCTTCTGGAAGCGTTTCAAATTCTTCAATAACTGCAACTGCGGCGATTATCGTTGTTTCAGGCGAAGTTGATTTGAGCGCGAACACGATTACAGGGGGTGTTACAGTCAAAGAGTGGTTTAAACAATTTGATAATTCAACTCACAAACGAACGCACGAAGATATTGTCTACGACATCGGCTCAAACAAGGCGATTATCGGCGTGAACGGCGCAAAGTTGTCTTACGGCGGATTGCGTGTTTATGCAAATCATTTAACTCCTGAAAATATCATCATTCAGAATATCGAATTTAGCGATGCGCATGGTTCAACAGAATATGATACGAGTATAAGCGGTGAATATGAATCTGGGAAAAAATATTCCGACAGTAAGGCTTCTATCGACAACCTTGTTATTGAGTCAAACACTAAGACAGGTTATGTCTATAATTATGTTGCGCAGAACATTTGGATTGACCATTGTAAATTCAGCGATGGTGATTGCAAGGATTTATTACGCAATTACAACCATGACGGTGCGCTTGATGTAAAGGCTGTTAAATATATGACAGTTTCGTACTGTGAATTTACAAATCATGACAAAGTAACGCTGATTGCGCCTGGAGATGACTATGTTTCTGAGGAACAAAGGCAGATTACATTTCATCACATCTATTATCACGACACCGTTCAGCGAACACCGCGAAGCCGAGGTTGTCAAGTACACTTGTACAATTGCTACTGGAACAGCATTGGCTTTAGCGGTGCGGACGACAATACCAGTGGTAGCAATGGCGGTTTTATGCTCGGACCTGGAATTGGCTCACAGTATATCGTCGAGAACAATTATTTCGGAACGCTCAATGTTTCTGGAGCTACCGTTATCAAGTATTTTGATAAAACGGAAAGTACAAGTACAGCGACACTTTCAAAAATTTATCTGAACGGAAACAACAAAACATTCTCAACTGATAATGATGCGACTTACGATAGTGTGAACAAGTTGAAGTTGACTTCGCACTTGTCGTCTACAAAACCGTGGACACCAGGTTATTCTTATACACCATCAGAAGCAAGTTCTTTGCCCAAGCTCATTCCCGCTGCGGCTGGCGTTGACAAAGAGGGCTACACTGCCACGGTTGAGGTGAACGGCACGACTTACTAATTTCCCTCACTTCCGTTTTGGAAGATAAGGGATTGAAAGGGGAAAGAAAGCCTTTCACTCCGAGTTATGAATATGAACTTGATGAAGCAAGTGAGATTCCCGACCTTCTTGAGGAAAACGCAGGCGCGGGCAAGTGGGAAGTAGAGAAATAATCTTTTTTCTCAAAAATATCTCTTAACAAAAAAATGGCGGTTTTCTTTATTTGAAACCGCCGTTTTTATACCCAATTTTTCAAAAACGAGGAAAAAATGGTTTCAATGTTATTCAAGAAAAAAAATGTGTGCGCGATTTTTTTTGTTGCGATTTTTCTTTTTACGCTGAACGCGGAGGCGATTTCGGTTTTGGACGAGCCTGTTGGTTTTTCAAAAATCTCGATACAAAGCGAAGAAGGCGTTGTGGTTCGCACAAAAGCGGAGTTGCTTGGCGCGCTCAAAAACGGCGGACTTATTTTTGTTGACGGAAAAATCGACATGACCGACGGAATGGTGCCTTCTTCGGCGGGTGGCTCAACAAGCGCACTCGACGAGTTCGTTTCACGGCGGAGTGGCTTTTCGTCCTACGAAGAATTCAAAAAAGCGTATGCCACTTCTTGCTCGCTTTCTACGGAAGACGGTTCGAGTTCAAAGCCAGAATCGAGCCACGGCGCACTTTTGTGGCGACTGAACAAATCATACGGAAAAATAATCGAACTTCCTGTAAAAAGTGGCACGACGTTAATCGGGCAAAACAACGCTGTGATTATTGGCGGCTCTGTAAAAATCGCTGGCGTGTCAAACGTTGTTATTCGGAATATAACGATGCAAGACGCTTACGACCCGTTTCCCCATCACGAATCGAATGACGGATTTAATGCGCAGCACGATGCCGTGTCTATTACCAATTCAAGCGATATTTGGATTGACCACTGCACTTTTTTTGATTCATTGGGCGTTGGAAAGGTGAAAAACAAAGACGGCAAAGAAGAAAAGTGGCAAACGTATGACGGGCTTTGCGACATTACAAAAGATTCCAAAAATGTCGTTGTGTCGTATTGCGTTTTTCAAAATCACGACAAAACGATGTTAATCGGTTCTGGAAGCAAAGATGTGAGCGGCGGAAAAATCTCAATTCATCACAATCGATTTGTGGATTGCGGGCAGCGACTCCCTTTGACCGCTTATTCAGAAGTTCATATTTTTAACAATTCTTATGAGCAAACAAAAAATGCCGTTTACAAACAAAATTCGAGCATCGCGCTTCGGTACTCCGCGACAGTGGTTGCCGAAGGAAATCATTTTGGAAAAGGCGTAAAGAAAAGTATTACGATTTCAGGCTCGGCGGGAAAATGCTTTTTGAGTGAAAACGTTTTTTTGGACGGAAAAAGTCAACAAAAAGGCGAAAAGAAAAAAACGTTTGAAATCCCGTATTCTTACACCCTTGACGACGCAAAAAATCTTCCCGTGCTTTTGACTCAAACCGCAGGAGCGGGAAAACTGCCTACAAAACAGTAACTGCGTCAAAATGCTGGTGATTGAGTTAAAGACTTGGTGGTTGAGTTAAAGTTCTGGTGGTTGAGTGTATCGAAACCACCGCAAACAATGTGATTTTGCGCCTTCTTCAAAATCTCTCGTTTTTTCTGATATAATCGATTTGTCAAATTTCTCAGGGGTGGGGAAAAATCCTATTTTTATTATGAACAGACTTATCAAAAATCTAAAAGACGCATCTGAAAAACTCAATCGCGGGGAAAACGGAGAAATGGAAAAAAAGACGAACGTTCCAGGAATCGTGCTTTTTGCGCTTGCGGCGTTTTTTGCCGTTTCGCTTTTGTGCGGCAAACTCGGTGGCGGTTTATTTTGGAAGTTCGGGCAAATGATTTCCCACGCTTACGGACTTTGCTCGATTTTGATTCCAATTTTTTTCTTTGCCGCTGGCATTCAGATGATTGGCGAACAATGGAAACTTAAAAACGCCGTTTTGTTGGCACTTTCGATTTTTCCGTTTTTTACGCTCGTGCTTGCCGAAAAAATCATTCGCGCCTGCGCTTCTTCGAGTTCGGGTGGCGTTTTGGCGTTTGAAATTACGGGCGTGATTGCTCTTTGCGCGGTCATCATTTTGGGAGAGTACGCTTTTATTTCTGCGTTTGGCGATTTTTTTCAAGAGCGATTTGCGCCAGGGTGGTACAACGGAAAAAAATCCGAAGAAACGGAACATTCGGAAGACACGATTTCTTTTTCCGAGGACAGCGAAAAATCAGAAGAAGAAGAAATCCCCGAAGGACAACTTTCGTTTTTGGACGGAATTTCTTCCAACGAAATCTACGAAGACGAGGCTGTTGAAAAAAATCCCGTTTTTCTTCCAAAAGACGAGATTTCTGAAGAAAAAGAGCGAACGAATGCTTTTTTTGCAAAAATGAATTTTGATGAAATGGAAAAAAACGCGGAAAATCCATTTTCAAACAGTTTTGAAAAAAACGAAAACGATTCGGATTCTGTTGAGAAAATCGAAGAAATCGAGAAAACCGAAGAAATCCCAGACGATTACGTTTTTCCAAAAGACGAGGACGACGAAGAAGATGATTTTTCTTTGAATTCGTTTGAAGAAAAGGCGGAATCTGTGGAAGCGGACGAAAGTTCCGAGATTTCTGCGTATGAAGAGGGCGCGGGCGAGGAAAATCCAAAACCGTTTCCGCCAAAACCTTTTTTGGAAAAAGAAGAGAAAATCGATGTTGCGCCCGCCGAATCGGAGATTTCGGGGCAAACGCTGCTTCGCTCAAAAGAGCAAGAGCAAGACATTTCCGACAACATAAAAGCGGCGGTCGCGTCGGCGCATTTTTCGTCCGAAGAAATCGATTATCCGATTTTTTCAAAAACGGCAGACGACGAGCGCGAACGGGAAATCGAGCCACAAATCGAACAAAATGACGAAGACGAAACTGACGGCGGCGGCATTTTGTTTCGACCAGAGTCGCCCGTTGAAGCGCGGGCTTTGGCGGCTAGTGCGGCTGCTCGTGAGTTTTACAAAAAAAACGAACCGCTGCATTTTTCAAACAAAGAAGAATCTGTGCGCGAAAAAAACGCGCCTTCGCCCATTCCGCCTTCCGCTTGGATTCCAGAATTGCCGCGCGAAGTGCGCACCGACACGCTCAACGTTCGCGATGTTTTTTCGTCGATGGATAGCGACGCGGCAAAAAATCCTGTTCTTTCGGCGGAAGTTCGTGCGGATTTTGAAAATGACGCGCTTTTGCAAAATCAAAAAATCGAATCGGAAACTGCAAAAAATCCGATTTTGGACGATGCTTTACCCGAAAAATCAGATTCGGAAAAATCTGAAAATCTTGAAAAATCGGAACAGAATTTTGAACTTGATTCAAAATCCGAAGAATTTGACCCTACCGCGCGTCCCGTTGTGGATTCCAATGGTCAAAAAATCGATTACGAAGACGACTCCGAAGAAACTGATGACGAGGACGAAATCGAAGACGAGAACGACGAAGATTTTGTGGACGACGAATCGGACGAAATTGAAGATGATTCTGAAGACGAAGACGAAGAAATCGAAGAAGAATCTCACCGCGAAGAAATTGCACCTGCGCCTTTTGTTGCGCCTCCAAAAAACGCGCTTCCAGAGTCAAAGCGTTTTCGGAAAGGACCTTATGAAATTCCCGTGGATTTGCTCGATGAATATCCTGGAAATGCGTACTGGGAAATCGACGAGGACACGCAACACGCGGGAAACGAACTGACCGCAACGCTCAAAGAATTCAAAATCGACACGGAAATCACGGGAATCCGAAAAGGTCCTACGGTTACGATGTACGAATTGCTCCCCGCTCCGGGCGTAAAACTGAGCAAAATCGTCAATTTGCAAGACAACATCGCGCTTCGCCTTGCCGCCGCTTCGGTTAGAATCGTTGCGCCGATTCCTGGAAAACACGCCGTGGGAATCGAAGTGCCGAACAAAAATCGCGCAATCGTGAGTTTTCGGGAAATCGTGGAAAAAGAATTGAGTGCGTTTGAAAAAATGGCGATTCCCGTCATTTTGGGAAAAGACATTTCGGGCGAACCGCAACTGTTGGATTTGGCAAAAACGCCGCATTTGCTCATCGCGGGTTCTACGGGCGCAGGAAAGTCGGTATGCGTGAACTCGATGTTGCTTTCGATTCTTTACAAACGAAGTCCAGAGCAAGTGAAACTCGTTCTGGTAGACCCAAAAGTTGTGGAATTGAAGCTATACAACGACATTCCGCACCTGCTCACACCCGTCATCACCGAGCCAAAGCGGGCGTTGCAGTCGCTCCAGTATTGCCTGTGCGAGATGGAGAGGCGGTACGCGCTTTTGGACGGAATGGGCGTGCGGAACATCATCTCGTACAACAAGAAAATCGCGGAGAAGCGCATCGCCACGGAAAAGCTCCCCTACATCGTGGTCATAATCGACGAGTTCGCCGACCTGATGGCGACAACCGGAAAGGAACTTGAGCAGACAATCGCCCGCCTTGCCGCCATGAGCCGGGCCGTGGGAATCCACTTGGTGCTGGCCACGCAGCGTCCGTCGGTCGATGTCATCACGGGACTCATCAAGGCGAACATTCCGAGCCGAATCGCGTTCATGGTCGCCTCAAAGATGGACAGCCGAATCATCATCGACCAGCTCGGCGCGGACAAGCTCCTCGGGAAGGGCGACATGCTCTACGTCGGCTCTACCGACCCGTTCCCGAGCCGAATCCAAGGCACGCTCGTGGGCGACGACGAGGTTGAGCGGGTGGTCGAGTACGTCAAGACGTTCGGAGAGCCTGAGTATATCGACGAGGAGATGTTCGTGGACGACGAGGACGACGAGGGAGGTTCGGGAGGCGACGACTTCGGCGACGGAGCGGACCCGCTCTACGACCAGGCCCTCCAAATTGTCATCCAGTCGGGAAAGGCGAGCGCAAGCTACATCCAGCGAAAGCTCAAAATCGGCTACAACCGCGCCGCCCGCCTGGTGGAGGAAATGGAAACCCGAGGAATCGTGGGGCCCGCAAACGGCTCGAAGCCCCGCGAAATCATCCACATGCCGTAAAAAACAGGTGTTGCTGCAAAAAGTATGCCGTTGTTTTTGTGCGTCAGCGTGTCATTTCTTGAGCGACGCGAGGAATCTTCGGATATTTCGCTTGCGCCCAACATGACGAATCACCTTTGTGCAGTGCCGCAAAGGTAAGGCGTACTTTTCGTAGCATATCAAAAAAAAACGGCGGTTGGACTTGCCTAACCGCCGTCGCCCCTTATTTTTTGGCGATTTCTGCGATTGACGCAACCACGCCCGCAAGGTTCTGGAAGTCCGCCGGCACGATGATTTTCGTCGCCTGTCCGTCCGCGGCTTTCTCAAGCGACTCAAGGCTTCTAAGTTTCAGCACGGCTTCGTCCGCGCCCGCGTCCTTTATCATCTTGAGTCCGTCCGCCGTCGCCTGCTGCACGGCGCGAATCGCCTCCGACTCGCCCTCCGCCTTCTTGATGAGGGACACGCGCTCGGCCTCGGCCGCAAGAATCTTGGACTCCTTCTCCGCCTCCGCCTCAAGGATTTTCGACTGCTTTTTTCCCTCGGCAACCAGAATCTCGCTCTGCTTCTGGCCTTCGGCAATCAGGATTTTCTCGCGACGCTCGCGCTCCGCCCGCATCTGCTTTTCCATCGCCTCGCGGATTGCCTCGGGCGGCATGATGTTCTTCACTTCCACGCGGTTCACCTTGATTCCCCACGGGTCGGTCGCCTCGTCCAAAATCGCGCGCATCTTCGTGTTTATCACGTCGCGGCTCGTGAGCGTAGCGTCCAGGTCAAGCTCGCCGATGATGTTCCTGAGCGTCGTCGCGCTCAAATTCTCGATTGCAAGGAGCGGATTCTCAACGCCGTACGTGTAGAGCTTGGGGTCGGTGATTTGCATGTACACAACGGTGTCGATTTTCATCGTCACGTTGTCCTTCGTGATGACCGGCTGCGGCGGAAAGTCGAGGACTTTCTCCTTGAGCAGAACTCGGTTTGCGATTCTGTCGATGAACGGAATCTTCACGTGAAGCCCCGTCTGCCAGGTGGCCGCGTACGTCCCGAGCCGCTCGATAATCACAGCGTCGGACTGTGGCACAATCCTGATGTTCGTGATGATTAGAAGCATCGCCACTATGATCAGAACAACGATTGCATACATTTCCATTTTTATCTCCTTAACATTTTGATGCCCAAATTTATGCCCAAAAACGAACCATCGAACCCGTTCGGACGGCTGAAGGCTCCGCCCCCACTCCATCGGCTTTCCGCTTCAGGTTTTCTCGACAATCAGGGTGTTCCCCCGGATTTCCACGATTCTGCATTCTTCCCCGATTTCGATTTTTCCGCCCGCGCTTTGCACCTGCCACACGATTCCGCCGATTTTTGCCTCACCCTTTTCCATCTCGTCCGTCCGCCTTTGCAAGACGACCATCCGCCCGATGAGAGAATCCGCGTTGGTCGCGACCTTTTTTGCGCAAAAATGCTTCTTTGCGACGGGGCGGGTCAAAAAAAGCAGCGCGAGCGAAACAAGCGCGAACAGCAGGATTTGGATGTGGAACGGAACTGGAAAAAACGAAAGCAGGACGCAAACGAACGCGCCGAGCGCGAACCAAATCGTCGTGAGCGAAAACGAAACCGCCTCGGCGACAAGGCACAAAATCATCACGCAAATCCAAATCCACGTCCCGTAATCTGAAACTGAAAAAGTCATGCTCCAATTCTACCATAAAAAACGGCTCTTTTTGTGGAAAAATCAAAGCGATTTTGTTAAAATGCCGTCAGTTTTTTTTCAAAAGGCGGGAGGATTTTTGGGAAAATGGGCGACATCGCGATTTTTCTCTGCATGATTTTTCTTCATATCGTTGACGATTTCAAACTGCAAGGAATTCTTGCTCAATTTAAGAGCAAGTCGTATTGGAAGGAAAATGCTCCCGAACCGCTTTATCGCTGGGATTGGCTCATTTCGCTCATTTGCCATTGCGTCAGTTGGGCGTTTATGATTATGTTTCCGATTATGGTTTGGTTTGGTTTTAACGTGCCGATTTGGTTTTTGTGCGTTTTTATCATAAACGTTGTGATTCACGCGTTTATCGACCACTTAAAAGCAAATGCAAAAAAAATCAATCTTGTTGCAGACCAGCTGTGTCATTTTGTGCAGATACTGTTTACATTTTTCGTTTTTATTTTTTTGAGGTAACAAATTATGGCAGCAATCGAATATTCACACATTGAGCAAGATGGGAACGATTCCGTTCGATTTTTGCTTGAAAAAAAAGGCTCAAATCCGCTTGTTTTTTTTGGATTAAATCCGGGCGCGGCAAACAAAACCGATTACGACCAGACAACAAAAAAACTGCTCGGTTTTCTTACTTTTTTTGCAGAAAATCAAAAAGTTGCTGCGCCAAACAACGATTTTGACGGATTTATTGCAATAAACATGTACGCTCGCCGTTTTGACCTTGACGACTCGCTCGACAAAAAACTCCATCAAAAAAATCTTTCAAAAATAAAGGAAATCGCGGCAAAACTCAAAAATCCTGCTGTTCTTTTGGCGTTTGGAAACGGTTTTGATTCGCGCCCGTACTTAAAAGATTGTTTTTTGGACATAATTTCCGCGCTTTCGCCGTGCGCTCCGCGATTTTTTTGCGTGGGAAAAACAAAAAGCGGTGCACCGCGACAAATTACGCGCGTGAGTTTTCGCCCGCTTGAACCGTTTGACGTTGATTCGTTTTTGGGCGTTTTGAACGAACAAGCGCAAACGCAAAGCGAAAACGAAATCGAAGACGAATTTTTGCTCGATTTTGAAGCAAACGAAAGCGATGACGATTTTTCGTTTGCCGCAGACGACGAAGAATCCCCCGCTTCTGAAAATAAAACAGAAACGGACGCGGAACATTCAGAGCCTTCCGCAAAAAATATGTCGGTTGACGATTTTTACGATTCCCTTGTAGAACCGTTCGTGCGCTCGCGCGCGCAAGATTTCAAAATGTTCATTTTGCAAGGAAACATTCCTGCGGAGCGATTTTATCGCGCGGTTTCGCTTCCCGTTTTTGAAGAGCCGTCGGAAGCGGATTCAGAGCGGATTTCTGCGCTCACGGATTTTTGGAGTTTGGAAGCGCAAAAGTTTGAACGCACGGATTTGCAAAAATATAACGACATAAAAGATGCCGCTGGCACAATTCGGAGTTTTTTTACAACGCCAAAATTGAACAAAATGCTCGTAGAGTCGCTTCGGGCGGTGGCGTGGTCGCACCTTGCGACTCTTGTTGCGGAAAAATGCGACGACGGCTGCGTTGACTTAAAAGAGCAAGTGTCGCTCAAGCAAAGCGCAAACAAATTGGGGCTTTACAATGGCTCTTCGACGGCGGAAGTTCAAAATCGAATTTTTGAAGAAATCAAAAAGAACGGCGCAAAAATCGAAACGCTCGAAAGCGAATTCAAAACGTTTTTTGATGAATACGTTGAAGAAGATGAGTCAAACGCGCTCGACACGCTGGAAAATCGCGTGGTTCTTGCAAAACGATACAAAAAACTCAAAATGCGTTCTGATTTTGTAAACGGAACGGGCTTGAATTGGAGCGATAAACAATATCTTGAAAATCTTTCGGATTTCTTAAAATCAATCGACATTTCGCTCGTTTTGCCACAAACGTTTTTTGCAAAAGATTATTTTGATTCTTACGCAAAAAACAAAGATGTTTCGCAGTTGACGGAAACCGAATTTGCGGAATTGCGTTCCACGGCGACTGGAAAATATTACCAACTTTCCGACGAGCAATGGGAAGAATTTGTATCAACGGCAAAAATCGCCATGAAAGAGTCAAAAAATCTTGACGAGGAACTTTCAAAGGCAAAAGAATCGTACGAACTCCAACTTTCAAAGGCAAAAAAGCAAGCGGAGCAAGAAAAAAAACGCGCCGAAAAAGCAAAAGAGCAAGCAAAACACGCGCGAAAAAACGGCATTATCCGAAGTTTTTTTGTTGTTGTTGCAATCATTGCGGCGGTTTTTGGAGCATTCGCGCTTTTCAAAAAAGTGCGTCCCGTTCAGTACGCTTCGGTTGTGGATTCGGTAACAACGCTTGTGGCTCCCACGGAAGAGCAAAAGGAGCAGGCGCGGCTTCAAAAAGAACAGGCGCGACTTGCGCTTGAAGCGGCAAAGCCTCATTCGTTTTCTGTGGGAAAAGGCGAGGGATTTGATTTTGCGACGATAAAAAGTGCGCTTGAAAGCGCGAACGACGGCGACACGATTGTGCTTTCTGCGGGAGTTTGGAGCGAAGACATAATCGTTTCCAAGGCGGTAAAAATCACGGGCGGAGAAGATGCCGAGCGAACGATAAAAAGCGGTTATTTTTCCACAAAAGACGTTCCCGTGATTGCCGTTCCCGACAATTCGTCGCTCAAAATTTCTTCTGCGGCAACGATTTCGGGATTGATTGTTTCGGGGCGCAATGTAAAACAATTCGATTCGTTTCAAAAATATCAAGAATCAATAAAAATCCCAGAAAGCATGAAAACATTTTCCGAAGACCCGATGGAAAAAAAGTTTAATTCGATTGTTCGCGTAAACTCCGACGCGGTTTTTCAAAATGTGATTTTTGATTCGGCAAGTCAAAATTGCGTTACCGTAACGGCGGGAAACGTGCAATTTTCGTCGTGCGCCTTTTTGCGTGCGCCCGATTGCGCCCTTTACGCGCTTGCCTCTTCTTCGGTTTCGTGCGAAACCTGTTTGTTTTTGGGAGATTGTGTTGCGGTCAAAACGGCTGACAGCGCGGTTTTGGCGGCTTCGGATTCTCAAATTGTTGGCGTTTGGTACGCGCTCCAAGCGCACGGAAAATCGTCTGCTTCGTTTTTGAACGCTTCCGTTTCAGATTACAAAATCGCTGCCTTTCAATTTTTGGATTCGTCGGAAGGCACGATTTCGCAAGGCGTTGTAAACACATCGCTTTCGAGCGGAAACAGAACGGCGGTTTGGACTTCGGATTCTTCTCGTCCAATCGTCGAAGGACTTTCAGTTTTGAACGCCGTTTTTGGACTGTGGGCGGAAAACGCTTCTGAGCCGATTGTTTCGCGGTGCGAATTTGACGCGACTGGCTCAGGAGATTCAAAAACGGGAATCGTTTTTACAGACAACGCAAAAGGCTCGATAGATTCTTGTAAAGTGTTGTCTTACACCGACGGAATCCGAATTCAAAAATCCGCCGCTCCGTCTATTTCAAAAACGCACATTGAAGGAAGCGACGGCTCTTACGGCGTTTTATGTATGGGTTCTTCAAAAGGCGCGTTTTCTGGCGAGGTTTTTGGATTTAAGCGCGGAATTTATTTACAAGAATCCGCCGTGGCAGAGATTTTTGATTCAAAAATCCACGATTGCGAGCAAGCGGGACTCACGTACACAAACGAATCGAGCGGAGAAGTCAAAAATTGCGAGGTTTTTGTAATAAAATCGACGGGCGTTTCAATAAACGACAAATCGAGTCCCGTTTTGACAAACGTGTTTGTCCACGATTCAAAAACGGGTTTTCTTTCGAGCGAAGAAAACACGGCGCGACTTTTTGATTGCGAAGCGAGCAACAACGAACGCGGTTTTTCCGTTTTTTGGGACGGAGGCAAAAAAAATGCCCCCAAAAACGAAATTTCGGGCGGCTTTTTCCGCGAAAACGAAGTAAACGGCATTACATCTTACGGTTTGTCGGAAATCACGATTTCAAAAGCGACCGTTTCAGGAAATAAAAACGGAATTGTGTCTTTTGAGTCGAGCGTGATTCATGCAAAAAATTGCACGGTCGAAAAAAACAAAAACGTCGGCGGCGCCGCCTCGGACTCGTCGTCTTTTAATTCAACCGATTGTTCGTTTAGCAAAAATGACGACACTGGTTTTTTTGTAACAGCCGACGCTTCGGCTACGCTTGAAAACTGCACAATCAACAAAAATCTCAATGTTGGCGTTTCGAGTTCTGAAAACGGGAGGCTTACGCTTCAAAAATGCAAAATCAAAAGCAACAAAGACAAAAATCTCGTTCTCAATTCCGAAAAAGAGGCGAAAATCACAGAACTCAAAACAAATTTGTGGACGAAATTTTTGATGTGGTGGAACGAGTAAAACGCGGGACACTTTTTTTGAGCGAATGACAAAAAGAATTTTTTTTTCTATAATTTCTGTATGAAAAATTTGATTTCGTCGGTTTTGCTCGCGCTTTTTATTGCTTTATTGCTTGGTGCGGCATTTTTTGTGTACATTTCTCCGATTATGCTGCTTTCGCGTTTTGGATTTTTTTCGATTTCGCCGTTTTCTGGATTTTCCATGTCGGACGTGGTACGGCTCGTTTGCGCGGAATCCATTTCTGCCAGTACTCCGCTCGTTGGAAAAGCGATTTTTGTGCTTGTTTTTCAAATTTTTCTCAGTCTGCTTGCGTCTTTGTTTGGATTTTTGTTTTTTTCAAAAGTCATGCGCATTTTTTTGCCAAATGACGACTATTTTTGTTCGTTTTACAAATTTTTGATTGCCCTTGCGTTTTTCTTTCCAGCGATTTTTGGCGCAATCAGCATTTTTTTTAGATTGCCAGTCAAAATCGTGCTTTTGGTTCTTGGCGGCGTGATTTTTGCGCTTACGGCGTTTTTTTCGATTATGATTTTGAAAATTCTTCCAGATTCGGCTTCAGAAAAAAGGCGGGATTTGTTTAAGCAATAATTTTGTAAGGAAATAAAAATGCGCTTTTTTCATTTTTCAAAACGATTTTTTTTGATTTCTTTTTTTGTCTTATTTTTTTTGAGCGAAAAGTCATTCGCGCAAGATTCTGACGCGATGGCGGCGGAACAAGGGCGAATAATCGTTTTGGTGATTGACGTTTCGCAAAGCATAAAAAATCAACTCGGCGCGATTATCAAAGGCATTTCTGACGAAATTGTGGAAAAGCGGCTTCGCTCTGGCGATTATTGCGTTGTGATTCCGCTCGGAGATAAAAGCACCGTTGATTCAGCGGATTCGTTTGGCATTCGATACAGCCGCGACAAAGAAAAAATCCTTGAGTATCTTTCAAAACTTGGCATAAAAAACAAAACGAATTTGAACACCGACATTGGTGCGGCAATGCAAAAAACGTTCGATTTTATCTCGATGATTGATAGCGAAAGCACGGGCGAAATGTGCGAACCGCTCGTGCTTTTTATCACTGACGGCGAGATTTATCAAAGTCCCAATTCCAAAGAAACCGTTTTGCAAAAAACGCCAGAAGAAATTTTTGAAAATCCCAGAACTTCGCCACTTTTGAACTCGTATTCAAACTGGTGGTTTTTAGGAATCGAAAACGAGGGCGTTCCGCTTGAGCATATCAAAAAAATCGCGCAGGGAGCGGGGGCGTTTCCAGAGCGGTATCAGACGCTTTCTGACATGGAGCAATTCGGTGCGCTTTTTGACATATGGCTTTCGTCGATTCCAGACCCAAAACCGCGCGACAAAGGCGGAGTTGATTTTAAGGATTTTCGTTTTGGTGGAAGCGCGTTGCGCGAAGACGGAAAATCGACTGTTGTTTCAACGAATTCCCGCTCGATTTCTTGGTCGATGAACAATTCGTTTTCTCGAACGAACGTGGTTCTCAAAATAAATGGCGCGGAAGCGATTTTCCAAAACGAAAAAACGGGCGAGGTTTCAAAAATCGCGCTCAAACCCGAAGCGGGAAATATTGAATTAAAGGCGGGCGAAAATCGAAAAACCGAGGCTTTTGCGGATTTTCCAAACAATCTTGGTCGCGGACGGCTGAAACTTTCTTTTTCCATTGAATCAACGGGTGGAGAAGCGGGCGATATTTCGGAAAAATCGTTTTTTGTGGAATTTAAATCTCCCTCACAGATTTTGTTTGAAAAAATCGCGCTTCCCGTTGCGATTGTCCTCGCGCTCATTTTGGCGATTTTGCTTTTTCGATTTTTTAAGGCGCGGGCTGCGGTAAAAGTGCAACTTGAAATCGTGGGAAAAAGCTCAAAGGGGAGGGCGGTTTTGATGCGCGTTGGAAAAAAAGCGGATGCGGGTTCTAAACCGAGCGTTGATTTTCGGCTTGAAGGCAATTTCGCGCCAGTCGTGTTGACGCTTGAGCGGACTGGCTCATCGTCCTGGAAAATCGTTGTAAAAGATTCCGCGTCCGTTTCGCAAGGTCAAAATCTCTCTCCGTACAAATTGGGAAGCACAATAAAAATAAATTCTCGCGACGGAAATTCGGTTGGCATAAAATTCAGGCAAAAAAGAAAGTAAAAAGGAGAAAAAATGTTTGGATTGGACGGTTTTCTTTTTGGCATTTTGTTGTGGGGAGCGGTTGTGCTTTTTTTTGCGTTGGTGTCGTTTTTTGGCTACCGCTTTTTGAAAAACGTTTCGCGTTTTGAATCGCGGTCAAACGCGCTTTTTTGGGGATTTTTGAGTGCATTTGTGGCAGCCGCTTCGCTTTTGTTTGCGCCGCTTTTGATTTTTGGAGAAGCGGGCAATTTTTCAAAACTCGCGGAGGAAATTCCGAATCGAGTGATTGAAAACGCGCAAGGACAACTGGACGCAAATCGGTCGGATTTTGTTGGTGGCGTTATGGATTCTTTGCTGGAAAATCGCGGAATTCCAAAAACGCCTGAAATCTTGGACGCAAAAGAAAAAGCGGTTTCGTTTGCGTCAAAAATCAAAGGAAAAACGCTTTCGGAAAGCGTTGACAGCGCGTTAAAACTGTTTAAAGTCAAGCGCGAAGTGTTTGATGACGTGCAGCAAAAATCAAAAAATGTCCTTGAAGACGTTTTGCCGAACGTAAAAGACGAGGAAATTGTGCGGACGGCAGAAAATCTGTTTGAGCCGATTGCGCAATCTGCGCGAACGCAAACGGTTAAAAATCCGATTTTTTCAAAAATCTTTCGTCCGCTTTCGGAATCGGCGGATTTTTCTTCGATTGTGGGCACAAATGTGGCAGGCTTGGGGGCGGCGGCAATCGGCACGGCGGTCGGCGCGTTTGTAAAAAAAATCGTGAGCATTGTGATTTTTATTTCTGCGCTGTGCGCGCTTTTGGTGTACGTTCTCGTTTTTTGGGCGATGGTTCTTCTTCGCGAAGAAAAAAAAGACGACGAGAAAAAAGAACGCGCAAGGCTTTTTGAATTTAGACGCGACATTTTTGATAACATAAATAAATTGAAATAAAACGGGGGAACTATGGCAAAATTGTTTCAGCCCACAGTTGTAATTGGGCTTGGCGGGACTGGAAAAGGCGTGCTTCTTGCACTCAAAAAAATGATTGCAGAGAATTCTCCAAACGGAATGGCAGATTATCCGCTTCTAAAACTTTTGAGCATTGACACGTCTATTGTAATTGACGAAACGTCGTCGTCGATTCAGACGATTGGAAAGAACGAGTTGAATCTGGGACGTGAAAAAGAAATCTGTTCTCTCCACGCGGATTTTAATATCGTTCCAGACTTAAAGGATTTTCCCGACATTGCGTCTTGGTTTCCAGAAAAACTGCGGCATTATCTTACGCCGTCGGAACTCGAAACGGGCGCGGGGCAAAGAAAGCCGATTGGACGATTTTCTTTTGCATGGAACGCGGAAGCCGTTCGTTCTCGCATTGAAAACGCGCTTCGCTCTCCCGTTGACAATGAAACGTCAAGGCGGGCGGCAATCGGTTCGAGCAATCTTTCGTCATATACAAACGTGTTTATTTGCGGTTCTGTTTGTGGCGGAACGTGTTCGGGAATTTTTTTGGACGTCGCATATCTTGTGCGATTTATTGCTTCGTCGTTGAACAGAAACGTCTACATTTACGGACTTCTCGCGCTCTCTTCGATTTTTGAAGGAATCGAGGGGGATGCACAGGTAAAACCAAACTGCTACGCTTCGCTTTTGGAACTCGACCATTTTATGAATCCGATGAATCATGCAAACGTTCATCGAAGATTTTTTCCAGCGTACAAAAATATCGGAATGGGGCAATGGAATTATTCAAAATCTTCAGAACGCCCCCCGTTTGATTTTCCGTTCCTTTTTGACAAAACGAACGACGCGGGATTTTCGCTCAATTCGCAAAAATCCTTTAGCGAAATGGTCGCTCGCTTTATTTACCTTTTGACGGGACACGAGGTGGCGAAGCGATGGACAGACCTAGACAACAACGTCAGAAAACAACTTGATGTTTCGTACAATCAAGAACTTTTGAACAAACCAAACAATTATCGTTCAATGGGAACGTTCAGTTTGATGTTTCCGCGGCGCATGGTTTGTCAGATTTGCGCGTATCGCCTTGCCAGTTCTTATTTTGAAAAAATCCTCGACGATTCGTATAATCCGCAAGAAATCGAAAATCTTGTTTTTAGATTTCTTGACGATACGGCTTTTAATCCAGAAAATGGCGCACTTTTGGGCGAGTTCAATAAATTTCGTACGCTTGACGGAACGCCCGAAGATTTTTCTTCGTTTCTTGATTCAAAGCGCGACGAACTTCTTGATGAATGTGAATCCACGGACAAACGCGAAATTGTGCAAAAAGTGCGCGAGTGGAAAGATGCGATGGAAAAAATCGTCAGCGAATTCAAAAAGCAAAATTCCGTTACGGCGCGAAATTTGCGCGAAAAATTTCTTGTCGATTATAAAAATCGCATTTCGGAACTCGTTGACCTTGCGCAACGAAAAGACGAATCGAATCGCACGTCGGACGGAGAAGCGCGGCGCGTTCGCGGGTCGCTCGTTCGCACTCTAAAATTTACGGAAAAACTCGAAACGATTTTTACGGCGGCGGCGGAGCAATTTAGGCGCGACGAGGAAAGCGCGGCGGCGACAGTTTCAAATTACGAATCGGATTTCAAAAACGCGCTTGACGACCTTGATTCTGCGGTGGACGGTTTTTTGTCAACAAAAGGAAAAATCAGAGAGCGGCTTGAAAACGCAACCGCTTCTTGCATAGATTTTTTGAATGCAAAGCGGACGGTTCTTGTTTCGCTTTGGGCAAGGCAACTTTTGACAGGCATTCGGGAAGATAACAACGTTCTTCGCTACGACGGACTTATCGCCGAACTTTCAAAATCAAGGCTTTCGCTTCAACGTGGCGTAAACGAGTTTAAGTCGCTTGCGGAAGACGCAAGAACGTATTTGCTCGGAAACAAAAATTATGAGTCAAATTATCAGTGCGACGTTCTTTTTGATTACAAAGAGGACGTTGACGGAACGTATGACAGGCTTCTTTCTGAAAAAGGCGAGAATTTTATTTTTGAGGATTTGTCCAAAAAACTCAAAGACCGCGAACACGCTTTTGGCGAAGATTATTCAAATCTTGGTACGCTTTCAAAAGAGCAAATGAAACTCGCGATTCTTCGCATTACGGAAGAATATTTCTTTGAGCCTGTAAATCGCGTGAATATTGCTGACAAATTGCTCAAAAATCCAGAAAAATTGAATCTTCTTTTGAATGGAAATTATTACAGCAACGCCCGCGTTTATTTGAAACTTGACGGCGGGGAACTCGCTCGCGTAAATCTTTCGCTTGACAGTTCGACTTTTTTTGCGATTACGATTCCAGACAAAATGGGCGGCGTTTCTTACGAATCTTGTCCATGCCGAGGAATCAACGGCGCGGGAAGCGAAAAAAAAAGTTGCCCCATTGATGACAACCCAGAACAATTCAAAGGCGACAAAGCGTGTCCGTGCTATCCGAATTGTCTCAAAAAGTGCATTTTGGACAACAATCCGCCCAGAAATCTTGTAATCGTTCCAACGGAAGAAAAGGCGGAAGTGAATATTGTGGCAACGGTGGCAGGATTCCCGCTTCACGCGGTTTCTACGGCAACGTCTATTTGCAAACCGATTTACGAGCAACGCCGTGCGCATCTTGCCCTCGACGAACTTCACGCTTTTGGAAAAGTCGTTTTTGACGACATCACGGAGCGCAGCGAAGACCCAGAAAAAATGACTCGTCCGTTTAGAAAAGAACTCGTTTTTGCGCTTGCAATGGGGCGGCTTTTTGTGCAGTCGCTTTCCGTGGATTTTGTAACGCAGCGCGACATTCAAGCAGGGCGGCACGACAAACCGAGTTTGCATCTTGGGCGCGATATTTCCGAAGTTCTTGAGCGATTTCAGTCAACAAAGGCGGACGACCAAGCGATGGTTCGTCAAATTACAAGCGAAATGGAGTTTTTCAGAAATGCGGTAAAAACCGACAAAGGAAATCTCATGGAGCGAGTTGCGGCAAGGCTCAAAAAGTCGTTTGACGATTTTTCAAACGACCTTCCAAACGGATTTAGCGTTGACGACCTTGAACTTTTGAGCGAAACGTCCGAGGAATTGTGCGGAACGCCGCTCATTGAAGAAAATAAAGAGATTGATTGGGGCGTGTAATAAATGACTTTTGGAACGGCAAATGGCGAGCGAGAAGTTATCCTCATTGGACTTGGCGAGTTTGGCACAAGAACGGTGGGGCTTTTCAAAAATCTCATTTCGGAACGTCGGCACAGGCTTCCTGCGGGAAGCGCGGAAAAAGTTTCCGTTTACGATTTAACGTTTGACACACATTCGGGGGCGTTTCGCTTTCAGGAACTTTCGCAAAAAATTACGGAGCGCGTCAAAGATGCGCAAGCCAGAAAATTTTCTGGAAAATTCAGTTACATTTTTGTGGGCGACCTTTTTGACGCGGGAACGGCAACGTTCGCCATCGATTACGCATACCTTCCCTGGGTAATAGAGCAAACGGGAACACTCAAAAAACGGGACGTGTTGGGATTTTTTACGTTTTCGGACGAATTGGGCGCGAGCGTTTCTTGTTCTTCGGAGTCGATGGCGCGCATTTTGGGATTTTTCAAAAAACTCGACGAAACCGACCGCGCAAATCTCTACCAGCCGCCGTATCCTGACGCAAACGGGCGACCGTTTGCGCCCGTCGATTCTCCAAATGGACCGTTTGACAGAAATTACGTTGTTGTTACGCCCGGCGGCATTCATTCCGTGATGAACGAAACAAGTCAGGTTTTTGCGGAGCGCATTTTCTACGAACTGTTTTATCTTTCGGATTCGTATGAACGGCTTGCGTCTTCGATTCAGGCAAAAAGGCAGGAGTCGGACGGATTTTGTCTTTGCACGTTTTCGATGATTCAGATTTCGCGGCTTTCCGATTTGCAGCGATATTTTTTGACGTACACGCTCGAAGACAAAGTGACGGATTTTTTGCTTTCCGACACGCTTCGTGGAACGGACATCGAATATTTTGAGCGAAAATTCTTTGAAATGCTCGACGTTCCGCTCGATTCGGCTTTTCCGCTCGACAGGGCGGAAACTCTTTTTGTAAATCGAAACCGAACGTCGCTTCAAGGCGTGCTCTCGCCGTATGTCAGAAAAAGCGAGAGCGATTTTAGCGACTACATTCAAGAATGTAAGTCCAGAATCGACTCGCACATTGTGGAACTCGCTCCCAAAATCGCAGAGTTTGTGCGCACTGAAATGGACAATTTTCTTTTTGTGTTGAACGAAGGCTTTACGAATCTTTTTAGAATTGACCGATTTACGGGAAATATCAGCGCGTACATTTCATTTGTAACATTGCTCCGCGATAAATTTGAAGCGTGGGAAAAAAGTCTTGAAGAGTTTTCAAAAAACACGGACGCAGTTTCTCTTGAGCGCGATTACGACGAAGTTGCCCAGCGCGTTGAAAAATTGCAAAATTCACTGCTTTACAAAATCCCGATTTTTGTGCCACTTCGCCGAAGACTTATTGAAAGCGCGATTCTTTCGCTTCCCGTGGAAGAATTTTTCTCGCACAAAATTCGGCTCGGACTTGCTCGCGCGATTCTTGATTGGTGGCACGATTCTTCGCCCGTCCGCGATTGCGACGCTTTGATTTCCGATTTGTCGATTATGAAAGTCGCGCTTTCTGAAAAAAAGGAGCAAGTTCAGAAAAAAATGGGCTTTCTCAAAAGCGTTCCAGAGTACTATTACATCATTTCGGAGCAAAATCAGTCGGAATATTCCGCGCTTTTGGAGCGAATCAAAAGTCGAAATTTTGGTTCTGCAAAAAAAGGCGCGATTGAAGAAGTTGCCCGCGATGTTTTCAAATCTTGGACGGAAAACCGCGATTTGCAAGGAATCAGCAAAGACCCCACAGGATTTGTGCATTTTGTGGATTCGTGCATTGAGCAAAAATGTCGCGAAGGGTTTGGCGTGATTGAAGAAAACGCGGATTCGTTTGCGCGTTATGCGTCGGAGAGCGTTGGAAAAATGCGCGAAAGAAGCGAACAACTCACTCAAAAATCGTTTCACACGCAAAATGCAGGTTCTTATCTTGCCGAAAAGCGCATTTTGTTAAATCCAACGATTTCTGGAAATAGAATCGACCCGCTCGGAGAGGCTTTGCGCGATGGGGATTCGGAAGTGGACGGCAGGGAAATTCCGAACGAATTTACGCTCGGTTCTGTTGTGTATTTCAAAGATTATTTGTATTTGAGCATGAACGCGCTCCAAAAATTCGATATGCTCAAAAAATACGCAAAAGAAAGCGTGAGTTCTGGCGTTTTTGAAGTTTCGCGAGCCGATAGCGGCGTTTCCGACGCGGAACTTTCAAGAATCGACAAAAACGTTCGTGCGATTCTTTTGGATTATTGGACGGAGGAGCAGCGGGTGGCGGCTCATCGCGAAAAATTCGGTTCCACGCTTTCAGCCCTTGACCGCGGGCAAGTGAACGCGCTTTCGCAGGTTGTTTCGCTCAAAGCCGCGCTTTCTTCGCTTTCCGCCGAGCAACTTTCAGATTTTGCAAAAGACGTGGGCGCGCCGTTGAGTTCGGAGCGGGAGCGGCAAGAAAAGTTAATCGAGCGCGCGATTTCGCTTTTAAAATAAATCGCAAAAAGGAAAATAGACGAATGAAATACGTTTTGGGAATCGACCTTGGAACGACGAATTGTTCGGTTACGGCAATCGACGAAAACGGACGAACGACCGTAATCAAAAATTCCGACGGAGAGTACATTACGCCGAGCGCGGTTTGGTTTTCGCCAGAGCCGAACACGTTTATCGTTGGAAAGCGGGCAAAATCTCGTTCTTCCGACGGCGACGGACGGCTCGTAACGCTTGTAAAACGCGAAATGGGACGCAAAAAAGAGGAAGTTCGCTACGACAAAACTGACCGCGAATTTCACCCGTATTCGTTTTGGGGACGAGTTTTTTCTCCAGAGGAAATTTCTTCAAAAATCCTTTTGCAACTAAGGCGCGACGTTGAAAAAGAACTTGGGCAAGATGTGCGGGATGCGGTGATTACATGTCCAGGGTATTTTGGGCAAAACGAAAAAGAGGCGACTCGTCTTGCAGGCGAGTTGGCTGGTCTTAATGTAATCGAGGTGATTCCAGAGCCAACGGCTGCCGCGCTTTCGTACAGCACGGTTTTTGACGGAAAAAGCGGGCGCGTCTTTGTGTTTGATTTGGGCGGTGGCACGTTTGACATTACGATTCTTGAATTAAAAAACGACCAAAATGGTGGAATTAGCATTGAAACAGAGCGTTGTGGTGGCGACCCAAAACTCGGCGGCGCGGATTGGGACGCTTTTTTGCTCGATTATGTGATTAGCCGATTTGACCAAAAGTTCCACTTCGATTTGGCATTTGCAACGGGACCAGAGCAAGAGCGTGCGTATGGAAAATTGAAACTCGACGTGGAAAGGGCAAAAAAGGAACTTTCAAATGCTCAAGAAACAACGATTTCGCTTGAGTATGGCGGGCAGCGGCTTGAAGAGCGAATAACTCGCCAAAAATACGCAGAAATCACGCAGCAACTGACCGACCGACTTCGCTCGTATTGCCAAAAACTGCTTTCTGAAGCCTCGATTTCTTGGAGCAACATCGACACGATTTTGATGGTTGGAAGCATGAGCAACTGCCCGTCTGTTCAAGATGCGCTTCGAGAATGGAGCGGAAAAGACGTGGCGTTCAACGTGGTAAATCCAAAAACGTGCGTCAGCGAAGGCGCGGCGATTCGTGCGTACACAAAATTGTGCGAGCGGGAAGGGCGGAGCGCGGTTGTTTCTTCGCTTGCAAAAAAACCGAATTACGAATCGGCGGAAGGCGGGAGCGCGATTGCAGAAAGCGTTGCCTCAAGCGAGCAAAACGGCGAGCGAACGCAAACACGAATTGTGTCGGCAACGAGCGTGCTTCCGAGTTCGATTTGCTTGAAACTTCGGAACGCAAAAACGGGGCAACCGTGGGCGTTCAAAATGCTCAAAAAAAACGGAACGTATCCGTGCGAGTTTGTGCGCGATTTTCCGATTGGACGCGACGGACTTCCAGAAGTTTCGCTCGTTGTGCTTGAAGGCGAGTCGGACAATCCGTCATTTTGCGCGGAACTCGGAAACGCGATTCTTCCGCTCGACGGGAATCATTCAAAAGAAGACCGCGTGCGAGTTACGTTTCGCGCTGACGAAAACGGCATCATTCAAGTGGCGGGGCTTGACCTAAAGACGAACCGAAGCGTTGCCGCAGAAATCCGAAGAGCAAACACGCTTTCAAAAGAGGAAATCGAGCGGGCAAAAAAACAAGCCGAAGAAGACGAGTTCGTTCTTGCGTAACCGTTTTCAAAATGGCGAATTAGTCGCTGATTTTTGTGCGTTGCTCGGCTTCCGCTTGCGCGATTGCTTTTTTCATAAATGCCACCACTTCCTCCAGGGCTTGTTTTGGCGAAGAGTCAGGCGGAATTTTGCCGCTCAAAAGCGTTTCTGGAACGTGGATTCCGTTTAAGTTTCCTCCAAATCCTGCTACCACAAATCCCGAACTAAGAGCGACTTCGTATTTTTCTGGATTTAGCGTCATGTCGCGAAGTTGCGCTTTCATAAGCGCAAGGCTTTTTGATTTATTTTGTTCCATGTTTTTCGTGCTGTTCCCTCTAAAAAAAATTCTTAAAAAATGCCAACACGTTGATTGTACGTAAAAAATCGCCCGTTGTAAAAATCAAATCTTGGAGATGTTACAAAATGTATGTTGACCTGTAATCAATATACGGTGGTTGAGCCTGTCGAAACCAGCATTTTCTTACTATGCGGTGATTTCGATACGACCTTCGGTCTACCGGACCACCGCTCCCAGCATACTTTCTGTAAC
>CALFJF010000053.1 GCA_937877535.1 uncultured Treponema sp.
TTAGAACGAGGAGGCCTGCTATGACAGGATACGAAAGCGTAATGCTTCTTTGTGCGGTTGTGACGGCAATTGTTACGGTTGCATCGTTTGTTCTTGCAGTATGCACGGCACTCGACAAAAAAGAAAAGGCTCTTGACTAGTATCTTTTCAGAATTTTAGCCAGCTCCTTGTATAAATCTTCATTGCGGTGGTTGTACCGCCACTCGCACTCCATCAAATGTATCACAAATTTGTCGGAATCACAACCGTTGAACTTGGCGAGGCGGCGTTTTGCAAAACTCCAGAAATTCTCGATTCCGTTCACATGGCATTTTCCGCGGGCGAACTCGTTTTCACTATGAAAAACCCGATAATGGTCGTAGCCGTTGAGAATCAAGCCGTCGTAAGCCGCCCAGCCGTCAGAATGAATCGTCGAGCCTTCTAGCACAAGGCAAGAGTATTATAGGCATTAAGCTCTCCTTTGAGCAGTCTGGAACGATGCGGACGATGACTTTTCCGCCGCGTTTCAAAAGCCCGAAGACAGGCGTTTTTCCCGCCGCCCCGCGACCGCGTTTTCCACGAACCCGATGAGCGCCAAAATAAGATTCATCAACCTCGAACTCGCCGCTCTCTGTCCTGGTCTCCTCAAGAACCCGGAGCATGATTTTATGGCGGAAATCGTTGTACCAGCTGTTCACCGTGTTTCGGTTCACGCCCACGATTTCGGCGCAGGCGGTCGCCGTAATGTCGGTGCAGAAGCATCGTAAAATTTTATTGAATTTTTGACTGCTTAATCTCTTGTATTTCATAGACTTACACCATCTTTCGTCAAGAGATGCTAGTCAAGAGCCTTCTTTTTTCCGCAGCACCTTATTTTCCGCACTTTTTCACCCTCATCTCCGCCTATTCCCCCTCGCCGCGCCATCTGCTATACTCGCGGTATGGAACTTTTTCTTGTCTTGACCTTTCTCTTTTTTGTGGGGAGTCTTATCGGCTGGTGCATTGAACTGGTGTGGCGCAGGTTTTTCTCCAAGAACAATCCTGAGCGCAAGTGGCTCAATCCGGGGTTTTTGACCGGGCCGTATCTGCCGCTGTACGGACTTTCACTCTGTATTCTGTTCGTGCTGTCGTTTATTGATGTGTCGTTCGTGCGGGAAGCATGGCTGCGGCAGCTGCTCCTGTTTGTGCTGATGGCGGTGTGCATTACGGTGGTGGAATACATTGCGGGGCTGATATTTATTAAGGGCATGCACATCAAACTGTGGGATTACAGCGCGTGCTGGGGGAACATCGGCGGGCTGGTCTGTCCGCAGTATTCGCTTTACTGGGTGATTTTGAGCGCGCTCTACTATTTTCTGATTCATCCGCGCATTTTGACTTGGCTCTACTGGTTCACCAATCATCTGGCGTTCTGTCTGGTGGTGGGATTTTTCTACGGCGTGTTTGCGGTGGATGTGGGCTACACCTTCAATGTGTCCGCAAAACTCCGTGCCTTTGCCGCCGAACAGCACCGCGATGTGCGCTGGGAAAACCTTAAGGCGCTCATTCAGAAAAAGAACGAAGAATTGCAGGAAAAACGGCACTTTTTCCTTGCCTTCCATTCCAATCGCCAGAGCATCCGCGAAAATCTGCGGGAAGCGTTGGGGCGGACTGAAACCAACCGCTAATGCACATCGTCATTTTTACCGGCGGCGAAAGTAGCCCAGCTGCCCGTTGTTATTGTGGGAATTACGCCGCACAGGGATTCGTAGGTGCTGCCGTAGTAAACAATTACGCTCGTCGCCTGGCTCGTTGCCCCCATGAGGTCTTTAACGAGTTCGATTGTCTTTTTCCACCGTGCGTAGAGCGTGATGTCTGCCGTTACCGCAGTTGTAAAGTCGTATGTTTCGCCCCCATACACCTTGCTTGCGTTAAGGCTTGTCGCCCAGCCGTCGAAGACATAGCCGTCTTTGGTGGGGGCGGTCGGTTTCGTTGCCGCAAAGCCTTCCTGCACGGTTTGGGAGGCGACCGCAGTTCCCGTGTTTGCGTTGAATGTAACCGTAAAGCCGTTTCCCACTTGCAAACGTCCCTCACTGTCGATCACCCACCTATTGCCGTCTGCATCGTTTGTTACGGCAAACTTATCGTGCTCGCTTGCAAGCAAGTCCGCCGTGCCACTAAGCACTTGCGTTCCCGCTGTGTAGAATTGCGGTGTGATTGTTGCCGCCGGGCTTTCAGAAAGCGTTCCGCCCACTCGCCCTAAATCCGCCCCACTCCGCCAGATTTGCGTTTTATGTCGCTAGTTAAGGCGTGGTCGTGAGCGAGAATGTGCTTCCGCTTGTGGAATTTTGCGCCGCCGTAAAGAATGTGCTTGCGTCCGTGTAGGCACTTCCTCCGCTCGTGCCAGAGAAATATGAGCCGCTTTCGACGCTGAATATAACCGTTCCGTCGCTTTCTTTCACGATGTCAGTTTTTGCCTGTGAATCGAGGAAAAGCGAGCCTCCCGTTGTCGTCATAAAGATGACATTGACAGTCGCACCCGAAACGGCTTTTACTTGCAGTCCGCCGTGATTTTTTCCGGCTATAATCGAATTCTCTCCGACAAGCGTGATGTAAACGGTGAGCGTCGTTCCGGGATTCATGTTGTATATGAACAGTCCGCTTGCCCATTCCCCTGCCGTCCGCTTCACATTGTCGAGCGTGATGTAATAGGTGGAATCCGCACTTGTCGTCACGCCATTGTTGATGTCAATTTGGCTGTTGTTCTGCCCGGTCGCGCCTGTTATGACATACAGAACTGACGGGTCAGTGATGTTCGCAGAATCCAACGCGGAAAGCGTTATCTTGTTCTGGAGTTTGCCCGCGCTGTCGATTGCCCATGCGTTTCCGTTTGTTTCGGGAGTCACGGAGAATTTGCCGTGCTCGCTTGAAAGCAAATCCGCCGAGCCACTAAGCACTTGCGTTCCTGCCGTGTATGAACTTGGCGTAATTGTTGCCACGGGCGTTGTTACGCTTGCGTCAAATGCGCCGCCCACGGTAATTGTTTTTCCCGTATCAAGATAGACATCGTTGTTACTTGCGACAGAAGCCGAGCCGCTCATGGTAAATGAACCACTGCTGTCATTTTTAAAGTACACGCCGCCGCCGTTTGTCGCCTCGTTCGCGCTGATTGTGCCGCCACTCATTTTGAGCGTACCGCTTGCCACAGACACGCCACCGCCAGTGCTTGCCGTGTTTTCGCGTATTGTGTTGCCGTCTGCAATCGTGAGCGTTCCCGCGCTGTAGATGCCGCCGCCGCTTGCGCTCGCTGTGTTTTCCGCAATCGTCATGCCGTAGCCAAAGGAAAGGCTTCCCGCCGCAAGGTAGATACCGCCACCGTTTGCCGCCGTGTTGGAGTTTACCGTTGCCGTAAAGTCGCCGTTTGCGTTTGCAAAGTACACGCCGCCGCCGTCTTTTGTCGCCGTGTTCCCGCTGACAGTCACCGTCGTATTATATGCGTCCAGTTTTGCGCCGTCCGTCTGATACACGCCACCGCCATTTCCGCTCGCTGTGTTTCCGCTTATTGTCGCGGGATTTTGCAAGCGCACTATATCTGCGTCGTACACACCTGCGCCGTCTACCGCTTTGTTTCCTGTTATGGTCACGTAGTCAAGGGAAACGCCGCCGTAACTACCTGCCACAAAGATACCGCCGCCGTTTTTGGTTGCCGTATTGTTCTGAATCTTCACGTATTTTGCCGCGTCGTTTTCATCGCCTGCCTTAAAGGTGGTGTTTCCGCCCGCGATATATATGCCCGCGCCGTTTTTCGCTTTGTTTCCGCTTATCGTGCTGTCGGTAATGGTGAGCGTGCCCGCGCTGTAGATGCCGCCGCCTTTTTCGGTCGCCGTGTTGTTACTGATTGAGCCACCGCTCATGGAGAATGTGCCGTTTGCGTCGCCTGCCGTGTTTACGCCCGCGCCTTCACTTGCTTTGTTTTCGCGAATCGTGCCGCCGCTCATCGTAAATGCATTCGCATTATACACACCGCCACCGTATTTTGCCGCTTCGTTTCTCGTGATTGCGCCGCTGATAAACACCAGCGTTGCGTCCGAGCAGTTGTAGATTCCGCCACCGTGCTGATTTGCCGTATTTCCGCTGATGACCGCTCCGTCAATCGTGAGCGTGGAAGCACTGTTCCACACGCCACCACCGTTTTGCGCACTTTCGTTTCCGCAGAGTAAAACGCCAGAAGCGAGCGTGAGATTTCCGCTCACAACAGAAATACCACCGCCATTTCCGCTTGCTTTTCCGTTTGTGATTTTGAGTTTTGTGATTTTGATTGGAACGGCAGTTTTTATTGAAAGCGTTGTGCCGTTTTTCTCGCCGTCAAGGCTGTCCGTGTTTGTACCCGTTTTCCCTTGAAGTGCAATGCTTTTTGCTTTTGTCGATTCGATTTTGGCACATTCGGCAATGTTTCCGATTATGTAAATCTTCCAAGCGGCATCTTCTCCAAAGGTTTTTGAATATTCGTCTACAAGCGATGCCGCCTTTGAAAGCGTTTTGACCGCCTCCAATTCTGAAAAACCGCTGTTTTCATCGCTTCCGTTTTCTGAAACGTACAAAACCGTTTCGCTCCATTTTGCGTAGAGCGTGATGTCGCTTGTAATCGGCGTTGAAAAATCGAACTCCGTTTGAAAAAGCGTTTCTCCGCCGTCAAGACTGGTAAACCAGCCAGAAAACGCTTTTCCGTCTTTTTCTGGGTCGGCGGGCTTTTTGGCGAAGTCGCCGTCGGAAACCGTTTGAGCAGAAACCGCGCTTCCGCCGTTTGATTCAAACGAAACCGTGTACGTTTGCGCGACTTCTTCGATTTCCGCTTTGCCCCAAAGCGTTATACTGTACAAAATCGACTCCAAAGAATCCTCGCTTCCGTCAAAAAACGCTTGCGTGAGCGAGGAATCTTTGTACCAATCTGAAAAAAGAAATCCATTTTTGTGCGGAATGTTTGATTTTGAAAGCCGTTCGCCTTTACTAACGCTCGTTTCTCCGATGAGCGAGTTTGAAGTCAAATCAAAAAATCGCACGGCTAAAAGAGAACCAGCACTTTCTGCGCTCCACACAAGTTGCAGCGTTTTTGATTCGGCGTTTCCGCCTTTTAGATTGACGAACTCTTGACTTTCGCTTTGCGCAACAAGCGTTCCCGCTTTGTCATACGCGCCCGCCCATACACAATAATGTCCTTCGTGGATTTTTTCTGAAGAAACCGTGCCGCCAAGATCTGTGTCAACCGCTGTAACGTTTCCGCGGTCTTTTATAAATTCCACGCGAACCGTTTTTATATCGCCAATCGTGCGGCACAAAGTCGTTTCCGTTTCGTCTAAAAGCGTGTACGAAATGTCGCCTTCTCCTTCTGGAGCGAGAACTGTCGCGCTTATTTCGCCTTCCGTTTCGTCTTGCGAAGAAATCATAGAGCAAGAAAACGTAAAAAATAAAAAGAGAAAAGCAAAAATGAAAAATACATTTCTCATAAAAAGCCTCGCCCCTCTCCATTTTTTAATATACCATATTTCTAAAAAAAGTGGCATTACGTTTTTGCAGTAAAGAAAATCACGAGCGGAGATTGCGCACGGGAAATGACGACGTTGTTTTTTATGACCGAGCCGTGTGCGTCTTCAAGACGCAGCCCCGTGTCCGTGATTTTGTACAAAAAATTGACTTCTTTTTCCATGCCCGTAAAATGAAACGTCAAAATTCCGTCGTAACTCGATTTGAGCGAATCCGAAAGGAAATATTCGATTCCGACCGTGCCGCTTCCACGCGCATTTTGAGAAACGATTTCTGGAACGAGTGGCGAAAAATTTTTCCAGCCAAACGTTCCAGATAAAGAAAGCGAAAGCGTTCCGTAATTTGAACTTGAAAACACGCGCGATTTATTTGTAATTCGTTCCCATTCTTTTTGCCTTCGATTTTTTTCGTTTTGAATCAAAAGCGAAATGTCTTCTTTGAGCGCGCAAAACCGCGCGTTTTTCGGCTTCCCATTTTCCATGTACGTTATTGTCAATTCCGAGCCTTTTTGTTGCGCCGTAACTGCCGCCCCTTCAAAAAGGATTTTTCCGCCGCTTTTCGCCTTTGTTTCGCCAAATTTCCAAGAGAGATTTTCGTCCGCCGTCAAAATCGAAACGACCGAGTTTTTTGTATCCAAAAAAAATCCGAATTTTTCGTCCATGCGCTTTAAGTCGATTCGTTTTGCTTTGATAAAATCCATAAATTCCAAAGGATACCAGCGCGTTTCTTGCAGATTTTTGAGCAATGCTTCGTCTCTCTCGTCTGTTTGTATCGCTTCTTCTTCTCGTTTTCCGCCTTCTTCGGAGCGATAGAGTTCAAGATTGTGAGAAAAGCACCAACCTTGCGTTCCGTCGCGCGTCAAAACTCTAAACCATTCGCCTTCCATTGCGCCTTGCGCGTTTGTTACGGCAACGCCTTCGCCTTTGTACAAAATCCTGATGATTTCTTTTTCTCGAAGCCGATAGACTTGCTTTGACGTGTTCACCGCCTCCGCGCGAATCGGAAGCCCGTCGAGTTTTACGCTTGCAAACGTGTGCGCGTATTCTAAAAGCCGCGCCGCCGTTTGTTGCGCTCGCGCTTTGCTTTCTGGTTCTGAAAGTTGCCAAAGCGGAATTTCTGCGCTCCCGCTTTGGTCTGGAAGCGTGATTATGTACGAATGAGTTATATTTGAGCGAACTAAAACGGTTACGATTTCTCCGTCAGAAAGACCGTTTTTTTCGTCTCCCCACAGAACCGCAGAATATCCGAGATTTTTTGAGCAAGAAAAAAGAAAAATCTGAAAAAATGCCACAAAACAGAAAGCGATTTTTGTTTTCATGCTTTTATTTTACCAAAAAACACAAAAAAGAGGGGAGGGCTATTTTTTTTGTTTTGGGTGGAGATGAGCCAAATGTGGCGGTTTGAATTTTTTGAAACCGCCGTTTTTCAAAAACTCGCTTTGAGAGAAAGCGTGATAATCATGCCGTCTAGCGCGTTTCCTGAAATAATCGAACCGAATGGAATGTAAACGCGGCTTTCAACGCCAAATCGAACGCCGCCGAGTAACTCAGGCTCGGCTCTCAAAAATGAAACACACAATTCTGGGTACAAAAACCGCGCGCTTTTGTAAAACCACGAATTGATTTTTGAAACGTCGCTACCCGCGTCTCCGCTTTCGCCGTCGTCGCTTTCGGAAACGCCGCGCGACAAAAATCCGATTCTTGCAAGAAATCCAAGTCCGCCTGAAACAAAAAGCGAATTTTTTCCGCGCGAAAACTCAAAAATTTTTCCCGTTGTTCCGTCAAAAAGAAAAGAAAGAACGGTCGCCGTTCGGTTTTCGATTTCCGCAGGTCGCGCGTTTTCGCCGTCGTAAAGGTAATAATTCATAAAAAAAGAAGCGCGAAGACAAATTGGGATTTTTGAGTTTTGCCGAAAATCCGCTCCAAATCCAAGCGAATAAAGGATTGGCGAAGGCGCACTTTCCGTTTTGTCGCCAAAATTCAAAAGCAAAAGCGGTCCTGCCGTGATAAAAAACGAACGAGAAGGACGCTCAAAAAGAGGTGTGTCGTCGTTTTGAGGTGCGTTTTCTTCTGCTGGATTTTCCGCGTTGATTTGAGGCGTGTCAATCTCAACAAAACCGTCGTCTTCTTCGCAAAAAAGCGGTTGGAGCAAAAAAAGCGCGGCGAGCGTGAGAAAAAAGCGTTTCATGCTTTTATTTTACAGCAAAAAGACTCGCCGCGCATAACGATTTACCGAAAAAGTGCTGCCATATTCACGGTCAAAAAACCGCTTCTGCCCGTTTTGTAAAAATCGTTTTCTTCCCAGCCGACTACAAGAATGTTGTCGGAAAGGCAAAAATCCGTATAAAAATAATTTTTTGGAAGTTTCGGCAAACGGAATGCCACGGTTTTTCCGCCATTTATCGTGTGTTTGCCTTCTCCGATTGCGCCAGAAAAATACGTTGTGCCGTCGGCAAAAATTGCGCAAATCCAATCTTCTGCGATGATTGCCCGCGCTTCCGTGGGAGAAGCCATTGAACCGTGCGAAAACAATTCTGGAGAAGAGCCGCCTGGAAGCCTGAGCGAAACGGAATAATCAAAAGAATCGGGAATCGAAGAAAGAAGATTTTTGAGCCGTTCTGGTGCTTTTGAAAAATCCTTTGGACGATTTGGTTCAAGATAATTTTCCTCGGAACATTCGTCCAAAATAATTTTTCCAGGTCGAGTTTGCGCAGAAAGCGTTGCAAAATCTTGAAGGCTGTCCCAGCGAATAAATCGGAATTCCACTTTGTCTTCGCCAGTTTCCGCATCGATTTCTTCGCTTTTTATCGCAGAAATCCATTCGTTTCCATTAAATCGACTTCCCGCGATTTCCTCTCCGCTTGCAATTCCGAGGTCGCCGTATGTTATACACGGGTAGAGCATTTTGCTTTCGGTTGAAATCCGCACAAGGTACGGACGATTTGAACCGTTTGCGCCTTGCTCAAAAACGCCAGAATCGTCAGCGCGATTAAAAAGCGCGTTTTTTGAAAGCGTAAAATACGCATTTCCGCCAGAAAAAATAAGATTCGATGCCGTGGATTTTGAAAGAAGTTGCTTGTCATTTATAATCGTTGGATTTTCTTTTTTTTCAAAAATGAGTGCGCCCACGTGATTTACAAGCATGTAGCCGTTTCCGTCAAGCCCCGTCGCGCCTGCGCTTATTCGCACACTTTCAGTCCACGGCTTCATCGATTGAATCGCCGAGTTTTGCGGAAGCGAGGCTTTTACAAATCCGCCGTTTGAAAAAGCGTACCAACTGTGGTCTTTTGCACGCGCGGGAAGCGTTGGAAGATTTGGTTCGGGGCTTTGCGCCTTTTTGTTTGACGAAATGGCAATTTCGCCGTTTTTTTGGCAAGAGAGAATTACAAATGTCATCAAAACTGATATGATGAAAACTGATTTTCTGCACGATTTCATTCTATGAATTTCGGCGGAAAATCAAACAAAAATAGACTAAAACTCGGTCAGTTTCAAAACAACTTTGATGAATTTTTTTGGAGGAATTATGAAAAAAATCGCAGGATTCGCGTTCTTGTTTTGTGCGGCAATGCTTGTTTTTTCGCAAAATGCCGAAAGTCAAAAAGTTGACAGGGTGTTTTCAAAAATGAGCGAGCGTGCTCAAAAGGAACTTTCGTTTTCAGACAAAGATTCGTTTCTTTTGGAACTCAACGAAATCTTGAACGAAGAAAAATCCTTTAGAAAAGACGATGTAAGCCTTTTTTATTTAATCGACAAAAAGCACAACGTTGGCTCGTCTTATGTTCCAAAAGATTTGATTCCCATTACGTCAAACGCGCTTTTTGATGTGAACAAAAAAGGTTTGAGTTTGCGTCCAGAGGCGGAAGTGGCGTTGCGTTCAATGGCAAAGGCGGCAAAGGCGGACGGAATCAAACTGCTCGTCAGTTCAACGTATCGCTCGTATCAGTATCAAGAAAATCTGTTTAATTATTGGGTTCGAGTTGACGGCTTAAAGGAAGCGGAGCGAGAATCGGCGCGGGCGGGAACGAGTCAGCACCAACTTGGCGTTGCAGTTGATTTTGGAACGGTTGACGACAGTTTTGCCGAAACAAAAATGGGAAAATGGCTTTTTGAAAATGCCGCGCTTTACGGTTGGTCGCTTTCGTTTCCAAAGGAATATGAGGATATTACAGGATTTCGCTGGGAATGTTGGCATTATCGCTACATTGGAGAAAAAGCGTGCGCCTTTCAAAAAAAATATTTCAAAAATGTGCAGCAATACATGATTGAATTTATTGATTTGTGGAAAAAGGAAAACCGATGAAAAAAGTCGTTTTTTTTGCTTTTTCGATTTTTATTTTGATTTTTGTTTCATGCGCTTCAAGTCAAAAAGGCGTTTTTGATTTTTCGGACGGAGTTTTTTCCTACGATTTTGAGCGCGTGACGGAAAACGTGCAAAGCGAAACGCTGTATCGCGCGGGCGGACTGTTTTTTTCGCAGTTGACTTCAAAAAACGCAAAAGGATTTGCCGTAAAAGTCAAAAATCGCGCGTTCAAAATCCCCGAAACTGACGATTTTCTTTCAATCAAAAAAGACGGTTCGGTTTTTTCTCCAACGAATCCGAGCGTTTTTGGAAAATTGCTTTCGGACGGGCGCATTTTTTGGAGTGGCTCATTTTCTCGATTTGGACAAACCGTCCAGATTTCAGAAATGGCTTTTCTTTCTCCGATTTCTCAAAAATCGCTTGCGCCTTCGCGTTTTGACGGCGAATACAAATTGGAAGAAGGCGATTTTTCGATTTGCTTTTCTCTCAAAAACGGATTTGCCTCGTCGGATTTTGGCTCTTTTTTTGTGGATTTTGACGGAAATTTTTGTATTTCTTTTGTAATGTCGATTTTTCAAGGAACAAGCGAAAGCGAAAGCGAAAACGCCATCGCTCGATTTTTTTCAAAAGGAAACATAAACGCCGACGGCTCGTTTTTTGTTTCCGTTTTTGAAAACCGGGCAGATTTTGAAAGCGAAAAAGAGCATGCGCGGTTTTTTGGAAAGCGCGTTTCTTTGGAAGTGCGCGATTTTTCTCAAAAAAACGAAATCGAATCGGCAAAAAAAGAAAACGCGCCCGAATGGTTTTCTTGGAAAATCGAGCAAATAGGCGAACGAGTTGTGGCTTTTGGCGCGCAAACCGCCCGCGACAAAAAAAGCGCGGTGCGAATCGCCGTAATGAGCGCGCTTTCTTCCGTTTTTGCGTTCAAAGCGATTGAAGATTGCTCAAAATCCGCATTGAATCAAGCGGAAATCGGCGGAGAAAAATGCGTTTTTCGGCAAACAATGTTTGAAAACGCAAAATCGACTCAAGACTATACAATTCTCGATGAGTTTTTTGACGAAAACTCGATGAGCGCGTTCGTTCGCGTTGAAGTAAAATAAAAAAGGGGACGTTTTATGAAAAAAATCAATGCAGTTTTTGTTTTTGCATTTTTGCTTTTTTGGGGGTGCAAAAGTGCGCGTTTTGACGAAAGCGGAATTGCCGTTGGAGAGTGGACGGCGGGCGGTGAAAAAGTGGAAAAAGTGCTTGTGGGAGATAGCGTTTCGCTTTTTGCCTCCGTTGATTCAGAGAAAATCCCAGACGAAACTCCCGCGTTTTTTGTAGTCAGTTGGAAAGCGTTTGGTCGAAGCGCGATTCTCGAAAAAATCCCCGCCACCGTTTCCGAAGGAAAACTTTTTGCCGAATGGAAAATCACCGATTCTGCCGCGTTTTACGAAGGCAACGAATACGTGATTCCCCAATATTCGTTTGTGGTGGAAGCGGCGGGAGAAACGTCCGAGGAGAGCGACTCGATTTTTGTATACGGTTTTATCAAAAATCGAGACAAAGATTTAGACGGAAATCCACTCGGAGCAAACGAGCCGTTTACGATTTATCGAACCGACGGCACGGAAATCCACGGGCTTCGCGACGCAGACGGCTGGATTGACCTAAAATGGCTTCCAATCGGAAAGTACTCGCTCAAAAAAGCCGCGACGGAGTAACAAAAACGCGGGCGTGGATTATGATTTTTCCAATTTACTCATTTCGATTTGGCAGAGCCGGTCGCATCTCTCGTTGTATTCGATTCCCGCGTGTCCTTTGACCCAGTTCCATTCGACATTGAGCGCGGAATTGAGCGAGTCGAGCTTTTGCCAGAGTTCTTGGTTCAAGACGGGCTTTTTTGCCGCCGTGCGCCAGCCGTTTTTCTTCCAGTTGAAAATCCAGCTCGTGATTCCGTTTTTGACATACTGGCTGTCGATGTTCACTTGAATCGGGCAAGAGCGAAGCCGCTCCGTGTTGTAAATCGCCGTGAGCGCGTTGATAGCCGCCGTGAGTTCCATGCGATTGTTCGTGGTGAGTTTTTCGCCGCCACTCATCTCACGAGCCTCGCCCTCGGCAATCACAACGCAAGCCCAACCGCCCACTCCGGGATTTCCGTGGCAGCCGCCGTCGGTGTACACGATTATTTTTTCGCCAGAAGATTTGGCTCGCATTTCGTCAAAAGAAAGGGTGTTTTCGGTTTTTGTCATAGATTCTATTTTTTCCTTGCTCCAAAATTCATTTTCCCACACAAAGTATTCGTCCTTTCGTTTTTTGAAGATTCGAAATGGGGTCGTCGTGTTGTCGTACAGATGAAAAATATCGCAGACTTCAACAAGCTGCGGGAGATTCAGAAGGCATTTTTCGTATCGCGAGCGGATTTTTTCTTCGGGAACATTATGCCCGCCGTTCTCGTGGCGGACTTTCACCCGAAGAACATTGATTGAGGAATCTTTCGTGAGAATGTAAACGCAACGGATAAAAAATCCCGCTTGCTTCGCTTTTTTGAGAAGATTCAGATTCCGCTCGGTCGAAAGCACGGTCTCAAAAGTAAAACTCTGTTTCTTCTCGACAAGTTGATTCCGCATTTTCTCCGCTTTTTGAGCCGCTTCCAAATCGGTGCAGTTGGTCGCTTTTTTGATTTCATCGGCATTGATATACGGCTCGATGACTTTTACGAATTGCGTTATCGTTGACTTTCCGCTTCCGTTCGGACCTGCAAAAACAATGATTTCGGGGAATTTTTCTTTAGGCATATTCCCGTCGCCCGTCTGGATAGAGAATATAGGGAAGTTTTTTTTCGGCATCCCAGCACTGAATCGGGTTGCCTTTGATTTGCTTGATTTCGTTTGAAATCCGCACGGCTTCGATAAATCGGCGGGTAAGTTCGTCGTCGCTCACGCCGCACATTGAGTCAAGTTCGTTCAACTCTTCCATAAATGCCCCTTGCCGTTTATCTTAATAGAAGGATTTGATTTTGACAAATCGCATTTTTTTTTCTTGCCGATTTTTGCAAATTTTATTATGTTCATTGTATGCAAAATTAAATTGCGATTTGAGATTCTGAAGCAAGTTCAAAAATGACGGGTTTCAAGAAATTTCAAGTCGATAAGGAGATAAAAACAAAATGGCTAAACAGTTGATTTTCAATGAAGAAGCTCGAAAAAAGATGCTTAGTGGCGTGGAGCAGATTGCTCAGGCGGTAAAAGTGACGCTCGGTCCGTGCGGACGATTGGTCATGCTCGACAAAAAATTCGGTGCGCCGACGATTACGAAAGACGGCGTTTCCGTTGCGAAGGAAGTGGAGCTTAAAGACCCTTACGAAAACATGGGCGCGCAGCTCGTCAAGGAAGTCGCTTCAAAGACAAACGATGTGGCGGGCGACGGAACGACGACGGCGACGGTTTTGGCTTATGCAATCGTCCGCGAAGGCTTGAAGAGCGTTTCTGCGGGCATGACTCCAATCGAAATCAAGCGCGGAATCGACAAGGCAACGGCTGTTGCGGTTGAGGCAATCAAAAATGAAAGCCGCGCGGTCAAAGGAAGCGAGGACATCACTCATGTCGCGACGATTTCTGCGAACAATGATGTCGAAATCGGCAAAATCTTGGCGGACGCAATCGAAAAGGTCGGAAAAGACGGCGTAATCACGGTTGAAGAGTCAAAGAACATGGACACGACGGTCAAAACCGTGGAAGGTATGCAGTTCGACCGTGGCTACATCTCTTCTTATTTCGTGACCGACCGCGAGCGAATGGAAGTCAACTACTCAGACGCATTCGTTTTGATTCACGACAAAAAAATCAGCACGATGAAGGACTTGCTTCCGCTCCTTGAAAAAGTCGCTCAGACTGGAAAGCCGCTCGTCATCATCTGCGAGGACATGGACGGCGAGGCCCTTGCAACGCTCGTTTTGAACTCAATCCGCGGAACGCTCAAATGCGTTGCCGTAA